>DASXVQ010000042.1:0-84385 GCA_036504155.1 Myxococcales bacterium
ATACACCCTTCGCGGTGATGTCCTTCTTGGTAGTCTTCCCCATGGCGCGTTCCTCCGGGTGGCCGCCTTCCAAGCGGCCGGTTGTTGCCCACCGGAAGAATGCGCCATTTCACTTTTCCCCACGACTCGGGACACCACCTCGTTCCGCTCGGGGTGGTCGAAGTCGATGAACCGCGCGGTTCGCGACCTGCCCGCGTCGTCGCCGGGGTCGGCATCGACGGACGCGCCCGTGAGCAGTAACTCGGTCGCGCTCTTATTCACCTCCATCAGGTGATGGCCTGTGACGCGGTCGAGCTGACCGACGGCCTGGTCGATGCGCGCGTGGTCGATCCAGTGCTTGCCGTTGTCGCCCAGGTTGATCCGCTTCATCGCGTCGCGCAGGCGGTTCTTGAGCAGAACCTCGCGGAAGCTGGCGCGCTCGGAGAGTGCCGGCACTCCCATGTCACCGGCAAGGTGATTCCATCCCATGCCGACGAGTTGCCGGATGAAGGGTTCCTCGACCTCGGTGTACTCGTTCGGGACCGTCAAGACACGACCCCTCCGTTCGTGCGCTTCTATGCCTTCACCCGCACTCGGCCGGTGAGCAGGTCGTGCATGAGGCCCTGCTTCTGAAGCCTGAGCTTCGAGCAAACCATTTCTTCGGCAGCGATGCGGTCCTCGGCGGCCCCAAGGATCGCCGCGACGCGCTCCTGCTCGGGCAAAGGGGGCCGAACAAACGACATTCTTGCGAATCGCTCAGCGCCCAAGTGAGCCATCGAGGTCGTCTGCTTGGCGATCTGCATGAACCTGCCGGCGTCCAGCCACAGCTTGAACACCGCGCGCATGAACTCAGGACTCACCGATTCGTTGCACCGGAATCTCACCAGGGAGTTCTGGAAACTGAAGACGTTCGGTCGACCTCTGTAGATCGCACAGCGACCTACCAGCTCGAGGCTCTGCCCTTCGTTAAGGAGGATGTCTCCAGGAAGGATGCTGAAGATCTCACGCTCGTGAGGAGAGAACTGCATTCTGAGCACGTCAGACGTGTCGATGAAGCCGTCATAGACATTGGCAACCCGAAGGTACGGTTGTCCCCCATTCTCATGGCTCGCATCGCTGCTGCGCTGCCGGCCAAGTTGAACGCTACCTGCCTGCCGAACGGAGATCTGTCCGCCGTCGCCTCCCTCTTTCTGTCGGAGAGCAAAGGCGCTGATTCGGTCCCAAAGAATCCCAGCGTAGACGTAGCGCAGCTTCGTGATGACGGCCTCGGTGCCCTTGATCGCCTGATCAATCGCGTCAAGAATCTCGGCGATTCTGTGCTGCTCGGCGATCGCGGGCAGCGGCAGGACGAGGTTGCGTATCGCTTCTTGCTGGATGTTCTTCATGCTGCCGCTTGTGCCCGTCGCGTGGACTGAGATCTGCCGACGCACCGCGGAACTGGCCAAAGCCCATGCGATGAACCGAGGTACGGCTCGCGAGCCATCAACGACCAAACGCAGGGTTTTGTCGCAGAGCAGTAGACCGGGGCGGGGCTGTCGAACATGACAGGCCAAGCCAACGAGATCGCTTGTGTTACACCGCGACAGGAGAATGTCCCCGTCGCGAACTTCATGCTCGGGGTGAATGAGCGCCGGCCGCGTCACTGACTTGTTCTCGTCGGGGCGGAAGACACCGTTGCCGATTGCGCTGACCTTCAGAACGCCCCACATCCCCGCTGGGGCAGGAGTATCTGGAAGATCCGGGCTCTTCCCTGCCTCGATTGCCCGGAGGACGCCGCCGAGACGGCCTACTTGCCAATCAGGCATACCCGAGCTCCTTGAGGAAGCCCTTGAGTCGCTTGGCCGCGGAGTCCCGGCTCGTCTCAAGCTGTGCCGCGGTCACGTGGTACGTGTCCCACCATCGCTCGATCCGCTCGACAATCGCCTGCCGGTGCGCGACAACGCGCCGGTCGAGCTCGGCAGCTAGATCGTCGTGCAGGATGCAGAGCACCAAGGCTTCGCTCTTGGCGGGGTTGAGGGCGGCGACGTCCTTCTCTAGGCGGTCGAGGAGCCCCTTCTTGAGCGCCTTGGCCTTCTTCTTCGCCTCGCCCAGGTCCTTCTTGAGCGCCTTGAGCTGCTCCGGCGACAGCGCGGGCTCCTCGCTCTCGCCTTCCTCGTCCTCGCCGCCCTTCTCCGCCTCGAGCTGGCTCTGGATCTCGGCTGTCTTGGAGTCGGCGGCAGCGACCTCGTCGAGGTAGGCCGCCATGAGGCGCATGACGAGCTTGTGGCCGAGCGGATCCATCGTCGCCTTGCCATCGGTGTCCTCGATGGCGTCGCGGATAGTGGTGACCCAGGACTCGACAAGTCCAAGGAATCCCTGGGCGGCGAGAGCCTTGAGGTCAGGAAGGCTCCCGTTCCACCACGAAGCCAGCACACCGCTCACCTGGAAACGGTCAAGGATACTGACCGGCACCAACGCCTTCCCGAACGCCGTCATCAGCTCGGCACGGACGGCCATCAGATCCTTGGTCTCGGGCAGCCGGCGCAGCCGGTCCTGGTGTCTCTTCCACCAGGTGGCGAGGGCACTCTTCATCTCGGTCTCGCGGGCCAGGACGCCCTCGGCCTTCTCGATGGCCTCGCGCAACATCTCGCGCTTCTCCAAGCGTGGGGCGAAGTCGGCATAGGCTTTGTCCCGATTCACGAAGACGACCTTCGGATCGAAGCCGTGCGCCTCGAAGAGAGCGAGGTGGGCATCGATCTCTGCGCGGGGGACACCACCGACAAGGTGCGCGCGGACGTCGTGCGGTTCTGGAGGCGGCGCGTTGTCGGCGTAGCGGCGGATGTTGAAGTTCCAGTCGTTCGTCGCAAGGTCCGTCTTGCTGACGACGGCTGCGTAGCCAGGCACGTCGCGGAATGCCTCGAAGGTCGAGACGATCTTCTCGACGTGCTCGGGGCGCAGGTAGTTCTGGGCACGGCCGGAGAAGAACTCGGCGTCGGCGTTGATAAAGAGGATCTTGCCCTTGCGCTCCTTGGGCTTCGCGCAGGGGGCGCGCATCACCAGGATGCAGGCGGGGATGCCAGTCCCGTAGAAGAGGTTCGGCGGCAGCCCGATCACGGCTTCGAGCATGTCCTTCTCGACGAAGCTCTTGCGGATCGCCTTCTCGTCGCCGCCGCGGAAGAGAACGCCGTGCGGCATCACCGTGGCCATCATCCCGCCGTCCTTGAGGACCGCGAGCATGTGCTGGGCGAACATCAGGTCGGCCTTCTTGCCGGTCTCGGGGCAGAAGCCGTGAGAGAAGCGGCCGGGGAACTCCATCCCCTCGCGCGCGTAGTTCTGGGAGAACGGCGGGTTGCTGATCACGCGGTCGAAGCGCATCAACTCGCCGCCTTCGCGGTGGAGCGGATGCGCGAGGACGTCCTCGTTGTGGATGTCGGCGTCGGCGATGCCGTGCAGCAGCATGTTCATCTTGCAGATGGACCAGACGCCGCCGTTGTTGTCCTGCCCGTAGAGGCGCAGGTCCTTCACATCGCCGCCGTGCTCCTCGACATACTCCTTCGAGAGGATCAGCATGCCGCCCGAGCCACAGCAGGGGTCGTAGACGCGCTGGCCAGCCTCGGGCTTGATGAGGCGGACCATTAGGCGCACCACGTCCCGTGGCGTGTAGAACTCGCCGCCCTTCTTGCCGGCGGTGTCGGCGAAGTCGGCGATCAAGTACTCGTAGGCCGCGCCCAGGAGGTCGGGGAACTCGAAGTCCTCGTTGCGGAGCCGGTGCTTGTTGAAGTGGTCGATGAGCGCCCGGAGCTGCTGGTCTTTGAGCTTCGTCTTGCCGATCTGGCGCTGGAAGTCGATGTGCCGGAGAACGCCATCGAGGGCGGCGTTCTCTTCCTCGATCCCGGCGAGGGCCTGGTTGAGGTGCTCCCCGACGTCGCGGTGCGCGTGCCCGTGCAGGAAGCTCCAGCGCGCCTTCTCGGGGACGAAGAACGTCTCGGCGTAGAGAGTCTTCGACTCGGCGCGCTTCTTCGCCTCGGCCTGGGGACGTCCCTTGGCGAGGTTGCTCTCGAGGATCGCGGTGTACTTCTCCTCGAAGACGTCCGAGCACCGCTTCAGGAACAACATCCCGAAGATGTACTCCTTGAACTCCGAGGCATCCATCTTGCCCCGGAGGATGTCGGCTGCGGCGAAGAGGTGGCGCTCGAGCTGCGGCAAGGTCAGGCGTGGCATGGCTCGATGTTCTACCGCACTCCAGGACTTGGACCTCGTTGCACAGAAGCGCCTCGGCGGCCTCGGCGTGGGTGTCGAAGGTCTCGGAGTGCCGCTTCCCAAGCTCGTCGAGCCAGCACCACTTCCCGTAGTGCTTGACCGGCTTCGCCATGACGTGGCTCCTACGACGAGCACGTCAGATGGTCCTCTCCTGAGTCTCCGAGGATCTCACCTCAGGAGGCCGCGAGGCCCCCTTTGCGTCCGGCGGATCTCCGTGGCCCGAAAATGGCCCGAAGACGCGAAAACGGGGACCCGGGATCGCTCCCAAGTCCCCGTTTTCTTTCAGCGCACCCAGAAGGATTCGAACCTTCGGCCCTCGGATTCGTAGTCCGATACTCTATCCAGCTGAGCTATGGGTGCAGCCGCTGCCGCTTCAACTGCGACTTCTGTTTGCTGCGGAGAGAGTGGGATTCGAACCCACGATACAGGTTGTCCCCGTATACTGGTTTAGCAAACCAGCGCCTTCGGCCTCTCGGCCATCTCTCCAAACCGGCGCCCTTCGCCAACTCCCTCCTGCCTGCGTGCTTCTGTGACGATCCAAAATGCGAGCGGGAGCTTATAGCTTCGCTCGCGGGCCCAGGTCAAGCGCTTAGCCAGTGCCTTTTTCGACGGCGGCCTCGTGCCCGTCCCGGCGGGCTCCCCTCCAAGCGGACGCCGGCGCGGCGGCCACCCTCCTACAGCGCCTGGTACTGCAGGCCGACCTGCACCGTGGGGCCCAGACCCTGCTCGCCGAAGAGGTGCGTGAAGAGCGGCACCTGCACCCGGGCGGTCACCCACAGCTCGCCCACCGCGCGCACCAGGACGCCCGGCGCCGCCGCCAGGACCAGGCCGCCGGTGCTGGCCTGCAGCTGCCCCTGCGAGAGGTCCCGCGCGGCGTACCGGCCATCGACGCCCGCCTCGACGGCGAGTCGCTCGATCGGCCGGTACTGGGCGAGCGCCGTCCACTGCAGCGCGGGGCCGTGCCGGTACCCGAAGGCGTTGGCCGTCCAGGCGCGCCCCGCGACGCCCACGAACGCGCTCCACGGGTCGCGCTCGAAGCGGTACTGGACCCCGAGGAAGGGTCCGAACGCGCCCGTCCCGGGCTGGTCGTGCTCGTCGAGGCGCACGCCGCCCTCGCCGCGGTCGTTGACGCCGGTGGGCAGCGACAGGCCCGCCGACAGCGCCAGCGTGTGCCGGCTGAGCTGGTGGTAGTCGACGTGGCGCAGCGCGAGCAGCCGCGCCGCCACCTCGAAATCGCCCAGGCCCGCCGAGTCGCGGGCCCCGAGGAGCTTGAGCACCACCGGCAGCTGGACCACGAGCCCCAGCCGTTCCCAGGGACTGAACGCCGCCGTCGCCGAGAGGGTGACCTGGGTGACCGACTCCACCGCCGAGGGCTCCTCCTCGCTGCGCGCCCAGGCCGAAGTCACCTCGCCGCCCAGGTCCAGCCGCAGCCTCCCCTCCCCGGTCGCCGCGTCCCGGGCGGACAGCAGCGGATCGCCGCTGCTGCAGATGGAGCACGCCCGGGCCGGGCCGCTCGCCAGGCCGGGGAGGAGTGCGCCAAGCACCGCGAGAACGCGCCTCCAAGCCATGGGACGAGACCTCCGGCTACGGGCTCACCCACTCCGTGCTCGCCACCAGCCGGCTCCCCTGCGGCTCGCCGAAGCGCACCAGGTACCCGCCCTTGGAGGCGAAGCGCTGACCCGGGGCGAGCCCCAGCCTCGGGTAGTACCCGTTCACCAGCCGGTGGCTCAGCAGGACCTCGACGCGCTCCACCAGATAGTCGCGCACGAAGCTGTCCAGCATGTGGCCCAGCGTCTCGGCGAGGATGACGCACGCGAGGTAGGTGTCGGCCTGCACCCGCTCGTCCACCACGGGGACGTGGCGGACCTTGAACCAGCCCAGCGGGATGCTCATGCGCACCCTGCGCTGCTCCGGCAGGTCGAAGGGATAGGTCAGCTGCGCGACCGGGCGCCACGACGCGGGGAGCGGGGCATCCTCCTCCCCTCCCAGCAAGCCCGAGGCGAAGATCGCCGCCGCCGTTGCGGGCGCAGCCGCCGGCAGCGCCTTCAGGTCCTCGGGGCGCAGCCACAGCACCAGCGCGTCGCCGGCGCCGGTCTCCTTCACCGCCGCGTCCAGGTCCTTCTTGGCCTCGCCGGCGCGGATCGGCCGGTTCGTCGCGGTCATCCCCAGCCCGGGGGCGGCCGCCGCCAGCGCCTTGGCCGCGTCCTGCCCGACATCGCCCTCTCGGTAGACCTGGACCAGCCGCTTGAGCCCCCGCCGCTCGCGGTCCGCCTTCAGCTGCCGGGCGACGAGATCGGCCTCGAGCAGCACGCCGCGGGAGAAGTAGACCGGGTAGAAGTCGCTCTCGGCGACCACCGGCAGCTCGACGTTCGGCAGCAGGCAGGGGACGCCTTCGCGCTCGCAGAAGCGGTGGACCGGCGCCCAGGTCTTCCCGCCGATGCCGGAGATGACGGCGAACACCGGCGTCGCCGCCAGCTTGTCGTGCAGCTGCTTCTCCCAGGTCTCGGGCGCGCCGCTCAGCTCCCAGACGTGCAGCTGCCACTTGCGGTTGACCCGGTACATCACCCCGCGCGTCGACTGCAGCGGTCGGGTCTCGCCGCGGTAGCCCGCGTTCTTGTCGGCGAAGAACTGCTGCAGCACGTCGAGCATGCCCTTGCGCGCGACCGGGTCGGAGTCCGGGGTGACGATGGTCGCGAAGTGCAGCGTGTCGCTCTCCACGCCGGGCACCGCGCCGTTCGTCAGCCCCTTGAGGTAGGCGACGAGCGACGCCATGGTCGCGTCGTCGAGCTGGTAGCGCGGCATCAGGAAGTTGAGCCTGCGGCCCTGCGGGTCGACGCCCTCGCGGATGGCCCGGGCCAGCGTCGCCTCGGTGTACGCCTCGCGGCGCGGGACGTAGCCCTGCACGTGGGGAAGCTCCGGATCCTGGACGTTGCGCGCCCCGGCGCGGAACAGGTACCGGCCGATGATCGGCGGGATGACGAGCTGCCCTTCCCAGCTGCCCAGGCCGCTGCGGCGGTGGCAGGAGGCGCACGCGGCGGTGAGCCCTTCGACGGCGACGCCGCCCTCGCGCTCGCCGCGCAGCGGCCTCCCCGAAGGCAGCACGCCTTGCCGGAACAGACGCTCGGCGGAGGCCGAGGTCCCCGACTGCGCCCACGAGCCCGCGATCGGCAGGCCGATCCCGAGCGCCAGGGCCAGGGCGCGCGCGCCGCGGCTCTTCACCGGGAGGCCACCAGCTCTCGAACCTTGGCCGCCAGCTCGTCCGAGGTCGCGAAGCCGTCGACGCGCACCCACCGGCTCCCCGAGGCGGGGCGCAGGAAGGTCACCGGGGTGTGGCTCATCTTGTCGCCGCGGAAGGCGTCGAAGGCCCGCTGCGCGGCGACGCTGTCCTGGGCGGTGCCGGTGTAGAAGTGCCACTGCGCCCCGGCGCCGAACCGCTTGGAGTACTCGGCCAGCCTCGCCGGCGTGTCGTACTCCGGGTCGATGGAGATGGAGACCATGTGCACCTTGCCGGCCTCGTCTCCCAACTTGCGCTGCAGCTGCGCGAAGGTCTGGCTCATCACCGGGCAGATGGTGTTGCAGGTCGTGTAGATGAAGTTGAGGACCACCGGCCGGCCGTCGGAGAGCTCCTCGGCCAGCGTCACGGACTTGCCGTCGTCCCGCACCAGGCGCACGTCGGGGAGCTTGTAGTCGACGCTCGAGTCGGTGGCCCGCTTCATCGCCGCCTTGGCGGCCATCTCCCGGCAGTGCGCATGGGGATCGGCAGCAGCAGCAGGAGGAGCAGCAGCAGGAGCAACCGCCGCCGCCTCCTCGGCCTTCGCCCCGCTCGTCGGATTGAAGAGCACCGCGAACCCGGCCACCAATCCCACCACGACCCTCGCGACTCTCATGACGACCTCCTCGGTACGACTGCAGACCCCTCGACGAGCTGGGGGTGATGGGTAGCGGCCGCGGCTCACTCCGGCCTGGCGAAGCGGGCGTCGGCCAGCTCGGCGTTCACTTCCACGTGCTGGACGAGGATCTTCTCGGAGCCCGCCACGCCCTCGACGGTCGTCTCCAGGGTGTGCGGGACCATCAGCCCGCCGACGCTCTTGTAGTCGCGCATCGCGGTCAGGACGGTGCGGGCCTTGCCGTCCATCCGGCGCGTCCCGTCCACCTGCGCCTCCAGGAACGTCTGCGTGTCGACCCAGACGTGCCGCACCTCGCCGGACTTGGGGGTCACCTCGAGCTTGTAGGCCTCGCGGCCGCCGACCTTCTCGGTGCCCAGCAGCGCGATGCGGCTGCCCTTGGCCTCGGCGTCGAGGAGCGGGCCGTCGAGGTCCGCCTGGGCGGAGGCGAGCTTGAGCTCCTCGGCGTTGAACGGCTCGACCTCGTGCCGTCCCAGGAACGGGCGCAGCTTCCAGCCGTGGGTCCCGTCGTAGACCTGCACCGCGGTCTCGCCCTTGAACTGGATCTCCAGGCGGCTCTTGCGCGGCCGCGCCAGCTCCAGGGCGAACGGCAGCTGCACCGGCTTCTCCTTGGCCGCCTCCGCCTGGCGCACCCGCGCCTTCCGCGCCGCCGCGGCCTTCGCGTCGCGGGTCTGCTGGAACGACTTCGCCAGCTTGAGCGGATCCCGGGCGACGCCCGCCTCCAGGTTGCCGGTCAGGGTCATCGAGCGCACCGCGCGCCAGGCGTCCAGCCCGCCCCGCGCCAAGGCGTTCTTCGCGACCACCTCGTCGACGGCGCCGTTGCCGGAGCCACAGCCCGCGGTGGACAACACGGAGACGGCCGCGAGGGACGACGCCACCAGCACCGCCAGCTTGGCACCCATCACTGCACCTCCAGGCCGTCCACACGGAAGCTGCCCATCACCAGCGAGACGCGGCTGCCCGGCTTCACCAGGCCTCCGGGGTTGCCGAAGATCATGAAGTACGTCCGCCGCGCCTCGAGCGGCGCCACCTGGCGCAGCTCGCCGATGTTCTCCATCGCCGGCACCGCCAGCGCCGTCCCGGTCGCCTCGTCGACGAGGAACGGCCGGGTCTTGCGATCGGTCAGGACCTTGGCCCGCTCCGGGTCGACCACGCGGTAATCGAAGCGGAGCATCAGCCCGGACGAGACGCACCGGACGCCGACGACGTCGATGCCCCAGTTGCGCTGGAAGAACTGCCCGCGCCGGGCGCGCCAGCTCGAGGCGCTCGCGGCCGGCCGGGCCTGGGCCTGCGCCGCACGCGCCTCGACCAGGCTCCTCCCCGACCGCGACCGCGACCGCGGTTCGGCCCCGGGCTCGGAGGCCCGGGCGCTGCCGGCCGACGACACGACCCCGGCCAGCAGCGCGACGGCGAGAAGGCGGAAGCGTCCTTGGACCATGGCCGGCCTCACGGGGTGAACTCGTCGGCGCCGATGTCGTAGGCGAAGGCCTGCGGCCGCGACTGACCGTCGAAGTCATGGTTGGATGCGCCCAGCGCCGTGCCGTTGTTGTAGGCGGAGGAGAGCGTCCCGCTGAGGTGGTAGTTGCCGAAGGTGCCGCCGCCGACCGGGTTCTGCGCGTACAGCGGCCCGTAGCGCAGGTTCACGTAGTTGTTGCCCTCGTCGGCGGTGGCCGCGACCTGCAGGTTCAGGACGGTCGGCGGGTTGAGCACGGCCCCCAGCTCCGGCACGGCGCGCGAGCCGTTGCAGTACTGGCTGACCAGCCTCGGGTTCGTCGACCGGTTGCCGATGCCGAAGTAGCCGGAGGTGCTGGTCATCACCGAGAAGTTCGGGGTCAGGCGCAGCAGGCCCGGGGCGACGCTGGCGTCGCCCAGCACGCCCAGGTCCCAGTACTTCGCCCCGGCGGGGCACTGCCCGGTGGCGCTCTGGTCGGCGAGCGTGGTGCACGCCCCGCCCGCGGCCGCGCGGCTGTTGCCGACGCAGAGCCGGCCGTCGCCCGAGTAATAGAAGCTTCGGTTCTGCCAGAGGATGTTGTCCACGAAGGCGGTGGGCTGGGAGATGGCGTTGACCAGCTTGAGCCCGAAGGTCGGCAGCGCGGCGAGCAGTTGGACGCTGGTGATCTCGGAGACGATGCCTGCGGCGCTCGGGTAGCCCACCCCCGCGCGTCCCGGCGTCTGCCCGGGCAGCGCGACCCCGCCGGCCAGCACCACGCCCGCGATGCCGGTGCTGTCGTTGGAGGCGATGGTGTTGTCGGCGATGCCGGCGCGCAGCGTGTCGGCCAGGGAGATGCCGCCCCCCGCCCAGCCCGCCACGTTGTTCACGATCAGGTTGTTGCTGAGCGTGATCTGGTGCCAGCGTCCCGGCTCGCGGTAGGCCGCGACGTCGGCCCCGTTGACCTGCTGCAGGCGGATGCCGCCGCCCTGCCCGCCCTCGGCGAAGTTGCCGCGGACGAGGTTGGCGTCGATCGTCACGTCGCCGGTGCCCAGGGTCAGCGCCCCGGCGATGGGCGGCTCGCCGCCGACGAAGATGCCGCCGCCGTGGGTGGAGCCCGTCTGCTGGAAGCTCTGGTTGAACAGGACCTGGTTGTTGTTGATGGACCCGTTCTGGCTGAAGCCCAGGTGGCCGATGCCGCCGCCGTCGGAGCTGGAGATGTTCCCGCAGATGAAGTTGTGGTCGAGGCTGTAGCCGTCGGTGCCGGCGCAGATCGAGACGCCGCCGCCCGCCCCGCCGCCCGTGCCGGGCCCTTCCACCGTGCCGTTCTTGGTGACCGCGTTGTGGTGGATCTTCACGCCGACGTCGTAGCCCAGCCCGTTGATGCGCCCGGCGGTGAGGCCGGCGGGCAGGGCCGCCAGCTCGAGGTAGGGCACGCCGACCCGGACGCCGCCGTTGAACGCGCCGGCGTTCCCGTAGACGCGGTTGTTGGCGATCTCCAGGCCGTGCGCCCAGCCGTTGACGTAGATGCCGCCGCCGGCGTCGCCGCCGGTCACGCTGAGCCCGTCGATGCGCGAGGGCTTGCAGCGGAAGTTGCTGTCGGTGACCGGCGAGCCCCAGGTGCTGACCGCGCCGCCGCTGCAGCTGCCGGCCGGCAGGTTCTTGGCCAGCACGGTGATGCCGGCGCCCTCTTCCGAGCCCAGCACGGTCGGTTCCAGCAGGACCACGCCGCCGGTGATCTCCTGCGTGGGCAGCGGATCGACCTGCGGGGTGCCGGTCAGGTTGCCGGTGACCGCGTCCACCGCGAACAGGCCGTTGATGCGCGGCCGCCACTGCTCGAGCTTCCTGGTCGGGAACTTGGCGGCGTTGATGACCACCGACGACGCCCCGACGCCCTGCAGCCGCACCGGCTTCCACATCACGACCAGCTCGTTGTAGGTGCCGGCGTCGACCAGGATCAGCTCGCCCGGCTTCGCCGCGTCGATGGCGCCCTGCAGGCTGCCGCCGCTCGTCACCCGCGTCGGCGCGCCGCCGCCGAGGGTCACGGTGACGGTGTCGACGGAGGCGACGCCCGAGGCGGTGGTGATGCTCAGCTCGCCGCTCGGCGTGCCGGACGGGACGTTGACCGTGAGGGTCCCGTCGCTCCAGCCGGTGGCCGCCGTGAGGTCGACGTTGCCGATCCTCAGCTTGCCCTTGGCGGTGCCGAAGCCGTAGTGGCGAAGGACCGTGCGCTGGCTGGCGAGGCCGCCCGTGGCGAACGGGCCGGCGTAGGCCGGGTTGAGCACCTGCTGATCGCCCTCGGCGGTGATGGTCAGGGTGCCGCCGGCGGCGGGCAGCCAGGGCCCGAAGCCCGCGCTGCTGTCGACGCGCTTGATGGCCGGGGAGGCGCCGGGCAGCGCGCAGTCGGCCGGGTTGTAGCCGGCGGCGAACGCGGCGATCGGGAGGACCGGGGTGTCCAGGTAGGTCGTCTGCCCCGGCATGAAGGGGTTTGTGTAGCAGAAGTTGCTGTAGGCCGGGTTGTAGGCCGGGTCGGTGATCAGGCGGACCTTGCCCGTGGCCGGGTCGATGCTGCCCGCGGGATCCGCGATCGGCCCCGGGTCGTTCATGCAGGTGACCAGCATGTTCGGGCCGTAGCCCGAGGGCGTCGGCGGGTTCACCAGCCAGCTCGAGGGGGTCATCATGTTGTAGGTGCCCCACTGGTCGCTGTAGGTGCGGCTGATCTCCTGGCCGGAGGAGTCCTTGATGGAGACCGGGACGAACGGCACCGAGGCCTTCTCGCCGAAGTCGGGCGCCGCCGCGTTGAACTCCGAGGAGGCGTCGTCGAGGATCATGCCGGTGTTGTTGGCGGCCGCCGGCACCTCGGTGAAGACGAAGAAGGTGGCGCTGGCCTGCGCCTGGTCGCCGAGCACGACCTTCTTGCGGTCGCACAGCGGCCGGTCCATGCCCGCGAACGGCGCCACCTGCTGCGCCTGCGGGAACAGGCTCAGGAAGTCGGGCACGCGGTGCAGCTGGCCGACGCACTCGGCGAACACCAGCATCGACGAGGACACGCCCAGGTCGGTGGTCGGGTCGCTCTGGAAGCCGGGGTCGCCGGTCTCGGGGTTGCCGGGGTTGGCGTTCCCCAGCGTCGCCTGGTCGGGGAGGATGAAGATGTTGGAGAGCGCGCCGAACTGCTGCGTCGCGGGCGCGTTGAACGCGTCGCCCATGAAGATGTTCTTGTCCTCCTCCTTGACGACCTCGTAGCCGGGCGGCGTCACCACCTCGACCACGTACGTCCCGGCCGGCAGGCTGACCAGCGTCTGGCCGGCGGCCTTCTGCGCTTCGCCGAGCGGATGGGCGGCGACGTACTCGGCGCTGGGGAACACGTAGCGGCCGTCGTAGGGCGCGGCCTGCACCTGGTTCCAGTTGTGGAAGCCGTCGTAGCAGCGCTGCCGGTCGCCGGCGCCCAGGGTGTAGCTGACGAACGGGTCGGTGCTCTTCTGGCCCGGGCACTGGAGGTTCACCTGCGCGCCGGCCGGGTAGGCGGCCGCCGGGGCCAGCGCCGCGCTGGCCGGGTCGCGCAGCTTGTTGTCGGCGCCCAGCTGGTACTGCTTGCCGTCGGCGCCCCAGACCAGGTTGACGAAGTCGTCGAAGCTCGAGGTCGTGGTCGCGTCGACCTTCGTCAGGGTCTCGGTGCCATCGGGCAGCGTCTCCTTCTTGTAGAGGTTGACGGCGACGCGCGGGACCAGCGGCTCCCAGAGGGTCTGCACGTTGTAGCGCATGTCGTCGAAGGGGCGCGTCGAGGAGTAGACGACGTAGCCGACGACGCCGCCGTTCTCGCCCGGCGCGTAGGGCGCGCGGCCCCAGTTCACCTGGTTGCGCTGGCTGATGAAGCTCTGCACGCCGTAGCTGAGGGCGCCCGGGATCTCCGTGCGCACGCTCGACTCGCCGGTGGGGTAGGTGGAGGCCCACAGCCCCGCGCCGTCGCCGGTGGCGTCGGTCTTGCCGCCGCCGTCGACCACGACGCTGACGCCGGTCTGCTTGAAGCGCGTGGTGTCGGCCTCGGCGACGTACCAGTTGAAGAGCGGGAACAGCTCGGGGAGCAGGCCGTTGCCGTTGCTGTCGGTGAGCGTCGAGTTCGACGGGGCGCCGGTGCGGTAGCGCACCGTCAGCGGCACGTTGGCGATGCCCGGCTCGCCGGGGTCGTAGACGCCGTTCCTGTTCAGGTCCTGGAAGATGTTCTGGTCGTACTGCGTGAACCAGCTGAGCACCGGGAGGTCGCCCAGGGCGACGGTGGCGATGGCGGCGGGGACGGTGACGGCGCTGGTCTGGATGATCTGGTCGAGCCACTGGTCGAAGACGGCCAGCTCGAACGAGCCGGCGGGCACGCCGGTCAGGGTGAAGTTGCCGTCCGGGTCGCACTGGGCCGAGGCGATGGCCCGGCCGTCGCCGGCCTGCGAGTTGAGGACCACCTGGCAGGTGGTCGACGAGAGCAGGTCGTAGGAGGCCGAGTCCCACAGCGTCACGTCGCTGGGGTGCGACATGTGCTGGTTGGTCACCTTGCCGGTGATGGAGTGGGTGCCGACCAGCTTGTTGGCGGCTGCGAAGGCGGCGACGCGGCCGGGGCTGACGAAGCCGATGGTGACGTGCGGGCCGGGCGGGCCGAACTCCTGGAAGTACACGGGCTCGCGGATGCCGACGAAGGCGTCCTGCGCCTGGGTGCCCTCCAGGGTCTCGGTCTGCCACCACACCTCGCCTGCGGCCTCCCGCGCCGCTCCGGGGTGCGCGAGGACGTCGTAGCGCGCGGGGGTCAGGTTCTTGATGAGCGCGTGGCCGGCCAGGGCGTACTTCGCCGGGTCGGCGGCGGGGGTGCCTTCGTTCGGGTCGTTGGGGCAGGTGTAGATCGCGCCGACGAGGTTGCCCGTCGCGGTGGTCCCGGTGCCGTTGGTCGCCGCGTTGAGCTCGTCCGGGCAGCCCGGCCGGCCCAGCAGCGAGTTGGACAGCGGCATGTTGAAGGCGTCGAAGGTCTGCTGGCCGGCGACGTCGCCGGTGCGGCCGGCGGGGTCGTTGAGGATCAGGTTGAAGCCGCCCAGCGGTCGCTCCACGGGCTCGTTCTGCCCGTTGGTTGGCTGGTCGTCCTCGTAGACGTAGACGCTCATCTGCGCGGGCTCGAGCGGGCTCGGCTGCAGCTTGACGTTCAGCGGCGCCCAGGAGCCGTTCGCCAGGCGCTTGACCTCGGCGCCGCCCATGGCGTGGCCCGGGGGGCTCCCGGCGTCGCCGGGCAGGATGGACAGGTAGTAGTTCTTCGACGGGTCCAGCGCGACCCGCGAGGGCAGCGTCTGGCGCGCCAGCGCCTCGGCGTCGCCGACGGTGACGCGCACGCCGGTGGCCGGGTCGAGCACCGTCTGGCCGCTGCCGCAGCTGATCGCCCCGACGCAGCCGGTGGCGACGACGGGCATGTGGCTGCGGTGGAAGCTGGTGCCGAGGCTGCGCGTGCCCAGAGACGGCGTGGCGGCGGTGTCGTGCTTGAACGTCAGGTCTTCCTGCAGGGTCCAGCGGAAGTCGGAGATCGCGATGGACGGGTCCGAGCCGTCGACGACGGCGACGCTCAGGTTGGAGGCGGTGCCGAAGGCGAGGGCGACCGTCGCCGGCGCGCTCGCGGTCCCCTGGGAGTTCGTCGCCAGGTAGGTGAACTGGCACGACGCGCCGGCCGCGGTGGCGCTGAAGGAGCCGTCGGCGGCGAGCGACACGGAGGCGCAGGTGCTGCCCGCCACCGAGCCGGCGGTGAGCGGGAACTTGTTCGGGTCGGTGTCGTTGGAGAGCACGCCCGGGCGCGCCACGCTGAACTTGCCGGCGATGACGCTGGTGTAGCTGTCGGCGTTGGCGACGGGGCTGTTGCCGGCGCCGGTGAGTTGGGCGGCGACCACCAGGTTCACCGTCGCGGTCCCGGCGGCGCCGCCGTTGCCGCCGTAGGTGAACGAGTCGGTGCCGCTGAAGCCGGCGTTGGGCGTGTAGCTGAAGCTGCCGTCGCCGGCGAGGGCGAGCGTGCCGTGGCCGACGTTCGTCCCCAGCGCGACGGTGTAGACGGCGACGTCGTTGGCCGCCACGTTGCCGCCGAAGGCGGTGTTGAACGGGACGTTGAAGGCGTCGTCGACGGCCGCCGGGACGATGGCCGCGGGCAGCATCCCGGGCGCGCCCGGCGCGGCGCCGGCGGCCACCGCCGACGCGTGGTTGATGGTGAGGAAGCCCAGCATGCCGCCCTCCGGCTGGCCGGCGGCGGTGAGGCTCAAGGAGCGATCGAAGACCGGGTAGGTCGCGGGGCTGAAGGACCCGCCCGCGGTGGGCGGGCTCAGCAGGACGTCGTGCGTCTTGCCCGCGGTCAGCAGGAGCTCGTTCTGCACCCTGGGATTGCCCGGCGCCTTGTTGCCGTCCTCGCCGACGATCGCCATCGGCAGGCCGAGGATGGCCGGGACGTGGCTGCGCGAGCCGGCGTTGGCCAGGCGCACCAGGACGTTGCCGCTGCCCGCGGCCGCGGGCGCCATGTCGAACAGCGAGCTCTGCGGCGCGGTCTTGTCGAACGACTGGCCGTTGATGAGGAAGGTGGTCGGCGTGTAGTTGACCGCCGCCGGGTAGCAGGGCGCCGCCGCCGAGCAGGTCGGGTCATCGAAGCGCTTGTTCACGTCCGCGCCCGCCACCGCGGCGGCGTCGACCGCGCGGTTCTGCGCCGGGTCGATCTCGCTGAGCAGCAGCGACACGTCGGCGTCGTAGCTCACGCCGGGGTAGGCGGCGCCCGGGGTGAACGTGCCGCCGGCCGAGGGCGCCGTCGTCACGATCAAGAGGCCGTACAGGCCCATCGGCACCTGCAGGGACGGCAGCGTCCCCGTCTCGTAGAGGTAGGTGCCCGGCTTGAGGTTGTCCCAGGTCAGGGTCTGCGCGGGGCTCGCCGCCGGAAGCTCGGTGCCGAAGGAGCGGACGCGCTGCCCCTGCACCGGCGGCACGAAGGCCGGCGGCGTGCCCGGCGGGTTGACCGGCGCGTTGCCGGGGAAGGTCGTGTAGTTCTGGCCGGTGTGTGCCGGGCCGTCCATCTTCGCCGGGGCGCCGAGGCCGCCGCCCCGCTGCCCGAGGACGACCAGCGAGGTCGGCACCGGGAGCTCGTTCGTCAGCGCGATCTGCAGGCTCGTGCCGGCGGCGGCCACGATGGTCGGGCCCGGCGCCCAGGAACCCGTGCACGACCCGGTGGTGCAGAAGCCCCACATCGGCACGCTCGTCCCGTCCCGCAGCGTGGTGGACATGCGCTGCGCCGTCAGCTGGACGGGAGTCCCCGGCGAGCTGACCACCTGGACCAGCCCGGCGCCCAAGCGGCTCTGCACCTGCGCCGCGCCCGGCGCCCCGCCGTGGTCGCAGGAGGCGCCGCCCAGCGCCACTGCCGCCAATACCGCCGCCGTCATCACGCGAACAGACTTCGAGCCATACGACTGCATGGGGTCCTCCCACACTCGTCAGGAACGCCGTGGAGATGTCGTGAAGCGGTGCTTCAGAGGGTCTCGTCGATCTGCCAGGTGGGCGGATCGATCAGCAGCATCGACATGATTCCGCCGGGGAACACGTCGTTCGTGGTGATCTCGCGCTCGTTGTGCGAGTGCCACATGTACGCGTAGCCGGCCTGCGGGTTCTGGTTGAGCGTCCCGGGCGGCTCGTTGGTGTTGGTGAACGCCCCGGTGGTCTGCAGGCCCAGGTACGGCGTGCCCGCGTACCACTGGCCCAGCGCGACGATGGTCGGGTCGGGCGGGGTCACCGGGATGGGCTTGCGGTGGTCCGCGCACCACTCGCCGTAGTTGGGGTCCGTCTTCACCGAGTGGAAGCCGGAGGCGTCCGGGGTGCACTTGCTGCCGTCGCCGGCGCGGTGGTTGTAGACGTCCCAGTTCAGCCCCTTGCCGCTCCAGCTGAAGATCTGGTCCTGCGTCTGGCCCGAGACCGTGGGCGTCGTGAAGAGCAGCGGGCCCGCCAGCGAGACGCCGTCCACCGCGCTCAGCAGCAGGTTGCCGTCGCGTGCCAGCACGCGGGCGTGGTTGCCGTGGAAGTGGAACGGGTGCTGCCAGCGCCCCTGGCCGATCATCCGCATCAGCACCCGCTCCCCGGGGTGCATGTGCGGGTTGGCGTTGTAGGGCTGGTGCACGTAGCCGGGCGCGTAGGAGGTGTCCATGTCGTCGGGCATCGAGCGGCCGTTGAGCAGGTAGTAGTTCGGCCGATAGGGCTCGACGACCGCGGAGATCTTGGGGCAGGGCGCGGCGGCGCAGGCCTGCACCTGCGCCAGGGCCCGCTCGTGGATGCGCGAGTCGATCTCGCTGATCTGGAACATGTACTCGCGGTCGTAGCAGGTGTCCGGGTGGTCGTAGGCCGAGGCCGCCAGCGAGTACGCGCCCTGCGTGCAGCCCGCGGGTGCGGCCGAAGGCAGGACGACGAGCGCCCCGAAGAGGCCCATCTCGATCTGCAGCTCGGGCTGGCTTCCGCTGTAGTAGGCGAACGTCCCAGGCCGCGTCGCGGTGAAGGCGTAGGTCACGCCGCCGCCGCCGCTCGCCGCCTCCTGCGCCATGAGGCCGGCCACCCCGCCGGTCGTGGCGACCTGAAACCCCGGGAAGACGAGGGAGGTGTTGCCCGCCGCGGGAGGCAGGCCGTTCTTGAGCGTCACGGTGATCGGCTGGCCTTCGCGGACGATCAAGGTCGGCCCCGGCATCTGCATCAGCGGGCAGGCCCCGGGGAACGGCGCGAAGCTCGGCGTGCTGGCCGGGTCGCAGCCGTAGCCCCAGGCGTAGATGGAGGCGCCGTCGGGCTGGCTGACGAAGTCGGCCGTCGCGACCAGGTTGAACGAGGTGCCGGTGATGCCGGGCACCGCGGCCCGCGCCGAGGGGGCGGCGAGCAGGACGGCCAGGACCAGCAGGGAACCTCGAATCGTCGTCGTCTCGGGACGCATGGGGCGGCTCCTAGTTGACCTGGATCTCGGTCATCATTCCGCCGAAGTTCTCGGCGTCGTTGGAGAGGTGGTCGAGGTTGGTGGAGTAGAGGAAGTAGGTGCCCTGCGGCACGTCGGTCGCGTCGAGGAGGACGTCGGCCGACTCCCCTCCTCCGAGGGTGATGGAGTTGGTGTCGTAGTAGAGGTTGTTGCCCGCCAGGTCGCGCAGCAGGCGCGCGTTCTGGGCGATGACCTTCATCGGGATGCCGATGGTCGCCAGCGTCGTGAACTCGGTCACGCTCAGGTCGGAGATGCGCAGCAGCGCCCGCGTCTGGCCCGCCGACTTGTCGATCTTGATGAGGGCGGGCACCGGCTGCGACGGCCGGGAGACGCCGTCGGCGGAGAGCGTGGAGATGGGGCCCGGCGCGACGGTGTCCGGGTAGCTGCGCCCGCTCAGCAGGAAGTACTTGTCCTTCATGTCCGCGAAGGCTTCCGGGTTGAAGGTCATGCCCACGTAGTGGAAGTTCGGGTCGAACCCCATCATCTGGATCGGGTACTCGACGTCGTAGCGGGTCGAGCCGTCGCCGTCGTTGTAGGCGTACCTGGCGCCGCCGGTGGCGGCGTTGGGCGGCGGGACCGGGGTCTGGCCGGTGCACAGCAGGTCCGAGCAGCCCATCCCCGTCGCCAGCGGGTCGACCGCGGCCTGCCTGTTCCCGGCGATGAGCGCGTCGCGCAGCGACTGGTTGGCGTTGAGGCGGTTCTGGCGCGGGCGCACGTACAGCTGGCCCACCATCCCCATCTGCAGGTGCTCGGGCGGGGTGATGTGGCAGTGCCAGAAGTACGTCCCCGCGTCGGGGGCCGTGTAGTAGTAGGTGAAGCTTCCGGCGATGTTGATGGCCACCGAGGCGTCCGGGACGCCGTCGAAGTAGGACGAGGCGTTCGGGTAGCCGTGGAAGTGGACCGTGTGCTGCTCGAAGAGGTCCGGCCGCATGATCATTCCGGGGTTGCTCAGGGTCAGGAAGAACTCGTCGTCCTCGTCGATGGCCATCATCGGCGCCGGCGCGTTCCCGGCGAGGATGCCCATGTCCATGATCCCCGCCGGCTCGGTGATGGCCCCGTTGTTGGGCGTCGCCGCGACGTTGATGCCCGAGGGCAGCGTGCAGGCCACGCCGCTCGAGGCGCGGTCCGGGCATTCGGAGAGCGCCCGGCAGGGCTCGCCGGCGTTGGTGCCGCCGGAGCAGGTCCCCGCCCCCACCGTGGAGTAGTTGGGCCCGAGGTAGCCCGCGTTGAAGACGTCCGCGGTCGACGTCCCGGGCTTGCCGGCCTCGATGTCGGCCAGGCCGGAGAGCGGGCTGAAGGCGAACAGGTAGATCTGGTGGCCGTCGCCCATGGTGGCGAAGCCGTCGCCGCCGCCGACGTGCTGGCACTTGATCTGCCCGGGGTGGGCCGGGTCGACGCTGGCTCCCATCGGCAGGCAGGAGCCGGTCGCGTCCGGACAGTCGGGGGCCTTCTGGCAGGCCTGCCCGGCGTTGGTGCCCCCGGAGCACCGGCCCGGGTGCAGCGCGGTGATCGCCGGACACTGCACCCTGAATGACTGGGCGCTCGCCGGTGCACCGACGAGCATGACGGACATCGCGAGCAGCGCGCTTGTCGCAATGATCTTCATCTGCTCCTCCTGGACCAGGGCCAGGCCGTCGTTCGGACGGCGTTTCGTGAGCGGGAGACGACGGGGTGCGCGGCCCTGCGCACTCCCCTCCCGCCGGCTCTCGCAGAGAGCCGGAGACGACGGTCTGTCTGGTTGGTGGATGCTGGTGGGACGTCAGGGAGATGGCGTCAGGCGTCCCATCCTCGCGGGGCGCACCGGCTGAGACTCGCTGCGGACGACCTCGACTTCGTGGACTGCGGTGAAACCCGATGTGTGGCCTTCGATGCAGGTGCCGCTCGCACGGTTGCCTACCTGCTTCCCGACTTAATGGGGGAGACCTCCACCCGGACAATTCCCCCGCGATTTTGCGCAGCCTGCTCGACAAGGTTCGCTAAAGGACTCTTGCGGCGGAGTCAGAGGTCCTGCTCGCATTCACCCATCGTGCGAGTGGCCTGCGCCCCTTCGTTGCCGGCGCCCGTCCGGCGCAGCGAGGCCTCTCGCGGCTTGCGCCGGAGTCGCGCGCCGCGCTCGGGAAGAGCGCAGCGAGACCTCGGCGGTCGGCAGGCGGTCGCCGGAACGGCGTCCCGCAGCGCAGTCGGTGATGCCAGACGGCGCGACACGCCTCGTCGGCGACTACAGCACCAAGGCCCCGACGCTCAGCTTCGCGTACTGGAGCTTCCAGCCTCTGGGCGGAGCCATGCACATCCCGTCGTCCCGGGCGAAGGCGCAGACCCCGGGCAGGGAGTGCTTGCCACAAGAGGCGGAGTTGAAGAGGCGGCAGCCGACGGTCCGGTCCGCGCGGTCGCCGATTTGGAGCTGGGCGTGATTTCTGGGGGCGGGGTCGGCGAGTGCCATCGGGGTTGACCGTAGCACGTCGGCCACCTTGCCGCCCGACGCCCTCTCCGATGCAGCATCGCTTCCGAGCGACGGCTGCCTGCCTGAAGGGGCAGCGCGCGAGTTCGTCCGCGCCGACCTGCGACCCGTGCTGCGCGAGGGTGTTCGCGGTTCTCGTCCGCTTGGCCTGCTCGCGGCGAAGGGCGTCCGGCCGCGCTGGGCCCCGGGTCGATCGAGATGACGATCGGCTACGCCACTGGTCGCCGGACGTGAAGCGCGGCGCAGTGAGGCTGCTGGACTCCGTGAAGAGCGAGGGAAGATTTGCGGAGGTGCAGCCGCTCCTAAAGGAAAGGCCCCGGAGATCCGGGGCCTTCGTGAGCGGAGGAGAAGGGAGTCGAACCCCTGGTGGGCGTGAACCCACGGCGGTTTTCAAGACCGCTGCCTTAGACCAGCTCGGCCACTCCTCCAGACTGCGGCGCCACCCTACAACAACCGGCCCGCGCCCTGCCACGGGCCGAGGCGGCCGCGAGAGCCGTGTCCGTCCTCATCGCCTTCGAGCGTCAGGTCGGGCTCGTCGCCGCAGCGGCGGCCTCGACCGCCTCCCACATGCGGATGACCGCCTCGGCGGACTGGAAGAGCTTTGCGAACGCCTCGGCCTGCTCCGTGTCCTTCTTCGCCAGCTCGCTGAGCGCGAAGAGGAAGTCGGGGAGGAGGCCGTAGGTCGAAAGGCCGTCGTGGTGGAAGTCGAACTCCTTGTCGCCGACCCGCTGCCTGCCCATCTCGATGGGGTGAGCCGGGTCGCGGCTCAAGCTCGCCGGCATCCTGAAGGGATACGCAATCGGCTTGGCGCAGAACGGAATCTGGAAGGCGAAGCCGTTCATGTCCGTCCCGAGCGCGACCGAGCCGTCGGTCCCCAGGACCGCCACCGCCTCACGGTAGGCCGCGAGCCAGCGCGCGACGGGATCCTCGACGACTTCGACGCGGACGTCGGCGATGTCCCAGGTGTCGGCCATCAGGCCGCCGGCCAGATCCGCGGCGATCTTCAGCGACACCAGGTCCCCGCGCGTCGTGCCCGGCGGCAGCTCCACGATCCGCTGGTACGTGGCCTGGGGGACCCACGGCAAACCACCATTGAGGTCCACGACCACCGAGGGCTTGTCGAGGATCTGGACCTCGGCGCGCGCGCGGCTGTTCGGGCCCAGGCCGTCCCGTCCCACGCCGATGAGGACCCGGAGATAGCCCACCGGATCCTCGTCTGCGATCGGATCGGGCGTGCGGAGCTTGGTCGTCCATTCCGGATGGACACCGGAGAAGCGGCGCCAGGGGTTGCCGCGAAGGTCCAGCAGCCTCTTGCGCGGAGAGGTGGGCGTGCTCTCGACGTCGACGGTGAGGCTCCTGACGTCCCACACGTCTCCATTGATCCCGCCCTGGTTCGTGGTCTTGATTCCGAAGGAAGCGAGATCGCCGACGACCAGCCCCGCGGGGAGCCTCCACTCCACCTCGTGGACGCTTTGCTTCGCCCACCTCTGCGTTCCGTTCAGCTCGAGGCGATATCGGAAGCCGTTGCGCAACTGCAGCTCGGCCAGCGCGTTGTCCTGGCCGCCCCGCAAGTCGTCGTCGCCCGTCTCCACGACGATCACCAGGTTCGTCGCCGGCAGGTCTGCCGTGATCGCGGGGCGGCGCTCGAGCGAGAGCACGTGGGAGTTCTTGGAGGTCGTGAGGCGAGCGAGCGGCTCGCCCTCGGCATGGAGCAGGAGCCGCCCGTATTCGCCGGGGTCCGTCCCCAGCCCGAACACGCCGCCCAGCTCGCCCATCCGCCGTGCGTCCTCGACCCGCATCCAGCGCTCGCTGTCGCCGGAGGCGCCCCGCAGGCCCGCGTGGGAGTTCATCACCGGGCAGCCCTGGTCCGCCGCCAGCGAGAGCGTCGCCTCCTGGCTGGCCTGGGACATGTGGGCGAGATCGACCAGCAGGCCGGCGCGCAGGAGCTTCGCCACGTCGCCGCCGCCGTTGCTCAGCCCTTGGGGGTTGCGGTGCCCCGGCTCCGGCTCGGCGCCCGTGCCCTGGTACCCGAGCTGCCGGTACTCGTCGTCGCCGATGGGCTTGACGTCCACCACGCCCAGCGCGGCGCTGGTCAGCTTCAGCGGCCTCTGGAGCCGGAACTGGAGCGCGGCGTCTTCCTTGGCTTCGTAGAAGTGGCCGTTGAGGAACTGGTTCGCGCTGTTGAACACGTCGCTGTACAGGGCGACTCCGCCGAAGGCGTTGTTCGCCAGGTGGATGGGGACGACCTGCCGGACGTCGAAGTCCCTCTTCAGGGCGAGGATGTCGTCGGCGTCGAGCGAGTCCATCTCGACGCTCAAGATGAGGGCGAGCCGGTTGCCCTCGATGGCGGCGCGCGCCTCCGCGGCCGTGCGCACCACCGACATCCACGAGGCGTTGCGCGAGGCGAGCTCGCGCAGGAACGCGAGCTGGGCACGAACGGACTCGAGCTCGAGCTGCTTGTCCGGCCTCGGCGCCGGCGCGGTGATCTTCCGGTTCCACAGCATCGAGAGGAGCTGGTTGTCGGTGGCGCTGGCGATCATCAGGCGCAGGCCGCCGTCGTAGGCGCGCCGGATCCAGGTGACGTGCATCTCCTGGTGGAAGACGTCCGCCGGGGTCGGCCAGTTCTCGAAGCCCGGCCAGCCGCCGGGTCCGTGGGCCTGGTGCCCGAGCTGGTCCAGCTGCGCCAGGATCCTCTTTCGGGTCTCGATGCGAACCACGTCGTAGGTGTGGCTGGAGTGGGTGCAGGCGTCGCAGCGCTGCAGGTCGACGGCGATCGTCGCCGGGGCCTGGTCGAGCGCACCGCCCGGATGCCCCCAGAACAGCCCTGCGCCCTCGGGTCCTGACCCGAAGCCGAGGTGCGACGCCGGATGGGCGTGAAGGTCCGCGACTCCCCAAACCATGATGGATTCCCTCCCGAGCGCGACGCGCGCTCGTCCTCTTCCCTAACGCCTACAGCCTCTTCCGGGCCGCTTCCGCCGCGGAGAGCAGGCCGGCGACGACCTCTTGCACGCGCGTCGCGGCCTGGTCGGCCACCGCCTGCGCCTCGGCGGTCCCGGCGGTCTGGTCGTTGAGCACGCGCAGGGCTCCGAGCACCTGTTGCACTCCCGTGTCCTGCTGGCTGACCGCGGTGGCGATCTCCCGCGCATCCGTGCCCGCCGAGGCCGCGATCGAGGCGACCTCGCGCAGCTGCTCGCCGCTCTGGCGGATGCGCCCAATCACCTCTTGGACCTCGCGCGCCCCACCGTCCGCCAGCCGCACCATCTCGGTGACCGCGCCGTGGATCTCGCGGAGCGCCTTGGCGACCTTGTCGGCCGACGACGCCGAAGCCTCGGCCAGCCGGCGCATCTCGCCGGCCACCACCGCGAAACCGCGCCCCTGCTCCCCGGCTCGCGCGGCCTCCAGACCGGCGTTCAGCGCCATCAGCCGCGACTGCGCGGCGAGGTCCTTGACCGCGTGGGCGACGCCCACCAGCTCCTGCGAGTGCTCGCCGAGCCTGGCCGCCTGGTGCGCGGTCGCGCCGACCGCCGCCTTGACCGAGTCCAGCCCGGAGAAAGTCTGCGCGATCGCCTCGTCGCTGACCTTGCCTGCCGCCTCGGCGCGCGCGGCGCCGCCCAGCACCGCGCCGGCCCGCGTCTTGGCCACGCTGGAGGCCTGGCCGATCTCGCTGGTGGTCGATTGCGCCTCGACCAAGGCCTGCCCTTGGTTGCGAAGCGCCTCGGCCTGCGTCTGCGCCGCTCGGCTCAGGCCGGTCACCGCCTCCCCCAGCCGCTGCGCCCAACCCGCCAGATCGCCGACGAACTTGCGCACGTCGCCTTCCCGGGCCTTCAGCTCCTGCGCCTGCTTCTCGGTGACTTGGACGAGCCCCAGGTAGCGCCGGGCCACGATCGCGACGTTGGCGGACAGCGCCGCGGCGGCCCCCAGGATGCTCCAGCCGATGTTGATCCCGCCCACCACGCCACCGAGCCCCTCGAGGAGCAGCGAGCCGGCGAAGATTCCCACGCCGACCAGGAAGACCCAGACCTCACGATTGCCCCTGAGGATCTCCAGGACGCTGACCAGGACGATGGTGGCCACGCCACCGACGGCGAGGGGCGCGAAGACGACGAGCAGCTTGACCCACGGCAGTCCCACCAGGATGCCCAACCAGCAGAGGCCGGCGCCGATGAGCTCCGCCTTGAGGACCTTCGCCAGCCAGGGACGCTGCACGGTGCTGATCGACGCGGAGACGAACCCGACCAGCGACGGCGGGAGGGCGAACACGGAGAGGAGCACCGCGAAGTAGGCCGATCGCTGCGACCCGAAGACCGCCGCGACGAGGTTCTCCTCGAAGCCCACGAACAGCCCTATCGCCAGCGCGGTGCACGCGAAATACAGGAAGAGGCGCTGGCGCCGCGCGGCCCCGTAGAGCAGCGCCGCCAGCCCGAGGACGATCGCGACCGCCGCAAACGCCACTTTCGGCAGGCCGCGCTCGGTCATGTCCTTCAACAGGTCGCCGTATTCGCCCAACTTCGGGCCTTCCACGCCGATGGTCTGGCTCGACTGCAGGCGCAGCAGGAGGTTCTTGCCCACCGCCTCCGGCGGAATCCGGAACAGGTGCCCCTCCTGGTGCGCGGGCTTGCCCCAGCCGTCGGGCACCACCGTGCCAGAGGCGTAGGGGCGCTTGCCCTCGAACCAGATCTCCAGCGCCCCTCCTGAAACCTGGGCCAGCAGGAGCGCCGGATCACGCACGGGGACCTTCGGCGCGGGCACCGGGATGGCCATCCACAGCAGGGAGCTGTCGTCGCGCCCCGGTGGCTCCTCCATGAAGGCGCAGGGCGAGAGGCTCTCCAGGAACGCGGCCTCGTCGAAGGCGGGCTGGCCAGGGAGCGTCGGGGGATCGCCCCAACGGCAGCGCGGCTGCGCCTCCGCGGCCCACGGCCAGAGCAGGCCGAGCCCTGCCGAAAGGCACAGAACGGAGAGGATTCGCTGATGGGCACGACGGGGGGAACGCATGTGCGGTCGGCATCATACCCTTGGACCGGTAATGGGATGCGCGCCGCGAGGAGCTTTTTTCGCGGAGGCAAAGTCCGCAGAAAAGGGCCGGCAGGCCCGGGCGCCCGAGCGGCTTCGACCCCGTCCGCACCCCGCCGCTCGCCGCGAACTACAATGGGCCCGCCGTCCACTCGTTGGAGCCGCCGCCATGCGCCGCCCGCTTCTCCTCGCCTCCGCCCTCCTGCTCCTCGGCGCCGCCGCTCCGAGTGCTGCGCCGGCACCGACGCCGGCGCCCACCGCCGAGCCCGCCAAGAACCGGGTGGCCGTCCTCTACTTCGAGTACACCGGCAAGAACGAAGACCTCTTCGTCCTGCGCAAGGGCCTCGCGCAGATGCTCGCCACCGACCTGGCCAACAGCGGCCAGATCTCGGTCGTCGAGCGCATGCGCCTGCAGGAGATCCTCGACGAGCTCAAGCTCACCCAGTCCCGGAAGTTCGACCCGTCGACCACCGCCAGGCTTGGGAAGCTGCTCGGCGTGCACTACCTCGTGATGGGCCACTTCTACGAGACGAAGGGGACGTTCGTCGTCCAGGCGCAGACGACCGACGCGGAGACGGGCGAGCACAAGGGCGACGTGTACGTAGCGGGCAAGTCCGACGACTTCCTCGAGCTCGAGCAGAAGATCGCCACCAGGCTGATCGAGAAGATCTCCAAGCTCGTCCCGCCCGCGACCTCGACGCCGGCCCAGACCGGCTCCAGCGCCACGCCGCCCGACCCCTCGGCCAGTCCGAAGGCCTCGCCCCAGAAGCTCGCGGTGCAGACCGTCGTGAAGTACTCGAAGGCGCTCGACGCCCTCGACCGCAAGGACAGGGAGGCGGCGAAGAAGGAGCTGGAGTCGGTGGTCAAGGAGCAGCCCGACTTCAAGCTCGCCGCGAGCGAGCTCGCCGCGCTGATGCTCTAGTACGAGCATCCGGAAGTTCAATCAGGGTTCGAGAAGGCCGGTTGGGACTGCCGGCGGCTAAAGCCGCGCCTGACGTTTCGAGGTCCGCCTTCGCGGACCAGGTGGCGACGGATGTCATGGGCGACGACAAGGGCGCCCGGGTTCAGGTCTTCGCACTTCTGAATCTCAGGTTTCCCGACTTCGCGACCCGAGGCTACTGCAGCCCGCGAAGGCGGGCATCGCAACGTCAGGCGCGACTTCAGTCGCCGGCTTTGACGGGGCGGCACATCCCGGAACGAACTTGGGGCACCTCGTACTAACCGCCAAGAGCCTTCCCGCCGGCTACTGGGGCGGGCACAGCGCCTTGGCGGGCCCGAAGCCCAGCTCCGCCGCCCTGCAGTACGCCGCTCGCGACTGCGCCCGCTCGGCCTCCGCGAGGGCGGCGTTGCCCTCCCGGCTGGCGACCGCACCCTTCGCGTCGTGGGCCCGGCCCAGCGCGAAGTGGGCCTCGGCGAAGTCCGGCTGGAGGCTCACCGCTTCCTGCAGCAACCGGAAGGCTTCGTCCGGCTGCGTGTCCATGCGGCTCAGCGCCAAGAACAGCCGGGGTCGGGCATAGCCGGGGGCCAGCGCCGCGGTGAGCCGCCGCACCGCCTCCTCCTTGCGGCCGGCCTTGAGCGCCGCCTTTCCGGCCAGGCACTGCGCCGCGGCGAAATTCGGGCAGGCCGTCGCCCTCTCCAGGGCCTGATCCGCGTCGCCGCCCGCCATCACCTGCGCCCGCGCCAGCAGGAAGGCGGCCTCGGCCGACAGCGCCGACCCCTGCGGCAGCGTCCCCAACGCATTCGCCGCGCGGCCGACCCGCAGCATCTCTTCGGACGGATCGCCGGCCAGGTTCGGCAGCGAGGCGACCAGCTTCTCGAGGATCTGGGCGTCCTTCTCGCGGCACGCCTCCGGCGGGAGAGGCTCGCGCTGCGAAACGTAGAAGGCGTCGAGCTTCTGCCGGTGCAGGTCCGCCGCGGACGCGGCGGGCCCGGAGCGCAGGGTCCAGACCGCCGCCAGCGCCGCGCCGAGCAGCGCGACCGCGAGCCCGGCGAGCGGCAAAGCGCGCCGCCGCTTCTGGACCGGGGCCTGCTCCTCCAGCACCGCCGATCCCGCGGGCGCCGCCATCGGAGTGATGGCCGCCGGCAGCGCGGCCGGGTCGCGGGCGACCGGCGGCGAGGGCCGGGCGGCCTCGCGGCGGGGCGCGGACGGCAGGGTGGCCCCCACCGGCTCCAGGGGACCGGCCACGGCCAGGCGCGCCGAGGTGGCGGCGACCTCGTCGGCCGACGGGGCGATGGAGGGCTGCGTCACGTCGTCGGAGAAGGCGCGCACGAAGTCCAGCATCGAGGCGAAGCGCGCGTCGGGGCTCTTGGCGGTGGCCTTCTGGACCGCGGCGTCCACCCGCTCCAGCGCCAGGCCCGGCACCGCCTCCCACAGGTGCGGGACCGGGGCGGTGCGCTGCAGCCGCAGCGTCTCGGAGACCGACGGCGCGTCGAACGGGTGCCCGCCGGTCAGCGCCTCGAAGAGCACCAGCCCCAGCGCGTAGATGTCCACCCGGTGGTCCAGCGCCAGGCCCTCGCTCTGCTCCGGAGCCATGTAGCGCGGGGTGCCGCAGACCATCCCCGGCGCGGTCAGCCCGGTGGCGGCGTCGGCCAGCCGCGCCAGCCCGAAGTCGAGGACCTTCACGTGGTAGCCGCGCAGCTCGCGCGACAGCATGATGTTCTCGGGCTTGAGGTCGCGGTGGATGATCCCCCGCGCGTGCGCGGTGGCGAGCACGTCGGCCACCTGCTGCACCACGTCGAGCGCGTCCTTGGGGCTCAGCCGGCCGTCGCGCTCCAGCGTCTTCTTCAGGTCGCGGCCCTCCAGGTACTCCATGGAGATGTAGAGGTTGCCGTCGTCGTCGCGGCCGAAGTCGTGCAGCTGCACCGCGTGCGGGTGGACGATCTGCGCGTAGGAGCGCGCCTCGTTGTGGAAGCGGCGCACCACCTCCGGGTCGTTCGAGAAGCCGGCGTGCAGGAACTTGATGGCCACCTTCTGGCCGACCTCGACGTGCTCGGCCTCGTAGACCACGCCCATCCCGCCCTGGCCCAGCTTGCGCTTGATGCGGTAGCGGCCGCCGACGACCTTGCCGCACCGCGGGTCCTTGGCCGGCTTGGGATCGGCCGTGGTGCAGCGCGGGCAGAGGTCGGCCCCGGGGGGCAGCTCGCTTTGGCAGTTGGGGCAGAGGGTGGCCATGCCTTGGGGTGCTCGCCTGGAAGGATCGGCGGCGGGGGGTCTACTCCCGCCGCACGCGGAACTTGGCGTCGCTCATCTCCATCTTGCGGACGTAGCCGGGCTCCTGGATCTCGAAGGTCGCGCTGAAGGTGCCCTCGTCGTACTCGAACTTCTGCGAGGCCAGCTTGGTGAGGTGGACGGTGCACTTGCCCTCGAGCGCGTTCCGCTCGTCGGCCCGGTGCCACTGCGCGAGGTGGCAGACGGTGAACGCCCCCTTCTCGTCGGCGTCGAGGTAGAGCGAGAACGACTCGGGCACCGCCTCCTTGCCGGCGCTGATCGTCAGCCGCTTGCCGCCCTGGGCGAGGACGGAGACCAGGTGCCGGTCGAACTCGAAGCTCCAGTCCCGGTCGAGCTTGCCGTCCATCCACACCACGCCCTTGACCACGTCCCCCAGCTCGCACCACGGCGTCCAGTTCTTGGCGTAGCCCATCATGTCGCTCACCGAGCCGCCGGACTCCACGTACTCGGCGAACCAGTGGCGGTAGGCCTCGCAGTCCTCGTGGAAGGCGGCCTCCATCGCCAGGTCCTTGTACACGCCGGCGATGGCGCCGTAGTTCCTGGGGGTGCGCTTGCAGGCCTTCTCCAGCTGGTCGGCGTGGTTCTTCAGCGCTGCCAGGCCCTCGTGCTTGAGGCGGTCGGCCAGCGCCCGGTCCGCGCCGACCCGGAGGTCCATGTCGTCGGCGCAGCCGTCCTTGAGGGCCTTGGCCCAGCGCTCGCGCTCGTCGTAGGTGTGGTCGTGCTCGGCGCCGATGAGCTGCTTGATGCGCTTCTCGGTCCACGGGGCCTGGCGGCCGTTGGGGAAGGCGTCGAGCAGGCGCTGGAGCTCGGCGATGGCCTCGTCGGTCTTGCCGTAGGACAGGAGCGCCTCGGCCTTGAGCTCGAGCAGCTCGCTCGCGTCGCTCTCGGCCCTCTGCTTGCCCGCCTCGTCGACCTTCAGGTAGGCGGCCAGGGCCCTCTGGATGCGCTCGTCCAGCTCGCCCATCACCGCCTTGAGCTCCTTGGGGTCCAGGTCGCCGAAGGCGGGCGCCACCTCGTAGTAGGAGTCGCTGTCGTGGAGGCGGCCCTCGGCGACGAAGCGGACCAGGTCCTCGAAGGGGTCGTGGCAGGCGACGTCGCCCAGGTGGCCGTCGCGCATCAGGTTCACGATCTCCGGGGACGGGTCGAGGCTCGAGGACGGGTACTTGTTCAGGCGCAGGTAGGCCCCGTGCTCGACGACGAGGGCGCGCTGGTTCTCCAGCCAGCCGCGCAGCACCAGCATCGCCTGCGCCTCCTTGCCCTTGAGCGCGATGCGCAGGCGCTCGCGGCGCCAGCTCAGGTACTGCTTGAGCACCCGGGCGATCACCTTGCCCTTGATGACCCGCATGGCCAGCCGGTCCTTCTGGGCCTTCACGTCGAGCGAGTCGAAGGGCTTGGCGTCCTTGAGCGCGGCGTCGGCGCGGCGGCCCAGCTCGAGGACCGACTCGGTGGCCATGTCCGCGCGGCGCTTCTCGACCTCCTTGAGCCTCTTGAGGATGTCGTCCTTGCGCTCGCGGGCCATCAGGAAGGAGGGCTGGCGGGAGACGAGCGCCTGGATGGCCTTGCCGGCCTCGTCGAGCCTGCCCTGGTCGGTCAGGTCCAGCGCCACCGAGTAGGCGACCAGGCTCGCCAGGTCCGGCACCTTCGCCTTGCGGCGCGCGGCGAGGTTCTTCACCTTCAGGTCGATGCCCGCGGTGATCTGGTCGACCAGCTCCTGCTCGAGGTCGAAGAGCTTCTCCTGGGGCCCGCGCACCGAGGCGCCGGCGACGAGCTCGGAGGTCTCCGCCTTGGAGAGCCTGGCGACGATCTTCAGCTCCGGGCTCACGGAGATCATCGAGCCGGTGAGCACGTACTGCGCGCCCAGGAAGCGCCCCACCTTGACCGCGGTGGCCTGGTCGAAGGCGGCGGTGCGCTGCAGCTTGAGCTCGGCCATGACCGCCTCGAGCTTCTCGCGCTCGACCACCGCGACGCCGTCCCAGGCGACGAGGTCGGTGATGATCATGTCGGCCAGGCCCTTGCGCAGGACCTCGAGGTCGCCCTGGCCCGTCTGGTTGTCGAAGTAGAGGACCGTGAGGACCGGCTTGCCGCCGGGCGCCGGCGCCGCCGCGGGACCTGCGGCGAGGACGACGGCGGCGAGGAGCGCGGGCGCGAGCATGGCGGCTCACGATACCCGATCCCGAGCCGCTGCTAGACTCCGCTGCTTGGCCGACCGCACACCGGAGCCACCATGACGATCCGCCTGCTCGCCGCCCTCGCCTTCGCCTCGATCTTCCTCTCGGCCGCCCGGCCCGCCTTCGCCGGCGACAAGAAGGATTTCGAGAAGACCGTCCCGCTGCCGATGGGGGGCGGCGTGGTGCCGCTGGGCGGCAAGGTCGGGGACGTCGTGGTGGACAGCGTCAACGTGCGCAACGCGCCGAACAAGGGCGACTTCGAGAAGGCGAAGGGCGAGCCGCGGGTCTCCTGCCGGCCCAAGTTCCAGGTCTCGCTGACCAACAAGGGCAAGGACGTCACCCGCGTGCTGGTGCTGGTGAAGATCCTCAACAAGGACGGCGACAAGGTCCTGCTGTGCGACACCAAGGAGAAGCTCAAGCCCGGCACCAAGGACTTCAAGAGCAACCTGTGCTGGCTGCAGGGGATGCAGGTCAACGACTGGCCGAAGGCCAAGATGTTCGTGAGCGTGTCGTCGCTGGACTGAAGCAAGGCCCGCCCCCCTGCCCCTCCCATTGTCGGCGGCTCGAGCGCTCTGCCGCGATCGGCGCCCAAGCCTTGGCAACGCTCGGCGCTCGCTTGGCGAGGGAGGGGGGATCGCTGGCCGCCTTCGGCGATGTCCGAAGAATGCGTCGCTTGGGTCTTTCCGAAAGACCCGCCCGCGTTTCAAGGAGGCCGCGACGAGCACAGGCGATCGCCCCTCCCTCGTAAATCGAGAGGAGAGCTCGGTGCAGCGCGGAAGTCGGTCGAGGCAGAGCCGTCAAGCCGCCCTGCCTGGGAAGGGCAGGGGGGCGGGCCTCCGACCAGACTCCGGCCGCCCCGCCTCCATCACCCGCGGGTTGCTGCTGGCTGCAGGGGATGCAGGTCAGCGACTGGCCGAAGGCCAAGATGTTCGTGAGCGTGTCGTCGCTGGACTGAAGCAAGGCCCCGCCCCCCTGCCCCTCCCAGGGTCGGCGGCTCGAGCGCTCTGCCGCGGTCGACGCCCAAGCCTCGGCAACGCTCGGCGCTCGCTTGGCGAGGGAGGGGCGATCGCTGGTCGCCTTCGGCGATGTCCGAGGAATGCGTCGCTTGGACCTTTCTGAAAGACCCGCCCGCGTTCCGAGGAGGCCGCGACGAGCACAGGCGATCCCCCCTCCCTCGCAAATCGAGAGGAGAGCTCAGTGCAGCGCGGAAGTCAGTCGAGGCAGAGCCGTCGAGCCGCCTCGCCTGGGAGGGGCAGGGGGGCGGGCCTCCGACCAGACTCCGGCCGCCCCGCATCCATCACCCGCTGGTCGCGCGCGCGCGCTGGTCCGGGGCAGTTCTCGCTACAGCAGCGAATCCTTGTCGTACCCGATGCGCACGATCTCGATCTTCGCGGGGTCCGCGGTCCCGAGGTGGTGCCGCGTGTCCGCGAGCGCGATGTGCTTGGCCGGCGGCGCCAGCGGCCGGTCCTCGCCGAAGACCGCCCGGCGCTTGGCCTCGATGATGCGCAGCCCCACCGAGTCGCAGGCCACCGGATCGAAGCCGACGACGAGCCCGTAGTAGCTCCAGACGTACTTCGGGTTGAAGCTGTGCGGCCCCACTCCGTGGAACTGCGGCGTGAACATCACCAGCACGTTGAGCCGCGTCTTGCCCTTCACGATCGGCAGCTCCCAGATCTTCGCCAGGTCGGCGCAGGAGTCGTCGTGCCAGGCCGAGGGCTGCGGCGCGAACATGATGTAGTTCTTGATGAGCGAGCCCACGCCGGACCAGTGGTGGCTGCGCATCGGGCGCGCGTTGATGAGCGCGGTGGCGCGCTGGAACACCGGGTCCTCGAGCACGCCGTGGTCGCCGATGGCGATGTCCGCTTCCTTGACGCCCACGTCCAGCACGCGCTGCTTGAGCGCCTGCTCCATGGCCTCGGTGGTGTTGATGTACTTCCAGTGGTTCGTCTTGATGCCGACCACGTCGCTGGCCTTCAGGAACGACTTCCAGCCCTCCAGACCCTTCTTGGCGGTGAGCGCGGCGACCGCGTCGTCGAGCATCTTGAGGACCACGTCCTTCTTCGGCTGGCCCTTCTCGTCGAGGACCGCGAGGTCGCGCACCAGGACGACCTTGGTCTTGCCCGGGCTCGCAGCCGGAGTCGGCGCTGCAGGCGCGGCAGTCGCCTTCGCCGGTTCGGCCGCGAGGGCGCGGTTCGGAAGCAGCGCGGCGCCGCCGAGGGCGGCCACCGACAGGTTGAACTGCCTGCGCGTTAGACCCTTCTTCGAGCTCATGGCACCTCCGAAAGCACCTGGTCCACGACCAGCTTGGTTCGCGCGGCGAGCACGAGGGCCAGCCGCTTGCCTTTCCTGCCTATCCCCAGCTGCCCGTCCTTCTGCGCCACGACGGCGCCAGCCGGCAATCCGTCGGTGAAGCGGCCCTGCGCGGCCTTGGCCTCGGCCTCGGCGGGGTAGTCGACCAGCATCAGCACGAACTTCTCGCCGTCACGGTCGTAGCGGGCCAGCACCGCCTCGGGCTTCGGGCCGATGCCGAGGAGGTTGTCGTGGGAGACGGTGACGTAGTCGTTCTGCAGCAGGTGGTGGTGGAAGGTCCGGACGCTGGCCTCGACCAGGCCCTTCTTCGGCAGCGCGCCGATGATCGCCGGCAGCGGGCCGGTCCCCGGAATCAGCGCGGCGATGGCCTGGCCCAGCTCGTAAACGGCCTTGCGCTTGGCCTGCGTCTCCGGGAAGCCGAGCACCGAGACGTAGTACCGGTGCTTCCAGAAGGTCAGCAGGCCGCCGGCGTACTCCGATCCCTGGCCGACCTCCGCGGCGATGGTCTCGCGGCCGTGGGCGAACGCGCCGAAGGCGCCGCGCGGGCTGCCCATGTCGAAGATGTCGACCTTGATCTCGTCGTCCTTGCCGGCCGAGTACTCGAAGGTGGTGGCGCCGGCGAAGTCGAAGGCGAGGTACAGCTCCGCTCCGCCGTCGATGTAGTCGTACAGCGTCTTGCAGTCGTAGCGCTGCGGCTTGGCGGGCTTCTTCCACTCCCCGACCTGCGCGGGGAGCTTGGAAGCGAAGTCCGGTGTCGATTCGGCGGCCGAGGCCGGTCCCGCCCCGAGGGCGAGCCAGACTCCGGCGGCGACGGCGGCGAGACGAGGCATCCGCGGATGATATCCGCGACGGGTCCAGTCTTCTCGACGCTCTCGAGCATCCTCTCGAGCGCCGGCTTGCGCGGCAGCGCGAGTCGGGCCGCGGCGCCTCGGCTACGGGTTGGAGCGGGCCTGCTCTCGCTGGGCGGCCTGCACCCAGGCGCAGAGGCTGCGAGCGTCTTCGGGCCGGACGCGCGCCTGCGGATGCAGGAGCAGGTACTGGGCGGGAGGCATCTCGCCCTTCTCGACGTCCTCGCAGATCTCGCCGAGGAGCTTGCGCTGCCGGTCCGGCGGGTAGAGCCCCCACTGCGAGAGGTTGAGCTCGGCGCGGCCCTCGTCGACGTCGTGGACCAGCAGCCACGAGATGGGCGCGACCTGGCTGTACCAGGGCCAGGTCGTCCGGTGGGTGTGGCAGTCCCCGCAGGAGCGCGCCAGCACCGCGGCCACTGCGGGCTCCATGGGCCGCTGGGCGGCCAGCGTCTGGGCCGGGTCCTCGGCGGGATTGGTGCGCGCCGGCCGGATGAGCTGCGCCCCCAGGAGCAGCACGCCGATCGCGATGGCGGCTCTGGCGAGGTGTCGCATCAGGGCCCCATCCGAACCTTCTGGACCTTGTCCAGGGCCGCCTTGAACGCGTCGCGGTGCTTCATCTCGTCCTTGCGGATCTCCTCGAAGCGAGCGGCGGCCTGCTTGTCGCCCACGGCGGCCGCCTTGCGCGCGAAGTCGGCGTACATCGTCTCGACCTCGTAGGACTCTCCCTTGATGGCGGCCCGGAGGTTGTCGGCGTCACTGCCCACCAGGCCGGCGAGCTTCGCCTCTTCGGCGAAGTGCTCGAGGTGCTCGGTCCGGGCGGCGTCTTCGAAGAGCTTGGCGAGGTCCTCGCGGCCGTTCTGGCGAGCCTGCTTCGCGAAGAGCGTGTACTTGGCGTGGGCGAAGGCCTCGCCGTGCATGGCGATGTCCAGATCCTCCAGGGTCTGTTTGCTCGGACCTCCCGTGCTGGCCGCGGTCCAGATGCCCGCGTTGATCCCGAACGAGGCGACGACTATCCCGGCCATCGCTGCCAGCGTCTTCATGGTCCCCGCCTTTCGCAGTCGCAGTCAGGCTAGGCACGGCTGCCCGCAGGGCATCGCCCTAGGAGGGACCCTTGGCGCCGGAGCATTCGCCGGCCGAAAGGGCTCCAGAACCGACATCGATGTCGCCGAAAGGGCCGGGGCGGAGGAGAAGTTTTCCTTGAGGAAAACTTCTCCCGGCGCGAACCCCTGGGCGGAGGGGGTTCCTGCCGTCGGGATGACGCAGCCCGTCAGTCACGAGTCGGCCTGAGGCGCTTGGAACGGGCCGGAACCCGTCTCAAAATTTCGGCGAGATGCCCTCCTGGGCCGCCAAGAGGCTCATGGACGGGCTCTCGGGGTGCCCCCACCCATTTCAATGGGGCGGGCGAGCGGACCCTGCCTCCCAGGGCCGAGGAGCGGCTCGCAGGGGCATTCCAGGGGCCTCAGTTAGACGACTTAAGCCACTGTATTTACGTGCGATTCTAGGCGGCACCTCCAGCGCGAGAGCCGGTGCCAGGCTCGAGTTCCCGCGGGACGGTGCCAAGCTTGGACCCAACAGACCGCTTGGTCTGCACTTGTAGTCCATACCGGCAGATATGTATTCTCGGTCTAACAAAGTGGTCCAAAACGAAGGCAAGGCCCCATGGCTCGTCCGCGCTTCCACAAGACCGACCCCGCGAAGCAGGCGGCGATCCTCCAGGCTGCGGCCAAGGAGTTCGCCAAGGTCGGCTACGAAGGCGCCTCGGTGAACCGCATCCTCGAAGCCGCCGGCCTCTCCAAGGGCGGCTTCTACTACTACTTCGACGACAAGGCGGACCTCGCGGCGACCGTGCTGCTCTGGGCGTACAAGGACCTCTTCTCCATCTACGACCGCATCCAGATCCCCGACGACCCGGCCCGCTTCTGGGACGCGATTGGCGGGTTCACCCGCGAGTCCCTGGCCATGCTCGAGCAGACGCCCTACGCCAACGAGCTCATCTCCCGCCTCGGCCACGCCTTCGCCAACGACAAGGACCTCGCCAAGCGGATGCTGGAGTCCATCGCCGCGCCGATGGCCACGCTCACCGCCCTCTGGCGCAGGGGGCAGGAGATCGGGGCGGTGCGCTCCGACCTCCCGGTCCCGGTGCTCATCTCCCTCGTCCAGTCCACCAAGGAGGCGCTGACCCGCGCCTTCATCCCCGAGGGCAAGGTCCTGAGCCACGACGAGCTCGACCGATTCACCCGCATCCACCTGGACATGGTCCGCCGCATCTGCGCCCCCGCCGAGGAGAAGCCCGCATGAAGAACCTCGCTCCCATCCAGCTGTTCCTGCCGGCGCTCGCCCTCCTTCTCGCCTCCGCCCCCTTGCCGGTTCAGGCGGCGCAGCCCGCGAAGGCCGCGGCGCCAGCGCCAGCGCCGTCGGCGGCGGCCGACGCTGCCCCCGCCGACGTCCCGCCCTGCCCCTCCGGCAGCGACGCTCCCGACGTCGCCGCGCTGGTCGCCCGCACCGAGAAGCTGCTCAACGGCCGCTCGTCCGAGGCCGTCTTCACCATGACCATCAAGACCAAGGACTGGACGCGCTCGCTCAAGCTCAAGGCCTGGTCCAAGGGCACGGACTTCGCGCTGGTGCGCGTGCTCGAGGGCGGCGCGCGCGAGACCGGGATGATGACCCTCAAGCGCGAGAAGCAGCTGTGGAACTACCTGCCCCAGGCCGGCCGGGTGATGAAGCTGCCCAGCGGGATGATGAGCGACAGCTGGATGGGCTCGGACTTCACCAACGACGACCTCGTCCACGGCTCCTCGCTCGAGGAGGACTACACCTCCAAGGTCGTGGCCGTGGAGAAGCAGCCGGCCGGCGGCGACGCCTGGAAGATCGACCTCAAGCCCAAGCCCGACCGCCCCGTGGTCTGGGGCCGGGTGGAGATGCTCATCGACCGCAAGACCTGCCTGCCGGTCCGCCAGGCCTTCTTCGACGAGGACGGCAAGATCGCCCGCACCATGGAGTTCGCCGAGTTCCGCCAGGTCGGCTGGCGCAACTTCCCCGCCAAGATGACCATCGTCCCCGCCGAGCCCGGCCGCCAGACCTCCATCTCCTACGAGAAGATGGAGTTCGACCTGGACATCCCCGAGGACACCTTCGCCCTGCACCGGCTGAGGCAGGGGAGGTAGCCGGCCATGCTCCTGCTCAAGCTCGCCTGGCGGAACATCTGGCGCAACGTGCGCCGCACCGCCATCACCCTGGCCGCGCTCTCGCTCGGGGTCACCGCCATCGTCTCGCTGCACAGCTTCCGCGAGGTGGCCTACACCGAGATGACCCGCAGCCTGACCCGCGGCCTGCTGGGCCACGCCCAGGTCCACGGCCTGGGCTACCAGGCCTCGCCCGAGATGGGCAACGTCGTCGCCGACGCGGTAGCCGTCGAGGCCAAGCTCGCGCGCGCCCTCCCCGGCACCGAGACCGAGCGCCGCGTCCTCGGCGCGGGGCTGGCCGGCTCCGGCGAGTCCGCCACCGCCGCGATGGTGATGGGCGTCGAGCCCGAGAAGGCCGGCACCGCCGCCGTCCTCACCATCAAGAAGGGCCGCACGCTGCCCAAGGACCCCGCGCACGAGGTGGTCGTCGGCACCGGCCTCGCCGAGGAGCTGCACCTCGAGCCCGGCGGCGAGCTGGTCCTGGTCGGCCAGGCCGCCGACGGCTCGCTCGCCAACGACCGCTACACCGTGGCCGGCGTCGCCGACGTCGGCAGCACCGAGGGCAACGCCAGCGCGGTGTTCCTGCACCTCGCCGACGCCCAGTCCTTCTTCGCCCTGGGCGACGGCGTGCACCAGATCATCGTGCGCCTGCCGGCCGAGCTCGACGGGGACGACCTGACCGAGCCGGTCTCGCTCCTGCGCGGCGCGCTCGACCTGACGCGCGTGGAGGTCCTCTCCTGGGCCGAGATCCTCCCCGAGCTCAAGAGCGCCATGGACGCCAAGCGCCAGAACCAGCACCTCGTCGACTTCATCGTCTTCCTCATCGTCTCGCTCGGCGTGCTCAACACCATGACCATGTCCACCTTCGAGCGCACCCGCGAGTTCGGCGTCATGGCCTGCCTGGGCACCCGGCGCCGGCGCGTGCTGGGCATGGTCGTGCTCGAGGCGCTGCTGCAGGGGGCCATCGGCTTCGGCCTCGGCGTGGTCCTCTCCTGGGCGCTGCTCTACGGCATCGGCACCGCCGACCTCTCCAGCCTCGGCGGCCTCGACGTCATGGGCACGAGGATGCCCGGCGCCCTGGCGCTCAAGCTCGCCCCGGCCGCGGTGGCCACCGCCGCGCTCACCACGCTGCTCACCATGCTCGCCGGCGGGTTGCTCCCCGCCATCCGCGCCTCCCGGCTCAAGCCGATCGAAGCCACGAGGTACGTCTGATGAAGACCCTGCTCAAGATCGCCTGGCGCAGCATCTGGCGGAACCGCCGGCGCACCTTCATCAGCATGAGCGCGGTGGGCATCGGCCTGTTCCTGGTCATCGTCTACGGCGGCCTCCTGGCCAGCATCCTCGGCGACGCCAAGGAGCAGCTGGACAACACCGGCATGGGCCACGTGGAGATCACCGCGCCCGGCTGGCGCCTGCAGCACCGGGCCACCCAGGCCCTGGCCTCCCCCGCCGCGCTGCTCGCCGGGCTGGACCTGCCGCCGGGGACCGAGGCCGGCTGGCGCGTGGTGAGCCGGGCGCTGGTCTCCAGCGCGCGCGGCAGCGAAGGCGTCGAGCTGCAGGGCGTGGACTGGGAGCGCGAGGCCACCCTGGCGGCGCACGTGCGCGACGTGCGGCAGGGGGCGCGGCCCGCCGACGGCGACGACCGCGGCATCCTCATCGGCGAGAAGCTGGCCGACCGGCTCAAGGTGAAGGTGGGCTCCAAGCTCCGGGTGATGGCCCAGCGCTCCGACGGCGAGATCGGCGCCGAGCTCTACCGGGTGCGGGGCATCTTCCACTCGCTCTCCCCGGCCATCTCGCAGCGCAAGGTGCTGGTGAGCGAGGCCTCGGCGCGCCGGCTGCTGGGCGTGGGCGAGGTGGCGCACCAGCTGGTCATCCAGCTCGACCGCGCCGGCGAGGCCGAGCCCGTGGCCGCCCGCCTGCGCGAGAAGCTGGGCCAGGGCTTCGAGGTGCTCACCTACGGCGACCTGCTGCCCGCGATGCGCGCCATCGAGAGCTGGAGCGACAAGGTGGTCCTCGTCGCCGCCTTCTTCATCTACGCGCTGGTCGGCCTGGGCATCCTCAACACCATCCTGATGTCGGTGATGGAGCGCTCCCGCGAGTTCGGCGTGCTGCGCGCCATCGGGACCCGCCCCGGACGCGTGGTGGCGCAGGTGCTGGGCGAGTCGTTCTGGATCGCCACGCTGAGCGCGGGGCTGGGGCTGGTCGCCGGCCTGGCGCTGACCTGGTACGGCTCGCAGCACGCCCTCCTGAACATCGGCGGCAAGGGGGCGGGCGAGGGGATCGAGTACGCCGGCGCGGTGATGAAGACCGCGGTCAAGACCCGGTTCCTGCCGCTCGAGGCGCTCAAGGCCGCCGGCCTGGTCTACGTCATGGCGCTGGTCACCGCGCTCTACCCGGCCTGGAAGGTGGCGAAGCTGCCGCCCGCCAAGGCCCTGCATTCGAGCTGAAGCGAAGAAGCACGAGAGGAAAGGAGCCCGCCATGGCCGTCATCGAAGTCGTCGGCGTGACCAAGGACTACGAGGAGAAGGGCCAGGTCACCACCCGGGCGCTGCGCGGGGTGGACCTGAAGGTCGAGAAGGGTGAGTTCATGGCCATCGCCGGACCGTCCGGCTCGGGCAAGACCACCCTGCTCAACCTGGTCGGCGCCCTGGACACCGCGACGTCCGGCTCCATCCGCGTCGACGGGCAGGAGATCTCCGGCATGACGCAGAAGGCGCTCTCGGATCTGCGCCGCGACCGCATCGGCTTCGTGTTCCAGGCCTACAACCTGGTGCCAGTGCTGACCGCCGCGGAGAACGCCGAGTACGTCATGGAGCTCAAGGGCACGCCCTCCGCCGAGCGGCGCAAGCGCATCGCCGACCTGTTCGAGCGCATGGGGATGAAGGAGCTCTTGGACACCCGGCCGCTGAAGATGAGCGGCGGCCAGCAGCAGCGCGTCGCAGTCGCCCGGGCCATCGCCAGCGAGCCGGCGCTCATCCTCGCCGACGAGCCCACCGCGAACCTGGATCAGGCCACCGGCCGGGCGCTGGTGGAGCTGATGCGCGAGCTCAACCGCGAGCGGGGAATCACCTTCGTCTTCTCCACCCACGACCCGATGGTGCTGGAGCAGGCCGACCGGGTGGTGCGGCTGGTGGACGGCAAGGTGGCCACGGACGAGAGGAAGAAGGCCTAGTGCCATGGGCCGCGCGACCGACCCCAGGACGCATCGGCGGGTAGCCGGCCTCAGAGCCGGGTCGGTCGTCGTCGGCCTTCTGTCCGTCCTCTGCGGATCCGACGCCCACGCCAAGGAGCTGTGGAAGAGCGAAGACGGGGTCTGGGAGATCGATCTCGGCGGGCACTACAAGTCGTACGGCGCGGGCCTGCTGCTGCCCGGAGGCCTGGTGGACGGCACCGCCGCGCTCTCGCGGACCCTCGATGCGGCGAAGCTGCAGCTGCCCGCAGAGCAGGCGAACCTCCTGCCGTCATTCGATCCGTTGCCGCGCGAGGCGGGGCTCTCGACGCACGTCGCCCGGATCCAGGGACGGGTGCTGTGGGGCGCCCGTCTCGACTTCGAGGCCGCCTGGCAGATCGGTCTCTCCATGTCCTCGTCCGCCGCGTTCGCCAAGGGCACCGCGCTCGGCGGCGCGCCCGTCGGCTCGTCCTCGACGGCCAAGCGGCGCATGTGGGACTTCGACCCGGTCCTCGTCGAGAGCGGCGGCTTCCTCGTCCAGCACGACCTCGACCGGCTCGCGCTGAAGCTCTCGCTGCCGCACGTCGATCTCGTGGTCGGCCGGCAGGTGCTCTCGTGGGGCAGCGGCAAGCTGTGGAACCCCACGGACCTGCTGAGCCCGTTCGCCCCGACCGACATCGACAAGGAGATCCGCAAGGGCGTCGACGCGGTGCGGGTCAGCGTCCAGCTCGGCTCCACCGGGCTGCTCGATGCGCTCTGGCTGCCGCAGCAGCGCGCGGCGGACAACGGCGGCGTGCTGCGCGGCCAGCTCAACCTGGGCGGCTACGACTTCTCGCTGTCCGCGGCCAAGTACGTCTCCGACGTCGTCTTCGGCGCCGACCTCTCCGGCGATCTCGGGCCGCTGGGCGTGCACGCCGAGGCCGCGTACACCTTGGGCATCACCGGCTGGAGCGGCGGACCGCTGAAGGTCGAGGAGCGCTTCTTCCGCGGCGTCGGCGGCCTGGAGTGGCGGCCGCACGAGAAGCTGATCCTGTTGGCCGAGTACTACTTCAACGGCTTCGGCGCGACGCAGGCCTCCGGCTACCTCGCCAAGATGAAGAGCGACCGCGTCTCCCGCGGGGAGATCTTCGGCGCGGGCCAACACTACCTGGGCCTCGTCGCCAGCTGGCTCGCCAGCGATCTGCTCAGCGCGAACCTGACGGTGCTGGGCAACCTGCAGGATCCCAGCGCGATGCTCGTGCCGGTGCTGGAGTATTCGGTGGAGCAGAGCGTGCTCGTGCGCGTCGGCGGCTTCATCCCGATCGGCAAGGGGCCCGATCCCCACGCGCTGCAGGCGCTGGGAGCTTCCGACGTCCTCGGGCGGACCGCGGCGTTCCAGGACGCGGTCTCGACGCTGGGCCTGCGCAGCGAGTACGGGACGTCGGCGGGCGGCGCGTTCGTGCAGGTCGCGGTGTACCGATAGAGCAGCCCGGCCCCGCCGGGAGGGCAGGGGCCGGTGAATCGCAGGCGCGGCTAGAAGCAGATCTCCCCGTCAAAGGTCCCAGCGAGCTGCGGGATGGTGGGTTGGCCTCCGACGATGGTCAGAGTGCCGCCCCCGACCGAGGAGTTGTGACCCGAGGCCCCTGACCTCGGACACGAACCCTGGCCACAGTGGCTCGCGCGGCGGCACCTTCTCGGCCAGCGGATGGACCACCACCGCCGGCAGCGACACCGTCTGGTACGAGGTCGCCGAGGCGCCGGCGGCCTCCAGCGGCTGGTGGATGAAGGAAGGCAAGGCAGGTGCGGGGGCTTGGCCCGCCGTCTGCGCCAGATCGAGCGCGAAGAGCGCCGTGGCCATCTCGGGGCGCGCGCCGCGCGTCGGTTGCCAGCGCGCCCGCGAGGTCCCGGGCCTCGACGGCTCCGGCAACCCCGCGGCGCCCACAAGCTACGCCTTGCGGATGACGTCGGTGCCCATGAAGGGCCGCAGCACCTCGGGCACCACCACCGAGCCGTCCGCCTGCTGGTAGTTCTCGAGGATCGCCACCACCGTGCGGCCGACCGCCAGGCCCGAGCCGTTGAGCGTGTGCACGAACTGCGGCTTGTCCTTCGGCCCCGGGCGGAAGCGGATGTTGGCGCGCCGCGCCTGGAAGTCCTCGAAGTTGGAGCAGGACGAGATCTCGCGGTAGGCGCTCTGCCCGGGCAGCCAGACCTCGAGGTCGTAGCACTTGGCGGCGCTGAACCCGAGATCGGCCGCGCACAGCACCATCACCCGGTAGTGCAGCCCCAGCTTCTTGAGGATCTCCTCGGCGTCGTTGGTGAGCGCCTCGTGCTCCTCGTAGCTCTTCTCGGGCCGCGAGAACTTGACCAGCTCCACCTTCTGGAACTGGTGCTGGCGGATGAGGCCGCGCGTGTCCTTGCCGTAGCTGCCCGCCTCGCGGCGGAAGCAGGGCGTGTAGGCGCAGTACTTCACCGTCAGCTGGTCGCCGTCGAGGATCTCGTCGCGGTGCAGGTTGGTCACCGGCACCTCGGCGGTGGGCACCAGGAACAGCTCCGGATCGCCGGTGGTCTTGAAGGCGTCTTCCTCGAACTTGGGCAGCTGCCCGGTGCCGGTCATCGAGGCGCGGTTGACCAGGAACGGCGGCAGGATCTCGGTGTAGCCGCGCGCGGTGTGCATCTCGAGCATGAAGTGGATGAGCGCGCGCTCCAGCTTGGCGCCCAGGCCCTTGTAGACCGCGAAGCGGGGGCCGCTGATCTTGGTGGCGCGCTCGAAGTCCAGGATGCCCAGCGCCTCGCCGATCTCCCAGTGCGCCTTGGGCGTGAAGTCGTAGCTCTTCTTGTCGCCCACGGTGCGCACCACCGCGTTGTCCTCGCTCGACTTCCCGTCGGGGATCGAGTCGTGCGGCAGGTTGGGCACCATCATCAGGATCTTGGAGAGGGCCTCCTCGGCCTCCTTGAGCTTGCCCTCCAGGTCCTTGTTCTTCTCCTTGAGCTCCTTGGACAGCGCCTTCAGCTCGTTCTTGGCGTCGTCGGCCAGCGGCTGCGTGTAGCTCTTGCCGCGCACGGTCTTGGTCACCGGCGTCTTGCCCGGGGCGAGCAGCGCGCCCACGTCCGCCGACTCGCTGCGCACGGCTTCGACCTTCAGGTTCAGCTCGCGCCGCTCGCTGAACAGCCGCTTGAACTCCCCCAGCTCCACCGTGCCGCGCCGGGTCAGCCTGCGCACCACCTCGTCGAAGTTCTGGGCCACGTAGCGAAGGTCGAGCATGGGGTCCTCAAGTGCTTGAAAAGACAGCGTTTCCGCCAGCGGAAGGCGCGTAGGATAGGCACGGCCCCCGGGGCGGGTCAATGGTCGCCGCCGGCCTCGCTCGCCGGGGCGGCCGCTTCCGAAATCGACGCGCGGCCGGCGGAGGGCGCGGCCCCCGCTCAGCGCACGATCAGCTCGAACGGCCCGCCGCCCGAGTCGGCGGCGTAGCGGTCGACGTAGATGAAGTAGTGGACGCCCGCCACGCCGTGGACGACCAGCTTCTCGGGCCAGCCGCTGCCGTGGGCGTCGGCGGCGTGGACGCACCACCAGCCGTCGCCGCCGCAGGCGTCCATGGAGTACCAGAGCGCCGGGTCCCAGCCGACCGGGGTGACCTCGATGACGAAGTCCTCGTTCTTGGGCGGGACGTACAGGTAGACGAGGTCGTCGCCCGCCGCGGGGTAGCCGGTGTCGGCGTAGCAGGCCGGGGAGATGAAGGTGCCGTAGTCGGGCTGCGCGCCGGTGAGGTCGCCCTGGATGGGCACCCCCTTGGTCAGCTCGATGGCGTTGGCGCCGTCGACCCCGCAGGTGTCGTTGGGGATGTTCGCGCCCGCCGGGTCGATGGCGATCTTGAACGGCCCGCCGCCGCCCATCTCGTAGCGGTCCACGTAGAGGTAGTAGGTGACGCCGGCGAGGCCGTAGACGGTGAGCTTCTCCGAGCCGCCGCTGAGCGCCCCGTCGCGGGCGCCCAGGCAGCCGCTCCCGTCCCCGCCGCAGGAGTCCTCGGAGTACCAGAGGTAGGCGTCCCAGCCCTTCGGCTGCAGCACGATGGTGAAGTCGCCGTCGGCGGCCGGGGCGTAGGAGTAGACGACCTCGCGGCCCTTGGCGTCGTACATGTTGGCCTCGTCGTAGCAGTCCGCGGACATCAGGTCGCCGTAGTCGGCGGTGGCCAGCGTGCTGTCCCCCTCGGTCCAGAGCCCCTGGACCAGCGGGGTGGCGCCGGTGCCGTCGGGGCCGCAGGTGTCGTTGGGCGGCCGCTGCAGGCTCTTGAGCTCGATGTTGAACTTGCCGACGGGCTCGGAGTCCGAGTAGCGGTCGACGTAGAAGTAGTAGGTCGTCCCCGCCTTGCCCTCGACCCAGATGGACTCGCTGCCGGCGCTCGTCTCCGCGTCGCTCGCGCCGACGCAGGTCGAGCCGTCCCCGCCGCAGGTGCCCTCGGTGTACCAGAGGTAGGGGTCGCCGTCGGTCTCGGGCGTCACCGTCACCAGGAACGGGTCGTCCTGGGCCGGGGTGTACCGGTAGACGACGTCGTGCCCGGGGGCGTTGAACTCGAAGGCCTGCCCGTAGCAGGTGGCGTTCATCGTCGCGCCGTAGTCGGCCCGCGCGCTGGAGGTGTCCCCGGCGACCGGCCCGCCGCCCAGGACCAGCGGGGTCGGGTTGGCGCAGGTGTCGTTCGCGGGCGGCAGCACCGGCACGTCGGTCTGGACCTGGACCTCGAAGTCGCCCGCCGAGGTCACGCCGTCGACCCACAGCCAGTAGGTGCCGGGCTCGACGTACATCACCGTCAGCTCCGCCGCGTCGCCGGCGTGGGCCGCCTGCGCGCAGCCCAGCTGCTCGGCGCGCGACTCGCTCTCGCAGGGTGCCTTGCGCAGGTAGGCCACCGGCCGGAAGTCGATGCTGGTGGCGGTGGGGGTGACCTTCGCGACGATCTTGTGCGCCGCCGTGAGCGTGAAGGAGAAGACCGCGTCGCCCGACTTCTCGCCGCCGCAGGAGCCGCGGGTGAAGTTGGGCGCGGTGAGCGTCGAGCCCCGCGCCGTGCCGCCGCCGGTGGCCAGGTCGATCGCCGGCGCGGTGGTGCAGGGCGAGGGCGGCGGCGGCCGGGCGTCGACGGTGAGGGTGAACGGGCCCTCGGACTTCGAGGCCGAGTCGACCCAGACGTAGTAGCGGCCCTCCGGCACCTTGCGCGCGGTGGCGGTGGCGGTGCGGCCGACCGGCGCGTCGCAGGCCACCTCGCGGCCCGTCGCCTGGGGGTCGCAGGTGCTCCAGACGAGGACCGCGGCCTCGGCGGTGGGGTTGGCGAAGCTCACCGAGGCGGTCAGGTCGCGCTCCCCGAGGCCGGTGGTGTCCACCACGTAGACCAGGTCGAGCCCGTAGGACAGGCCGCAGCTCGCCGAGGCGTCGTCGCCGGCGGCGAGCAGCGTGTTGCCGGTGACCGCGGCGTGCCCGGCGGCGTCCAGGGTGAGCTTCTCGGCGGTGCTGCCGTCGTCGGAGCAGACGTCGTTCTTGGGGATGGGCACCGGGGTGGACAGGTCGAGCTGCAGGGTGAACTTGCCCGCCGACTCGCCGTAGCCGTCGACCCAGACGAAGTAGTTGCCGGGGGGCAGCGAGCGCTTCACGAAGCTGGCCGCGCCTTCGCCCGAGGCGCAGCCCAGCTCGTCGCCGGAGACCGGCGCGGCGCACGCGCCCTGGTTCAGGTAGATGACCGGCCAGGCGGTGGCTTCCTCGAAGGTGGCGGTGATCCGCACGTCCTTGACCCCCATCGCCTCGTTGGTGACGAGCAGATAGACGACGTCCGGCCCGGAGCCGCCGCACTTGTTCGAGGAGCCGGAGGTCTGCGCCCAGGTGGTGTCGCCGTGGGCCACCACGCTGCCGTTGCCGGACGGGTCCAGCGCCGACAGGTCCAGCCGCTGCACCTGGTCGCAGGTGTCGGGCAGGTTGATGGCGGCGGCCAGCTCGACGGTGAGCTGGAAGGCGCCCTGCGAGGCGTTCTCCCCGTCGACGAGGACGAAGTACTGCCCGGGCCCCAGGTCGAGGAAGAACAGGCTCGACTGCCCGCTGCCCTGGTAGTCGGCGCACTTGAGCTCGCTCTCGGGGTCGCCGCAGTTCTTGCGCAGCGAGACCGTGGGGTGGAAGCCGGTCGCGGCGGGGTCGGCGACGACGGTGATCCGCGCCGAGCGCTGGCTGCTGGGCGGGACGATGAAGCTGTAGACCACGTCGGGGCCGTCCTGCTTGAAGACCGCCGTGGCGCAGCTGCCCTGCGAGTCGTCCTTGGCGGCCAGGGTGGTGCCGGAGAGCGGCCCGGTGGCGTGGGTGACGTCGATGGCCGAGTCGCAGGTGTCGTTGGCGGGCACCGGGTCGGGCGTGCCCAGGCTCACCTTCAGGTCGAAGGGCCCGGCGTAGATCGCGCTCTCGCTGTCGACCACCACGAAGTAGGTCCCCGGCGCCAGCAGGTTGACCCGCGCGGTCGCCTGCGAGAAGTCGCGCGCGCAGGCCAGGTCGGGCCCGGCGCTGCAGTCGGCGCGCAGGTAGACCACCGGCGCCAGGTGCCGCGAGCCGATGGCGGCGACCTCCACCGTCACCTTGCGCGGCGCCGTCCCGCCCACCGTGAACTGGTAGACCACGTCCGGCCCGGCGCCCCCCGAGCAGCCGCCCTGCAGGTCGGCGGCGGCGAGCGAGGTGTCGCCGGTGGCGGTGGCCACCTCGTCGGCCCCGAAGACCAGCGCCTCGGCGGCGCCGCAGCCGTCGTTGGCGGGGGCCCCGGCGCTCAGGCACACGTGATCGCGGCAGACCTTGCCGCCGGCCGGGCAGGGGTCGCCGCAGTCCTCGGCTCGCGCGTGCCCGCAGTTGTCGGGGGCCTCGACGGTGCCGCAGCGCAGGCCGGCGAGCGCCAGGCGCGCGCAGAACTCGTCGTGCGACTCGGCGACGCAGGCCTGGCAGGTGTTGGTCGCCGCCTGGCAGTACTCGAAGCCCAGGCAGGCCCGGGTGCCGCAGTGGACGGTGCGGCGGACTCCGCAGTCGTCCTTGTCGGCGACGTCGCCGCAGACCTTGCCCTGCTTGGCCATGCGGTCGCAGAAGGACTGGTCGCCCTCGTAGCTGCACTTGACGCAGACGTTGGCCTCGCAGCTTCCGCCGGTGCAGGTGCCGCAGTCCTCGGTGCGGTCGTCGCCGCACTCCTTCTCGGTGAAGGTGCCGCAGTCCTTGCCGAAGGCGGCGCAGAAGTCGGCGGGGCTCTTGGCGTCGCAGGGGCCGCTGCAGCTGTTGTCGGCGGCGCACTCGCGGCCGTTGCTGCAGGCCGGGCAGTCCTCGGTGCGCGCCTCGCCGGTGCAGGGGCTGACCTCGGTGACCGACCCGCACACCTTGCCCAGCGTCGCCTGGCGCTTGCAGAAGTCGTCGTGGTTCTCGCTGGGGCACGCCTCGCAGGTCCAGGTCTCCACCTTGCACCGGGTGCCCTTGGCGCAGCCGGTGCCGCAGGGGTGGCCGCAGCCGTCGTCGCCGCACTCGCGGTTCTCGCAGGAGGTGGGCTTGCAGCAGGCGCCGCTGGCCCGGTCGCAGACCTGGTCGGCGGTGGTGCAGCAGGCGGCGCCGCACAGGGTGGTCAGGCAGACGTCGACCGGCTCGTTGGTCGGGCAGCCGGCCAGCAGGAGGGCGGCGAGCCCGGCCAGCCCGGCCCGGCGTCCCCAAAGCAGCGTCGGTGACATTCGCTCTCGCTCCCGCCCAAGGGGCATCGGCCAACGCTCTCCATAGTAGACGGACCGGGGCGGGAGCGCCTCTTCGCGGCCCCGGCCGAGGCCCGTCACCGCGCCCGGACCGGGCGATGTACGAAGTTGTGGGAGGGGAACTCCTCGCTTATGGTGCGGGGCACCTTTTCCCGGCGAAAACGATGCAGCTGATCGGCGACAAGTACGAGATCGTCAAGCGGCTGGCCGTGGGCGGCATGGGGGAGATCTTCCTGGCCCGCCAGCGCGGCTTCGCCGGGTTCGATCGCCTCGCCATCGTCAAGACCCTGCTGCCGGACCTGGCGGACCAGGAAGGGTTCATCGACCAGTTCCTGGACGAGGCCCGCGTCGCGGCCACCCTCAACCACCCCAACATCGTCTGCATCTACGAGGTGGGGCTGTGGGAGGGCCTGCACTACATCGCCATGGAGTACATCAACGGCGAGTCCATCGCCCGGATCAAGGCGGCGGCGCGCAAGCTGAACAAGGGCATCCCCATGCCCATCGCCGTGCGCATCGTGCACGACGCGGCGCTGGGGCTCGACTACGCGCACCACGCCAAGGACCCCGAAGGCCGGCTGCTCAACGTCGTCCACCGCGACGTGACCCCGCACAACATCATGGTCTCCACCTCGGGCGTGACCAAGGTGGTGGACTTCGGCGTGGCGCGGGCCTCCAACCGCTCCACGCGCACGACCACCGGGACCATCAAGGGCAAGGTGCCCTACATGCCGCCCGAGCAGCTCAGCAACGGCGAGTTGGACGGGCGCACCGACCAGTGGGCGCTGGGCGTGGTGCTCTGGGAGATGCTGACCGGCGAGCGGCTGTTCAAGGCCGACACCGACGTCGCCGCCATCCAGCACATCCTGCACGGGCCCATCCACCCGCCCTCCAAGGTCGCCCCGAGCGTCCCGCCGGAGCTGGACGCGGTCGTCATGCGCATGCTCTCGCGCAAGATCACCGCGCGCTTCGGGCGGCTGCAGGACGTGGCGGCGCAGCTGCGCAGCTACCTGGAGTCGGTCTCGCGCCAGTCCTCGGAGACCGAGGTCTCGGCGTTCGTCACCAAGATCGCCGGCTCCGGCATCGACGAGCGGGTGCAGGACCTGACGCCGGTCTCGCAGAACTACCTGGTCTCGATGAAGGGCTCCGGCACCGGCTCGCACGGGTCGTCGGCCGTCAAGGCGGCCCCGGCCCGCAAGAGCGGAGCGCTGGTCGGCGCGCTGGTGGGCGTGGCGCTGCTGGGCCTGGTGGGCGGCGGCGCGGCCATCCTCCGGCCGTGGGAGCAGAAGGTGGACCCGGCCGCGGTCCCGGTGGCCGACCCGAATCCGGTCAAGCCGGTGAAGCCCAAGCTGCCGGACCCCGAGCCCGATCCGATCCCCAAGCCCGACAAGAACCCGCAGCCGGACCCCGATCCGACGGTGCTGGTGCTCAGCAGCGACCCCGCGGGAGCGAAGGTCTACAGCGGCGAGCGGCTGCTGGGGCTCACCCCGCTGCGCATCAGCACGCTGAGCCCGGAGACGGACTACCAGCTGGTGGTGGAGAAGCCCGGCTACGAGCCCGGCATCGTGCCCGTGCGTCTGGAGAAGGGCGCGACCAAGGAGCTCGCGGTCCCGCTGGCCAAGAAGGCGGCGGCCACGCCGCGCCCGAATCCGCAGCCGAACCCCAACGTGAGGCAGCCCGGGCCCGGCCCCGGCCAGGCCACGCCGGCCTCCAGCGAGGACGGCTACCTGACGCTCAAGACCGTCCCCTGGACGCAGGTGACCATCGGCGGGGCGCCCTACGGCGTGACCCCGGTCTTCAAGATCAAGCTGGCGCCGGGCAAGCACTCGGTGACGCTGGTCAACGAGGCCGCGGGCATCAAGGAGCAGCGCGTCGTGGAGATCAAGCCGGGCGAGCTGACCAAGGCCGAGTTCACGCTGAAGTGAGCTCCAGGTCGCAAGTCTCGAGTCGCAAGTCTCCGGGGTGGAGACGCACGGCCTCGAGCTCATGACTGACGACTCGGAACTCGAGACTCCCTACTGCCCCGCGATCGGCCGGCGGTAGCGCACCTCGAGCTCCACGTCGTCCACCGCCACCTGCGCGGACTTTGTGCCGTTGGCGCCCTGAGGCGTCACCGCGATGGAGATCTCCTGGCGCGGGCCGGTGAGCAGCCGCGCGGCGAGCCCGGGGTCCTTGGTGCTCCAGGTCACGACGCCGGGGCTCTCCAGCGGGTAGGAGCCGCTGGAGACCGGCATGAACGAGCCGCGGTCCCAGACCCAGGTCGAGACGCCCGAGACGGGCGAGCCCTCGTTCTCGCCGCTGCCGCCGGCCACCCAGGTCGCGGTGATCGACACCAGGGTCGTCGCCTCCTCGGTCTGCGCGGCGGCGAAGGCGAAGCGCGCCACCTGCCCCGGCCGCGCGAACGAGCCGTCGTCCCACTCCCAGGTGTCGCCCAGCGAGTAGTCGTCCTTGCTCGAGCCGCCGAAGAGCACCGCCCGGCTGCGCTTGGCGTCGTAGGTCAGGGTGTGCCCGGAGCGCGCCTCGGGGCTGCCGTCGTCGTGCGCGCCGTGCACCGCCTGCGTCCAGCTGACGCCGTCCCAGGCCCAGGTCTCGTCCAGCGGCGAGCCGCCGAAGATCCAGCTGCCGCCGCCGAACATCAGCACCGGCCCGCGCTGGCTGTAGGTCATCGCGTGCGAGACCAGCGTCGTCGGCGCCTCCACGCCCTCGGGGAAGGCCTCCTTCCAGCGCCCGCCGTCCCACTCGAAGGTGTCGCGCGCCGCGAACGGGAAGCCGCAGGGCGGGCACATCCACTCCGCCGGCCAGAACGACTGCCCGCCGTAGAGCACCACCTTCTCGCGCGTCCGGTCGTAGGCCATGGCGTGGTAGCAGCGGCCGGAGGGCGGGGTCCCGGTGTAGCGCGCCGGCCGCCACACCGCGCCGTCCCACAGCCAGGTGTCGTCGTAGGAGACCCAGCCGGTGTACTCGGCGTTGGTGCCGCCGTAGAGCACCATCTCCCCTTCCTTGTCGTCGAAGGCCATGGCGTGCCCGTAGCGGCCCCCGGGGCTGGCGTCGGGGCCGCTGGGGGTGCGCTCCTTCCAGCGCGTCCCGTCCCACTCCCAGGTGTCGTCGAACAGGCCGGAGTCGTCGACGCCGCCGTGCAGGACCACCCGCTGGCGCACCCGGTCGTAGGCCATCGCCGCCGACATGCGCCCCAGGGGGCTGGGCTCGCCGGCGGCGGGCGTGCGGTCGACCCAGGTGGTGCCGTCCCACTCCCAGGTGTCGGCGAGGTAGACGTTCCCCGTCGACCCTCCGTAGGCGCCGCCGAAGAGCACCGTGACCCCGCGCTCCTCGTCCTGGGCCATCGAGTGCCAGGCCCGCGCCTCGGGGGTGCGCTCCTCGGAGGAGGGCCCGGTGCGCGCCACCCACTGGTCGCCCTCCAGCTCCCAGGTGTCCTCCAGGCTGTCGGTCTCGTCCTTGCCGCCGCAGAGCACCGCCCGGTTGCGCGCGCTGTCGTAGACGAGGGCGGGGAAGGTGCGCTTGTCGGGGCTGACCTTCGGCAGCAGATGGGTCCAGGCCTGCCCGTTCCAGGCCCAGGTGTCGTCGAAGTACTTGCCGTCGTCGTCGTCGCCGCCGAACAGCACCACGCCCCGCTCCGGCAGGAAGGCCGCGCTGGCGCCCTGCCGCGCCGGCGGCGGGGCCTCGGCGGGCACGCGCGTCCAGGCCGCGCCGTCGTACTCCCAGGTGTCCTTGGTGACCGTGGCCGTGCCCGCCGCGTCCAGCCCCTTGCCGCCGAAGAGCACCAGGCGGTCGCGCTCGCCGTCCATGGCCAGCACGTGCCCGGAGCGCCCCGAGGGCGCGTTGGCGTTGGCGCCCTTGGCCCAGACGGTGCCGTCCCATTCCCACAGGTCGCCCAGGTAGGTGACCTTCTTCTGGGCGTCCAGGGTCTGCCCGCCGAAGAGCACCACGCGGCCGCGCGAGGCGTCGTAGGCCATGGCGTGGCCGAAGCGGCCGGGCGGGGAGTCCGGCGCGGCGCGCGCGACCCACTCCGCGCCGTCCCACTCCCAGGTGTCGTCCAGCGGGCGGCCGTTGTGGTCCATGCCGCCGAAGAGCACCACCCGGTCGCGCTGGGCGTCGTAGGCCATGGCGTGGCGCGAGCGGGTGGAGGGGTTGCCGTCCTTGTGCAGGTCCAGCGGCGCGCTCTTGCTCCAGGCGGCGCCGTCCCAGGTCCAGGTGTCGCTCCAGCCCTCGCCGCCGAAGAGGACCATCTTGCCGCGGGCCGAGTCGTAGGCCGCCGCGTGGCCGAAGCGCCGCGAGTAGAGCTCGCCGACCGACTTGCGCACCCAGGCGCCGGTGCTGGTCTCGCCCTTGGCGACGAGCGTGCGCCCGCCCCTGGCGGCGATGGGCTCGCTCTCGGTCAGCTCGCGCGCGTCGGGCTGGCGGTAGCGGCGCTCGAACCACGGGCGGATCTCGTAGTCGTGCGGGTTCTCGAACTCCTTGCCCGGCACCTTGTCCTTGAGCGTGGCGGTCCAGGCGACGTCCTTGACGTCGACCACCGGGCTGGGGTTGCCGGCGGCGTCGAAGGAGACGAGCCAGACCACGGGGCGGTCGGTGCGCATCAGCTCGAGCTGGAACGAGCCGTCCTGGGCGGCGACGGTGCGGCCCAGCTCGCTGGCGGTGGGGTCGTCCTCGGCGCCCTGGGCGTCGTAGGCGACGACCTGGGCTCCCTTCTCGGTGGCGTTGGCGCCGGCCTCGATCCAGAAGCGCTTCTCGCCCAGCGTGGCCTCGGCGCCCCAGGGCACGCGGTGGTAGACGACCTGGTCGGCGCTGAGGACGTCGGGCGCGGGCGGGGCGCTGAAGTCGAACCAGGCCTCGCCGCCGTCGAGCTTGCCCGACTCGTTGCCCTTCTCGTCCACCAGCTCGATGGTGACCTTCAGCGGCACGTCCTCGGGCTCGGTCCCCTTCCCTGCCACCTTGTAGGCGAAGCGGTAGGAGAGCTTGGAGCGCGCGGTGCCGGTCTCGTCGACGGCGATCCGGCGCTCGCCCACGAAGACCACCGGGTCGTTGAGCAGCGCCTCGTTGACGGCCAGCGAGACGGTGAGGGTGACGCCGGCGCGCGCGGTGCTGGGCTCGATGACCGGGGTCCCGACGAGCGCCGGCGGCTGGTCGACGACGTCGCTGGGGAAGCAGCGGCCCGCGAGCTTGCTGCACACGTACTTGGCCGGGCAGTCCTCGTCTTTCTGGCAGGCGATCTGCAGGTCGTTGGGCGGGTCGGCGGGGAAGCAGGCGGGCGCGAAGGCGAGCGCCGCGGCGAGAACGGCGAGCAGACGGAGGTTCATGGCTCGCTCGACGCCGGGGCGGGCTCGGCCTCGGCGCTCTTGGTGAAGGGGATGAGGATGCAGGTCGCGAGGGCGAGGACGCCGGCGCCGATGGCGGTGCCGATGGTCGCGTAGGACATGTCGGTGGCGTAGCGCGCCTTGGACTGCAGCACGTTGCCGTTGATGGGCGTGGTCCGGCCGCGGTCGACGTAGGCGTCGTAGTCCTGCTGGGCGCCGCGGGCGGCCAGGGCCAGGCCCCCGGCGGCGGCGGCGGCGACGACGGTGGCGGCGACGCCGGTCCACAGCGCCGGGCGCGGCACCGGCTTGGACCAGGTGCGCTCCACCAGGCCGGCGGCGACCTCGACCTTCAGGGGCCGCCCGGGCTCGCCGCGGGTGAGCAGGGGCCCCTGGGTGTCCTTGGTGACGAGGTAGTACTCGAGGGTGAAGTCGCTCTCGCTGGCGGTCCAGTCGGCGGGGATGATCCCGCGCCAGCGGCCCTCGAGGTCGCGCCGGAGCGCCAGCACCGAGTAGCTGGGCTCGCCGTGGCGGCGGAAGGGCACCTCGAAGGCGGTGACGACCGCGTTGGGGTCGCGCAGGCGGAAGGCGAACGGCAGCGGCTTGCCGCCCTGGGCGGAGTTGGGCGGCTCGTCGAGCAGCTTCATGTTCTCGAGCAGGTGCTTGCGGGCCACGGCGCGCGTCTGCTCGACGATGACCCGCTCCTCGGCCTGCACCTTCTGGAAGACGCTGAGGATCTTCGGGGAGCTGGACTCGGGCAGCTGGAAGTCGGGGCGCGCGCGCAAGAGCAGCCGGAAGGGGACCTCGGCCGCCACGGGATCGGCGGTGATGGCCAGGCCGCTCGCCTGGATGAGGTAGGCGTCCAGCCGCGCCTCCGGGTCCAGGCCCGGCTCCGCCAGCGCCCGGGTGGCCACGGCCGCCGCGGTGTCGTAGTCCATCGCGTCGAAGGCCGCGCGCGCCTGGGCGAGCAGCGCCCCCGCGGCACCGCTGGAGGCCGCGGTGGAGGCCTTGGCGGCCGACCCGCTCCCGCTCGCAGCCGAGGAGCCCGACCCCGAGGACGCCGAGCCGCCGGTCGAGGCGCCCTTGCTCCCGGTGCCGGGAGACGACGCGACCGGCTTGTCGGAGCCCGGCTTGCCGCGGCCGAGCGCGGGCTCGGCCTTGGCCACGAGCTTGCCCGCCAGGTCGACCAACTCCACCTCGCTGCCCTTGGGCGCCGCCATCGAGGTGCTGGCGAGCACCTTCCCGTCGGCGGCGTCGACGAGGACCAGCTTGATCATCCGGCCCCTGCCCGCCCCGTGGGAGGAGACGCCTGCGCCGAAGGTGGCGCCCGCGGTCCGGGCGGCCTCCGCCAGGCACTTCGGCGTGTCGCCGCAGACCGGCAACTTCTTCTTCTGCGCGCGGTGCGAGGCCGCGACCTGTGCGGGGTCGACCACGCCGTAGCCTCGGACCGCGAACAGGGACGCCACCGTCTCGACGCACCGCGCGAGAGCTTTGGGCGCACCCGGGCCCATCACGGCGATGTGTCCCGGCGGCGCGGCTGCCGCAGGTGCCGGCGCTGGGGTCGGTGCGGGCGCGGGGGCGGGCGCAGGCTCGGGAGCCGGGGCGGGCGTGGCCACGGGCTCGGGCGCGGGCGCCTTCGCAGGGGCAGGGGCCGGCGCCGGATCTGCCAAGGGCGCCAGCGGGTCCTCGGGCGGCGGCTTGGACTTGGGGGCCGGGGCGGCGCTCGCGTCCTTGATGGGGATGGAGTGCGGGTCGGTCGCGCTGGCGAAGAGGTCGACGTCTTCGCCGTCGAGGTCCAGGCCGATGCAGAAGTACTCGATGGCCGGGGGGACGACCTCGCTGGCCGGGACGGTGGCCTGCCAGGTGTCGCCCGCGTCGGCGGCGAGCTCGGCGTTCCGGTACTTGCCCTCCCCGGGCGCCCGGTAGCGACAGCGGGCCTTCTTCAGCCCGGAGCCGCCGAACATGCTCCCGGAGATGACCAGGGGCCTGCCGGGCGCGACGCTCGGCTGCGGCGTGTGCAGGAAGACGATCTTCTCGGCGCGCGCCGGCGAGGAGAAAAGGCTGCCGCCGACGAGCGCGACGAGCACCCACCTTGGAGGTCTGGCGGCCTTCCCGTCGGCCCTCGTGGTGCGAGCGTCCATGGAGTTGGAAGAGTACACCGGAGACGGCCTGTCGAGCGATTCCGCACACTTACCCCTCGCCCAGGCCCCCCGACCCCGGCCTGCCGGCCCCCGTGGGTGGGGCTATCGAGCGCGGGCGGTTGCAGTTAACCTCCCGTGCTTGCCCGGGTCTTTGGCCTGTGCACCTCGTCGCCACCAAGCCTTTCTCGGAGCCCTCCGTGACCAGCGCCGCCGACGCCAGCGCCAAGCCGCACCTGCGCGTCGTGCGCGAGGGCGAGCCCGAGGGCCCTGGCGACTGGGACCTCATCACGCTGCACCTGGCCGGCGACGCGCAGGCCTTCTCCGCGCTGGTGCGCCGCTACCAGAAGCCGGTGTACCGCCTGGCCCTGCGCTATGCCCACGACGCGGACGAGGCCGAGGACCTGGCCCAGCGGACGTTCCTCCGGGTGCTGGACCACGCCGCGCGGCTGCGCCCCGACCAACCCTTCCGGGCCTTCGTGTTCCGGGTCGCGGCGAACCTGTGCAAGAACCACCTGCGCGACCGGGCGCGGCTGGTCTTCGGGGTGCCCATCGAGGTCGCGGCGCCCGCGACCGGCGAGAGCCTGGAGGACAAGGAGAAGCGCTCGCGCCTGCGCACCTCCCTCGCCAAGCTGCCGCTGCGCCAGCGCCAGGTGGTCTCGCTGCGCATCGACGCCGAGCTGCCGTTCGCGCAGATCGCCGAGTCGCTGCGCATCACCGAGAACAACGCCAAGGTCACCTTCCACCACGCGATGCGCAAGCTGCAGGCGCTGTTCGCCGAAGAGGAAGCCAAGGAGGAGCAGAGATGACCACGTCTTCCTGCGAGGACTTCGTCGCCCGCCTCTCCGGCGCGGACGCCGCCCAAGACTCCGAGCTGCAGGCGCACCTGTCCGCCTGCGAGGGCTGCCGGGGCGCCGCGCGCGCCGTGCAGGCGCTGCAGCGGACCGCGCCGTCGCCCTCGGCCGAGACGCTCGGGCACTTCGCGACCCGGGTGCGCGCGGCGCACCTGCGCTCCGTCGACCGCCAGGCCCAGCGGGCACCGCTGCGCACGGGCCTGTTCGCCGGGCTGTCGGCGGTGGGCGCCGCGGCGGCCGTGGGGCTGGTGCTGCAGCTCGCCTTTCCCGCCCCCGGGCCTGCTCCCGTGGGGGCTGACGAGGCGTCTGTGGCCCTCGTCGAGCCTGCAGGCCCGGCGCCCGAGCCGGCCCTCGCCTCCACCGCCGCGGACGACGACCTGTTCGGCATCGACGAGGGCGCACGCACCTACGGCGACGAGGCGCTGCTCGACCTCTTCGCCGCGGCCGACGACGACGCGCTCGACGACTTCGACACCTGAGAGCCTGGACGCCGGGCTCCCGCGAGAGGCGCCCGGCGTTGGCCGCTGACGGCTCGGTGACCGCGGATCACTCCGCTGCGCCACCCTCCGGCTTTTCGTCCGGCGGCGCGCCCCCGGGCTCCTCCTTGGGCTCTTCCTTGGGCTCGCCGTGGCCCGGCTTGCCGCCCTTGCCGGGCTTCTTGTCGGCATCCTTGCAGCCCAGGTCGAAGATCTCGTTCTCGATCTCCTTGAGATCTCCGGCGTCCGGGGAAACGTCGCGGTACTTCTGGAAGGCCTTGCAGGCGTCCGCCTTGCGATTCTGCTCCTTGTAGGCGTAGCCCAGGAACCGCCAGGCCTCCTTGGCATCCGGGTCCTTGTCGATGGCCTGCTTGTAGTACTGGATGGCCTTCTCGGTCTTGCCCTTGGAGTCGTAGCAGCGGCCGATCTTGTAGTAGACGCCGACCTGGTTGGGGTTCGCGCGCAGCGCCTCCTCGTACTTCTTGATGGTCCGGTCGTAGTCGTTCTGCCCGTTGAGCAGGCAGTCGCCGATGTTGACCAGCAGGCCGGTGCGCTTGGGGTCGACGGTGAGCGCCTTCTCGAACGACTCGATGGCCAGGTTCCAGTTTCCCTGCTCCTGGTAGCCGCGGCCCAGGGCCTCGATGGCGTCGGCGTAGTCCGGCTTGATCTTGACCGCCGTCTGCCACGAGTCGACCGCCTCCACGAACTTGCCGGCCTGGTACATGATGGCGCCGCGCAGGTTGTGGTACTGGGGGTTCTGGGAGGCGCGCTCCAGCGCCGCCTTGATGGAGTCGATGGCCTGGTTGTTCTCGCGCTTGTCGTAGTGGATCTTCGCCTTGTAGAAGTACGCGTCCCCGATGGGCTCGATGGTCAGCGCGCCCTCCAGGTTCTTGAGCGCCTCGGCAAACTTCTCTTGCGTGCCCAGGGCCTTGCTCCACTCGTACAGGACCGCGCCCAGACTCCAGCTCGCCAGCGCGTCGCGCGGGTCGGCCTCCTTGGCCTTCTCCAGCGCCTTGGCCGACGCGTCGAAGTCCTTGAGGCTCCACAGGAGCCGCCCGTACTCGGTGTAGAGCTTGGGCACGCGGGGGTCGATGGTCTGCACCGCCTCGAACTCCTTGCGCGCGTCCTCCAGCGAGCCCTCGAGCACCAGCACCTGGGCGAGGCCGAAGTGGCCGCCGGAGTTCTCCGGGTCGAGCTTGAGCGCCGTCAGGAACTGGGTCTTGGCGGCGGGCAGCTCGCCCGAGGCCAGGCGCGCGCTGCCCTCGCCGGTGTGGGTGTCCGGGTTGTTGGGGGCGCGCGTGAGGCCCTCGGCGAACCACTTCTTGGCCTCGTCGACGCGCTTGCGGTTCAGGTAGAAGCGGCCCAGGTAGTAGGCCGGCTCCCAGAGCGTCTTGTCGGCGTCGTTGGCGCGCTTGTAGTTGCTCTCTGCGTCCAGGCCCTTCTCCAGCTCGTCGGCCACGCGGCCCTGCAGGAAGCTGATGCGCGGGTTGCCGGGAAAGGAGCCCACGGAGTCGGCGATGGCCTTGTTGGCCTGCACCTGCTTGCCGGAGCCCAGGAGCGAGCGGACGTAGCCGTCGAGGTAGTCGATCTCCTTCTTGTCGGCCTTGAAGGCGGCCTCGAAGAGCTCGACCGCGCGCTGGTAGTCGTGGCGGCGCAGGAGGAAGCGCCCGAAGGCGGCCTTGGCCGGCGCGGACTCGGGGTAGATCTTCAGGGCCTGCTCGAACTCCTTGAGCGCCTCGTCCTTCTGGTGCCGCGAGGCGTGCATCATCCCCTGCAGGTAGTGGGCGCGGGCCAGGTCGGACGGCGCCAGGATCTTCTTGGCGTCCTCGCCCAGCGCCTTGCGCAGCGCGTCCACCGCGCCCTCGGGGTCGTCCTGCTTCTGCAGCTTGATGGCGGCGATCTCCACCGCCGACGACAGGTGGCGGGGGTCGACGTCGAGCGCCTTGGAGTAGTTCTCCACCGCCGCCTGGTAGTCGGGGCTCTTCTCCAGCGTCTTGACGAGCCCCATCATGTGCAGCGCCTTGGGGTTCTTGGAGTCGACGGCCAGGGCGCGCTTGAGGGCCTCCATGGCCGGGCCGGTGTTGCGCTCGCGCAGATAGCTCTCCGCCAACAGGTGGAGCAGCTCCACGTCGTCCCTGTTCTGCGGCTTGGCGATGGCGCTCTCCAGCGCCGGGCGGATCTGCGCCTCCTCACCCAGGAGGATGTGCTGGCCGGCGCGCGCCTTGACCACCTCCACGTCGTCCTTGGTCGAGAGCACCAGCTCGTCGATGTAGCCCTTGGCCTGCTTGATGTTCTCGTCGCCCGCGTAGTAGCGGCGCTTCAGGTAGAAGACCGCCTGTGCGAACAGGGCGCGCGACTCCACCGCCGAGCGCTTCTGCTCGAGCAGGGCCTTGGCGTCCGCCATCACGCGGTTGTAGCCCTCGAAGGTGTCCTCGTTGAGCGCCTTCTGCGCCTCGAGGAACTTGGCGTACATCGCGCTGCCCTTGGGCAGGTGCGACGGGAAGAGGTAGCTGGTGAAGAAGATGCCGTAGGGGGTGGTGCCCATGTACAGGCCCACGCCGGCCACCACCGCGACGAGCGCCGCGAGGATGATGAGGGGCAGGCGCCGCTTGAACTTCTGGTCGGCGGCGGCGCTGTCGACCACCGCGATGGCGGCCATGCGGTCGCCGTAGAGCGCCTTCATGCGCTCGAGCGCGGCCTGCTGGTTCTCCATGGCCGACTGACCGCCGGCCGAGTCGCCGCCACCGCCACCGCCGGCGTCGCCGCCGGCGCCCAGGCCAGGCATCCCGCTGGGGCTCTCCATCAGCTTCTGGATGGCGGTCGCGAAGGCGGCGATGGTGCCGATGGGCACCCAGTTCTCGCCGTCGCTGGAAACGTCCTCGTTGCCCAGCAGCTGCCCTTCCTCGAGCATCTTGACCACGGCCGGCTGCTCGAAGGGGCCGAAGACCTTCCCGCTCTTGCGCTTGATCTGGTAGCGCAGCGAGCTGGAGCGCAGCTTCTTGCCGGCGTCCTTGCCGGCGCTGGCGTCGTCGATGAAGTCCAGCAGCTCCAGGTCGCCGACGGCGCCGTCGGACTTGCCGCCGCCGCCGGCCGAAGGCATGGGGGCGGACAGATCGGCCTCGAGGTCGTCGCCGGCCTTGGGCGCGCCACCCGCGGGCGCCATCGGGTCGAACTCGAGGTCTTCCTTGGCCGCGGCGGGAGGCGGCGATTCGGGAGCGGCGGCGTAGGCCGGGGGCGGCGGCGCCGCGGGCTCGTCGAAGCCGAAGTCCAGCTCGGTCCCTGCGGCGCCCGGAGACGGAGCGCCCGAGGCCCTGGAGTCAGGCGCCGGGGCGGGCGGAGGAGGAGGCGGAGGGGGCTCGGCGAAGTCGATGGCGCCGAAGTCGGGCGAGCCGCCGGCAGACGCGCCGAAGGGGTCGGGCGGCGGAGCTTCGGCCGGGGGAGGATCCTGCGGGGGCGGAGGCCCGCCGCCGAAGTCGATCTCCCCGAAGCCCACCGGGCCGGACGCGTCGGCCGGCGCGCCGAAGGGGTCGGCCTGGGGTGGCGGCGCTCCGAACGGGTCCGGCTCCGGCACCCCTGCGGACGGAGGCGGAGGCGCGCTGGAGAAGGGATCGAAGCCGTCGCCCGCCGCGGGAGCCGGGCCGCCGAACGGATCGTTGGAGAGCCCCTGCTCCATTCCCCCACCGAAGGCGTCGCCGCCGCCCGCGTCGGCGGGCGCGCCGAACGGGTCCGGCTCGGCGGCCGGCGGGGGCGGCGCTTCGGAGAACGGGTCGAACTCTCCGCCGGCGTCCGGTGCAGGAGGCGCACCACCGGGCAGCGGCACCGCGCCGTCCGCGAAGGCGGGAGGCGCACCGCCGGGCAGCGGCACCGCGCCGCCAGCGAAGGCAGGAGGCGCACCGCCGGGCAACGGCACCGCGGCGGATCTCGGCGCCGGAGCGGCTCCGCCAGGCAGCGGCACCGCGGCGGATCTTGGCGCCGGGGCGGCTCCGCCGGGCAGCGGCACCGCGGCAGAGGCCCTCGGCGCCGGGGCGGCTCCGCCGGGCAGCGGCACCGCGGCAGAGGCCCTCGGAGGCGGGGCGCCGCCAGGCAGCGGCACGGCGGCGGAGGGAGCCGGGGCGGCGCCGCCGGGAAGCGGGACGGCGGCTCCAGCGGCGGCCTGGTGCTTGACCGGGAAGGTCGTCTTGCACTTGGCGCATTTGAGGTTGGCGCCCGTCGCGGGGATCTTCGCGTCGTCGATGTTGTAGGCGGTGTTGCAGCTGGGACAGGCGACTCGCATGGCTCTCTTCCGCCTTCTCTAGGTTCTATCCGCGCTCGGGGTACTCGAACCGGCGCTTCAGTGCCAGGAACTGCTGGTAGGAATCGACGAGGCCCCCTCCACCCGGGAGCCGGTTGGTGAGCACGCGGCGGACCACGCGGTGGACTTCGTCCTCGCTGAGGCCGGTCGCCTCGGAGAGTTCGCGCACCGTCATGGGGTCGTACTTTTGCTTCAGGTCCAGGTAGGCGAGGTAGTCGTCGAGCGTGCCGTCGGGCGCCAGGCGCAGCTGTCCGTTGGCCTCGGTGAGCACACCGGCGGACTTCAGGCCCTTCCAGACCGCCTCGGCTTCCTTGAGCGGCATCCCTGCCTGGGCGGCCACGGCCTGCGCCGAGAGGTCGCCGGGGAGCGCCCGGAAGCCGGGCCCCTCGGCGGCCAGGCCGCGCAGCAGCTTGATGGCGCTCAAGGTCCCGTTCTGGGCCAGGAATCCCTCGATCGTCCGGTTGGCCTCGCGCAGGCGTTCGCTCAGCTTGCGCATGATGCGGACGGCCACCTCGCCGTTCTCGCGGATGAGGTTCTCGAAGGTGCCCTGCTCGACCACGAGCAGGGTCGCGTCCTCGGTCACGAGGGCGTCGGCGGAGCGGGGCTGGCCGTCGAGCAGGGCCATCTCGCCGATGCAGTCCCCGGGCCCCAGCGTCGCCAGCGGGAAGCGCACGTCGCCGACGCGCTTGACGATCTGGACGCGCCCGCTCTGGATGACGAACATCCGGTCGCCCGGCTCGCCTTCCTGGAACAGGACGGTGCCCAGCGGGCACGTTTTCAGGTAGCGATCGAGCGTTTCCTTCCCCATGAACGAATCGCGCAAACCTGCGAAGTTAGTCAGGGAACGTTAGCACGAGCCCCGCGGGGCCTCCAAGGCCGCGACCCGGGCGCCGGCAGGCTGGGACGGGGGCGGCTGGCGCTTGACAACCCGGCCCCTCGGCCCGATACCACCCGACTTCTCGGTGAGGAGTCGGCATGCGATCGAGAATCATCGGCAGCGGGTTCGCCCTGGGGGAGAACCTCATCACCAACCAGGACCTCGCCGGGATGATGGACACCACCGACGAGTGGATCCGCGAGCGCACCGGCATCGAGAAGCGCTACTACGTCGAGCACGGCACCACCACCTCCGACCTGGGGGTGCGGGCGGCGGAAGCGGCGCTGAAGGACGCGGGCGTCGCCAAGGACGAGGTGGACTACGTCGTCTTCGCCACCATGACCCCGGACTACTACTTCCCGGGCTGCGGCGGGCTCTTGCAGCACAAGCTGGGGCTGCGCGACGTGCCGGCGCTCGACATCCGCCAGCAGTGCACCGGGTTCCTCTACGGCCTCTCGGTGGCCGACGCGATGCTCAAGTCCGGCCACGCGCGCACCGTGCTGCTGGTGGGCGCCGAGGTGCACAGCGGCTTCATCCTCTGGAAGGAGTGGGAGTACCTCTTCCACCGCTCCGAGGTGGGCCCCACCCCCGAGGCCAAGGCCTTCAACTCCTCCTTCCGCGACCGCGCCGTGCTCTTCGGCGACGCCGCCGGCGCGGTGGTGCTGCGCGCCGACGCGGCGACGGAGGCGAGCGGCCGGGGCCTGTTGCAGTTCACCCTCCACTCCGACGGCGAGCACTTCCGCGACCTGTACGTGAACACCGGCGGCATGGCCTACCGGCCCTACATGACCGAGGAGCACCTGCGCGAGTCGCGGCCGATGCCGGTCATGAACGGCCGCTCGGTCTACCGCCTGGCGCTCAAGTCGCTGCCGCAGGTCATCCACGAGGCGTGCGCCAAGCAGGGCAAGACCGTCGACGACCTGAAGCTGATCATCCCCCACCAGGCCAACCTGCGGATCAACGAGGCCCTGGCGCGCGCGCTGAAGGTGCCGGAGGACAAGATCTTCAACAACATCCAGAAGTACGGCAACACCACCGCCGCCAGCATCCCGCTGGCCTACCACGAGGCGGTCAAGAGCGGCGCGGTGCAGGAAGGCGACCTCGTCTGCTTCGCCGGCCTGGGCGCCGGCTTCCACTGGGGCGCGGTGCTGATGAGGCAGTAGCGGAGTTCTCTGGTCTTTAGTCTCGAGTCTTGGGTCTCGAGTCGTGAGGTCCACGACCCAGAGCTCACGACTCCTCAGGATTGCCTCATCCGCCGCAACCACAGCCGCACCCTCGACCCCACCCCGACCCGCACGCGCTCGGCCAGCGACCAGAGGCGCGTCCACAGCGGCCGGCCCTCGCCGAGGCGGCGCACCACCAGGCCGTAGAGCACCGCGTCGTCCACGCAGTCGAGATACTTCGGGTGGAGCCGGCGCGCCTCGGCCAACCGCGTCGGGGCGGTCGTGCTGCCCAGCCCCCTGCCCGGCGCCTGCGCCGCCCCCGCCAGCGCCTCGATGAGCTGGCGCAGGAACCCCGAGGGCGTCTGCTCGTTGGCGAGCCGCACCGAGCGCGCCTTCGCCGCCGCCTGATCGATCCGCCCGGGCACCAGCGCGTCGCCCAGCGTGGCGACCAGCCCGAGGCGCACGCTGGCCCCGTCCGGCTCCAGCGTGGCCGCGTGCCGGGCCACGGCGAAGCCCTGCTCGAGGCCGCGCAGCGCGAGGGACGAGGCGCTCAGGCAGCCGAGCATCCAGGGCCGCAGCCCGCGCCGCTCCTGGAAGCCCGCGAGCCAGTCCACCGCGTCCCGGAACGAGTCGAGCTTGTAGAGCGCGTAGCCCACCGCCGCCCAGCTGAAGTCGTCGCGAGCGAGCCAGTCGCCGCAGCTGCGCCGGAGCCGCTCGACGCTGCGGTGCTGCCCGGCGTCGGCCAGGTGCTCGACCAGCTCGCCCGCGGCCCGGTGCGCCGCTTTCGACCCCAGCCCCGCCAGCGCCGTCTCCACGGCGTCCGCCGCGGCGGCGAAGAGCTTGCGCTGGTCCCAGATGGCCGCCCAGGCCGAGCCGCACGCCACGCTCGCCTCGGGATGGACGACCTGCGCCTCGATGGCGGCCTCGGCCTTCTCGCCCAGCCCCGCGCCCCAGAGCGCCTCCAGCGCCGCGCGGATCGGCTCCCAGTCCTCGGCGGGCGTGCGGCACAGCTGCTCGAGCCGCGCCAGACCGTCCGCGGGGGTCTTGCCCTTGCACGCCAGACGCACCTCGCGCGAGAGCACCACCGCCTGGGGAGCGCGGCCCCGCAGCGTCTCGAGCACCCGGTCCGCCTGCGCCAGCTCGCCGTCCTCGAGGAGCAGCTCGAAGGCCCAGTGGGCCGCGAAGGCGTAGCTCGAGTCGAGCAGCAGCGCCTCGCGCAGCGCGGCCTTGGCGGCGAGCTTGTCCCCGCCGAGCAGGAGCGCATGCCCGAGGTAGCCGTGGGCCACGCACAGCCCCGGGCGCAGCTCGACCATGCGCCGCGCCGCCGACAGGTACAGCGCGTGGTCCTTCAGCTCCGCCGCCCAGTCGGCCAGCTGCCCCCAGCCGCCGTAGTGGTCCGGCTCGGCCGCGAGCACCTGCCGCATCTGCTCGACCGCGCCCTGGAGGTCGCCGACCACGGAGCGCAGGTACGCCTTGCACCCCGACAGCCGCGCGGGGAGCAACTGGCCCTCGAAGGCCTTGGGCTCGCAGGCGGCGCGGGCCTCGTCCAGCCTCCCCGCCTCCGCGAGCAGCTCCGCGCGCAGGACGTGGGCGGGGACGAGCTGCGGCGAGAGGGCGATGGCCTTGCCCAGCGCGCCGAGCCGCTCCTCGAGGCGCTCCGGGCCCGCCAGCCAGTTGGCCAGTCGCATCCACGCGTTCGGGTCGTCGGGCCGCTTCTCGGCCAGCTCACGGGCGAGCTTCGCGGCCAGCCCCGGGCGCCCCAGCGACTTGCCCCAGTCCTCGAGCTGTCCCCAGGCCCAGAGGTAGCCGGGATCGAGCCGGATGGCCTTCTCGATCTCCTCCAGCGCCTTCTCGCGCCACTGCGGCAGCCCCTGCCGCCAGAGCACGTCGGCGAGGCAGCCGTGGTTCGCGGCGTCCCGCGGCGCCGTGGCGACGGCCTGCTCCAGCTGGGCGCGCGCCTGGGCCAGCTCGCCCCGGGCGTCGTGCCAGTCGGCCAGCAGCCGCCGCGCGTCGCTCGAGCCGGGCGAGAGGGCCAGCGCCCGCTCCAGCGACTCCTTCTCGTCGGCGCCGTCGCCCCGGATCCGCGCGACGCGGGCCCGCTCCAACCAGGCCCGGGGCAGGAGCGGGAAGCGGCCGCAGGCCTCCCGGGCGATCTGCGCCGCCTCGTCGACCCGGTGCATCGCGCTCAGCTGCCGCGCCAGCCCCAGCCACGCCTGCCACTCGTCGGGGCGGCGCTCGCGGTAGGCCTGCAGGGCCGCGAGGATCTCGTCCGGCCCGAGCATCCCCTCCGCCGCGTTGTGCCAGACCTCCAGGCCGTCGCCCTTGTCGCTCTGGCGCAGCAGCTCGGCGTGCAGGAGCCCCAGCGCCGCGCGCCGCTCCTCCAGGCTCGCGCAGGAGGAGAGCAGCTCCTCGAGCGCCAGCCCCGAGTCGGCGTCGAGCGCGAGCGCGTCCCGCGCGCGCTGGGCCGCCAGCTCCCGCCGGCCCGTCTCGCGCGCCGCGCGGGCCAGCGCCGCGTGGGCGAAGGCGTCGTTCGGGTCGATCTGAAGCGAGCGCAGGAACAGCTCCTCGGCCTCGGCGTGGCGGCGCCGGCACAGCAGGTTCCAGCCCAGCTCGCGCAGCGCCCAGGCGCTGCTGGGCGACATCTCCAGCAGGCGGCGCTGGCAGGCCTCCGCCTCCGCCGGGCCGCCGCGCCGCATCCACTCCACGTACAGCTGCCAGACCGCGTAGTTGTGCGGCCACCCCTTCGCCCAGGCCTCCAGGAACGCGAGCGCCGCGGGCAGCCCCTCGCGGTCGGCGAGGTCGGCCGCCAGCTCGGCGTGGGCGTCGCGCGCGGTGGGCTCGTCGGCGGCCACTTCCTGCCAGAGCTGGCGGGCCTGGTCGGCCTGGCCCTGGTCGCGCGCGAGGGAGGCCGCGACCCGGCGCCAGTGGCCCAGGCGGGCCCGGCCCTTCGCCTGCTCGCACAGCCTCTCGGCCTCGTCGAACTGGCCGATGCGGGCGTGCTGGCCGGCCATGAAGAGGAGCAGCTCGCCGTCGTCCGGGCGCAGCGAGAGCACCTCGTCGAGCACCAGGAACCCCTCCTCGGCCCGCTGCAGCGCGTCGAGGGCGTCGAAGGCGGTGCGCGCGGCGGCGCTGGAGCGCTTGGCGAAGCGCCGCGCGCGGGAGAGCAGGAACCCGACGCCCTGCTCCACCCGCCCGGCGTCGCGGGTGGCGTGGAAGTAGGCGTAGGAGAGGTGCTCGTCGGTGTCGTCCAGGCAGGCCGACAGCCGGTAGAGCTCGAGCGCCTCGTCCAGCTCGCGCCGCTGCAGCAGCAGGTCGGCGAGGATGTGGTAGGCCATCGCCCCGTCGGGCGCGGCGGCGATGGTCCGGCGCAGCAGCCGCATCGCCGCCGGGTGCTCGCGCGCGTCGGTCCGCAGCTCCTCGGCGTAGTACTCCCAGAAGACCGGCCCGCCGCGGCGCCGCGACAGCGCGAAGTCCCGCAGCTGGCGGACCCGGTCCTCGCCGCGCAGCAGCTCGTGCAGGCAGCTCATACGCTCGTAGGCGAAGCGCGCGTCGTCCGGGAAGAGCCGCACCAGCGCGTCCAGGGCCTTCAGCCGCGCCGCCTGGTGCCCGTCGTAGTGGGCGAGGGCGATGGCGGCCAGGTGCGTGATCCAGCCGTCGGGCGCGCGCCGCGAAAGCTCCTGGCAGGCCTCGACCGCCCCGGGCCGGTCGTGCCGGGCCAGGGCGCGCAGCGCCTGGTGCTCCAGGTCGTACAGCGCGGTGTCCGGGAGCGTCAGGCCCTCGAGCCGCGCCGCCTCGGCCCGGGGCACGAGCGCCACGCCACGCGGGCCGCAGGAGCGGTAGCGCTCCAGGAACCCCTCGGACTCCACCTCCTGCCCGCGGCGGTGGTTGGGGTCGCGCAGGAGCAGGGTCCTGCGCCGGGCGTCGTAGCCGACCACCGCCTGCAGGTGCCCGCTCGAGACCTCGCGCGTGCCCATGGCGAAGGGGACGCCCCGGTCGAGCAGGGCCACCGCCGCGTCCCAGGTCACGGTGAAGGGCCGCGAGATCCAACCGTGGCGCTCCAGGAAGTCGCGCTGCACGTGCTCCGGGGTGCCGCCGTAGCAGATCTCCTCGGCCAGGGCGAGGTGGTCGAGCGGCGCCTTCCAGTAGCCCGAGAGCATCGCCACCGTCGCCGGGGCGCAGGTCATGTGGTGCTGCTTGACGAAGCCCACCGGGAGGCGGACCACCTTCTCGGCGCCGGTCAAGGCCTCCAGGCGCGGCGCGATCTTCTTGTAGAAGCCCTCGCGGGCCCGCCGCGCCAGCCGGGCGGCCCGGGCGAACTCGCCCAGGTGGTAGGCGGAGTCGCTGCGCCGGCCCTGCAGCCAGGCCCGCGCGGGCGGCTCCAGCAGCGGCCAGAGCGACTCCACGCGGTCCCAGCAGGCCCGGGCCTCGACGTGGCGCTCGCACTCCTCGAGGAGCCCGCCGAGCATCCCGGGGACGTCCGCGGCCTCGACGTGCCTCTCCGCCTCGACGAGCAGGTCCACCGCCTCGCCCACCCGATCCACGTTCGTCAGCTGGTGGGCCAGGCTCATCACCGAGGGCCGGTGCCAGGGGAAGGCCGCCAGCGACTCCCGCGCCGCCTGCAGCGCCTCGGGGAGCCGGTCCTCGCGCTCGAGCAGCTCGACCTTCCGGGAGCGGACCCAGGCGGAGGCCGGCCCGGCGGCGAGCGCGCGCTCGTACCACTTCCAGGCACGCTCGAAGTCGCGCAGCGCGGCCAGTGCCTGGGCGTGCAGCGCGAGCCAGGAGGCGCGGGTGTCCGGGTCGGCGCCCTCCAGCTCCTCGCCCTCGCGGCGCAGCAGCTGCCAGGCCGGCAGCGGGCCGCGCCCGTGGAGGACGCGCAGGGCGCGGTAGAAGCGCGCTCCGGCCAGCTTGGGGTCGGCCTTGAAGGCCTGGTCCATCAGGAGGCCCGACTGGCGCGGCGCCCCCAGCTGCCCCACCAGCCGGCCGGCGAGGACCAGCGCCGGGGCGCCTTCCCACTCGCGGTAGGGCCCCAGCTCTCCGGCGGCGCGGCGGTGCGCGGAGAGGAACAGCCCCTGGTCGTAGAGCGCTTGGATCTCGGCGAGCTGGGCTGCGCTGGGCCTCATGGCGCGGCGCATGTTGCCATACCGAGACTCGGCGTGAGCATCGGTCGGTGGGACGTCGGCGCGCCCGGCAGCACCCTCGACCGGGCCGTCAGGGCCGGACCGCGACGACGTAGAGATCCTTGGGCACCGGCGGATTCGCGGGATCGCCGGCGGCGAGGAGGAAGACGGGGTTCCCCGTCGGCGTGGTCCGGCCGACCCCGGTGACCGGGCTGAGGTCCTGGTGGTCGAAGGGCGTGAAGATGCTCTGCTGGACCCGCTGGCCGGCCGCGTCCAGCCAGCTGTAGTTGAACCGCGCGACCGGTCGGCTCCCGTCGTCCCAGACGATGCCGACCCCGCCCGCCCCGCCCGAAGGCAGCCCCAGCAGCGCCCCCTCCATGTCGGGCTCGAAGGACCACGCCGCCGCGCCATCCTGCGGCCACCACGCTCCCAGCTCCGCCCGCATCCGGAACATCGAGCCCCTGCAGTTCTCGAGGGTGAAGCCGAGGCCTTCGCGGCGCGTGCCCGTCGCCGGATCGGTGCGCTCGGCACGGGCGAGGATGAGGTTGGAGGCGGCGGGCCACTGGCAGAACGACAGGTCCACCGCGTGCGGCTGCTCGCTCGTCGGGCCGGCGCTCCCGGGCTGCCAGACGCGCAGGGACGCCCCGTCCCCCGTCATCACCGTGGGGATTCCCTCGACGATCTCCATGTCCCAGACCACGTTGCCCGTCGACGGCAGCGCGACCTGGAAGACGTCGCTCCAGACTCCCTGCGGCCGCCCGCCGCCCCCGCTCTCCAGGGTGCGGCGGCGCACCTTGACGCAATCCGCGCCGTCGCAGGTCGAGAGGTAGGCGGCCGCGAGGCCGAATTGCGGATGGGTGCGCAGCACGACCCAGGTGGTGTAGGCCGCCGCGTCGATCTCCTCGAGGGCCCCGCGCTCGCCGTTGAACGCGACGGTCTGCCCCCAGACCCCCGAACGCGTGTCCCCGGGGTCCAGCAGCTCGCACCAGCCCAGGTTCGAATTGCGCACGCCCGCGACGTAGGCGGTCCGCCCCTGCATCACCGCCGCCCCGGCGAACATGGGAAACAGGTCGCGCGGGTCGGTGCTGCCGGGGGACGCCTCGGAGCAGGCGTCCAGGGGGGCTGCCGCCCAGTCGCCGCCGTCGACCTTCTGCAGCAGGAGGAGGGTCCGCTGCGCATAGGAGCCGCTCTCGGAGATGACGAGCTCCTCGACGACCGCGACCGAGTCTCCCACGCCGTTCTGATCGAAGCCGTACACGTCCCGGCGCACCGCCCGCGAGCTCAGGCCCTCGGCGCTGATCTTCTCGACGGCCACCCGCAGGCAGCGGTCCCCGAGGCAGCTGCCCACGGCGCAGGTCTCGCCCTCGAGCGTGCAGGCGGCTCCGCCCGCCAGCCCGCACAGACCGACGATGTCGCAGACCTCCTCCGGCCCGGGCCCGCATTCCTCCTTGGGCGCCGTCCCGACGATCGCCGGCTCGCAGTTCCCCCAGAAACACGCCTGGCAGGTCCCGCACTCCTGGCGGAGGTCGGAGTTGAACTCCTGGAGGCCACAGGCCCCCTCCAGGCCGGGGCGCGCGCAGGAGCGGCAGCCCAGGGTGCAGGCCTGATCACAGCAGACGCCGTCGACGCAGAAGCCGACCGCCGAGCCGGGCGGCGGCGGGCACTCGCTGGCCGCGGCGCAGGAGTCGCCCAGGCTGCGCGGCGCCTCGCAGCGCTGCCCGCCGTCGACGCACGCCTCCCACTGCGCGCACTTCCTGACGCAGCACACGCCCTTCTCGCAGTGGCCCGCCAGCTCGCCCAGCGGGGCCGGGCAGTCGGCGTCGGAGGTGCACACCTCGCCCAGCTCGCGCCGGTTGGTGCAGGTCCCCAGGTGGTTGGCCAGGTTGCAGGCCTGCCAGGGCGCGCAGCCCGACAGGCAGCAGACCCCGTCGACGCAGCTCATCGCCTGGGGGCAGTCCGGCTCCTTCTCGCAGGGGGTCCCGGGCAGCCGCACCACGCACGACCCCCGGTGGTTGCCGTCCACGCAGGTCTCGTCGGCGGCGCACTCGCGCTCGCAGCAGAGGGGATCGTTGCCGAACTCCTGCGCGCACACCCCCGACTCGCACTGGGCGGGCTCGGCGCAGGCGGTGCCCTTGACCAGCTTGGGCGGCGCGGGTTCGGGCGGGATCTTGAAGTCGCGGCAGGCGGAGGCGGCCAGCAGGAGGAGCAGCGGGACGGTTCTTCGCATAGGTCGCGATTGTAACGGCGGAGGGCGCGCCCGCGCCGGCCTAGAACCGCAGCGTCAGGGCGGCGCTGCCGGGGCCGGCGGACAGCTGGGCGCTGGGCGCCGTCTCCTTCACCGGGACCCTCTTGGCGCCGATGCTCCAGATGGGAATGCCGACCACGCCCACCGCCGCGCCGACGAGCATGGTGACGCGTCCGGCGTCGATGCGCGGCTGGCGGTTGGGGTTCTCGAAGCAGCGCTGGCCATTGCGGTAGTTCTCGCAGACCGTCGGCGCCCGGCTCTCCCCGTCGATGGCGAGGCCGGCGCCGGTGAGGAAGGCGACGACGCCCAGGCCGACCATGGCGATGCCGGTGCCCATGACGATCTTGCTGCGGCGCTCGTACCTGACCGGCGGCAGCGGGCGTGGCGGCGGGGGCAGCGCGGGGATGGGGACCATCACCGGGGAGATGAGCGGCGCGGCCGCCGGCAGCGGGACGGGCGGCACGGGTGGGACGGGCGGGGGCGGCGGAGGCTCGAGGCCGGCCGGAGCGGGCTCCACCGGCGCCGGGTCGACCGCAAAGCCCTGGAAGGTCTCGGCCGGCGGGGGCTGCGCCGCCGGCGCCGGCGAACCCTTGGGCGCGTTCTTGCCCGGCGCCTTCGCGGGTGCGGGCGCGGCGGGCGGGACCGTCATCGGCGAGAGAGGGGCCGGGGCGAGCCTGACGACTTGCGTCACCGAGGCGTAGGGCACGACCACGCTGGCCTTGCCCTTGTTGACCAGGTAGCCGCCCGGCAGGCGATCGACGAGGGTGCCCTCGACGACGCCCTTGGTGGTCTCCAGGCGCACCGTGTCGCCCACCGCCTGGGCGCGGGCCGCGACGCTGGTGAACGACAGCGTGAGCGACAGCGCCGCTGCGCATCCCGCGCGGCTCATCATGGGAATCCTCCGAGGCCTCCGGCCTGCGAGCGCAGAGCCTACCACTGCCCCGGCCCCGCGGGCCCGGCCGCGCCGGTCCGGGTGGGGGGCTATCCTCGCCCCACTTTCACCCCTCGGAGACCTTCGAGGTCCGACGCCCAGGCAGCGCTCGACAGGCAGGTCGTCTACGACGGCGAGGACTACTCGCGGCAGGCAAGGTGCTCCACGACCGCCTGGACGCCGCCACCGGCTGCCGGGTGCGCTGCGCCTGGAGGCTGCCCGCGCGGCGAGATCGAGGCGCGGCGCGGGAAGCTCGGCTACCGGGTCTCGAAGGAGCGACGGCTCGCCTGCTCGCCTGCCGTCGAAGCGGCGCTGCGCCAGGCCCTGAAGATCGTGGTCCGGAGCGCGTGACGGAGGGCGGGCGGGCGCGGCGCGACGCCGTTATCGATCGCGCGCGAGGCAGCCTCGCTCCAGCCCCGGGAATTCCATGACGATTTCGGTTCGCACCCTCCTCATCGCCCTCCCCCTGCTCGCCGCGGCCTGCGGCGGCGCAAACACGACCCCGCCGCCCGCCGGCGCGGACGCCTGCCGGCCCCTGTGCTCCGGCAAGCGCTGCGGTTCCGACGGCTGCGGCGGCGTGTGCGGCACGTGCGCGGCGACCGCCACGTGCTCGGAGGAGGGCCGGTGCGTCCCCAACTGCGTGCCCAGCTGCGCCGGGAAGCAGTGCGGAACCGACGGGTGCGGAGGCAGCTGCGGGAAGTGCGGCGAGAGCGAGACCTGCAGCGCCGCCGGCGCCTGCGAGTGCGTCCCTGCCTGCGGCGGCAAGCAGTGCGGTCCCGACGGCTGCGGCGGGGCCTGCGGCGCCTGTTCGACGAGCGAGCAATGCTCGGCAGCCGGAGCCTGCGAGCCCAAGTGCCAGCCCGCCTGCGGCGGCAAGGAGTGCGGCGCCGACGGCTGCGGCGGGCAGTGCGGCAAGTGCGCGACTGGCTCCGCCTGCAGCGACCGCGGCCTGTGCGAGCTGGCGTGCCAGCCCGCCTGCAACGGCAGGCAGTGCGGCCCCGACGGCTGCGGCGGCGAGTGCGGCCGGTGCACCGCTCCTGGAATCTGCAGCGCCGCCGGCCTCTGCGAGATGCCGTGCGAACCGGCGTGTTCCGGCCGCACCTGCGGACCCGACGGCTGCGGCGGCAGCTGCGGGAGCTGCGGCGGCGGGCTCACCTGCAGCGCCGCGGGCGCGTGCGCCTGCGTGCCGGAGTGCAGCGGCCGGAGGTGCGGCTCCGACGGCTGCGGCGGCTCCTGCGGCGCCTGCCCGACGAACTACGCGTGCGACGCGGCCGGGGCGTGCGTCGGCCAGCAGATCTCCGTCAACTGCCCTCCCGGCCAGGCCTGCATGCTCCACGAGTACACCGCTTGGGAGTACGCCTGCGCCCAGGACGCCGCCGGGACCCTCCGGTGCCAGGTCAACGGCGTGCTCGGCCGGTTCCCGAACCAGTGGTCGTGCAAGAACGCCTGCCGCCTCGGAGAGTCGCGCTGCGCCGTCGACGAGACCCTGCCAAGCAACGACCCGGTCGTGGGCGCGTGCCTGACCTGCATGGCCTCCTGCAGCCAGTACGAGACCATCGCCTGCACGGTAGAGGTCCAGGGCGGCTGCCTCTACGACGGCCAGCTCGTCGTGGACGGCGAGACCGTGGTCTGCCTCTGCCAATGACCGGGGCTCTTGGCCCTGCTGCCACCCCACTTTCTCTTCGAATGATCTCCACCGCCTATCCCGCGAGACGGGTAGAGCCCGGCCTCCGTGCCGGTCGGTCGAGTCGGTCGGTCGATCGGTCGTGTCAGAGCCCGCCAAATGCCGCCCCCGCCACGGAGGGCGGGCTCTACCCAGAATCGCCGCTGAAGATGTGGTGAGACCGCGGGCGTCTTTGCTTAGCCCGTGGCCCCATTCCTCTCACCCCCGCACAATCCCCGCCAGCTCCCGCAGATCCTCGATGACGCGCCCGCGCGGGTGAGCCGCGACGAAGCTCTTCTCCCACGGCGGGGTGAAGGCGTTGGCGGTCAGGACGACCCGCGCGCCGAGGGTCAGCGGCAGCGACAGGTCGAGCTCGAAGATGTCGCCCACGGCCACCACCTGGTCCCAGGGCCGGCCCTCGCGCAGCTTCTCGAGGACCGCGCGGAAGTGCGGCCTGCGCACCAGCACCGGACGCGACAGCCCGGGGAGCTTCAGCTCGGCGGGCAGGTCGGTCTCCGAGTCCTCCACGACCTGCTTCTTGGCCAGGCCCACGACCCGATCCAGTAGCCAGCGCAGCGCGCCGCCGGCCTGCGCGTCCAGCTCGGAGATCTTTGCCCTCACGGGATCGACGTGCGCGTTGGTCACCACCCAGGTGTCGAAGTCCTGCAGCGCCCGGAGCGCCTCGACGGCGTGCGGCCGGAAGGCGCGCACGGTCTTCTTGTAGTTGTAGCGGAACAGGACCTGCTCGAGCCGCTCGCGCTCGGCCTCGACCTCGAAGGCCCCGCAGGCGTCGAGGATCTTCTTCATCACCGGCATGAAGCGCTGGTACGGGTCCACGGTGGCCGGGCAGACGATGCGCCCCTTGTAGAGCCAGCCGTACTTCTGCGGCTCGACCAGCACCTCGGCCTCGAAGCGCCGGGCCATCTCGTTGATCTCGGCGACGTCGCGGCCGGTGAGCGCGGCGACGTCCTCGAGGTAACCGGCGGTGAAGGGGAGGCCTTCGGCCTCGGCGTCGGTCATGGTGCCGTCGAAGTCGAGGATGACCAGCGGTCGCATCGTGGGGGCTCCGTTCTCGAAAAGGCGCCCATCTTGCCCTGAACTGCCGGTACGGACTGCCCCCTTTCTGCCCCAGTCGGGCGGTTACTCTGCTGCGCCTTGAACCGAGCCATTCCACGCGCAATAGAGCACCCCGGTGGTCGCATTCTGGAGTGAGCATTGGACCTCGATGAGCGTGTTCATCTCATCGAGCACCGCGGAGAGGCTCTCGAATTCGATCTCGAACCATCCCGCGCAGCACGCGACAGTCTGCGAGTGCTTGGTCCCTCGAGCCGCCTCTTGCGCATCCTTGGGAGCCGCTGCCCCTCCGATCTTCGACACCGTAAGCTCGGGACCGCCTTTCCATCGCACCCCGATAGACGTGGACTTCTGGTCGACGGAAAGCCCTCGAGCTGCGAGCAGAGCCCCCGCCTCTGCAAGCGACGGCGCAGTACCTCGAAAGAAGACCAGGCACTTGCTTGGCTGTCCCATGCTGACTCTCCGCGCGCGCAGTGGGTGGAGGAAGGCGGTGCAGACGAGCGTAGGCGACCGGTCGAGATTCCTCCAAGCCTCACCATGACGCCGGCGAGGGCACGGGGGCTGATGCGGCAAGGTCGTTGCGCCGCCCCACTTCTCCTCGCTCCCCACGAGTTCCGGCCGGGCCCGCCCCTTTTCGCCCCAGGCGGGGGCGCCGGTCGGGCGTTCCGGGCGACCATTCACGACGCTCCGCATCTATTGGGCTGCCAGCGTCCGTCCCGGAGCGCTCCATGTCTCGTCGTCTGCTCGCCCTCGCCGCCCTCGCCCTCTTCGCCGCCTGCCAGCAGGCCTCGGCCACCGTTCCGGAGACCCGTCCCCAGAAGGCGCCAGCCGCCGCCGCACCACAGGCCCTGTCCGTGGAGACCGCGCCGGTGGAGCGCCAGCAGATGCCGCGCTTTTTGACGCTGACCGGCTCGGTGCTGGCCGACAAGCAGTCCGAGGTCGCCGCCAACGTCTCCGGGCGCATCACCGCCACCTTCGTCGAGCGCGGCCAGCGGGTGAAGGCCGGCCAGCCGATCGCGGTCGTCGACTCCAAGGCCGCCGGCTATACGGCGCAGGCCGCTGCCGCGCAGCTTTCGGCCGCGCAGACGCAGGTCGGGCTCGCCGAGCAGGACTGCCAGCGGGCGGACACGCTCTTCGAGAAGGGCTCCATCGCCACGGCCGAGCACTCGCGCCTGAAGGCGCAGTGCCAGTCCCAGCTCTTCCAGGCCAACGCCGCGCAGGCCAACGCCAACCTCGCCACCAAGCTCGCCGGCGACACCATCATCCGCGCCCCCCTCGACGGCGCCATCGGCGAGCGGTTCGTCAGCGTCGGCGAGTACGTCCAGCCGCCGACCCGCGTGGCCACCGTCTACGCCGTCGACCCGGTGCGGGTCTCCATCAGCGTCCCGGAGGGCGCCGTCTCCCAGGTCAGCGAGGGCCAGACGCTGGAGGTGGAGGTCGCGTCCTGGCCGGACCGGCGCTTCCCGGCGACCGTGCGCTACGTCAGCCCGGCGCTGCGGCCCACCACCCGCGACCTGGTCGTCGAGGCCGTCGCCGCCAACGGCGAAGGCGCCCTGCGCCCGGGGATGTTCGCGACGGTGAAGCTGCTCACCGGCGAGGAGGTCCAGCCGACCGTGCCGCTGGCCGCCATCCGCTCCGAGGGCGCCGTGAAGCGCCTCTTCCTGGCGCGAAACGGCCTGGCCTACGAGATGGTCGTCCGCACCGGCCTCGCCCGCGACGGGCGCATCGCCGTGCTCGAGCCGCTCGGGCCGCAGGACCGCGTCGTCGTCCGCCCGCCGCCCGGCCTCACCGACGGCGTCGCCATCCAGTAGCCGCGCCAGGAGCCTTCCATGCAGTGGCTCGCCGAGATCTGCGTCAAGCGACCCGTCTTCGCCGCCGTCCTCAGCCTGGTGATCCTCGTCATCGGCGGCGTGTTCTACACCCAGCTCGGCGTGGACCAGTTCCCGAAGATCGACTTCCCGGTGGTGGTGGTCTCCACCCGCCTGCCGGGCGCCTCGCCCATCGACGTCGAGACGGACATCTCCGACAAGATCGAGCGCAGCGTCAACACCATCGCCGGCATCGACGAGCTGCGCTCCTTCTCCGCCGAGGGCATCTCCACGGTGATGGTGCAGTTCGTCCTCGAGAAGGACGTCAACGTCGCCGCGCAGGAGGTGCAGCAGAAGGTCAACATGGCCCTGCCGGAGCTGCCGCGCGGCATCGACCCGCCGGTGGTCCAGAAGTTCGACCCCGACTCCTCCCCCATCCTCTTCCTCGCCCTCAACGCCAAGGGCAAGGAGACCCGGGAGATCACCGAGACCGCCGACCGCGTGGTCCGCCGGCGCCTGGAGTCCATCAGCGGCGTCGGCGAGGTCCGCATCCTGGGCGGGCAGAAGCGCCAGGTGAACGTGCTGGTCGACCCCGCCAAGCTGCGCGCCCTGGGCATCAGCGCCGCCGAGGTGGCCCGCGCCATCGACGCCCAGAACGTGACCATGCCCGGCGGCCGCGTCGACGTCAGCCGCGACTACCTCACCTTGCGCATCAACGGCCGGGTCAAGACCGTGGACGAGCTGCAGGCCATCGTGCTGCGCGAGCAGTCGGGCCGGGTCGTGCGCCTCTCCGAGGTGGCCCAGGTCGAGGACGGAGCCGCCGAGTACGAGACCAGCGCCCGCTGGAACGGCGAGCGCACCGTGCTCCTGACCGTGCGCAAGCAGTCGGGCTCGAACACCGTCGCCGTCGCCGACGCCGTGCTCGCGCGCCTGAAGGACGTGGAGAAGGAGCTCCCGGCGGGCTACGCCCTGAGCGTCCAGCGCGACGCCTCGCAGGCCATCCGCACCGGCACCCACGCCGTCACCGAGCACCTGATCCTGGGCGCGCTCTTCGCCGCCCTCATCGTCCTGATCTTCCTGGGCAACGTGCGCTCGACCGTCATCGCCGCGGTGGCCATCCCCACCTCCATCGTCGGCACCTTCGCCCTGATGAAGGCCATGGACTTCACGCTCAACACCATCACCCTGCTGGCGCTGGCGCTGGCGGTGGGCATCGTCATCGACGACGCCATCGTGGTCCTGGAGAACATCTTCAAGTGGGTGGACGAGAAGGGCTACACGCCGCGGCGGGCCGCGGTGGAGGCGACCCGCGAGATCGGCCTGGCGGTCATGGCCACCACCCTCTCGCTCATCGCCGTGTTCCTGCCCATCGCCTTCCTGGGCGGCATCCCCGGCCGCTTCCTGAAGAGCTTCGGCCTGACGATGGCCTTCTCCATCGCCGTCTCGCTCCTCGTCAGCTTCACGCTCACGCCGATGCTCGCCTCGCGCTGGCTGGAGGCGAAGAAGGCCGGCAAGAAGAAGACGATCCTCGAGCGCGTGGTGGACGTCGTCTACCGGCCCTTGGAGCACGGCTACGGCCGCATCCTCGGCTTCTGCCTGCGCCACCGCTGGATCGTCGCGGCGGCGTCCATCGCCGCGTTCCTGAGCACCGTGCCGCTGGCGATGAAGGCCAAGAAGGGCTTCCTGCCCATCGACGACCGCGCCCAGTTCGAGGTCATCGTCCGCCTTCCCGAGGGCCGCAGCGTGGCCGCGACCGAGCTGGTCGGCGAGCGCGTGGCGCGCATCGTGCGCGGGCTGCCCGAGGTGACGGCGACGCTGGTCACCGTCGGCGACGACGAGAACCGCACCTCGAACCAGGCGCGCGTGTACGTGAAGCTGCTCGACCCGGACCAGCGCCGGCGCACCCAGGAGGAGCTCAAGGACCTGGTGCGCCAGACCATCCTCCCCGAGCTGCCCAAAGACCTGCGGGTGAGCGTCGCCGACGTCAACGAGTTCGGCGGCGGCCAGCCCACCGCGCGCATCCAGTACCTCGTCTCCGGGCCGGATCTGGACGTGCTCGAGCACATGACCCCGCGGGTGCTGGAGAAGCTCAAGCAGATCCCCGGGGCGGTGGACGTGGACACCTCGCTGGTCGTCGGCAAGCCGGAGCTGGGCGTCTTCGTCGACCGCGAGAAGGCGGCGGACCTGGGGGTGCAGGTGGCGGACGTCGCCTCGGCGCTGCAGCTGATGGTGGCGGGCGCGAAGGTGTCGACCTACTCCGAGGGCGGCGAGCAGTACGAGGTGCGCCTGCGCGCCAGCGACGAGTACCGCACCGACGAGGACAAGCTGCAGCTGCTGACCGTGCCCTCGCGCAAGCTGGGCCTGGTGCCGCTCTCCGACGTCGTCAGCTTCCACAAGGGCGCGAGCGCCTCGACCATCCAGCGCTACCAGCGCGAGCGCCAGGTGACCTTCATGGCCAACGCCGCCCCGGGCTACAGCGAGGGCGCCATCGGCGAGGCGATGGCCGCGGCGCTGAAGACCGAGCAGCTGCCCAAGGGCTTCAGCGTCAAGCCGCAGGGGCAGACGAAGATGATGGCGGAGACCGGCAGGAGCTTCGTCCTCGGCCTGCTCGCCGCGATGCTGTTCATGTACCTGATCCTCGCGGCGCAGTTCGAGTCCTGGCTGCACCCGGTGACCATCCTCTTGTCCCTGCCGCTGACCCTGCCCTTCGCCATCGCCTCGGTGATCCTGTTCGGGCAGGCGCTCGACATCTACAGCTTCCTCGGCATCTTCGTGCTCTTCGGGGTGGTGAAGAAGAACGCCATCCTGCAGATCGACCACACCAACAAGCTGCGCGAGCACGGGATGGACCGCTTCTCGGCGCTCATCCAGGCCAACAAGGACCGCCTGCGGCCCATCCTGATGACCACCTTCGCCTTCGTCGCCGGGATGATCCCGCTGGTGACCGCCAAGGGCGTGGGCGCCGGCTACAACCGCGCGACCGCGGGCGTGGTGGTCGGCGGGCAGGTGCTCTCGCTGCTCCTGACGCTGGTCGCGGTGCCGGTGGCGTACTCGTACTTCGACGACCTGGCGAGCCTTCTGCGGCGCGCGTGGCAGCGCGTCCGCGGCAAGTCCTCCGGCGACGACGAAGGGATCTCCGAGCCGGCGACCGAAGAGCCCGTTGGCATCCCCGAGCTGGCGATGCAGCTGGCGCCGGCGAACCGCGCACCGGCGCACGGGCCGCCGCCGGCCGATGGCTGAGCGTCCTCCTCCCGCCTCCGTCCGCGCCGGGAGCGACTGTTGCGACGCGTGGCAACGGCCTCGCGGTCCCCGTGGCGAGCACCTCGTTCGGGGCCGAGCGGGGGCAGCGGGAGCTACCGCGTCTTCGGGCTGGCCTCAGCCCCGTTCAGGGTCGGCGGCTTCTCGCCCGTGGCCGCCTTGGCCACCGAGTCCGTGCGCCGGTTGGCCTCGTCGACCAGCTGCTTGGCACCCTTCAGGGCGTCTTCGCCGGCCTGCCTGCCGCGGGCCTCGGCCTCTTTGGCCTGTGCTCGCGCGCGGGTGACGGCCTCCTCGGCCCGGCTGAAGGCGGCGTCTATCTGCGAACTGGCAGCCCTCTCGCTTGCGGTCTGGCCAGCCGCTGCCAGGAGAACTGCGGCGAGCACTCCGGAAAGCATCGCGATCCCCCTACCCTTCCCGGGCGCACCTGGGCGCTCGGGATCCACCTTGGCCTGAGAGGTCCACGTTTGGGATGCGGGTGCTCGGTGCCCAGCACTGCAGACGGGGCACCGCTGGCCTGCTGCTCGAACTTCCGCTTCCTCGGGCGCTTCGGCCTCGGCGCTCCCCGCCGTCAGCGCTGGAACTGCTCGACGTCCGCCCGCGTCGCCGAGAGGTCCGCGGCCCTCAACAACTGCGGCGCGGTGGCCGCGATCCACTCGAGGGCCTCGGGGGTCGAGCGGAAGACCTTGATGGGGTAGCCGGGCTTGGACAGCATGCTCATCGCGACGAGCGCGAACCGGACCGTCGCGGCCTGGAAGCCGGTGCCGACCACCACGTCCGCGAGGGCTGCGACCTGCGAGGCGTGCCCCGCCATCAGCGCCGCGAGCCGCTCCTGGACCGACTTCTCCGGCACCGGCTTGGACGCGTCGATGACCAGGAGGAAGGCCCACTGCTTCTTGGGGTCGGAATCGAAGCGCTTCACGAGCACTTCTTCGAGCAGCCCCGCGGTGGCCAGGGTCGGCGTGCCGACGTAGCGCAAGACGAGGATCGGGTCACGCTCGCCAATCCGGACGGCATCGTTGTGAGCGAGCTCCTGCATGGGTCCTCCAATGCCCCCGACCCAAACTAACACCCGCTCCTGCCGTTGACAGATGAACATGCACGCTCGCTGGCGGCGCAGCATCACGGCGAGTGCATCGGCTCGTGGCCATCGGCAGCGACTCCGTCGGCCGGCGGACGGACCGTTCACCCGGTTCGCGACTCGTGGCGAAATGAGCGCTCACGTACAGTCCGACTTTGGCCAGCAGGTCTGGGCGACCTCGGAGGTTGCCCACACGCCGGGTCTGGGGTATCTGCGTGCACTCCGCTCACCCAACTTCCAGAGCGAGCTCGCTTCGAGGGGGGTGCACCCGATGACCAAGCTTCTCCCGTGGGCCCTGGCCCTGTCGGCCGCCTTGGGTCTGGCCGGATGCAAGACGGCGAGCCCGGCGCCGTCGTGCCAGAGCTGGCAGTGCGCCGACGGCGCCGTGCGGCTCGACCCGCCGCGCGCGAACGGGCTCTCCGGTCAGTTCCGCCCAGCGGACGGCGGCCCGGCGGTGCGTTTCTCCACCGAGGCGCTCCCCGACGGCGCGGCCGAGCCCAAGGGCCGGGCCGAGGCGCGCTACGAGCTGGCCGGCGGCCAGCGCCTGGTGGTCCGCCTGACGGGCCCCGAGCAGGCGAGCCTGCAGTGGGGCGGCGTGGAGCTGGCCGGCTTCGGCGCCCTCACCGGGAAGGAGCAGGCGGCGCTCTCCGACCTGGCGCAGAGCCCGATCGCCCCGGCGATGGCGGCGGTCACGCTCTTTCTCGGGTGCCGCCAGGACGTGCGCCCGGCGGATCTGGCCGCGCTGCTCTTCCCCTGGCAGATGCTCTTCAAGTACCGGGGCGGCGCGGCGCCGGAGGCTCGCGTCGCCGCCATCCGCGCCCTCGGGGCGCGCTCGCCGTGCGGCTACTTCCAGGCCCTGAGCCCGGGCGGGCCGCTCCAGCTCGCCGAGGACAACCCGCTGCCCGCCGTCTTCGGCTACTTCCCGTTCGACGCGGCCGGCTCCGACGAGCCCGCCGCGGCAACCCCGAAAGAGGTGAAGCCATGAAAGCAACGTTGGTCCGAATCCTGGCCGCTTCGCTGCTCGCGCTCGGCGTCTCGGGCTGCGACCTGCTCCTGTTCGGCGGCAAGGACCCCGTGCCCACCTCGTGCCAGCCCGCCACCTGGCGCACGTGCTCCGACTGGCGGTGCGCCGACGGCATGCTCCTCAACTTCCTCCCGGAGGCTGGCGCCCTGGAAGGCACGTTCATGACCGCGGACGCCAAGCACTACGTCCGCTTCTCGGTGAAGACGCTCAGCACCGGCGCGGCGGAGGCGCGGTTCGAGTCGGACGACGAGACCTGCCTGCTCACCGCCTCGGTGACCGGCTCCGAGCAGGGGAAGGTGACCTGGTCCGGCATGGAGATCGACGGCATGGGCGAACTGACGGCCGCCGAGCGCGAGGCGCTCACCAGGCTCAACGCCTCGCACCTGGTGGACGCCCTGGTGAGGGTGCCGCTGGACCTGGGCTGCGATCCGGACCTGGCGCCCGAGCACCTGGCCGCGCTGCTGCTGCCCTGGCAGCTGCTGCTCAAGTACGACACCTCTCCGGACAGCCGGGTCTCCGCGGTGTCGAGCCTCGGGTCGCGGTCGCAGTGCAAGTACTTCACCGACGAGCGCATCGACGACCGGGCCGGCAGCCTGATGGGGCCGATGCAGCTGGGCGAGGACCGCTGGTTCCCGAACGTCTTCGGGTACTTCCCCTTCGACGAGAAGGGCGCGCTCGAGCCGGCCCCGCAGCAGGGGCTGGCCGGCGACCTCCTGGGGCCCTGTGGCGCCAAGTGCCGCGGCGCCTGCGGCGCGGATTGCCCCAAGGGCAACTGCACCGTGACCACGCTGGACAAGTGCGTGACGCAGAGCGACGGGACGCAGAGGCCGGTGAAGTCCACCACCTACGCCTGCGGGGCCCACGAGGGCTGCATCCAGCACGACGACTGCTACGACCTGTGCCACACGACGCACGGGTGCGGCACCTGGTCCGCCGCAATCTGCCGGCGGGGATGCGACCTGGAAGCGGTCGACAAGTGGGGCGCCGGCAACGGCGTCAGCTGGGCGGGGGGTGGCGGGCCGTACAGCTCCACCCTGAGCTTCACCTACGAGACCCTGGGCCCGGCCTCGGCCTGCATGGGATGCGTCGCCCCGGGGACCCTGGTCTCGATGGCCGACGGCTCGCAGCTTCCCATCGAGCGCGTCAGTCCCGGCTCGCGCATCGCCGCGGTGGACCTGGCGAGCCTGGCCTGCACCGTGGCGACGGTGGGGCTGCTCCTCGAGCACCGGGACCGGACCTACGAATTGGCGGACCTGCAGCTCGACGGAGGCGGCAACCTGTCCATCACCGGCAACCACCCGGTCTGGACCGTGGCCGACGGCTTCAAGCCCGTCGACGACCTCGAGCCCGGCGACGATCTGCTGCTCCTGGACGAGGCCACGGGCGCGCTGCTCCCGCGGCGGATCGGCGCGATCGTCCGGCGCGCGTCCGAGTCGGGGGTCGTCTACAACCTGAAGACCTCGCAGGGGAACTACTTCGCCGAGGACGTCCTGGTGCACAACAAGTGCCTCGCAGCCGGCTCGCGGATCGACACCCCCGAGGGGCCGGTGCCCGTCGAGTCGCTCCGGCCCGGACAGGCGGTCTTCGGACGGGAGGGCGGCCGCAAGGTGGTGACCCAGGTGCGTTCGGTCTTTTCCAAGCGGACGGTGATGCGCTCGTTGCCGGGAAGGCGCCTTTCGCCCGGCCTGCTCGTGACCGCCAACCACCCGGTGGAGCTCGACGGCCGCTGCCAGTCTGCCGGCTCGCTCGACTTCCCCAGCGAGCGCGTTTCGGGCGTCGTCTACGACCTGGAGACGGCGACCGGGAACTACTACGCCTCGGGGATCCTGCTCGGCTCGGAGTGACGCCTCCGGTTCCTCCGCGCCTCGCCGGAGGGACAGCGTGCAGGTCGTCGCAAACGGTCGGCCGGGTCGAGGAGGGCCGCCGGCCGAGAGCCGAAAGAGCTGAGCTCAGGAGTCGAATTCCGGCCTTCGTCACCGTCGCGACGCGGCTGCGGTCCCAGGAGACCCTGCGCTCCGAGGCGTCCCGGTCCGGCGCTACCCTGCCCTCCTTGCGTTCTCCGCATACGCGGGAGGGGACATGCTCCGCAACCTCGCCTGGCTGGTCCTCCTCCCTCTCGCAGGCTGCGCCACGTTGTCGGCCCCGAGGTCGGCATACCTCAAGGTCGACTCGGTGCCCTCGGGAGCGAGCGTCCGCGTCAACGGCGTCGGGGGCGGCTACACGCCGGCGATTGTCGAGATCGACAAGCAGCACCCGCCGATAGTCGAGGTCTCGGTGGCCGGCCAGCCGCCCATCTTCTGCCCGGTGCAGATGTCGGCCGCGCCGGGCTACGTCGTCGCCGACGTGCTCCTGTGCCTGCTGCTCTTCCCGGTGGGCTGCATCTCGTTCATCGATGCCGCTGGCGCCTGGAACGAGCTGACCACGCCGGTCTGCGTGGCTCGCTTCGCGCCG
>DASXVQ010000043.1:0-80328 GCA_036504155.1 Myxococcales bacterium
GAGCAGGTCGGGCGTCGCGACCATGGCCTTCAGGTCGGGGAAGCCTTGGTCGTTCACGACGACGAGGTCGACGCCCTCGCCCAGGAGCATCCCTTCCTCGTCGGCCGGGACGAGAGGCACCGCGACCTCGGGGATCTCCGCCGGCATGGCGAGGTCCTTGGGCAGGCGCGCCGTGGCGAAACCCTGGTCCACGACCTGGAGCGGGAGGTCGCGGTTGAACGGCGAGCCCAGGTGCAGCTTCTTGGCGGCGCCGAGCGAGCGCCCGAAGACGAAGAGCGGCGCGTCGGTCTGGTTCGAGGTGGCGCGCGGGCTCACGCCGGTGATCGCCGGCTGCCCTGAGGCGGTCTTGGCCTGCTCGGCGGCAGACGTGGCAGCAGCGTCGGCGCCGGGAGCGGACGGCGCGATCGTGGTGGGCGCGCAGCGCTCGCAGGCTGCGCAAGAGAGCAGCGCGAGCAGGCCGGTCAGGGCGCGGGCGGGACGGCTCATGGCGTTCCGGAACCTAGCATTCCCGGCGCCCGCCGGGGCTTGCCTTCGTCCCCCTCGCGGCGGTCTGATGCCACGTTCCTCGAAGCAAGCGAACGCAGGTTTTCCCGGGAGACGACCATGGGGCTGCTCGACTCACTCTTCGGCGGCGGAACGAAGCTCGACCTCAAGCTCGACACCAACACCATCCCCGAGGGCGGCACGCTCTCGGGCAACCTGACGCTGTCGGGTGGCAAGAAGCCGCTCAAGCTGACCGCGCTCAAGGTCCGGCTGGTCTACGTCAAGGTCACCCCGGTGCCGGGCCAGACCCTGCCCAAGATCGAGATGCAGAACCTGCTCGACAACGCGGTGGTCTCCAACGTCGACCTGGCGCCGGCCTCCCTCAACAAGTACGAGTTCTCCTTCCAGGTCCCCAAGGGCACCGACCCCAAGGGCACCTACAAGGTCATCGCCGTCGCCGACATCCCCAGCGTCAAGGACCCGCACGCCGAGGCCGACCTCAAGGTCATCGGCCCGCCCACCGGCGAGGCGCCCAAGGGCATGTTCGGCATCTTCAAGGGCGTCGCCGGCAAGGAGGACGTGCTGGGCCAGTTCCCGAAGCTGATGAGCCGCGACGAGGACGAGCTGTGCGAGGGCCTGAGCGAGCTGCAGTGCGCCGCCTACGACCCCGACAAGAACTTCGTGAACGTCCAGGACCTGCTCGCCGAGAAGATGAAGACCGGCAGCGAGCGCGTGAAGCAGGCGGCGCTGGCCGCCTGGGGCACCGTGCTCAACAACCGCGCCAAGCCCGAGCACATCAAGAGCCTGGAGGCGCTGGCCCACGCCCCGAACCTCTCCTCCGACCTGATGCGCGAGGTGGTGAGCGTCGCCGCCAAGTTCGCCGAGGAGGGCGCCTTCCCGCTGGTGCAGACGCTGGCCAAGCACGCCGACCCCTCGGTGCGCGCGGAGATGGCCACGCGACTGTACCTGGACGCCGAGCCCGACCTGCAGGGCAAGAAGGAGCTCTTGATGGCGATGGCCAACGACGCCGACGCCGGGGTCCGCAAGGCCGTCTTCGGCGCCTTCGCCGCCTTCAACAGCGACAAGGCGGTGATGGAGATGGTCGCCAAGCGCATCGCGACCGAGAGCTCGCCCGACGTGCAGCGTGCCTGCCTGTCGGCGCTGGCCCTGGCGCACCACCACGGCATGAAGGACCTGGTCTTCACCACCTTCGTGGCGCAGCTGAAGAACCCCAGCTCGGAGGTCCGCAAGGAGCTCTCCGAGAGCCTGCACTGGCTGCCGGTGGACCCGCGGCTCAAGGAGATCGTGGTGACGCTGCTCAAGGACCCGAGCGTCGAGGTCCGCCGCGCCATGGCCTGGCAGGGCTGCAACATGAGCGAGCACCCGGAGCTCAAGGACGTGTTCCTGGGCGCGCTCAAGGACGCCGACGAGGAGGTCCGCGGCAACGTGCTGGGCGCGCTCGACCGGTTCATGCCCTTCCCGGAGGCCGCCAAGATCTTCCGCGAGCGGATGAAGACCGACCCGACCGAGAAGACCTTCTGGGGCGTCTTCAACTGCTCCAAGTTCACCGAGGATCCCGAGGGCAAGAAGATCCTCAAGGAGCTCACCACCGCGCCGTTCACGCGCATCGCCGAGCGTGCGCGCGAGGAGCTCGCCTAGCTCCAGGATCGCCGGCGCCGTGCCGGCGTGTTTCGACGTGTCACCGCCTGCGGGTCGTCGACCCGCGGGCCCAACCGCGCAGCACAATGGGGGCAGTCATGGGTTTCTTCGATTTCCTCAACCCGAAGAAGAAGTTCGAGAAGCTGCTGGCGGACAAGGTGAAGGGCCCGGCCATCGAGGAGGCCGTCAAGCTGATCAAGGAGAAGGGCGAGGAGAAGGCCAAGGAGGAGCTGTCGGGCTGGGTCGCCGAGAAGATCGGCGCTGCCGCCAACGAGCTGGGAATCCCCTCCGCCCTCGACGGCATCAAGGACAAGATCATCGAGGACGCCAGCGCCAAGGTCGTCGACGAGGCCTTCGAAGAGGCCAAGAAGCGCATGGCTGGCGGCGCTGAGAAGAAGGCCGCCAGCGGCGGCGCCGGCTACTCCGCCTAGCCTCGCATTCCCCTGCAATCTTCCTCCCTGCTTCGTCTCGCCTCCGGGCGGGACGAGACGGGGAGGGTGTCGGCTAGGATGGCGGCATGTCGTCGTGCCTGCCGCTGCTCCTGGCTTCCTCGCTGCTCGGCGCCGCACCCCCTCCGCTCGCGGTCCGCATCCTCTCTTCGGTCGGCGCGAAGGCGCCGGACCCGGCGGAGAAGCTCGTCCGGCAGGGGACGGCGGTCACGCTCCACGCCGCGGTGCTCGCCGCGGATCTGGGGCTGGTCTGCGACGCGCCGGAGGTGATCTGGGATGCGGGCGGCCAGACGCGGAAGGCGGCGCCTGCGGATCCCAAGGCCGACTGGAAGCTCCGCTGGTACCGCATCGAGGTCGCGGCGCGGTCGCTCTCGAACACGGACCCCAAGTTCCACTGGGAGCCGGTGCCCTACCAGGACGTCGCCATCGATGCGTGCCAGGACCGCTTCGACTGCCCGGCGGACCTGCACACCACCATCCTGGGCGACCGCGGCGGCCTGGGCACCATGGCCTTCCGCGTGGAGGTCTCGACGGGCGAGCGCAAAGGCGCGTCGGTGGGCAGCGAGAAGCTCTACCGCGGCGGGCTGTCGTCGGAGGTCGCGCGGGTCACCGTCCGACGCGACGACACGTACCTGGGCTACCTCACCGAGCTCTTCAACACGCCGTACATCTGGGGCTCGGCCGGCGATCCGCCGCGCGTGCACCAGGCCGAGCGGCGCATCGGCTCGGACTGCGCGGACTTCGTGACCTACGGCGTGCGCCGGCTCGGCCACGACGTGCCGTACACCTCGACCTACGGGCTGCCGGACCACTCACGGCTGCTGTTCTCGGCGGATGCGCCCGATGCGGCCGGCGTCTACCACCAGAAGAGAGGCGGTGAGACCATCCCCGTCGGCGAGAAGGGCGTGCGCCCCGGGGACTTGATGCTCTTCCCTCGCCACGTCGGCGTGTTCGTGCGCGACGAGCCGCCGCTGGGCGCGCTGTCGACCAAGGACGTGATGATCCACACGTGCTGGGCGGAGCCGGCGGAGCAGCCCATCGCCGAGACCGACTACGGGGCGGTCGAGGTGAAGGTGTACCGGTGGAAGGCGCTGGACAGGAAGTAGGGCAGGCGCCTCGTCGGGAATGCCGTTCCTCGGCGCTCGGACCGGGTCGGTCGGACGTGTCGGTGGTGGGCGGGCCGCGAACGCCCGTCAGCTGCCGCCCCCGCCACGGAGGGCGGGTACTCCCGGCGCGCCCTTCGCCCCGCACTCCGAGCAGACCCCGCGCACTTCGACGTGCGTGCCGAGGACCTTCCCGAACCTCTCCACGCCCGGCGGCACGCAGACGGCGTCCAGGTCCTTGCTCTCGAAGTCCTCGGCCGTTCCGCAGCGGACGCAAACGAAGTGGTGATGCGGCGCCAGGTTGGCGTCGAAGCGCGCCCGCTCCCGCCGGGGCCCGAGCGTCGACAGCAGGCCCACGTCGGTGAGCGTCCAGAGCGTGCGGTAGACCGTGTCGAGCGAGACCGTCGGCAGCCTCTGGCGCACCGCCTTGTAGACCGCCTCCGCGTCGGGGTGGGCGGTGGACGAGGCGACCTCGCGGAAGATCTCCAGGCGCTGGTGGGTGAGCTTGACGCCGGAGTGGCGGCAGGCCTCCTGGAAGCGCTCGACTCGGGTCTGGAGTTCTTCGGGGCTCATGGAAGTTCAGCGGCCGCGGATGCGGTCCTCGAAGGCGGTGAGCGCGGCCTTCGCACCCTCGCCCATCGCGATGACGATCTGCTTGAAGGGAACGGTCGTGACGTCGCCGGCGGCGTAGATGCCCGGGGCGCTGGTGCGGCAGCGCTCGTCGATGACGATCTCGCCGAAGCGGTTGGTGTCCACGAGGCCTTTGACCAGCGCGCTGTTGGGCACCAGGCCGATCTGCACGAAGACGCCGTCCAGGGCGACCTCGTGGATCTTCTCGGTGGGGCGGTCCATGTACCGAATCGCGGTCACGCCGCTGGCGCCGCCGACGACCTCGGTGGTGCGCGCGTTGGTGACGATGGTGACGTTCGGCAGGCTCTTGAGCTTGCGCACCAGGACTTCGTCGGCCTTGAGGACGTCCAGGAACTCGAAGAGGGTGACGTGGGAGGTGATGCCGGCCAGGTCGATGGCCGCCTCGACGCCCGAGTTGCCGCCGCCGACCACCGCGACGCGCTTGCCCTTGTAGAACGGGCCGTCGCAGTGCGGGCAGAAGGCCACGCCGCGGCCGATGTGCTCCTTCTCGCCGGGCACGCCCAGCTCGCGCCACCGTGCGCCGGTCGCGAGGATCAGCGTCGGAGCGCGCAGCACCTCGCCGCCCTTGATGACGATCTCCTTCTTCTCGCCGGGGCGGATCTCCTCGACGCGCCGGTCCTCGAGGACGTCCACGGCGTAGGTGCGCACGTGCTTGTCGAGGTCCGCGGCCAGCTTCAGGCCTTCGGTGTAGGGCACGGAGATGAGGTTCTCGATGCCGACGGTCTCGCGGACCTGTCCGCCGATCTTCTGGGCCACGAGCGCGGTCTTGAGCCCCTTGCGCGCGCTGTAGATGGCGGCCGAGACACCGGCCGGTCCGCCGCCGACGACGACCACGTCGTAGTCCTTGGGCTCGGGCGCGGCGCCGCCCTGCGGCTGCTCGCCCTGCTGGTGCCCGAAGTGGCCCTCGAGGACGTCGAGCAGCTCGTCGAAGCTGCTCTTGCCGACGTGCAGGAGCTTGTCGCCGGCGAAGACCGCGGGGACGGCCTGGATGCCCAGGCGCGAGACCTCGGCCTCGGCGAGGCCGCCGTCCACCATCTCGTGGCGGAAGTCGCCGTGCAGCAGGGCCATCTGGTTGAGCGCCTGCACCACGTCCGGGCAGTTGGTGCAGGAGAGCGAGACGTAGGTGCGCAGCTCGATCGGGCCGCGCAGCGCCTTGACCCGGCGGCGGACGGCCTCGTCCGGCAGCTTGCCCTTGCCGTCGGCGTTGAGGACGGCGAGCACCAGCGAGGTGAACTCGTGGCCGCCCGGGACGCCGCGGAAGCGCACGCCGGTGGCGGCCCCGTTCTTGAGCAGCTCGAACTGGATCGAGTCGAAGGGCTTGCCCTGCTCGACCACCTTGATCCGCGGGCTCGCCGAGGCGAGGCCTTCGAGCATCTCCTTGAGCTCCTGCTGGTGCGTGTCGGTGCTCGGCTGCAGGAGGAGCGTGTACTCGCCTTCGAGCGAGCCGTAGAGGTCCTTGAGTTGGGAGACGAGGGCGGGGTCGAGCATGGCTTTCTCGGAGCGCAGGAGGCGCGCGGGGCGGAGGGGGACGTCGCGGGCTCGAGAAAGGGCCCGGAGCCAGCGGAGGCTCCGGGCCCAATCACCACCCGCCTCGAAAGGTGCGAGCTAAATCTTGCCGACGAGGTCGAGGCCGGGCTTCAGGGTCGCGGCGCCGGGGGTCCACTTGGCGGGGCAGACCTCGCCGGGGTGGCTGGCCACGAACTGGGCGGCCTGGATCATGCGCACCAGCTCGTCGGCGTTGCGGCCGATGCTGTTGTCGTGGACCTGGGCCAGCTTGATCTTGCCCTCGGGGTCGGAGACGAAGGTGCCGCGGTAGGCCAGGCCCTCTTCCTCGATGTAGACGCCGAGCGCGCGGGAGAGGTTGCCGGTCGGGTCGGCGAGCATCGGGTACTTGATCTTCTTGATGGTCGCGGACGTGTCGTGCCAGGCCTTGTGCGTGAAGTGCGTGTCGGTGCTGACCGAGTACACCTCGACGCCCATCTCCTTGAGCTTGGCGTACTTGTCGGCCATGTCGCCCAGCTCGGTCGGGCACACGAAGGTGAAGTCGGCCGGGTAGAAGAAGAGCACCGACCACTTCCCCTTCAGGTCGTTGTTGGTGATGGTCTTGAACTCGCCGTTGACGAACGCCTGGACCTTGAACTCGGGGAGGGTGGTGTTGATCAGGGGCTTCATGGGGCGGCTCCTTCTTGGGCTGAGGGGGTGGGTTGGGGGGATGGACTCGGCAGCTTCTGCTCTCCGCGTCTTTCGGCATTCAGATGTCGCCGAGTCAGGAACGTTTCCTATTTCGGAGCGTTTCGTTGCGGCGCCGGGGAGCCCACCGCTATCCTTGACGGCGATGGCACTCGATTTCGTGACCGATTCCATGTCGCGCCCGCTGCTTTGCGCCTGTCGCAGGCCGGCGTAGCCCTGGGCCTTGGGGCCCTGGCGACGCCGGCGCCCGCAACGTCTCGAGTCGCCTCCTCCCCCGTCACCGCCTCTTCTTCACCCTCGCGAAGCCCGGCCCATCGGCCGTCTTCGATCCGTTCCAAGGAGCAGCCCATGGTGCGCGTGGCCAACAGCGAAATCTGGAAGCAGATCCGTGAAGAGGCGTCGCGCGACGCCCAGCAGGAGCCCGCCCTGGCGAGCTTCCTCTACACCGTCGTCCTGAGCCACGAGCGGCTCGAGGACGCCCTGAGCTACATCCTGGCGAGCAAGCTGGGCAGCGCCACCGTCAACGCCCTCACGCTGCGCGACCTGATGGACCAGGTCTTCAGCGCCGACGCCACGATCGCCGAGGCCATCCGCGCCGACCTGCAGGCGGTGGTGACCCGCGACCCGGCGTGCCGCGGGTACTCGGTGCCGCTGCTCTACTTCAAGGGCTTCCACGCGCTGCAGTCGTACCGCGTCGGCCACCACTTCTGGGTGACCGACCGCAAGCCCCTGGCGCTCTACCTGCAGAGCAGCATCAGCGAGGTCTTCGCGGTGGACATCCACCCCGGGGCGCGCATCGGCAAGGGCATCCTCTTCGACCACGCCACCAGCGTCGTCATCGGCGAGACCGCGGTGGTGGAGGACGACTTCTCGATGCTGCACGAGGTGACCCTGGGCGGCACCGGCAAGGAGGGCGGCGACCGCCACCCGAAGGTCCGGCGCGGCGTGATGATCGGCGCGGGCGCCAAGATCCTGGGGAACATCGTCATCGGCGAGGGCGCCAAGGTCGGCGCCGGCAGCGTGGTCCTCGAGGACGTGCCGCCGCACTGCACCGTCGCCGGCGTGCCCGCCAAGCGGGTCGGAATCCCGGCGCACGCGCTGCCGGCCCTGGAGATGGACCAGCACATCGAGGAGGACGGGGAGAAGGCCAAGGCGTCGTAGCCTGGCTCCGCCAACGCCCGCGGGCGCGCCGGCGGCGAGAAGCGGGCTTGCGGCGGACCGCGGCCCACGCGTCTAATCGCGGCCTCGCTTCGGGGCGGGAGCAGGGTCGGACCGCCTCGGGGGCCTCCGAAGGAGCGTATGGCTCTCTCCAACCGAACGCGCACCAGCCTGGCGGCGATCGCCGAGGTGGTGATGCCCGCCGGGGCGCGCTTTCCCGCAGGCGGCGATGCCACGGTCCGGACCCTGGAGGCGGCGCTCGAGCGGCTGCCCGGCGCCTTCTCGCTGGGCCTCGCCTCGCTCGCCCGCATCGCCGACACGCTGGCGCTGCGCCACGGGCGCACCTCCATCGACTCGGTGCCTCGGGACCAGCGCCTGCGCCTGCTCGAGGCCTGGCAGAACGCGCCCGCCTACCCGGCTCGCTTCGCGTTCAAGGGGATGGCCACCGCGCTCAAGGCGGCGCACTTCGGCTCAGCCGAGGTCCGGGCCCTCTCCGGCTGCCGCCCGATGCCCGAGCGGATCGACGAGCCCGCGCCGGCGTGGGCCGAGCAGATCGTCGACCTGGACCAGGCTCCGGCGGACGAGGAGCTCGAGGTCGACGTGGCCATCGTCGGCAGCGGCGCCGGGGGCGCGGCCGCGGCCCGGCAGCTCACCAGCCGCGGGCTGGCGGTGGTCATCCTCGAGGCGGGAGGCTTCTACCGCCGGCCGGACTTCGTGGGCTCGGTCCTCGCCCGCTCGGCGCCCCTCTACGCGGCCTTCGGGGCGCAGTCGACGCTGGGCAACACCAGCATCCTCCTGCCCACCGGCAAGGCGGTCGGCGGCACCACGGTCATCAACTCCGGGACCTGCCTGCGCGCGCCGCCGTGGGCGCTGGACGACTGGAACCGGCTGCACTGCGCGCCGATGAGCACGCAGGAGCTGGAGCCCTGGTTCAGGACGGTGGAGGCCTGGCTGGACGTGCAGCCGGCCAAGCAGCCGGCGCTGGGCGAGCCGGCGCGCATCATCGCCCGCGGCGCCGAGGCGCTGGGCCTCGCGCACGGGCCGCTGCCGCGCAACGCGCCGGACTGCGACGGGCAGGGGACCTGCTGCTTCGGCTGCCCCACCGGCGCCAAGCGCTCGGTCGAGATCTCGCTGCTGCCGGCGGCGCTCAAGGCCGGCGCGATGGTCTACACGCACGCCACCGTGGACAAGGTCGTCCCGGGCAGCGGTGCGGGCGCCGAGGTGGTGGCCCGCGCCCCGGGCGGGCGGCAGCTCAAGGTCAGGGCACGCGCGGTGGTGATCGCCGCGGGCTCGCTGAGGACGCCGCAGCTGCTGCGCGCGTCGGGAGTCCGCCACGGCTGGCTGGGCAAGAACCTCTCCATCCACCCCGCAGCCGGGGCGATGGCGCTCTTCCCGTTCGACGTGAAGATGGACGAGGCCATCCCCCAGGGCTACGGGCTCGAGGGGCTGCGCGAGCAGGGGATCCTGTTCGAGGGCGCGAGCACGCCGTTCGAGGTCACCGCGATGGGCCTGGATCTCCTCGGCGCGCCGCTGGTGGACGCCATGGAGTCCCACCGGCGGATGCTCACCTACGGCTTCAACATCCGCGACCACTCGCGGGGCGCGGTGCGCGCCGGGCCGGGCGGCGAGCCGATCATCACCTACAACCTGGGCTCCAAGGACGTCGCGCAGATGCGCTTCGGGCTGCGCGTCCTCATCGACCTCCTGGTCCGCGGCGGGGCCGAGCGCGTGTTCCCGCCGGTGTACTGGGCGCCCATCGTCCCGGCTTCGGTCGGCAGCCGCGCCCTCGACGCGCAGGAGCTGCACGCGAGCGACCTGTCGCTCACCGCCTACCACCCGCTGGGCACCGCGCGGATGGGGCTCGACTGCGCGACCAGCGTGGTGGACATGGACCTCAAGGTCCGCGGGATGCCGCCGGTGCTGGTCTGCGACGGGAGCGTGCTGCCCTCGTCCATCGGCTCCAACCCGCAGGTCACCATCATGGCCCTGGCGGCCAGGGCGGCGGATCGGCTGGCGGATCGGCTGGCGTAGAGGCCCGGTCTCAACGGGGGTGTGGCGCGCGCGGTGGCTTTCGGGTTATCAACGACGCGTATGGCTCGTCTGCTCCACTGGCTGCCCATGATGGTCTTCGCCCTGACGCTCGTCGCGCAGGTCGGCGCCGCCGTGCAGCCGCAGGCCTTCTCCCGCTGCGAGGAGGAGTGCCCGGACGGAGACGAGTCCGGCCACTGCCCGCCGGCCTGCAACTGCGCTTGCCTGTGCCACACGCCCAAGCAGCCGGCCCAGGCCCAGGTCGTTCCCGAGCGCCTGGCGGTGATCGTCGCGCGCGCGGCGCCGGCCAACGATGACTCTCCGGTCTGCCCCGACCTGGAGCCGATGCGGCACGTCCCCAAGGACGCGGCCTAGCGATCGTTCCGAGCTCCTAGTCCGGACGCGCGCCTCGGCGCCGCACGCCCTCGCAGGCGTCGCGCGCCTCGTGCGCCGCTCTCGCATCCCTGTCGGAGTCCTCACGTGGGCAACGTTCTGCCGGGCGCCTGTGCGCTCGTGGCCAGCGCCGCCATGTCCCTGGCGGCCACGCCTGCCGCGGCGCAGCCACGCGCCATTTCCTGGGCCGATGTCGTCGGCCTCGTCGAGGGCCATCCTCTGCTCCGGGAGGCCGGCTCGCGGGTCGCGGCGGCCGAGGCGGGCGTCGAAGCCGCCGGGGCCGTCCCCAACCCGTCGCTGGAGGTCGCGTTCGGGCGCGGCGCTCCCCGCGAGGGGACTGGCTCGGCTCGCTTCGAGCAGTCCTATGAGCTCTCGGTGCCCCTCGATTGGCTGGCGCAGCGGGGGCCCCGGGTCGAAGCCGCTCGGTCGGGCGTCGACGAGGCCAAGGCGGAGGGACGCGCCCGGCGCCGCGAGATCCTCGTCCAGCTGGGTGGCCTCTACTGGAACGCTGCGTTCGACCAGGCCCGGGTCGACTCGCTCGAGGGCCTCGAGGCGCAGACCGCCGAGGTCGCCAAGCTGGTCGGGCTTCGCGTGCAGAAGGGCGAGGCGAGGCCCATCGAGATTCCCAGGATCGAGACGGAGCTCGAGCGCGTCCGCAACGAGCTCTCGGCGGCGCGGTCGCTCCTGAAGACGCACCGCGGGCAGCTGCAGCTCTGGATCCAGGGACTCGCCGCGGCGGACTGGCGCATCGAGGCGGGCGCGCTGGAAGCCCTCCCCAAGGTGGCCCAGGCCGACGCCACCGCGGTGGACGTCGGCGAGGCCCATCCGGCGCTCGAGGCCTCGCGCGCTCGCCTCCGCGCGCTCGAAGCCGAGGCGACCCTCGAGCGCCGGCAGCGCATCCCGTCCTTCTCGGTGAAGGGCTTCGCCACCGACGAGCTCGATCGCCAGGCGTTCGGCGGCGGGCTCGGAGTCACCCTCCCGGTCTGGAACTGGAACTCCGGCCGCATCGCGCAGGTCGAGGCGGCGCGCGAGGCGGCGAAGTGGAGGCTCGAGGCCGAGCGGCGTTCGCTCTCGGCGGACGCCACCGAGGCGCGCAACGCCTGCGCCCAGGGGCAAGAGGCGGCGCAGCGCTACCGGGACGCGATCCTGCCGATGGCGCAGAGCGCGGCCACCATGCTCGAGCGCTCGTTCCAGATCGGCGAGGCCACGCTGCTCGACGTGCTCGACGCGCGCAGGGTCCTCGGGGACACCCGCCGCGGATACCTCGCTGCGCTGCTCCAGGCCCAGCTCGACTGCAACCGGCTCCAGCTCCTCGCGGGAGAGGCACCATGAACCGCACCGTCATCCTCTGCGCAGCGCTCGTCTCCGTCCTCTCGTTCTCGTCGTGCCAGGACGGCGCCAAGGGCACCCCCGGGCCGGGAGCCGAGAAGCGAGGCCTGCCGGAAGCGGCAGGCAAGGCCGGCCACGACGAGAAGGAAGCCGGCGAGGTCGGGGAGAAGAAGGAGGAGTCCGACCTCGATCGCCCGGTCGAGGACCTGTTCAAGGGCGACTGCGAGCACGGCATCAAGAAGTTCGAGTGCGACGAGTGCCGCTACGAGAACGGGGTGGTCAAGGCGCCGGGAGGGCTCTTCGAGGGCGCGCTGCTAAAGAAGGACACCGTCGGCAAGCACCGGGTCGAGGCGCCCATCAGCCTCACCGGCGAGATCCGCTTCGACGAGCGGCGGGTCACGCACATCAGCGCCCAGACCGAGGGCGTGGTTCGCAAGGTCCACGTCACCCTGGGCGACCGCATCAGGCCGGGCCAGCCGCTGGTGGAGATCGAGAGCCTCGCCATCGGTCAGGCGGAGAGCGAGTACCTCGAGGCCCAGGCGACCCTCGACCTCGCCCGGCGCAACCACGACCGGCAGGTCGAGCTGCGCAAGGAGAACATCTCCTCGGAGAAGGAGTACCTGCAGGCGAAGCAGGAGTTCGAGGCGGCGCAGATCCGCGCGCGCACCACCGGCGACAAGCTGCTCCAGTTCGGCCTGCCTGCGGCGGAGCTCAAGGGCCTGGGCCAGGGAGGCCCGCGCACCCGGCTGATCCTGCGCGCCCCGGCGGAGGGGATGGTGCTCTTGCTGCATGCCGTCCCGGGCGAGGTGGCCAAGTCGGAGGAGCCGTTGCTCACGGTGGGCGACCTCAGCTCGCTCTGGCTCTGGGCCGATCTCTACGAGCGCGACCTCGCGTCCGTGGTCGACCACCAGAGCGCCGGCAGCCTGCAGGCGATGGTGACGGTGAAGGCGTTCCCCAAGGAGGAGTTCCCGGGCACCGTCGACTTCGTGGGCCCGACCATGGACGAGGCGACCCGCACCGTGAAGGTGCGCATCGGCCTCAAGAACCCCACCGGCCGGCTGCGGGCGGGCATGTTCGCCAACGTCCGCCTCTTCCTCCCCGGCAAGGAGGAGACGCTGGCGGTCCCCAAGAACGCCGTCCTCGAGGACGAGGGGCGCGCCTTCGTCTTCGTGCACCACCACGGCGACTACTTCGTCCGCCGCCCGGTGACGCGCGGCAGGGCGTGGGCGGGCTGGGTGGAGATCAAGGCCGGGCTCGTCGGTGGCGAGACCCTGGTCAGCGACGGTTCCTTCCTCCTGAAGTCGGACGTCCTGCGCTCGAAAATGGGCGCGGGCTGCGCGGACTGAGGCACGGGCATGGGCTTCACGCTCTGGTTGCTCAAGAACCGGTTCCTCGTCCTGCTCGCCACCGGCGTCCTGCTGGCCGGTGGCTACGTGGCGTGGACCCGGCTCCCCATCGACGCCTTCCCCGACGTCACCAACACGCAGGTGATGATCCTCGCCAAGGCGCCCGGGCTCGCCGCGGTCGACGTCGAGCAGCGCGTCAGCTACCCCATCGAGCAGGTGATGCGCGGGCTGCCGCGGGTCAAGCAGGTGCGCTCGCTCTCCAAGGCCGGGCTCTCGCAGGTCGTCATCGTCTTCGAGGACGGCGCCGAGACCTACTGGACGAGGCAGGTCGTCTTCGAGCGGCTCGGCCAGGCGCGCGAGAGCCTGCCGCCCGGGGTCGAGCCCGAGCTGGGGCCGACGAGCACCGGCCTGGGCGAGATCTTCCAGTACACGCTGGAGAGCGACCGCCACGACACCACCGAGCTGCGCACCATCCAGGACTGGATCGTCTCGCCGCTGCTCAAGCCGATTCCCGGAGTGAACGAGATCAACAGCTTCGGCGGCTACGTGAAGCAGTACCAGGTGCTCCTCCAGCCGGACAAACTCCTCAAGTACGGGCTGACGATCAACCAGGTCGTCGAGTCGATCGAGCGCAACAACGCCAACGCCGGCGGCGGCGTGGTGGTCCGCGGCTGGGAGCAGATGTACCTGCGCGGCGTGGGCCTGCTGCGCGACGTCCCCGACATCGAGCGCATCGTCCTCAAGGCGAAGGACGGGGCGCCCGTCTACCTGCGCGACGTCGCCGACGTCGTCATCGGCTCGGAGCCGCGGCAAGGCGCGGTCACCCGGGACGGGAAGGGCGAGGCCGTGGCGGGCATGGTGATCATGCTCAAGGGCGAGAACTCCAAGGACGTCGTCAGCCGCGTCAAGGAGGCGGTGGAGAGGACGCGGGCGACGCTGCCGGAGGGGGCGCGCATCAGCGTCTTCTACGACCGGACCTCGCTCATCGAGGCCTGCATCAAGACGGTGGTGGACGCGCTGCTCGAGGGCGGCATCTTCGTCGTCCTCATCCTCTTCCTCTTCCTGGCGGAGCTGCGCACGGCGCTCATCGTCGTCTTCTCGCTGCCCCTCACGTTCCTGGTGAGCTTCATCGTCATGGGGCAGGTGGGGCTCTCCTCCAACTTGATGAGCCTGGGAGGCCTCGCCTTCTCGGTGGGCATGGTGGTGGACGCCTCGATCGTGGTGGTCGAGAACGTGCGCCGCCACCTCGCCGAGCAGCGTGACGAGGAGAAGAAGCGCCAGGTCGTCGCGGCGGCGGTCGCCGAGGTCGCCCGCCCCGTGGCGTTCTCGGTCGTCATCATCGCCCTCATCCTCGTGCCGCTGTTCACGCTGCAGGGCGTCGAGGGGAAGATGTTCGCGCCCCTCGCCCTGACGATGCTGATCGCGCTGCTGGTCTCGCTGGGGGTCGCCCTCACCGTCGTCCCGGCCCTGTCGGAGCTGGTGCTCAAGCAGGTTCCCGAGCGCGAGTTCGGGTTCATCCGCCGACTGCACCGGGGCTACCTGCGGCTGCTGAACGGGGCGGTGGGGCACCCGCGCACCACGCTCGGCATCTCCGTCCTCCTGCTCGTGGTGGCCGGGGCGCTGGTCCCGTGGATCGGCACCGAGTTCATGCCTCCGCTCGACGAGGGCTCGCTCGCCATCAACGTGGTGCGCCTGCCGAACGCGGCGCTCGACGGCTCGGTGAAGGTGGCCGACTACATGGAGCGGCAGCTGCGCAAGTTCCCGGAGGTGGACACGGTGGTCAGCAAGACCGGCCGCGCCGAGATCTCCGAGGACCCGATGGGGCCCGAGCAGACCGACGTCTTCATCATGCTCAAGCCGCGCCGGCAGTGGGGCACCGGCCGCGACAAGGCGTCGCTCACCAAGGCGATCCAGGAGGAGCTCTCGCAGATCCCCGGCCTGAGGTACTCGTTCTCCCAGCCCATCGCGCTGCGGGTGAACGAGTTGATCTCCGGGGTGAAAAGCGACGTCGCCGTGAAGGTCTTCGGGCCCGACCTGGACGCGCTCAAGGGCTACGCCGACCGGGCCGCGGCGGTGCTGATGAGCACGCGCGGCGCGCAGGACATCAAGGTCGAGCAGATCTCGGGCATGAGCCAGATCGACGTGGAGATCGACCGGGAGGCCGTCGCCCGCTACGGCATCAACGTCTCGGACGTCAACGACACCATCGAGACCGCGATCGCCGGCCGCCAGGCCTCGATCCTCATCGAAGGGCAGCGGCGGTTCGCGGTGGTGGTGCGCTTCCCCGAGGCCTCGCGCGCCGACCTCCCGGAGATCGAGCGCCTCCTCATCGCCGCTCCCCAGGGCGAGCGGGTGCCTCTCAGCGAGCTGGCGAAGATCTCCCTCGTCGAGGCTCCGGCGCAGGTCAGCCGCGAGAACGGCATGCGCCGGGTCGTCGTCGAGGCCAACGTGCGCGGGCGGGACCTCGGCAGCTTCGTCGCCGACGTCCAGGCGGGCCTGGCGCCGCTGCAGAGGGAGCTCCCGTCGGGCTACTTCGTCGACCTGGGCGGGCAGTTCGAGAACCAGCAGCGGGCCATGCGCCAGCTCTCGGTGGTGGTGCCCGTCGCGCTCCTGCTCATCCTGGTGCTGCTCTACATGGCGCTGGGGTCGGTGGGCAGCTCGCTGCTGGTGCTGCTCAACCTCCCGTTCGCGCTGGTGGGCGGAGTCGTCGCGGTCGTCCTCTTCCGGATGCCGCTGTCGGTGTCGGCCGCCGTGGCCTTCATCGTGCTGCTCGGGATCGCGGTGCAGAACGGCGTGGTGCTGGTGGCGTTCTTCAGCCAGCTGCGGGAGAGCGGCGAGAGCGTGGCGGAGACGGTGCGCAAGGGCTGCGAGCTGCGCTTCCGGCCGCTGCTGATGACCGCGCTGACCAGCTTCATCGGCCACCTGCCCATGCTCTACGCCACGGGCTCGGGCGCGGACATCCAGAAGCCGCTCGCGGTCGTGGTCATGGGAGGCCTGGTGACGTCCACGCTGCTCACGCTGCTGGTGCTGCCGACCCTCTACGCCCTGGTCGCCGGCCGCGCGGAGCGGAAAGCGGCCTTGGAGGTGGCGGCGGCTCCTCGCTGAGGGCAGGATCGGCTCGTGCTGCCCTTCGCGCTCACCGACACGCTGCTCGGCCTCGACGCCCACCTGCGCCACCTCGCGGCCTCGGGTTGGAAGGTGAAGGCGGTGGCGACGAAGAAGGACCGCGGGCCCATCGACCTGGTGGATTCCCCGCCGCGCTTCCTCCGGGTCCAGGGCAAGCCGGTGAGCGAAGTCCACCTGAAGCTCGGAGGGAAGATCCTCTTCTCGTCCGAGGGCGGCTCCAGCAGCCTGCGGGTCGGCGGCGTGCCGCTCTACCTGTCGCGCACCGTGCCGATGCAGTCGCACTGGCTCGTCCCGGTCGATCCGGCGGGGCGGCTCGAGGACTTCGAGGCCAAGCTCTCCACGCGCCGCGGCGGCTTCCTGTGGCTCGGGGAGATCGAGTCCGCGGCATGGCAGGGTGGGGCGCTGGCTGCGCTGCTCAACGAGGATCTCGAGGCGAGCCTCGCTGGCGCGCGCTTCCTGCGCCGCGGCGAGCGGCTGTTCGTCGCGGCGGACCCGGACCAGCGCTGCGTACGGGTCATCCACCAGACCGAGGTCGTCGCGAGGCTGTCGGTGCTCTCGTCAGACGTCCTCAGCGCCGAGTGGCACTTGCCCGAGCGGCCGCTGCTCGAGGGCCTCGAGCGCGTGGCGAGCGTCATCGCCTCGCTGGAGAATCCCTCCTGGCCGCCCAATGCCAACAAGAAGAAGCGCACGCCCGCGAAGCGGAAGACCGCACGATGACCCAACCTGGGGCCGGGCGCCTCCTTGCCGCAGGGGAACGCCGGCTCCGATGATGGCGTTCTGGGAGGGGTCACGATGAGAGCGGCAACCCTCAAAGAGCAGCGCGAGCGGGGGCGACGGTCGGTCGCCGTCCTGCCCATCCTCTATCCGAAGGAGCTCCTGACCGCGTTCGAGGTGCACGCGGTCGAGCTGTGGGGGCCGCCGGGCGCGCCCGTCGGTCCCGAGGCGGCGCGCATCCAGACCTACGTGTGCCCGCTGGTGCGCAACGCACTCGCCTTCCTGGCCTCGCAGCGGGCGGACGTCGACGCGGTGCTCTTCCCGCACACCTGCGACTCGATTCAAGGCCTGGCGACGCTCGCCCCGGACTTCGGCGGCTGCCCGAAGAAGGTCTTCCGCTTCACCCATCCCAAGGGCGCCTCGCGGCCGTCGGCGCGGCGCTTCGTCGAGGAGGAGCTGCGGTCTCTCGCGAAGGAGCTCGCGGAGTGGACCGGTCGGCCGCTCGACGCGCGAAAGATCCGCGAAGCCGTCCAGCTGCACCGCGCCGTCGACGAGGCCCGGGCGACGCTGCTCGCCCGCCGCGCGTGCTCGCCGCTGAGCGACCGCGAGCTCTACGACCTCCTGCGCCGGGGCGAGTACCTGTGGCCCGAGGACCACCTCGCCGAGCTGCGCGCCGCCGTGAGCGGCCTGGCGCGGCAGCCGGTGCAGCGCGGCATCCCCCTGATGATCTCCGGTTACGTCCCCGAGCCGATGTCGCTCTTCGATGCGCTCGAGGACGCCGGGGCCTACGTCGCCGCGGACGACTACGCGGCGGTCGGGCGCAGGGTCCTGACCTCGCCCATCGACCTCGCCTCCGACCCGTTCCTGGCCCTCGCCGACGCCTACTTCGCCTACCCGCCGTGTCCGACGCGCGGAGCGGACCAGGCGGCGCGCATGCGGTGGCTGCTCTCGGTCTTCGAGCGCAGCGGCGCCAAGGGCCTGCTCGTCCACGAGCTCAAGTTCTGCGAGCCGGAGCTGTTCGACGTGCCGGCCCTGCGCAAGGCGTTCGGCGCGCGATCGATCCCGGTGCTCTACGTCGAGGGAGAGCTGGAGGCCGAGCTGTCGGGCCAGACGAGCACGCGCCTGGAGGCCTTCGTCGAGCTGCTCTCCGGGAGGGCCCGCGCATGATCACCCGGCGCCTCCAGTTCGAGCTGACGCGGCGAGCCTTCGGCCCCACGCTGCTGGCCCTGCAGGATTGGGAGAAGCGCCTGAAGCGGCGGGGCAGGGGACCGCGCAAGGCGAGCCCCTTCGGCCCGCCACTCGAGTCGGTGCGCAAGCTCAAGGAAGTGATGGGCCTGCACTACCTCGCCGGCCGCTACGCCGACGGCGCGGTCCCGGTGGCCTGGGTCACCAGCGGGTTCCCGGTCGAGCTGTTGCGGCCGCTGGGCTTCCACACGGTCTACCCCGAGAACCACGCGGCGCTGTGCGGCGTGCAGCGCAAGGCGGTGGAGCTCTCGGAGGCGGCGGAGCAGGAGGGCTACTCGCGCGACCTGTGCAGCTATGCGCGGACGGACCTCGGCGCCGCGCTGAGCGAGAAGACTCCGGTGGGCCGGCTGCCCAAGCCCGACCTGCTCTGCTGCTGCACCAACATCTGCCAGACGGTCCTCTACTGGTACCGCGCGCTCGCCGAGCACTTCCAGGTGCCGCTGGTCGTCGTCGACACCCCGTTCGTCTACGGCCAGGCGCGCCCGCACGAGGTGACCTACGTGAAGGACCAGTTGCGCGAGCTGGTCGAGGTCGCCGAGCGGGTCAGCGGCAAGCGCATCGAGGAGGGCGAGCTGGCCGAGTTCACCAAGCGCGCCCGCGACGGGACCCGCCTGTGGGGCGAGTGCCTGGCGGCGAGCCGGGCCAGGCCCGCGCCGTGGACCGGCATCGACGGCTTCTTCCACCTGGCGCCCATCGTCACGCTGCGCGGCGAGCCGGAGTGCAACGCCTACTACAGGCTGCTGCGCGACGAGCTCAACGACCGCGTGAAGAAGGGCATCGGCGGGCTCCGGGATGAGAAGCACCGCCTGCTCTGGGACAACCTGCCGGTGTGGTTCAAGGTCCGGGAGTTCTCGACGCTGCTCGCCGAGCGCGGCTTCAACTTCGTCTGCACGAGCTACACGAACGCCTGGGCCGAGGCCGGCGTGAAGATCGACCCGGCGGATCCCTTCGGGTCCGCGGCCTACGCCTACACGCACATCATCCTCAACCAGGATCTCAACAACCGGCTCTCCATCCTCGAGCGGCTCTCGCGCGAGTACGCGGTGGACGGCGCGGTGCTGCACAGCGACCGCTCCTGCAAGCCGTACTCGATAGGCCAGGTCGACCTGAAGGAGCGGCTCTCCAGCAAGCTGGGCATCCGGGCGCTGCTGCTGGAGGCCGACCACAACGATCCGCGGGCGTACGCCAACGAGCAGGGCGAGAATCGCCTGACCGCCTTCATGGAGAGCTTCGGATGAGCGTGGTCGCGGCGATCGGTGTGGACGTCGGCAGCACCACCTGGAAGGCCGTCGCCATCGACGCCTCCGGCCAGGTCCTGGCGCGTCGAGTGGAGCCGGCGCACCCGCGCATCGAGGAACAGACTGCGCGGCTGCTCGCGGAGCTGGAGAAGGAGCTGGGCTGCAGCGGCGCCCCGGTCGGCGCCACCGGGTACGGCCGCAAGCGGGTGAGGGCCAGCCGCTCGCTGACCGAGATCACCTGCCACGCCCGCGGCGCCTGGAAGCTCGCCGCCAAGCCCAGCGTGCTCGTCGACATGGGCGGGCAGGACACCAAGATCATCCGCATCGGCGCCGGCGGCGAGGTGAAGGACTTCGCCATGAACGACAAGTGCGCCGCCGGCACCGGTCGCTTCCTGGAGGTCATCCTCGCGCGGCTGCAGGTGCCGTTCGACGAGGTGCATCCGCTGGTCGCCAGGGCGAAGAAGCCGGTGGCGGTCAGCAGCACCTGCACCGTCTTCGCGGAGAGCGAGGTCATCTCGCTGGTGGCGCAGGGCGAGCCGGTGGAAGGCATCGTCGCCGGGATGCTGCAGTCGCTCTCCAAGCGGGTCGCGGCGCTGGCCGGCGTGCTGCCGGAGGGGCCGGTGCTGATGAGCGGCGGCGTGGCGCGGAACCGGGCCATGGTCGAGGCGCTGGGCGCCGCGCTGCGCCGGAGCGTCGAGATCCTGCCCGAGCCGCAGACCGTCGGGGCCCTCGGGGCCGCGCTGTCGACGCTCTGAAAGCCCAGGAAGCGCCGGCCAGCGTGCAGGAGCGGCTGCAGCGGCTGCGCGACCCTCGCGGAGATCGACCAGGGCATCAGCCTGCTGGAGGAGCTGGCCACGCAGCTGACGCTGCTGCGCTTCTCGGACCTGGGTGAGCCCAGCACCGCCAAGGTCGAGCGGGACCACATCGAAGATCTTCTGGCGCGGATCGAGGCGCTGGCCCAGCCGCCGCAGGACCCTCATGCGGCGGCGTGCGGCTGAGCCTCGCGCGGGCTTACTCGGCGGCCAGGCGTTCGTGGAGGTGGCCCGCGCCGGCAGCCACGCCGCGGCCGCGCGCCGGCTGCGCGTCACGCCCTCGGCGGTCAGCCACGCGCTGCGCAAGCTGCAGGACAGCGCCGGCCGCGAGCTGCTGGAGAAGCGCGGGCGGCGCCTCGCGTGGACTTCCACTTCTCCAACGAGCTGACCCGGCCGCTGCTGCGCGACGAGGTCGACCTGGCGGTGGACTGCCGGACTCACCCGCACCCGGCCATCCACCGCCTCCGCATGTTCCGGGAGAAGTACGTGGTGGTGGCGACGCCCGCGTTCCTCGAGCGCCACCCGGTGCGCACGCCGATGGACCTGCGGCACACCCCGGTCCTCTCGCTCGACCGCGAGGGCACGTGGTGGAACAACCTCTTGCGCGCGCTGCCAGGGCGGCGGCGCCCGGCGCTCGAGCGCATCGTGGTCATCGACCACGTGCGCGGGATGATCAACGGCACGCGGGCCGGCTACGGCATCAGCCTGCTGCCCAAGTACGCGGTGCTCGGGGAGATCGCCAGCGGGGCGCTGACGGTGCTGTTCCCGCGGTTGCAGCTGCTGGAGGACTCCTTCTCCATCTACCAGAAGCTCGCGCGCGCAGAGCGGCCCGCGAACAAGCTCGTGACCCAGTACCTGCTGGGCCTCGACGTCCGCGAGTTCGGAGACGCGATCGGCCGGACCGCCTGAGTGGCAGGCGCGCCGGCACGAGGCCGGCGTTCCGGGGCTACTTGGAGATCATCACCTCGGTCGCCTTGATGACCGCGGCGATCTGGTCGCCCTTCTTGAGCTTGAGGCGCTTCGCCGAGCTGGCGGTGATGACCGAGACCAGCTCCTGGCCGCCGATGCTCACCACCACCTCGGCCATCAGCCCGTCGGTCTTGACGCTCTGGATGGTGCCCTCGAGCTGGTTCCGTGCGCTCAGTTCCATGGTTCCTCCCTGATTGGTGCGCGACGCGGCCTACTTCGCCTCGTTCATGATGGCGGCGAGGTCCTTCTCCACCTCGGCGGCGAGCGTCTCCAGGCCCGCGACGCCGAACCCGGCGACGAGCCTGGTGGGCTTCACGGTGGAGAGGATCGTCTTGCCGTCCGGTCCCCTGTAGGCGGAGATGCGGCAGGGCAGCAGCGAGGCGGCCTGCGGCGCCTTCTCGAGGACGGCCTTGGCCTTCGCCGGGTTGCACACCTCGAAGACCAGGACCTCGCCGGCGAACTCGAGGCCCTTCTCCTTCATCTTGGCGCCCAGGTCGTGGACGGCGAGCACGCCGAACTTGTGGGCCTGCGCGGCCTTCGGCATCTCCTCGCGAAGCTGCGCGAGCGACTTCTCGGACTGGATCTCGATGAGCATCGTGTCTGCCTGCTTCTCGCCCGGCTGGGCGGTCTGTTGGCTTGCGGCGCCGCCCAAGACGAGGCCGGCGAGCAAGAGCGTCATTCGGAACATGGAGCCCTGCCCCGGCATCTGAGGAGGGCGGCGGTCGCAGCGGTGTAGCCACCGCCCTTCCTTGGATGCTCCGCGGACAGCCGCGGACCAAGCTCTCGGCGCATTCGCCGATTCGGCAGTGGCGGCGCGCGGTTGCGCGGAGCGCCCGAGGGGCGGGCGCGGGGCAGATCGCCGCCCGGGCACGCCGGGAGCCGTGGGCCAGCCTGCCCGGTCGAGGGCACTGGGCCTGCGCCTCCTCTGAAGCGGTTCGCGCAGGCGCCGAGCCCCTGAGCGCTCCATGAGCGGACAGCCAACCTCGCGCGAGGTGGCTTCGCAGCTGGCGGCTAGCATTCCCGTCCGTGATTCGCGCCCTCCTCGCGCTGGCCGCCGCACTCGTCGTCCTGGTCCCTCCAGGTCGCTCCGAGGCCAAGCTCGTGATGGGCGGGCTCGTCCTGCACGACGCCACCAAGACGCGCGAGGACACCGTCCGTAGCCTCGTGCGGTTGGACCCCGGCAGTCCCGTCGACTTCGGCGTGCTCCAGGCTGCCCAGGAGCGCTTGGAGGCGAGCGATCTCTTCGAGAGCGCCACGGCCTGGGTCGATCTCCCCCGCGAGGACGCGACCCGGAAGATGTACCTGGAGGAGGGCACCGAGCCGGTCGACGTCCACGTCAGGCTCAAGGAGAAGCAGTCCTGGTTCGCGGTGCCCATGGGCAGCCTGGGAGCCGGGGACATGTCCATCGGCGCCGCCTTCGCCGACGTCAACCTCGCGGGCCTCGGGACGCAGCTGCTGGTGGCGGCGCAGTACGGCGAGTCGAAGTCCTACGTGGTCGCGGGCGTGCGCCAGCCGCAGCTGCCGGACGCGCCGGTGGCGCTCTCGCTCTCCGGGGTCTGGCGGCTCGAGGACTTCAGCTTCTTCGAGAACCACAAGAAGGTGCTCACCGTGCCCACACGCCTGCTGGGGTTCGAGACCCAGGGCGGATGGGTGGTCACCCCGAACCTGCGGCTGATGGTCGGCGTGCTCTACAACCGGCACACGACCTTCGCGCCGAAGCTGGTCGACCCCACGGTCCCGACGCCGGCGTACAACGCGCGCAACGGCAACGTCATCGTCGGTCAGCTGCTGCTCAACTACGACAACACCGTGGCGCCGCAGGGGCTGCGCCACGGGACGCGCTTCTCGTTGCGCAACGAGATCTCCGACGGGGCCTGGGGAAGCGACTTCGACTACCTCAAGGTCGACCTGAAGCTCGAGCTGTTCGCCCACTGGTGGAAGACCTATCCCTCGCTGGTGCTGCACTTCCTCACCAACCACCCGACCTCGCAGCGGGGCGTGCCGCTGACCCAGCTCCTGCGCGCCGGAGGATCGGAGCTGCGCGGCTTCAACACCTGGGAGTTCCGGGGCGACACCATCCTCACGATGCAGCTCGAGGAGCAGATGCCGGTGTTCACGGACATCAAGGTCCCGCTCACGTCGACGACCTTCAACCTGGCGGCGGCGGTCTTCGCGGACGGGGGACTGATCCTGGAGCGGCAGAAGGGCGGGACGACCGGCGCGGAGAGGCTCTCGGCGGACAAGGTCGGACTTCACGCCGGAGTGGGCGTGGGGGTCCGCATCGTGCTGCCCGGGATCGCCATCCCCGCGCTCAAGGCGGACCTCGCCTACGGCATCGACGTGAAGGACTTCTCGTTCACGCTCTCGATCGCCGGGGGCGGGATCAACTAGGCAAAAAGAGGCCGGAGCCGAGGAAGCCTCCCTCGACTCCGGCGGCATCGCTTCGCGGCCTGAGCTCAGTACGAGCGGAAGCTCAGTTCACGAGGTTCGAGTCGTAGCGCGCGGTGCGGTCGTACATCTCCTGCCGCTGCCTGTCGACCGAGTACGCGCCCTTCCACAGCGGGATGTAAGGGTCGTCCCAGGTCTGGTCGGAGAGGTAGCGCTCGTTGTCGGCCAGCGTGACCTCGGTCCAGATGTGGTACCCGCGGAAGGCGTTGCCCGAGGTGTTGGCCGCGCCCGAGGCGAGCCGCGAGTCGATGCCCGCCTGCTGCAGCAGCAGGTGCTCGAAGATGCACTGGTGCCGGCAGACGCCGCGGTCGATCTTCGCCAGCTCGCCGAGCGGGAACATGTAGCCCTTCTCCAGCTCCAGGAAGGCCTTCGAGCCGGGGTCGGTGACGTTCGCGCCCTCGCTCGGGTACTTGATGCGCGAGGCGTACTTCATCAGCGCGTCGATGCACGCCTTCTGCTTCTGCACCAGCTCCTTGGGCGTCAGCGTCGCGGTCGAGCCCTTCGGCAGGTGGGCGTCGATGATCGGCTGGGCGCCGTCGAGGAACTCCTTCAGGGCCGCGTCGGTGTTCACGTTGATCGACACGTCCGAGAACTGGCTGCCCTTGGGGTTGAAGTAGTGCGGGTTGTTGGCCTTGCGGATGTCGGAGAGCGACAGCGTCTGGGTCTTCTCCTCGCCCTCCGGGGTCTTGAACTTCACCGTGTACTTGCCCTTGGCGTCATACCCGGTGATCTCCGCCTCGAGGACCTTGTAGCGGGTCGAGAACGGCTTGCCCTCGTCCTCCAGCTCCTCGACCTTGCCGTCTTGGTAGTTGACGTCGATCCTGTCGCCGACCGTGTACGGGTTCTGCAGCGGCCAGCGGGTAGTCTTGATCTGCTTGGCCACGGTCGCGTTCAAGTCGCCGTCCTTGCCCACGGTCGCGGATACGAGGATCGGGTCGCCGCTCTCGGTGGTCTTGGCCAGCGCGCCGTCCGAGCCCTGGGCGTAGCGGGCGGTCTCCTTGCCGCTCTTGTCCTTGACCGAGTAGAGCAGCTGCGCGTGGCCGCCGTCGGCGCCGGTCGCGAGGATCTCCACCGTCTTGCCCGGGTTCTGCTGCTGCAGCAGCGCCACGGGTCCCTCGCCGCGCACGGTCTGCTCGGCGACGACGTCCATCAGCTCGACCAGCTGCTTGGCGCGGTAGCCCCAGCGGTCGCCCTGCCAGTCGTACTTCATCAGCGACTTGTCGATGGCCCCGGACACGTTGGTGGCGACGGTGTTGTAGAAGTCGGCCAGCCCGACCGGCTTGCCGTTGAGCTTGCAGAGCGGGACTTCCTTGCCGTCGACCTTGAAGGTGGCGATGCGCTCGAGCTTGTTGAAGTCGAAGGTCTTCAGCTCCGGCCACTGGCCCTTGTACTCCTCGAGCATCGACTGGAACTTGGTGAAGGTCTCGCCGTCGACCTTGCCGCCGCTCTTGCCGGCGTAGACCTTCAGCGCGCGGCCCAGGTTGTCGACGCTCATCGCCGACTTGAGGTGGTCGCGCAGCTGGGCCTCGAGGTAGGTCGCGCACTCCGGCGAGACCTGCACCCCGTCCCAGGTCGGCGGCGTGGCCTTCAGCTCTGCCAGGCGCGGCGCGATGGCCGGCTGCAGCTCGTTGACCTGGGCGCGCAGCGACTTGACCAGGTCGTCGTAGCCGAGCTTGCCGTCGGGCGAGGCGCCGGCGGCGTCCTGATAGTCGATGGCGGCGCGCTGGAAGAGCGCGAAGGCGGCCTCGTCGAGCTTGGCCGGCGGCTTGGGCGTCTCCCAGGTGCTGGGCAGGCGCTGCTCGAAGGCGCCCTGCACCACTCCCAGCGCCTGGGCCAGCTGCTCGACCGAGCGCTTGTCGCGCAGGTTGGGGGCGATGGAGAGGACGAAGTCGGCCTGCTCGCGGGTCAGCGCGACCCCGCCGATGCCGGGCTGCTCGGCCTTCAGGCCGGGCGTGATCTCGGCCACGGTGCGCTCGCTGACGATGCCCGCGACGTCCTTGGGCGCGTTGTTGCTGAGCGTGCCGAAGACGAAGACGTTCTGCTCGCTGGTCTGGACGTAGTTGTCGAGGATGCTCTTGAGCTTGCCGACCTCCTCGGCGTTGAGGGTCTCCCCGTAGTTCGGGTTGAGCTGGTCCCAGGCCTTCAGGGTGGTCATGAAGTTGGTGACCGCTTCGCCGCTCTTGGCGAAGGTGAAGCTCGAGAGGGTCAGCTCGGCGGCGGGGCCCTTGACGTTCTCCCAGCCGGCCTTCTGCTGCTCGGTGCGCGCCTTGTCGAAGGCCGCCAGCAGGTCCGCGCCGCCCTCGACGGGCTTGAGCGCGGCGAGCTTGGCCTTCTGCTCGTCGGACAGCGGCGCCGCCTGCAGGCCGCGAACCGCCAGCGCCTGGGTCATTACGCTGGGCGACTTCTCGGCGATCTGCAGCATCGCGTCGACGGTCTCGGGCGACCACTTCGCGGCCAGCTCGCCGAGCACGGCCGTGCCGGCGCAGACCGAGGCCATGCGGTTGAACTTGCCGGGCTCCTTGGGCTCGATGACCGAGGCGGCGGCGACGGACGCCGCGAGGTTCTTCTGCAGCGCGGCGGCGCCGGCCTCCGAGAGGCCGGTGAGCTGGTCGGGGCGAGCCAGGCCCCACAGCGCGGAGACGGTGGCGTCGCTCGGCTGCTTGAGATCGAGTCCCACGCGGCGGCGGTCGAGGGTGACCTCGCCCTTCTTGTCGACGCCCAGCGCCTTGCCGTCGAACGAGGCCGCCGGGAGCTTCTGGACCTTGGCCTCGGCCTGCATCGAGAGGAGCTTGGTGAAGTTCACCGTGCCGCTGGGCAGCGGCTCCGCGCCCGACTTGTCCAGCGGCAGCGGAGTGGCGGCGTCGAGCTTGCCCAGGAGCGAGTTGGCGGCGGCCTGCGAGTCGGCGCCGGTCAGGTCCAGCGAGTCGGCCTGCAGCGCCTCGACCATGCCGTCGACGACGGCGGCGCCTTCCTCGGCGGTCACGCCGTCCTGCTCGGCGGCGGTGGCCACCTCGTCGGCCTCGGCCTGGGTCAGGGCCTTGTCGGCGAGCTTCTGGGTGAGCAGCGCGCGCAGCGCGGCGGGGTCGTTCTTGACTGGCATGGCTTCCTCCCTCGGGGACCGCGCTGCCTGGGGGGCAGGCGGAGGCGAAATGCTACCACTCCCCGGGGGAGGGGAGTCGCCGTGCTAGCTTCGCAGGCGATGCCTCTTCGGGTGCGCCTTCAGCTGGTCCTGACGCTCGGGCTCGCGGCCTGCGGCGAACCGACGGGGGCATGGCCGGACGCGGCGTGGGCGATCGCGGACGCCGCGGCCGCCGGCGACATCGGGACGGCCGTCCCGGACGGCGGCGAGGCTTCCTCTTTCGACGCAGCCCTCGCCCCGCTCGATGCCTCCGTGGCCGGGCCCGACGCCGCGGCGATCGATCCCTGCGAGCGCGACGGCCGCTACTCCGACGAGCGCTGCGACCTGGACTGCGCGAGGCCCGACCTCGACTGCAACTTCGGCATCGTCGGTCACCGCGGGTCGACCTATCGCAGGACGGAGAACACGCTGCCTTCGTACCAGCTGGCGATGGAGGAGGGCGCCAACGCCCTGGAGATCGACGTCTGCCGGACCCTGGATGGCCAGGCGGTGATCTGGCACGACCGCGACCCGGATGCCGTCGACGCCCTGGCGCGCGAGGCGGGGCTCGAGGGGCTGCCCTGGCGGCCATGGGTCCCGGATCTGGGCGATCCGTGGCGCCGCCCGGTGGATTCGCTGACCCTCGAGGAGCTGCGGGAGCACTACGGCTACGCGTTCACCTCGACCGGGCAGAAGGACGCCACCGCCGTCGTCCCCACCTTCGCCGACTTCGCGGTCTGGGCTTCGAGCGCGGCGCACCTGAAGCAGGTCTACGTGGACGTGAAGGTCGTCGACGAGAACCAGGCCCACGACTTGGCGCTGCAGCTCGCCGACGTGGCGGCCGGCAGCCGGTACCAGTTGTTCCTGATGAGCCCGAGCGAGGCGACCGTTGCCAAGATGAAGGCCACGCTCGACCAGGAGGGTGTCGGGCACGCGGCGCGGATCATCTTCGACTTCGAGGGGCCGGGAGCGCTCGCCGGGGCACGCAAGCTCGGGCTGGACGCGCTCTCGACCGGCAAGCCTCCGACGCGCGCCCTGGGCGAGTTCCTGACGGAGTTGAAGGACATCGTGGCGCACCGGGACGAGCCGCCGCGGCTCGATCCCATCGTCGCCTGGACCTTCGACGCGGACGCCGATCTGGTGTCGGTGCTCCAGGCGGGCGCGGACGCCATCCTCTCGAACCGGCCGGCGGATCTCGGGCGCCAGGTGTTCCGCGGCTATGACGATCACCGCCGGCTCGCCCAGGCGGCGACGGAGTGCTGGCAGGCGCACCCGGGCGGCACGAGCAAGGCGATGTGCGCCGACGGGGCCGCGCTCAAGCTCTTCGCCCCGATGCGGGAGGAGCAGGTCTCCGACTGGGTCTGCTCGGATCCCGCGGCGTCCTTCGAGATGCAGGACCTCTTCGGCTGCGGGCTGCTGCTGGACTCCGAGGTGGTGTTCCGCGGCGCCCCGGAGAAGGTCGCGGACGTGGCGGTCTGGTACGAGCCACCGGCCGGCTCGGGGGCCGAGGCGACGATCGTCGTGGGCAGCGCAGCGGATTTCCAGTAGCGGGGGCGTCGGGACCCATGCCGTCCTTCGAGCGAATCACGTGGGAGGACACCGGGCTCCAACAGGCCTTCCTGCGCTACGTCGCGCGGGTCTTCCCGGGCCTCGACTTCTGGCGCTGGCGGGCCTTCGGCGGCTGGGGCAAGGACTACGTGGCGCACGCGGTGGTCGAGGACGGCGAGGTCGTCGCCAACGTCTCGGCCATGGCCATGCGCCTCGTCGTCGCCGGTCGTGAGACCCCCGGGATCCAGCTGGGCGCGGTGGGCTGTGTCCAGGAGCGGCGGGGACGAGGGCTGGTCGGGGCGCTGATGGAGCGGGTGCTCGCGGAGGAAAGCGCTCAGCCGGGCCTGCAGATGCTCTTCGCCAACGAGGACGTGCTGGCGTTCTACCCGCGGTTCGGCTTCCGGGCGGTGGAGGAGTGGGTGTTCGAGCTCGAGCGGCGAATCGAGCCGGCTCGGCCCGCGCCGCGCATCAACCTGGGCGACCGCGTCCAACGGGCCGCCTGGCTCGAGGCCTGCGCGCGGTCGCAGCCCGTCTCGGAGAGCTTCGGGGCTCGAGGCTACGGGCCGATTGCGCTCTGGCACGTCTGCAACTTCGCCTCGGAGGACGTCAGGGCCGTGGCGGAGCACGAGACCTACGTCGTCGCGCAGCAGAAGGGCGAGGTGCTCCAGGTGCTCGACCTCGTCGCGCCGGGGCCCTTCGACCTCATGGGGATCCTGCCTCGGCTCGTCGACAGACCCGTCACTCGCGTGCGCTTTGGCTTCTCACCCGAGCGTTGGTGCCCGGAGGCCCAGCCGGTGGAGCGGGACACCAAGTCCGGGCTGTTCGTGCGCGGCGCAGTGTCGCTCCCCGACGCGCCTCTGCGCTTCCCGGCGTTCGCGCAGACCTGAGGCCAGGCACCCGGCGGCTGCGGGTCCCTCCGGGAATCACGGACTCTCCGTCAACGGACCTACCCGTCCAACACCTCGGTGTCCGCGTCCATGATCTCCGCGGGCTGCACCGCGGCGGCATTTGCCGAGAGCCGCTTCTGCGAGAGCTGGACGAGGAAGTCCTCGATCTGCGGGTAGCTCCCCACCAGCTCGTCGTAGGCCTCGCGGGGCAGGAACGCGATGGCGCTCCTGCGCACCGCCGCCACCGAGGCGCTGGCCGGGCCGCCGGAGAGCAGGGAGATCTCTCCGAAGACGTCGCCGTCGCCCAGGACGCGGAGGGCCACCGCTTCGCCGGAGGGGTCCTTCTTGGTCACCGAGAACTCGCCGGAGAGGACCAGGAAGAGCCCGGCGGACGGCGCGCCCTCCTCGATGACCCGCTCGCCCTGCGGCACGATGCGCCCGCGGAAGCGCTGCAGCACGGGGCCGCGGTGTCCGGTCTCGAGGAGCGTGAACAGCGGCGCCGTGGCCAGCAGGTTCATCGCCAGGCGCTTCTGGGCGAACTCCGCCAGCGCCTTGGGGACCGTCGGGTGGGTCTTGGAGACCAAGTCCAGATCGTCGTGCGAAATCTCGAAGAGCTCGACGTCCGAGACGGCGTAGATGGACGCGCTGCGCGGCGCGCCGGTCAGGATGGACAGCTCGCCGAAGAGCGCGCCACCGCGCAGCGTCGCCAGCTGCCGGGGCTGGTCGCCGCTCTCCGCCACCACCTTCGCCTGGCCCGAGACGATGATGAACACCGACGATCCCGCGTCGCCCTCGCGCACGATGAGCTGCTTGTCGGTGTACTCGCGCACCGTGGTGCGCTCCACCAGGTCCACGAACGCCTCGGGCTCCAGGTCCACGAAGAGCGGGAGCGGGGGGCGCTTGCGCACGTCCGCCTTCGGCCCGTCGTCCTCGCCCAGCAGCACTTCGAGCGCCTTCTCGGCGAGCGTCCCGCCGCGCAGGCGGGTGAGGTCCGCGGCGGGGTCGACCGGGGCGGGCTCCGCGGCGGCGGCGGGCTCGGCAGGCTTGGCCTGGCCGGGGAGGGGAGGGGGCAGGGGGGAGGGCGCGGCGACCTCCACGGCGCGGGCGTGGATCTGCCGCAGCGTCTGCTTGAGCATCTTCTCGGCGGGGTTGAAGCGCAGCGCCAGCTTGACCGCGAGGATGGCGGACAGCAGGTAGTCGCGCCGCAGCAGGCCCTCGGCGGCGGAGTTGAGCGCCAGCAGCGCCCGCTCGCGCTCGCCCATCTCGGCCAGGGCGCGGGCCGCGGCCAGCCGCGCCCGGTGGTCCGAGGGCTTTCGCCGCACCGCCTCTGCCAGCAGCCCCAGCGCCCGTTCGGCGTGTCCCTGCTTGAGCGCTGCGATTCCGAGGTCGAAGAGCGTGTCCACCGGTGGTTCCTCCTGCGGCGCCGTGAAGCTGTGCAGGATACCGCCGTTCGGGGCCGGAGGTGGAACGGCCCGGCGAAACATGCAATGGTTTCCCGCCCTTGCCGCAAGCCCCGTGGGAGCCCGCCTTGACCGACCCCAAGCCCGCCTCGTCCGCCGCCGGCCCCGCGCCGGCGAGGAAGCGCAGGTGGATCCTCTGGCTGGCGCTGGTGGGGATCGCCCTGCTGCTGCTGCCCATCGGTTGGACGAGCCTGACGCTCTCCTGGAGCTACTCCGACGGCGAGCGCGCCGGCATCCTGCAGAAGCTCAGCAACAAGGGCTGGGTCTGCAAGACCAGCGAGGGCGAGCTGGCGATGTACCTGGTCAAGGGCATGCAGCCGCAGATCTGGGCCTTCAGCGTGCGCGACCCGAAGGTCATCGAGGCCATGAAGGCTGCGGTGGGCAAGCAGGTCCTGGTGCACTACTCCGAGCACAAGGGCGTGCCCTCCAGCTGCTTCGGCGAGACGCCGTACTTCGTCGACTCGGTCAAGGTCGTCGGCGAGGGGCCGGTCAACCCCTAGGGCGGCAGGCCGGCGTGGCTGCCGGAGGCCCTAGAACTTCACCGTCTCCCGGGCGCCGGCCTGCAGCGGCACGCGCTTCTCGACGGGCTTCTTGCCCGAGGTGCGCACCACGTGCTCGCCGGAGGGCAGCTTCACCGCGCACGGGAGCTTGCAGGGCTTGTCGTCGATGTAGACCAGCCCGCGGCCCTTCACCGAGATCACCCCGAAGCCCTTCTTGAAGACCGTCCCCGCGTCCGATCCGGCTTCGGCCGCACCGGCGTCCGCGTCCGCGTCCGCGGCTGCGCCGGCCCCGGCGTCGCCGTTCGTCCTTCCTCCGTCCGTCCTCCCGCCGTCCGCAGCGGCCTGTCCGGCATCGCCCGAGGGGCTCGCGGCGGCGGTGCCTCCGTCGCCGGCCACCGCAATCCCGGCGTCCCCGACCGTCGTCGCGGCCGCCGGGGGTGGGGCCTTGGCCTGGGGCTCGGCCTGGGGCTCGGCCTTCTTCCCCGGGTCCTGCAGTTGCTGGATCTGCTGGTTGAACTGCTCCGCCTGGTCCGCGAGCCTCTTGCGGTACTCGAGGACGGTGACGACGCGGGTGGCCACGCCGGCGGCGCCCATCAACGCCACGATGAGCAGCCCCTTGAACAGCCCGCCGAAGACGGTGCCCGCGGCGGACTTCTGCTCCGCCGCCACTGCCGCGTCCGCCTCGTCGGCCTCCTGACGCGCCGCGGCGATCCCCCGCGGCGGGGTCGCCTCGTCCCAGGCGGAGTCGCCGGTCGGGTGGCGCTGTCGGCGCGGCGGCTGCGTCCCGAGGGTGGCTGCGACGTCGAGCGACTGCGTCGGCACCCGGACCTGCCCGTCGGCGACGGCGAGCAGGGACGGGGAGCTGGTCACTCGCGTCGAGTCCGCGGCCGGGACGGCCGTCAGCCGAGTCTCCTCGCGAAGCAGCGCGGGATCGACGTCGTCGGGCAGGTCGGGCACGGGCTCGGGGAAGGCGGGCTCCTCGGCCGGATACGGCTCCGGTTCGGGCTCCTGCTCCCGCTCCGGTTCGGGTTCCGGCTCGTCCGCGATGGCCGGGGCGGCGGCCACGGCCACCGCCGCTGCCATGCGCCGGTCGGCCTCCTGCTCGGCCAACGGCTTGAGCCGCACGGTCGAAGGGTTGTGCTCTTCCTCTTCTTCCAGGATCCCCCGAGGGCGGCCCGGCTTGGCGCCGGAGGTCGTCGTGTCCTCCTCCAGAGACTCGCCGAGCGACGGCAGCGGCGGGCCGGAGCGCTCTCGCGACGAAAGGAGCACGGGCGGAGCAAGGCGCGGCGGCTCGATGGCCGGCATCAGCACCGGCGGCCCGGGCCGCGGCGCCTCGGAGGCCTGGAAGAGCACGGGGGGCGCCGCCTGCGGCCGCGGCGGGCCTCCGGGGCCGGGGTGGGTCTGCGTCCGGGGCTCGTTCGGGTCGTCCGGCCCCTCGTCGAGGATGGTGCCTTGGCGCAGGAGCGGCGCGCCGATCTGCGTCTTGGGCTGCGTCTCGCGGTCGCGGTCGCCGGCGGACGCCGAGGAGCCGATCTGCGTCTTGGGCTGCGTCTCGCGGTCGCGGTCGTCGCCGGCGGGCGCCGAGGAGCCGATCTGCGTCCTGGGCTCGGGCCCCTCGCCGTCCTGCTCCACCGGGTGGTCCGGGTCGGAGGAGTCCTCGGCGCGCTCGCGGGGGAACTCGGCGGGCTGGGCTTCGACCAGCGCCTTGAGGGTGGACGCGTCGACCTGCTCGCCGCTCGAGGCGAGGAACCGGTCCAGCGCCGCCCGCATGTCCCCGGCGGTCCGGTAGCGGCGGTCCGGGTCCTTCTCCAGCGAGCGCATCACGATGTCCGAGAGCGCGCGCGGGTAGTTGGGCAGGATGTCGACGGGCGCCGGCGGGTCCTCGTGGAGCACCGCCCACATCGAGGGGGCGTGCTGGCCGCGCTCGAAGGGCTTGATGCCGGTGGTCAGCTCGAAGAGCGTCGCGCCCAGGGCGAAGAGGTCGGCGCGGCCGTCCAGGTCCTTGCCCTTGATGTGCTCGGGCGCCATGTGCGAGACCTTGCCGCGCACCACGCCGGGCCGTGTCGTCGTCAGCCGCGCGCTGGCCCGCGCCACCCCGAAGTCGACCAGCTTCACCACGCCCTGGGCGTCGATCATGACGTTCTCGGGCGTCACGTCACGGTGGACGATGTTCATCGGCCGGCCGTTCAGGTCGACGGCCTGGTGCGCGTAGGAGAGCGCCTCGCAGACCTCGCGGGCCACGTAGGCGGCCACCACCGGGGAGAGCCACCGGCGGCGCGCGCGGATGAGCAGCTCGAGGTCGTGGCCCTCGATGTACTCCATGGCCATGAAGAGGTGGCCGCCCTCCTGGCCCAGCTCGAAGATGCGCACCACGTTGGGGTGCGAGAGCTGGGAGGCGAGCTTGGCCTCCTGCAGGAAGAGCGAGAGGAACTCCTCCTCCTGGCTGTACTGCTCGAGCAGCTTCTTGATGACCAGCCGCTCGTGCTCCCGGCCCGGGGCGGCGGGGCAGGCGAGGTAGATCTCCGCCATGCCGCCCTTGGCGAGGCGTTTGAGGAGCCAGTACGCGCCGAAGCGTACGCGGTCCTTGAGTTCAGCCATTCGACCCCGATTGTCGCCCGTGCCGTGCAGCGGTCAACAAAGCTGTGGGCGAGGAGCGGCAGGCTCGCGAGCCCGCGGCGACAGGCCGGTGTGCCTGCCGGTCCCAGATCAATCGGTGGGGCCCTTCAGATCCCCGGGGCTGCCGCCGGTCCAGGTGACGGTCTTCCCGCCGGCGGAGACCGACTTGCCGGCCGCGCCGGGCGCCCCGTCGCAGGCGTTGGGGGCCTTGGGGTTCTGGCCGCACAGCTTGGTCCCGGCGCCGGGCTCGCCCCAGGCGCCGCCGTCGTGGCCGGGGTTGCTCCACAGGGTCAGGTCGCCGCCGGTCTCGCCGCTGCCGCCCTTGCCGGGGTCGTAGAAGCCGCCCTTGGTCGCCGGCAGGCCGCCGTTGGCCGAGGACGGGCTGGTCCCGGCGTTGACGTAGACGCTCCCGCCGGCCGGCCCGCCGACCTGGCCCCGGCCGCCGCCGCCTCCGCCGCCCGCCTCCGCCTTGCTGGCGTTGTCGAGCCCGCCGGCGCCGCCGCCCCCGCCACCGCCGCCGCCCCAGATCTTGCCGCCGGAGTTGTCGACGGTCAGCGCGAGGTCGGTCAGCAGCGCCGTGCCGCCCGCCTGGCCGTCCGCGCCGTTGGCGGCGCCCGAGCCGCCCATGCCGCCCGCGCCGCCGGCGCCCACGAGGTAGCCGGCGTTGACGACGCTGATCGTGGTGCCCGCCGGGAAGCCGACGATCTTCACCGCCGGCAGGTCCGCGGAGGCGGAGCCCACCGTCATTCCCTGGACGACCGTGAGCTTGACCGGCATCCCCGGCTGGAAGCCCACCGCCAGCGCCTCGGCGTAGGCGTCGTAGTTGGAGAGCGGCCGGTCGATGACCAGCTCCGGTCCGGCCAGGCACCTGTAGCCCAGGCAGTGCGGGGCGGCGGCGTTGGTGCAGTCGGCGTTCTCGTGGCAGTTGCCGGGGACGCACTGGCCTCCGGCGCAGATCGTGCCGGCCGTCTCGTTGGCGCAGGTCTGGTCGTCGGTCTTGTCGACGCAGGGCTGGCACTTGTTGTCGGAGCAGATGCCGCCGCCCTTGTCGGCGCAGTCGCCGTTGTTGTGGCAGTCGCCGTCGATGCACTTCTTGTCCTTGCAGATCTTGCCGGCCCCGCACAGGCCGTCGTCGAGGAAGTCCTCGCACTCCTTGCACGTGTAGTTCTTGCAGACCTTGCCGCCCGCCTGGCAGTCGGACAGGTCGTGGCAGTCGCCGGTCAGGCAGCGCTTCTTGGCGCAGATCTGCCCGGAGCCGCAGAGGGCGTCCTCGGTGCGGTCGACGCAGGCGCTGCAGGTGCCCGACTTGCACACCGTGCCCAGGGTGCAGGGGGCGGGGCCGCTGCCGGTGCAGGAGTTGGCGGCGCAGGTCTTGGCCACGCAGATCTTGCCGTTGCCGCCGCACAGGTCGTCGTCGAGGGCGTCGATGCAGGCCACGCACCAGTTGACCTTGCAGACCTGGCCGCCGGTGGTGCAGTTGGCCAGCGTGTGGCAGTTGCCGTTGGTGCACTGGCCGCCCAGGCAGATCTTGCCGGTGCCGCAGAGCGCGTCGTCGGCGACCTCGGTGCAGGGCTGGCAGACGTTGCCCTTGCAGGCCAGCCCGTCGGCGCAGTCGGAGCTGGTGCGGCAGTTGCCGGTGATGCACAGGCTGTCGACGCAGAGCTTGCCGGCCCCGCAGGATGCGTCGTCGACCTGGTCCAGGCAGACCCCGCACTTGCCCGACTTGCAGGTGGTGCCGCCGGGGCACTCGGTGGAGGTCGTGCAGCTCTTGTACTCGCAGACGCCGGCCTTGCAGACCGCGCCGGGACCGCACAGCGCGTCGTCGCTGCCGTCGACGCAGGCGACGCACTTCTGGCCCTTGCAGACCTTGCCGCCCGAGCAGTCGCCCACCGAGTGGCACTCGCCGGAGGTGCACTGGCCGTTGAGGCAGATCTTGCCCGTGTAGCAGTAGACGTCGTCGAGGCGGTCCTGGCAGACGGCGCAGTGGTTCTCCTTGCAGATCTGCCCCTGCGAGCAGTCGTAGTTGGTGTGGCAGTTGCCCTCGACGCAGGCCTTGTTGATGCAGACCTTGCCGGCGCCGCACAGCCCGTCGTCGGCCTTGCCGGTGCACTGGGCGCAGGCGTTGGCCTTGCAGACCTGGCCGCCGGTGCAGCCGTCGGCGTCGTGGCAGGTGCCGGCGACGCAGGCGCCGGCGACGCAGATCTTGCCGGTGCCGCACAGCGCGTCGTCGGCGCCGTCCACGCAGGCCTGGCAGGCGGAGGCCTTGCAGATCTTGCCGTCGGCGCAGGTGGACGAGTCGGCGCAGCCGGAGGCGCACTTGCCGGCCTTGCAGACCTCGCCGGCGTTGGCGCAGGTCACGCCCACGCAGGCCGCCTCGACGCACTTGCTGGAGACGCAGACCTCGCCGGTGGCACAGGTCGTCGAGCCGCAGGCGGCCGGGTAGCAGTCGCCCTTGGCGCAGTGGTTGCCGGCGCCGCAGGCGTTGCCGCAGGTGCCGCAGTTGGAGTCGTCGCCGAGCGAGACGCACTGGCCGGAGCACAGCGTGCCCGCGTCGCAGCTCGTGCCGGAGTTCGCGGGAGGCGGGCAGCCGGTGAGGCAGGCCAGCGACGCGGCCAGCAGGGCGGCGAGCCCCGCGTGGGTGGAGATGGGCTTGGCGTGCATCGGGGCGGGCCTCCTCGGGGTGCCGGCGGAAGGGCCGATTCTCGCGGGAGGGAGCGCGTGCTGGCAAGGCGCCTAGAATGCCTGGAGATTCCAGCCACGGAGGCCCCCATGCGCAGCGCCACGGTTGCAGCCCTCTTCTTCGCCCTGGCGGTGCCCGGTTTGGCGCGCGCCCAGTCGGACCAGACCGGCGAGCTCTTCAGGACCAGCCACGGCCTCAGCGAGATCGTCCGCGTCAACGCCCAGGGCTGCGCCGCGACGGCCAAGGAGGTGAAGGCCTACCGCACGCGCAAGCTGGACGGCTTCAACAAGCAGAAGGCCGCGACCAAGGCCTGGCTGGGCAAGCTCGACCAGAACGGGCAGAAGGCCTACCTGGAGCGCAACAAGCAGCAGATCATGCGCAACGCGACCGAGTCGGCCGAGGCGCTCAACCGCTTCTCGAACGGCTGCAAGAAGGAGGCGCCCGCGGTCCGCGCCGTCATGACGGAGTTCAACTTCCAGTAGGTGCGGTCCACCAGCGCGTCGGCGCGGCGGAGATGGAAGACGGCGCCGCCGAGGGCCGGAAGGGCTCGCCGATGCGCGGCGCGACCACCGAGGTCCCGGTGGCCTTGGCCGCCTCCAGGAACTGGTCGATCGGCTCGTCCCAGGGGTGCAGCCCGAGGTTGAAGGTGCCCCAGTGGATGGGCATCAGCAGCCGGCCGTTCAGGTCGCGGTGCGCGGTCATGGCGTTCTTGGGGCCGAGGTGGATGAGCCCCCAGTTCTCGTGGAACGCGCCGATCTCCAGCATCGTGAGGTCGAACGGCCCGTAGCGCCTGCCGATGTCGGCCATGGCCGCGTCCAGCCCGCCGTCGCCGCCGAAGTACACGCGCTTGGCGGCGCCGGTGAGCACCCACGAGGCCCACTGCGTCTTGTTGCGGTCGAAGAGTCCGCGGCTGGAGAAGTGCCGCGAGGGGGCGCAGACGAGCTTGAGCTTGCCGCCGGCCGCCGAGTCCTCCTCCCACCAATCGTGCTCGTGGATGCGCGAGGGCTCGACGCCCCACCTCTCGAGGTGAGCCCCGACGCCGAGCGGCACGAAGAAGGGCACGTTGGGCTGCGCCTTGGCCAGGGTCTGGATGGCGGCCTTGTCCAGGTGGTCGTAGTGGTCGTGCGAGACGGCGATGGCCGCCAGCTCCGGGACCTGGTCGATGGGCAGCGGCACCGGCTGGAAGCGCTTCGGCCCCGCCCAGCGCGAAGGCGAGCTGCGCTCGGCCCACATCGGGTCGAAGAGCACGCGCTGGCCCTCGATCTCCACCAGCACCGTGGAGTGGCCGAGCCAGGTGACCCGCAGGTCGTCCGCCGGCGGGGCGTCGAAGGTGGCGCGCGTGGCCGGGGTGGTCGGCAGCGGCGCGTCGGGGACGCGGCGGCCGCCGAGCGCGAGGAACTCGGCCAGGATCTTGACGCTCTTGCCCGGGACCATCACCGAGGTCTCGGAGAGGTTCTGGAAGACGCCGTCCCGGAAGTGGGGGGACTTGAGGATGCGCTCGAGACGCGCGCCGGAAGGGGATGCGCCCATGGTCGAAAGGTACTCGCTGGAGTGGATGAAGCCGAGCAGGCCAAGACCCAGGACGATCAGCAGGAGCCGGCTGAGCGCCTTCGACCCGCGGCGGAACCTGGAGGGATTGGCCATGCGGCGACAAGGATAGCGGCGGCCGCGCCGGCCTCCACTACAATCTCCAGCCACACCCTCCAGACCGAGGTCCCCGACCGTGGTGAAGATCGGCTTCTCGACCGCCAGGAACAACCCCGCCTCCTTCCTCATCCGGGAGATCTCCGGCTCGAAGGCGAGCCACGCCTGGCTGCTGCTGCGCGTGGAGCCCTTCGGACACGAATTCGTCTTCGAAGCCTCGGAGTGGGGCGTGCGCCTGATGCCCTGGGGAACCTTCCGCCGCCAGAACCGCATCGTCGCGGTCTTCGAGCCCCAGGTCCCGCTGGACCCGGTGATGCCGAAGGCGGGCGAGCTGCTGGGCGCCTACTACGACTTCAAGGGGCTGGTGGGGATGGCCTTCGTCATCTTCGGCCGCTGGCTCAAGCGCAAGTGGCGCAACCCCTTCAACACCGCGAAGGCCATGTGGTGCTCGGAGCTCGTCGCCCACGTGCTCAAGTGGGCGGCCCACCCCGGAGTCGAGTCGCTCATGCCCACGCGCACCAGCCCCCAGGACCTGCTCGATCTGCTGCGCGCGCTCAACGCCAAGGACATCACCGAGGAAGAGGTGCGCCGGAAGCTCGCAGCATGAAGACCCCGACCGCCGAGCGGCTGACCGCTGCGGGCCTGGCTCGAGTCAGCCACGCGGAGCTGCGCCGCGAGGCCCAGGCGGCGCTCGAGCGCGGCGAGGAGGTGCGGCTGCTCGAAGGCCGGTCAGAGGGGCAGCCCGTGCAGACCGTCGTCCTCGGCAGGCAGGGCAAGGCCGGGCAGTCGCTGGGCCAGACCGCGCTCTGGGGCGACTGGCTGGACGGCCGGCTGCACACGGCGGACGGCGGCCACATGCTCGACCGCGACGGGCGGTGCACCTGCCAGGCGTGCGATCTGGCTGCCGGCTACTTCGGCGACGACGACGAGTAGAGCCCGGCGGCGATCTTCTTGCCTCGACCCATCGCTGGAGCGCCGCGCCCGTCTGGACTCACTGAACCCGTCGAGGCGCCCGGTTCCGCCGCCGCCGCGAGCCGGCCAGGAGTGCCAGGATCCAGGCGATTCCCCGCGATTGCGGCGCGCTCGACGCGGTGCACCCGCAGCCGCTGCAAGTCCTCGGGCCGGGCTCGCAGGCTCCCGCCCGGCAGACGTCGCCGGTCGTGCAGGTATCCCCGTCGTCGCAGGAAGTGCCATCCGCCAGATCGGCCGCGACGCACTCGCCGGTGGGCGAGTCGCACGTCGCGCTCTTGCACGGCCCGGCCAGCGAGGAGCAGTCCTTCGGAGTTCCGGCGCATCGACCAATCTGGCAGGCATCCGCGGTGGTGCAGGCATCGCCGTCGTCGCAGGCGCCGCTGGTCGCGCTCCACTCGGCAGGGTGGCTGGCGTCGCACTTCTGGCAGGGGTTGGCGGGATTGACCTCGGCGTCGCCGTAGCAGGCGAGCCCGAGCAGGCAGGCCTTCGAGTCCGTGACCGCCGGCAGGCAGGACTTGGAGGCCTCGTCGCAAGTGAGCGTGCCGCAGTCCAGGGACTGCCAGCAGCGGGGCGCGCCCCATTCGCATTGGCCGGTCTTGCAGGTCTCCAGTCCGTTGCACCAGGCCGTGTCCGCGCAGGCGCCGCACGAGCCTCCGCAGCCGTCGGGGCCGCAGGCGCGCCCGCCGCAGCTCGGGGTGCACTCGACGCAGGTGCGCTCGGCGCCGCAGCGCTCGATCCCGGCGCACGTGCCGCAGCTTCCGCCGCAGCCGTCGTCGCCGCAGCCCTCGCTGGCGGGGCACGACGGCGTGCACCCCTCGGCCACGAGGAAGAGCGCCGCCGCGAGGTAGTGGCCGAGCCCGCTGCCCGAAGCATCGGAGAGGAGCAGCCGCCACTGGCCGTCGATGGGGCTGCCCGCCAGCGAAGCGAAGGCGCCGGGAAGGTAGTCCTTGCCGAGCACTGCGTTGAAGTGCGGGCCGACGGCCGGGAGCGTCAGGGCCACCTGCTTGCCGCCCGGCGCGATCACGGTCGCCTGGACGGTCCCCGGGGTCTCGTGGGCGAGCTTCAAGTGGAGGTAGGCGCCGGCGACCTTTCCCCCGCGCCCCGCGAACGAGATCCGGCGCTCGAAGGTCGCCGGAGCCTTGGGGATGGTCGCCTCGCTCGCCTCGCGGTCGAAGGCCGGGAACAAGGCGCCCACCGTCCAGCGCGGTCCGTCGGCCAGGGAGAGCTGGTGGAAGACACGCCCGTCGTGGGGCCGGGAGACGGCGTCCATGATCAGCTGCTCGCGGGCCCAGGCCGGGGACTTCCTGGCGCCCAGCTCGGCCATCCAGCGCGACTGCTGGAGCGCGATGGCGCCGGCGACGTGCGGGGCGGCCATCGAGGTGCCGGACTTGGTGGCGCCCGCCGCATCGACGTGCATGCCGGGCGCGACGAGGTCGACCGCGCCGTTCAGGTTGCTCAGGCAGGCGAGGTCGCCCGGCTTCGGGGCGCCCGGCTCGCAGCTCGCCACCGAGGCCAGGTCGGTGTCGTACTGGGCGCCCACGGACACGGCGAGGCTCGCGCAGGCCGGTTCGTTGACCCAGTCGGCGGTGGCGTCGTTGCCGGAGGCCGTGACCAGCGCGACGCCCTGCTTCCACAGCTCGCGGATGGCCGGGAACGCCACCGACTCGTTGCAGGGCGCGGCGTCCGAGTGCTCCCAGCCGACCGAGAGGTTCACCGCGACGATGTGCTGCTCGGCGGCGTGCTCCGCCACCCAGTCCAGGGCGGCGAGGACGTCGTAGGCCGGCGAGCCGTAGCTGCCGTCGGGGCTGAGGCTGAAGACGTTCAGGCCGATGAGCTTCGCCTCCGGCGCCACGCCGTGGACGATGGCCGCCACGTGCGTCCCGTGGTTCTTGGCCTCGGCGATCGTCCGCGGGTCGTTCTCCGCCTCGTCGTCGGGCGCCGCCGGCCAGAGGTTGAAGTTCTTCCAGGCGACCAGCGCGCAGCCCGGCGTGGCATCGGCCCAGGAATCGGTCGGGCAGGTCCCGAACTCGCCGGTCCAGTAGCGGACCGCGAGGTCCGCCACCGCGACGGTCGTCCCGGCGCCCTTGAAGCCGCGCTGCTGGAAGTCGGTGGCCTTGGAGAAGGGCAGGGTGCTGCTGAGCAGCGGCCGGCCCACCGGCGAAGACCACAGGTGCTCGACGCCCTCCAGCGCTTCCAGGGCCTTCAGCTGCTCGGGCGTGGCCTCGAGCGCCAGCATCGGCAGGCGGGCGTAGGCGCGTACGAGGCGGGGCGCGCCCGCCGGGTGACCGCGAAGCGCAGCCATCACCCGGACCTGCGCGGCGGCGTGGGGGGCCAGCGAGGCGAGCGGGAAGGGGTCGGGCAGCGAGAACAGCTGGTCGCTGGTCGAGCCGGGAAGGGCCCGGTCGCGCTCAGGGGAGGCGAGGCCGAGGATGACGATCTGCCTGGTCCCGGCGGCCAAACCCGTGCGCAGCGCCGGGTCGACCTTCGCGCCCCGCGCCGGCGCTGCGGCCAGGAGCAGGGAAACGGCGAGGGGGAAGAAAGCGCGGCTGCAGAGCATGCGGCATCTTAGGTCCGGCCCGCGTTAACATGCGCCCGCTTCGATCCCGACAAGGAGCCCTCACGATGCGCCGTACCGCACGGATCCTCGCCCTGGCCGCCCTGGCCGTTTCGATCGCCCCGACCGCCGCTCAGGCTGACGACGACGACGAGCTGGTGGCCCTCAACAAGAAGCTGCAGGCCACCATCGCGGCGCTGCCCAACGGCATCAACGTCACCCCGACCTCGGACGACGAGGCCGTCCAGCGCATCCAGAAGGTGCTCGCCGAGGTGAGGCCGCAGCTCAAGGACTTCCAGGACGACGAGCGGCTCCCGGTGGTGATGGGCAACGTCAAGACCCTGGAGGGCGACCTGGTCTCGCTGCAGGCGGGCCACAAGGCGGTCGTGCTCTTCAGCGAGATTCGCGCCGGCCACGACAAGAACCAGATTGCGGCCCAGACCAAGCTGAAGGCGCTCGACGAGGCCATCGCCGCCTTCCAGAAGGTCGCCAGCCAGCGGCACAGGTTCGTCGCCGACGACCTGGTGAAGAAGGTGGTCCTGTTGCGCAAGAACAACGAGATCATCGCCAAGGAGATCAAGGACCTGGCCGAGGCCCAGGCCCGCGAGGCCGCCGAGGCCAAGCGCGCCGCGCTGGCGGAGCAGGCGCGCAAGTCGCTCGATCACCTCTACGTGCTGGTGAAGGCCGGCGACAAGATCCCCGACGCCGACCTGAACGACCTGAAGACCCTCGCCGAGGGCATCGAGGCCGCGGCGCCCGGCAGCGCGGTCTTCTACAAGCACGAGCACGCGCGCATCTCGCGGGTCGCGCTGTGGCAGAAGGCCGACCCCGAGGCGCAGCAGGCCATCGCCGACTCGCTGGGCGCGACGCTGGTCGCCAAGGGAGCCTCGCCCGCCAAGGCGTTCACCGTGACGTTCCCGGCCACCGAGGACTGGTGCTACGTGGTGGTCGGCCGCTTCGCCAAGACCGGCGGCACCGAGAAGATCGACGGCTTCGGCTGGGCGCCCAAGGCCGGGAGAAACTCCGTGCAGGTCTTCACGCTGGCCGAGGCCGAGCGCGGCGCCGGCTTCGAGCAGGGCCTGTGCGCGCTCAAGGCGGGGCCGGTCACGGCGACCGCCAAGCTGTCGTGGCTGGGCGGCGCGAACTCGATGCGCTTCGCGGTGCTCGGCTGGGAGCGCGCGAAGTTCCCGGCGGAGCTGGCGCTGCGGCTGGCCATCGAGCCGACCGACCACTGCGACCTGGACCACTGGAAGTCGCTGTGGACCCGGCCCCTCCCTGGCACGCTGGTGTGGCGCGGCGCCGAGCCGTTCCTGCTCACCGACGAGGAGGGCCGCGGGCTGGACCTGAACGGCAACCCGGTGCCGCTGAGGGTCGAGCAGCTGACCTCCAAGGCGCACCCGGCCCCCAAGTTCACGACCGCGTTCAAGTTCCAGGGCTGCACCCGCAACGGCGAGCCGGCGTGGACCGCGGACTCGAAGGCGCTGAAGGCCTGCGACGACGGCCTCGTGAAGAAGTTCGCCATGCAGAAGGGCGAGCTGGTCAAGGCGAAGGCCGGAGCGGAGGCGATCGCCAAGTGGTCGGCGGACCTCGAGGCGGAGCTGACCAAGAAGTGCGGCAAGCAGATCGAGAAGGTCAGCAAGCCCTTCGGCGAGGCGTTCGGTCAGCTCAGCGCGGAGCTGGCGGGCAAGCCGTTCTCGGATCCGATCGACCGGGCCGGCGCGCTGCAGGCGCGGCTGGGCATCAAGGCGCAGCCGCTGCCGTAAGCGCTCGGGCCACTGCCACCGCGAGGGAGCCGAGGTCCCACCCCGGCTCCGGCCCGTCGCCGTACGGCCGCGCGCCTTCCTTGAGCGCGAACATCCGCCGCAGCGCCTCGCGGACGGGGGCACGGGCGAGGTCTGCCGGCACCAGCGCCCGCGGCGCTGCCTTGTGGACCTGCTCCAGGCACGCGTGCAGGAAGGTCGGGTCGGTGATGACGAGCCCGTAGAGGTACCAGTCGTCGCAGGCCTCGCGGGCCAAGGCGATCTCGTCGTCGGAGTACGCGCCCACCGCCGGGCACTGGAACTCCTCGCAGGTGAGCGCGCCGTAGGAGCCCAGGTCGCGCAGGTCGGGGCCTCGGGTGGCCATCCGGTGCCCGAGGCAGCCGACGCGCCGGCCTCCGGGGTCGAGGAAGCCCGCGAGCGTGCAGTGCGCCACCGCCTCGCCGAAGACGCCCGAGGTGCGCCGCTGCGCGGTGAGCGCGATCGCCGCCTTGCCGAACTCGTCGGCGGGCCGCCCCGAGAGAGCGTCGAATCGGGCCTGGAGCTTCTCCGCGATCGCCGCCCGCGACGGGTAGCCCACGTGCAGCCCGCAGCAGACTGCGCAGGAGGTGTTCGGACCGGGCTGGCAGGGGTTCAGGGTCATGGTCGCGGTAGGCTGTGGGCCGCAGTGGAGTCTAACGCCCGAGGTCGTCGTGGCCGACATCAAGCAGGTCATCGTGCTGCGCACCGACCTGAACATGCGCAAGGGCAAGATGGCGGCGCAGGCCGCGCACGCCAGCATGAAGGTCTTCTTCGACCGCAAGACCTCGGCCGATCCCGCCCGGCTCGAGGTTCCGCTGTGGCCCGAGGCGGCGGAGTGGGTCGCCGGAGCCTTCACCAAGATCGTCGTGGGCTGCCCCTCGCAGGACGAGCTCTTGGCCCTGGAGGCCAAGGCCCGCGAGGCAGGCCTGCCGCACGCCCTGGTGATCGATGCCGGCGCCACCGAGTTCCACGGGGTCCCGACGCCGACCGCGCTGGCCATCGGCCCCGCCGCCGCGCCGGCCATCGACGCGCTGACGGGGACGCTCAAGCTGCTTTAGGGCGCGCCGTCTCAGTACAGCCAGCCCAGCGCGAGGGCGCCGTTCTGGATGCGCGTGTGGAAGTAGTCGTGCGCGCCAATCCGTCCATTTCGCGGCCCCAGCTCCGGCGAGGCGCCGAGCGGCCAGAACTGGAGGTACTCGGCGCGAAGGAACACGGCGGTGGAGACGAAGACGGTCAGGCCGGCGCTGCCGCCGACGAAGAAGCCGGAGCGTGGCGCGCTGCCCCACTCGGTCTCGAAGCGCCCGACCGCGCCCAGCGTGAGCTCCACGCGCCTGGGCTGGCCGGGGACGAGGCCGAAGCCGAAGAGCAGGGGGAGCTGGACGTCGAAGGCGTGGTCCGCGCCCGTGGTCCAGCGCACTCCCGCCGAAGGCGCCGCGGCGAACGCGAAGAAGCCTGCCTTGAGCCCCACCGCGCCCTCGACCTCCAAGCCCCCGAGGGAAGCCCGCGCGCCGATGTCCGCCCAGTCGGTCAGGCCCAGCCGCGCGCCGAAGGTCGTCTGGGGGAGCGTGAACCGGTAGGACTGGAAGTCTCCGCCGCCGTCCCCGCCGGTCACCATGTTGTACTCGGGCAGCGACACCACCGCCGCCCCCGCCACCAGCTCCAGGCGCCCGGGCTCGACGGTTCGCGCGGAGCGCAGCGTGGTCGCCGGTGCGCACCCGACGAGGACCAGGGCGACGAGTCCGGTGGCGAGGCGAGCGAACATGCCCGGAAGTGTCTTCCCGGCCAAGACGGACCGTCAAGAGCGGGACCGCGGGGGCAGGGGTGGGGGGTTCTGCAGAGGCGATTGGCGCAAGCCCCCGGAAAGAGAGAGGTTGTCATCGCAGCCGACGCCGTCGCTGCGCGGGCCGGCGGCTCGGCGTGTCGTCCAGTCAGGCAAAGGAACCCGCGCTCGAATCCTGGGAGGAGCCATGGCCGGTTTGAAGCAGCTTCTGGTGGTCGCAGGTGCAGCACTGTGCTCCTGCGCCGAGCAGAAGCCGCCGGCGACGCTCCTCGCCGCGGGAGTGGACCTCGAGGAAGGCGTCGAGATCGAGCGCAGCCAGATGGTGGAGGTGAAGGTCTCGCCGGCGCTGGCGACGCCCAACGCGCTCAAGCCGGAGGCGCTGCAGCCGACGGTGGGGAAGCGCCTGCGCATCTCGGTCCGGCAGGGCGATCTCCTGCTCGCCTCCTACTTCGACGCCCCGGCACCCGGCGCCGCCGCGGCCGCGCCGGTCCTCGGGCCGAACACTCCCCTCTCGACCATCGTCCAGAAGAAGGGCCGCGCGGTGACGCTGAGCGTCTCCGGGGCCGAGAACCTGCACATGAGCGACAGGGTGGACATCCTGGCGGTGGTCCCGGACCAGGCGACCAAGGAGTGGGTCGCCGTCACGCAGGCCCAGAACGTCGTCGTGCTCGCGCCGGGGAAGGCGGAGCCGGTGGCCGCCAACGAGGCGTTTCCGCTGCGCCGGGTCACCTTCCTGATGCTTCCCGAGGAGGCGGAGATCGCGCTCCTCGGGGCCCGCATCGGCGGCCTGCACGTCACGGTGCGCAACCGCGAGGACGTGGACGTGATGGAGGAGCGCGGCCGCGCCACGGTCAACACCCTCCTCACCGGCGAGCGCGCCAGGGCGCTGGAGACCTTGAGGAACCGGGTGCTGGCTCGCCGCGGCCCCGCCGCGACCGCGAACGAGCCGCGGATCGCCTCGCCGATGCTGCCGCACCCGCTGCCGGCCGCGGCCACCCCGGCGCGGCCCGATGCGCCGATGCCGGCGGACACGGCGCCGGTGCCGGCGATGCCTGGAAGGCAGTAGCGCAAAGACTCGAAGCTCTCGCGGAGCCGACCATGCGAAGCCGGGATTCCCAGGGATTGGACGCTGGCCCCTCGACCAACTCGGGGTGTCGGATGCGTCACGCGCTGGCGGTCGTCGTCGCGGCGAGCCTGGCGTGCGCCGGTCAGGAACCCGGCGGGCCGACCATCGCCGTGGCGGCGCGGGACCTGCCGGCCGGCACGGTGCTCTCCGCCGAGATGCTCGCCGAATTGCGCGTGGCGCAGGCGAGCGAGCCCGGACCCGACGCCGTCGCCTTCGGGGCGATCGGCTCCGCCCTGGGGCGCGCGCTGAGGGTGCCGCTCGCCAAGGGCGACTTCCTCCAGGTGGCAGCGCTCGCGCCCGAAGGCGCCCCCGGCGATCTGGCCGATGTCACCGCGCTGAAGCTGCGGGCCTTCACTCTGGCGGTCACCGGCGCGGAGGAGGTCCGCCCGAACGACCACGTCGACCTGATCGCGGCGTTCAAGGACTCCTCGACGGGCGAGAACGTCGCCACCACCTTGATGCAGAACGTGTGGGTGCTCGGGGTCGGGCCGCTCCAGGAGAGCAAGCCGGGCCAGGGCGTCCCGGTCTTCCCCTTGCGGCAGATCACGGTTCAGGTCCTCCAGGAGGAGGCCGAGATCCTGGCGCTGGCCGAGGACCTCTTCCTCTTGCAGGTCACGCTGCGTAACCCCGAGGACATCGATGTCCAGGAGGAGCGCGGCCGCGCGAGCTACAGCACGCTCCTGACCGGCGAGCGGATGAAGGCGCTGCAGACGCTGCGCTACCGCACCATCCAGATCATCCGCGGGACGGAGAGCCGAGGGGGCAGAGGTGGTGGCGGCGGCGGAATAGCGAACTCCGTAGCCAACTCGGGTCTGCTCAGGACTCTCGGCGGGGGAGATTCCGGCGGTGCAGGCCCGACGCTCAGCCTTGCCAGGGACAAGATGCCGGAAGAGGCTGCCGCGCCGCAGCCGCTGATGGACCGCGCGGTGGCTTCTCCTCGGCTGGGCAAGGTCGTCTTCCGCGACGAGACCGGGCAGTTCAAGCCGCTGCCCATCCGCGCGCTGCGCACCGTCGTCTACATCGAGGGCCCGCGCGCCCGGACCGTCGTCGACTACGTCGTCGAGAACCCCTACGACCGGCTCATGGAAGGCTCGCTGCGCTACCCGCTGCCGCAGGACGCGACCCCCGCGTTCTTCGGGACCTTCCAGGGCTCGGTCGTGGTCGACCCGCTCAAGCTTCGGGCCGCCAAGGCCCCGGCGAAGGTGCTGCCGGCGTTGCTGGACGATGCCGCCGCGACCGCGAACCTGTCGGCCGTCGCCGCCTCGAGCTCCAAGGACCTCCCGGAGATCGACTGGAAGGCGTTCCGCCCGGCCCGCGTGGTGGGCAAGCAGGAGGGCGCCAAGACCTACGAGAAGGTGGTCCGCGGCCGCGTCGATCCCGCCCTGCTCGAGTGGGCCGGCGGCAACGACTTCGAAGCGCGCATCTACCCCATCGCCGCGCGCAGCCTCAAGCGCGTGGTCCTGGTCTACGAGCAGACGCTCTCGTCCGACGGCACTTTCTCGCACTACGCCTTCCCGATGCCCGAGGCGCCCATCCCGGAGTTCGAGGCGCGGCTGCTCGTCGACGACCAGAAGGCCGACCTCGCGGCGCTCTCAGTGGACGGGCAGGACCAGCTGCAGGCCTTCGACGCCAAGGCCGGGGGCTTCCACATCGCCGCGCTGGAGCTGTCCAACCGGGCCTTCAAGCAGGACCTGCGGCTGGCGATGAAGCCCAAGGACCCGAAGGCGCAGTTCCTGGCCGGCGGTGGCGACCAGGACCTGCCGGGCAGCTTCGTCTACGGCAAGCTGGTGGCCGACGTGCCACAGGGCGCGGCCAAGGCGCCGACCGGCGACGCGCTCTTCCTGGTCGACACCTCGCTCTCCGAGGACGGCGACCGCGCGCGGATGGCGGGGCAGGTGCTGCAGGCGGTGCTGGAGAAGGACGAGACCATCCAGCGCTTCAACGTGGTGCTCTTCGACATCCGCTCGCGCTGGCTTTTCCCGGCGGGGATGCGGGACAACACCCCCGCGGCGCGCCAGGCGGCGACGGAGACGCTCTCGGGGCTCTTCCGCGAGGGCGCGACGAGCTTCGACTCGGCGCTGTCGCTGATGGAGTCGACGGGCTGGCTGCCCGCGGGTGCGACCGCGTTCCTGCTCTCGGACGGCAAGCTCACCTGGGGCGAGACCAACCCGCGAGCGCTGCTCGAGCGCTCCCCGAAGTCCGATTCGCTCAAGTGGATCGCCTACCGCTTCGGCGACGCGGCGGTGAACCGCGAGCTGTTCGAGGCGCTCACCAAGCGCGACGGGCAGATCGTCACCTGCCTCTCGGGGGCCCAGGTCGGGACTGCGGCGCTGGCTCACCGGCACCCGCTGATGAAGGTGGAGTCCATCCGCGTCGAGGGGCTGCAGCTGCACGACCTCGTGGTGCGCGGCTCGCCGCAGGCGCTGGCTCCCGGCCAGGAGATCGAGATCGCCGGGCGCGCGCTGGGCAGCCAGGCCACGGCCTCGGGGCAGGTGGTGGCGGTCGGCTCGCTCGACGGGACGCCGGTGACGCTGCGCTGGCCGTTCACGGCGCAGGGCAAGGACATGCTGGCGGCGCGCGCCTGGGCCGAGCTGCACGCCGAGCGGCTGCTGGCGATGGAGAGCCCCAAGCTCGAGCCGCTGATCATCGCGCTCTCGCAGCACTTCGGGCTCACCAACCGGCTGGCCTCGCTGCTCGTGCTGGAGACCGACGCCGAGTACACCTTCTATGACCTCAAGAAGGTGAGCGTCAGCGTGGCCGAGGTGGAGGCCGCGGCGAAGAACCGGCTGGCGAAGGTGGAGGCGGCGATTCCGGCGGGCCTCGACCTGTCGATGTTGAGCCCCAAGTCGCGCGAGTTCATCGCCTCGCTGCCCAACGCCTCCGGCAGGGCCGACCCGCTCGCGAAGCTGGAGCTGAGGCCCGGCGCCGGCGGCGAGGTGCGGTCGCGAGCCGAGGCCGCCTACCTGGCGGGACGCAGGAAGAACCCGGACGACCTGCTGGTGTTCCACCGCGTCAGCCAGGCGCGCTTCGGCGCGGGCGATCTGTTCGGGGCGGCCCGGGCCGTCTCCTCCATCGTCGAGCTGCGCCCGGAGGACCCCGAGGCGCTGCGGCTGACCGGGTTCGTGCTCCTGGCGCAGGGGCTGGCCCAGCCCGCCTCCGAGGTGCTGGGCCACCTGCGCGCGACGCGCAGCTTCGAGATCCAGCCCTATCTGGAAGAGGCGATCGCTCTCGTCGAGGCCGGCCGCGTCTCGGACGCCGCGCGCAACTACGAGATCGTGCTCGCCCGCCGCTGGGACCGGCACGCGCAGGTGGTGGAGGCCGGGCGCCAGCACTACGTCCAGTTCCTGCGTCGCCTGGCCGGCGGCGGTTCGCTGACCTCCGCCCAGGACAAGGCCGTCCGCGACCGCCTCTACGAGCTGAGCCTCGGCGTCGCGCCGTCCGTCGACCTGCAGGTCACGCTGCACTGGAACGCCGACGACATCGACATCGACCTGTGGAACACCGGCCCGGAGTTGGAGCGCACCTGGTTCCAGAACTTCCAGGGCACCACGGGCGGGAAACTCTTCTGGGACGAGACCCGCGGCTACGGCCCGGAGCTCTTCCAGCAGGAGAAGGCGCACCGCGGCGTCTACTTCGCGCAGGTGCACTACTACGGCAACAACAGCGAGCAGTGGGCCATCCCCTCGGTCGTCCTGGGCATCCTCGACCGCTTCCCCAACGACGCGAAGCGGCACGAGCGCCGGTTCAAGGTGGCGCTGCTGACGAACTCGGGCGAGTCGGACGCGGATCTGTTCAGGACCTCGTTCCCGTAGCCGGGCAGGGCGTCCCGGGAGCCGAAGCGGCCGAAGGCTCGGCAGGTCCGGGGGACCGAAAGCGCGGTCGCCGGCGGGGTGCGAGAAGGCGCGACGGCGTTCGATTGCCGTTACACTGGCCCTGCCATGTCGACTCGACCGCACTCGTCCCCTCGGCTGCTCGTCCTCTCCCTCGCCGCGGCGCTGCTCGCGGGCTGCGCGACCGCCAAGCCGCCGCCGTCCGCGGCGCCCGAGGCGGGGGCCGCCCCGGTGACGGTGGTCGATGCCGCGAAGCTCGGGCCGGACCGCGAGGCGGCGTGCGCCAGGCTCGCCGAGCGCGAGGTGAAGGACGTCGAGGTAGCGCTGAAGGCCTCCGGCATGCTCCCCGCCGACTTCGAGGCGATCCGCCGCACCGTGGCCGAGCGCGGGCAGGCCATCGCCTTCCGCGACAGCAACCCGGCCTGCCTTCCGCACCTCGCCGCCGGCGTCCAGTCCAAGCCGCACGACATCCTCGAGAAGACCTGGGACGCCTCGAACCTCAAGCCGGAGGACCAGGACAAGGCGGGCCTCGTCTCCACGCTGTTCAAGAAGCCGCCCAAGGGCGAGAAGGTCGACGGCCCCCAGCTCAAGCTGAAGAACGGCGAGCCGGTCACCTGCGACTACGACCTGATGGAGATGCTCGACGCCCAGGGCAAGCGCATCCGCGGCGAGACGGCGCTCGACCTGGAGACCCGCGCCGCCCTCAACGGCGCGATCCCGGCGACCCCGCGCGGCCACCGCGACCGGGTGATGCACGGCGCCCAGGCGGCCTACGGCGACTACCTCAAGCTCCACCCGGAGGAGAAGACGCTCTGGTTCCTCTACAAGCCCGAGGCGCCGCTGACCGCGTTCGGCAAGGACGGCAAGGTCTACCGCTTCGAGAAGGTGGAGGACTCGCTCAACCTCTACACCTGCGCCGAGGCCGACCGTCCGCAGGAGTGGCGCATCGAGGTCGAGGCGTCTCCCGCCGCCCCGCCCGCCGCCCCGCCCGCCGCCGAGCCCACTCCGATGCCGTAGCCGCCACCCCATGAACCTGCTCGCGATCGCCGTCGCGGTCCTCGCCGGTCTGGCCCTCGGCGGTCCCGCCTTCTTCACCGCCGCGACTTATCTGCTCGCCTCGCGTCACCAGGCGGCGCGGCCGCTCTCGCGGTCGTTGGTCGAAGCGCTGCGCGAGTTCGCCTGGTCGGTGGTCCTGGTGGTGATCCTCCCCTCGCTCTACGTGTTCGGCCGGCGGCTGGGGAAGGGCAGCGGGCGCGTCCCGGTGGTCTTCGTCCACGGCTACACCCAGAACCGCTCCAACTTCCTGAGGATGGCGCGCATCGTCGGCCGCGGGGCGGCGGGCCCGATGTACGGCTTCAACTACAACTGGCTGCTCACCGTGGAGCCCTGCGCCCGGAGCCTGGACCGCTTCGTCGACCGCGTCCTCGCCGAGACGGGGGCGAGGCAGGTCGATCTCGTGTGCCATTCGCTGGGAGGCCTGGTGGCGCGCGCGATGCTCGCGGGCGGCGGGGCGGCGAAGGTGCGCAGCGTGGCGACCATCGGTTCGCCGCACGCCGGAGTGACCTGGCGGGTGCCCCTGCTCGGCGGCTGCGGGCCGCAGATGAAGGTGGAGAGCCCGTTCCTCGGGGCGCTCTCCAGGCCGCTGCCGGTTCCGTTCCTGAGCCTGTACTCGACGCACGACAACATCGTGCACCCGCCGAAGACCTCGTCCCTGGAAGCGCTCGGCGGCGCCGACCACGTCGTCGAGGGTGGCCACGGACACCTGTCGCTGCTGTTCGTGCCGGAGGTGGCCGAGCTGGTGCGGCGGTTCCTCGAGTCGCAGCCGCAGCCGGCGCAGGTCCCGGCGGCCGCCGAGGGGCAAGGCCGGCGGACGGGCTAGCCCGGCGGCCGAGCGGGGCCCTGCTCGCTCGCCCTCCATGCATTCGAGCCGTCGGCCGCCCGATGTGAAAGCGGGTTCTCCGAGTGGCGCGAGAACGCCACGGCCCTGCCATTCGCCGAGCGCCCGCGCGCCTGCTGCCTAGGCGTGCAGGGGAGGGCAGGCCCTCTGGCATGCGCAGTGAACGAGCGCACGGAGTGCCGGACATTCGCGCCGGGAGGGAGATCTCCATGAAACGGTTGGTGGTGTGGTCGGCCGTGCTCGCGGGCGTGCTCTGCGCAGCCGGAGCGGCCCGGGCGCACGAGCTTTCGTGCCGCAAGACGGTGAACGGGACGCAGGTGGTGGAGGTGGAAGAGTACCCGGCCACGCTCCACTTCGAGCTGACGGTGGCCAATGCGCATGCCTCCGACGCCTCGGAGGTGCTCTCCGCCGAAGACGCGCTGCTGGCCTCGGAGGGTTTCAGCTTCACGCCGGCGCCGCCGTTCTGGCTTGCCGTGGGTGCCTCCGAGACCGATGCCTTCGACCTCGTCCTCGACAGCTACGGGGACTGCGAGGCACTCGCCCAGCAATGCTCGCCGGATGGCATCGCCCTGGACGGGTTCGCGCCGCTGCCTCAGAGCGGCGGGATCAGCGTGCGCTTCGACAACACCTTCGTCACGGCCTGGGACTCCGGGTTCGCGCTCTGCACCGCCCGGGTGATCTGCCGGCCGCCGGTGCCGCCCCCGCCGCCTCCTCCACCGCCTCCACCACCTCCGCTTCTGACGGGCGCGACGAGGACCCTGGGCTTCTTCAAGACCCATGAGGCGGCGCTGACCGCGTGCCTGGACTCGCAGCCGATCGACCTGGGCTACGTCACCATCTCCACGTTGCCGGAGGCCCTGGGCATGCTCTGGGGCAGCCCGAGCTTCTTCGCGGACGGCGAGCGCCGAAGGGCGCTGGACAAATCCCGCTTCCTGCTCGCTCGGCAGGCGCTGGTGGGCCTCTGCAACGTGCGCCTCTTCGGCGCCGTTCCGAGCCCGGGCACGCTGCTTGGCGACGCGGTGGCGGCCCTGGGCGGGACCGACTGCGCCGCCCTCGAGGACCTCCAGGCGCAGGTGGACGCCTTCAACAACTCGAACGACTTGACCTCGTTCCCGAGCGGCTTCGACCCCGGACCGGCTACGCCCGACGATGCCAAGTCCAAGGCGGCCGATCCCACCGTGCCCTCCGGGCAGGGCTGCAGCGCCGAGGGGGTGATCCCATGAAGCGCTTCGCCAAGCTGGCGCTGGTCATCGCGGTCGCCGGCCTCTTCACCGGCTGCGGTCGGATGGGGTCGCGCTCCGCTCCTTCCATCCCCGTGCCCCCGGCTCCGAAAGGCAGTGCCCCGGAAGCGGCGATCCTCGGGGTGGGGCCCCTCGTCGGCGTGGACGGCGTTCTCCCGACGCTGTCGGGGACGACGCCGGAGTTGCTGGTGGCGCGTCCGCCCGGCCCGGATTCGCTGGTGCTCGAGACCCCGCTCAACCGGAAGGTGCCGCTGGTGCCGGCGGGCGGCGCGAGCGTCGTGGACATCGTCATCCAAGGCGTGGACCAGGGGGCCTACGAGCACGCGCTGCTCGGCATCGCCCAGCTGCAGGTCGCCGTCGACGGCTGCGACGTGCCGCTCACGCTCCAGACCGGCAATGTCGATCTGGGGATCGTCGGTCGAAGCTATCCCTTGGCGCGGATAGCGCTCCCTGCCGGTGCCCAGGCGATGAGCGTCCGTCTGGGCTTCGACCAGTTCGGCGCGTTCGAGTCTGGTGCCGTCGCCGGCACGATCGCCGCGGGGAACGTGCTGGAGTTCGAGGTGCCCATCCGCGTCGTCGCGCAGAGCGGCGTGGCGGTGGTCCGCCTCGACGTCGCCCGCTCGCTGGTGTCCTGGGGCGGCGAGATCGTCCTGCTTCCCCAGCTGCAGGTGAAGTACTAGCCGGTCTCTCGAGGGTGGCGGCTCCGCGCTCGCGGGGCCGCCGCCGCGTCACCAGCGCTTTACGCCCATCGCCTCGAGGATGGCCGCGGAGTCGTAGACCACGCCCGCCTTCACCACGGTGATCACCCGCCGCACGTCCCCGATGTTCGTCGTCGGGTCGCCGTCGACGAGCACGAGGTCCGCGTCCTTGCCGGGCGCGATGGAGCCGCTGCGCTCCTGCTTCCACAGGGTCTTGGCCGCGCCCAGCGTCGCCATCTGCAGCACGTCGGCGGCCGGCAGGCCCGCCTCCACCAAGAGCTCCAGCTCGTGGGGCAGGACGAGGCCCGAGAGGCTGTCGGTCCCCGCGGTGAGGGTCACGCCCGACTCCCAGAGCATGCGCGTGAACTTCTGCATGGACGGGAAGCCGGCGCGCCAGGTCTCCTCCTTGCCTGGCGGGATCTTCAGGCCCTCGCCCATCCACTGGCGGCGGAACATCGGCGGGACGCGCCGGGCGATCGGCAGGATCGATCGCGAGAGCTCTCCGGGCTTCTGCAGGAACATGTCCTCGAAGGCCGTCAGGGTGGGGGTGACCACGGTCTTCTTCTCGCGCAGCAGCGCGACGAACTCGCGCACCGGCGCGCCGTTGAGGTCGAGCGCGGCGCCGTTCTCGGCGATGAGCGTGAAGCGCAGGAGCGTCGCGGTGTCGGTCTTCTCGTCGGCGAAGAAGTTCAGCATCGCCTGGTTGATGTGCTGGATCTCGTCGAAGCTGGCCTTCACCGCCCCCGCGGCGAGCATGCCGACCGGGACGTGGCCGCTGACCCGCATGCCGCGCTGGTGGGCCTCGTCGGCCAGGACGGGCACCAACGAGGGCTTGATGGAGTTGTAGATCTTGAGCTCCTCGTAGCCGCGCTTGGCGAAGAAGGCGACCGCGGCACGCGCCTCCTCCTCGGTCTCGGCCGTCACCGAGCTGCCGGCGGCGTTGGGGCCGCGGCCCTCCACGAACCCGCCGCGGACGAGGCGCGGGCCGATGGCGGCCCCTTCGTCGAAGCGGCGCTTCTGCTCGTCGAGCCAGTCGGGGTCGTTGCCCACGTCGCGCAGGCTGGTGATGCCGCTGGCCACGGCGAGCTCGCCCTCGCCCCGCGACAGGTGCGCGTGCGTGTCCCACAGGCCGGGGAGCAGGGCCTTTCCCTGGGCGTCGATGATCTGCGCCCCCGCGGGCGGGGCGAGGCTGGCGGACGGGCCGAGCGCCTCGATGCGGTCGCCCTTGACGATCACGGTGTGCGCGGGGAGCCAGGCCTTGGCCGCGGAGTCGAAGACCCTGGCGTTGACGATGGCCAAGCCCTGCAGCGGCGGCGGGTGCGAGTGCTTGCGCGCCAGATCGGAGGCGCGCTGGGCCTCCAGCGGCTTCTGGGCCTCGACCAGCGCACTGGCCGCGTCCTGCCAGCCCTCGAGCACCGCCGAGAAGCCGGCGTCGACCACCCCGAAGAGGCTGCCGTCGTCGTCGAGCCAGACGCGCTGCGGCAGCAGGTCGACGCCGAGGATGAGGAACGAGGTCACGTGGCGGCGCCGGCCGCCGACGTCCAGGTCCAGCTCGGACTCCTTCTCCAGGCGGGCCTCGCCTTCGGGCAGCAGGTCGATCCGGCCGCCGGCGCGAGCGAGTGCGGCGGCGAGCAGCGCCGTGGCGTCGATGCCGCCCGCCATGGGCAGGTAGAAGGCGGGGCGCGACAGCTTGCGCTCGCCCTGCTCCTGCGTGCTCTTCCAGCGCGCCAGCCCGCCCTCGAGGGCGAAGCGCTCGTCGATGGGCCCGCCGAAGGTCTCGGTCCCCTGGGCCTCGAACGACGCCAGCGTCCCGTCCGGCGCGAGGCGCGCCCGGGTCGTGTACTTCGGCCCGCGGCCGTTGTTGACGATGGCCACCTCGCTCCGGCGCGTGCCGTCCTCCTCGACGCGGGTGACGGACTCGCCGCAAGGGCGGGTGTTGACCACGAAGCCGTAGCGCCGCGGCGCGGCGGCGCCCTCGGGCCGCGCCGGCGCGGTGGCGCAGGCGGCGAGCGAGAGGGCGAAGGCAGCGCCCAGGAGCGCCGTCGGGGCGTACACGCGAGGCGTTTGCATCGGGCAAGGCTAGCCGCCCCGCGCGCCCGGGAGAAGCGACCCATCGTGTTGCGCGAACGGCGCATCGGCGGCACTCTCCCCCCGTTTCGGCGGCGGGCAATGACGTCCGCGCCGGTGAGAGGGTGGAAAGCATGCTCAGGAACTCGAAGTGGATGCTCGTGGTGGCCGCGGTCGCCTTCGCGGCCGGGTGCAAGGGCGAGCCGGGCAAGGACGGCGCGCTGGGGCAGGCGGGCCCGGCAGGACCGACGGGCGAGCAGGGTGACCAGGGAGTGCAGGGCCCCCAGGGCGAGCCCGGGACCACGGGCGCGAGCGGGGCGACGGGTGCGACCGGGACCACCGGCGAGCAGGGCATCCCCGGGCCGATCACCGCGCCTCCGGAGATCTCCGGCGTGTCGCCGATGTGGGGCTCGGGCAACACCGAGATCACCCTCACCGGCACGAACTTCGGCGCGACCGCCGGCGACAACAAGGTCTTCTTCAACGGGATGCCGGCGACGGTGCTCAGCGCCTCGGCCACCAAGCTGGTGGTGCAGTCCGGCCAGTCGGTGGGCCAGGAGCAGGGCGCGGCCGTCTCGGTGGAGGTCGCCAACCAGGTCTCCAACGCCATGGCCTTCATGCTGGTGCCCGCCGGCACCCTGAAGATGGAGGAGATCGCGCTGCCGACCGCCCCGACCGGCGCGGTCGCGGTGGGCACTGACCTCTACGTCGCCGGAGGCACGTACTCGTCGCCGGCGGCGGGCCTGTACAAGCGCGACTCGACCGGCAAGGTCACGCGCGTCTGGGCCGCCAAGCACGTCGAGTGGTTCGACAGCTACAGCATGACGACCAAGCGCGTGTACGACACGCCGGTGGCGCTGGCCACCGACGGCACCGACGTCTTCTTCACCAGCGCCCACGGGCACGTGCGCAAGTACCTGCCGGCCGCTGGCGTGGTGGTCGAGGTGATGGCGCCGCAGTACACCGGCAACGGCGGCGACGGTTCCGTCTTCCCGCCGCTGGCCGGCATTGCCGTGGACTCCTCCAGGAACGTCCTGGTGGCGGCCCGCAAGATGGACGTCGGCGAGGGCATGTGGCCTGCGGTCGTCCAGATCGCCCCGGACGGCGAGATGATCGTCTACCCGGCATGGGGATGGGACGAGCTGTGGGGGATCGCGGTGGACGGCACCAAGGTCTACGTCACCGGCTCGGGCTTTCAGAGCCCCAGCCTGAAGGTGCTCGACCTCGCGGACAGCCTGCCGAACTTCGTGGACATCAACCAGACCCTGAATTCGCCGCGCGGCATCGCCTTCCGCGGTGGCAGCCTCTACGTCTCGCTGGCGAGCGGAACCGTGGTGTCGATGCTGCCCGACGGCACCAACCTCGCCGACTACGCACCGCTGAGCTACCAGGCGGACCAGATCACCGTGAGCGCCGAGGGCCTCCTGCTCGCGCAGCCCGCGGGCAGCGCCGTGCGCCGGGTCAGCGAGACCGCCTCGCCCGAGCTCCTCGTCGTCGGGGCCCGTCCCAGCCTGGGTTCGGTGCAGGTCGCCGGGGCGTGGTACTTCGCCGCGGTCGGCCCGGCGATCCTCAACAACAGCGGCAATGGGCCGGCCAACCTCAACATGTCGGACTCGGCCGTGCTCGCGGTGATGCCGGACGGAGCGAGCAAGGTGGTCTTCACGGGCAAGTTCTTCAGCGGGCTCGCCGCGACGGCGGACGGGACCAAGCTCGCGGTGCCGGACTGCCTCGCCTCGGTGATCAGCAGCGTCGACCTCGCCACCGGCGGCGCCACGACGATCGTGGACAGCACCGATGGCCTGCTGTGCCCGGGCAACGTGGCGTACACCTCCGCCGGCGACCTGCTCTACACGAACCTCGACATGAGCGCGCAGCCCGGCCCGACCGTGGTGGGCAAGGTCTCGGGCGCGACCAAGACGCCGAGCTTCATCACCGGCCTGCCCCCGATGGCGCTCTTCCTGGCGCTCTCGGCCAACGAGCTCCTCGTCGCCACCGCGCCCGGGCGCCCGGGTGAGATCTATTCGGCGAACATGACCGCCGGCGGCGCCGCGTCTCTCGCCGTCAGCCCGACGCGGGTCGGCGAGATCATGACCATCGGCGCCGCCGCCGACGGCCGCGTGTTCGTGATGCGCTCCGGCAACGAGCTGATGGAGTACATGGACGGCGAGCTCGTGCCGTTCACCTACGCCATCCCGGGGAGCTTGAGCTCCAGTGGCGGCGGCAGCGGGACGCTCTCGCTGGGGTTCAGGGCGGACGACACCGTCGTCTACCTCGACACCTTCGGCGTCTGGGCCATCGCGCCGTAACTCATCGTAAGTAGTGCGAAAAACACGCGCCCCGCCTCCGGCGACGGACGGCGGGGCGCTGCTTTGCGGGGCCGGGTGGGCTTGACTCCCACCTGGAGATCGGGCACTGGTGACTCGCTTTTGAGTGACTAACGGAATTGAGGTCGCCATGAACCGCCTTGTCGTCGCCCTGTCGCTGGTCCTTTCGGCCTGCGGAGTCGGCAACCTCGAGAGCCAGGGAGTGCAGTCCGGGCAGGCCCCGGGCCAGGCGCTGACCGGTGGCGGTGACCAGTCCGACCGCTCCTGCGGCGTGGTGCTGCGCGGCGTGCAGCGCCTGCCCGACTTCGAGAACGGCGGCTTCAAGCAGAGCTGCCAGGGCACGGCCTGCACGTGGATCTGGGAAGGCCAGCTCGACGCGTCGAAGGACGCCTTCGCCGTCGCCCCGTCGGTGTTCGTCCTCTACCGCCTCGCGACCGACGCGACCTGGTGGGAGGCCGAGGCCGTCCCCGGCGCGTCCGGCCAGCCCGGCTTCTGGCACTACTCCTTCCGGATCTCCGAGCACCTCATCGGCGCCGCGGCCAGCCCGGAGGAGCTCGCGAAGGCCCGCGTCCAGCTCATCCCCTACGCGCGCCTGGAGGGCGGCGGCCGGCTCTTCGACCACAACCGGCGGCCGGGCGACCTCGACAACTACTCCTTCGGCGAGACCGAGTACTTCGCGGTGGGCGGCGACGGCAGCTGCTCGGCCGTGGCCGGCACCGTCGCGTTCCTGGAGAGCTGGCAGCAGTTCAAGAGCGGCGCGCTGCACGCCGGCGGCTGGCTCGCCGTCGACTACGACCTCGACCGGCTGCCGCAGTGCCGCGCGACCCATAACGGCTACCCAGCCTGGGGAACCATCGCCTTCGTGCGCTTCGCGCCCGGCGGGCAGACCGTCAGTGGCCCGGTGAACGACTTCGTCCGCGTCAACGGCGTGCCCACCAGCACCGCGGTCGACAAGCGCTTCGAGGCGAAGATCCCCGCGGGCACCACCTCGGCCGAGGTCTGGTTCAAGAACGAGTCCGGCGCCGGCAACTTCTGCGAGACCTGGGACTCGAACTTCGGCTCCAACTACCAGCTGGAGATCCTCCCCTCGGTCGACGATCCGAGCTGCAAGGGCGTGGAGCGCTGGTCGAACCGCTACGGCGCCGCCGAGGCCTGCCTGGGCTACGCCGTGGACGCGCACTGGGCCGCCGCGCACTGCGAGCTGTACGTCGACGGCTTCGCGCACGCCTACGAGGGCCACTACGGCATCCCGGTGGAGTGGCTGGAGGCGTGGATCGTCGTCGGCCCGCAGCAGGGCGAGGTCCTCAACGTCGGGCAATACACCCGCTACACCGACCAGGCCGACGGCAAGAGCAAGGAGCGCTTCTCGCTGGGCGCCCCGGTGGACGGCAAGTGGAAGACCGGCTTCACCTTCGCCAACGCCGCGGTCATGGCCTGCGGCGGCTGGCGCTACACGGTGGAGAAGATGGCGTTCTTCGTCGACGTGCGCCGCGCGGACGGCAAGGTGGTGCGCCTGTGGCAGAGCCGAGACGGCGCCGACTACGGCTGGGACGATGCCTTCGGCGCCGGGACGAGCACCCAGTCCATCCCCTACGGCAACGCCCAGTGGGCGAACGACGGAGCGGGAATCTTCGACAGCAGGCGCGCCTGTAGGTAAGACAGGGGGCCATGGACAAGCTCGTCGTCTCCGCCCTTGAAGAGCTGGGATTCACCGCCACCGACGCCAAGGTCTACGTGGGCCTGCTGAAGGCCCACCCCGCGACCGGCTACGAGCTGGCCAAGCGCACCAAGGTCCCGCGCTCGGCCATGTACGCCGTGCTCGGGCGCCTGGAGCAGGGCGGCATCATCCGCGCCGTGCAGGCCAACCCCGCCCGCTACGAACCCCTCCCGCCGCAGCAGCTGGTCTCGCTGCTGCGCGACCGGCACCAGAGCTCGCTGGAGGATCTGCAGGCGGCGCTCGAGCGGCTGGACCGCAATCCCCAACCCGCCTCGCTGTGGATCACCGTCGGCTACGCGGCCATCCTCGCCGAGGCGGATCGCCAGATCCGCCAGAGCAAGAAGCTGGTGGCTGCCTCGCTGTGGGCCCGCGAGGCCGCCAAGCTCGCCCCGGCGCTGCAGGACGCGGTCGCGCGCGGCGTCCAGGTGGTCCTCTTCTCGTTCAACACGCTGCCCGACCTGGGCGGCGGCCACGCCTACGGCTACGGCATCCCCGAGCCGGAGCTGGAGCGGTACTGGCCGCACAAGCTCATCCTCGTCGGCGATCACGAGAAGCTGCTGGTGGGCAGCGCCGAGGTGAGCGAGTCGAGCCGGGCCACCGTCACCGACGAGTCCGCGCTGGTCGAGATGGCGCTCTCCACGCTGACCCTGGACCTGACCCTGCTCGGCCAGCGGCAGAAAAGGGACACGGGACCGGTGGTGACCTTGCTGGCCCGGCACCTGGCGCCGCTCGACCAGATGCTTGGGAAAGTCGATAGTCGATAGTCGATGGTCGATAGGGGCGTCTGGCCCCTGGATTTGCCCAGATTGCGGGGGGATGGACTCGGTTCGTGATGGACATCACGCGATCGCCCGCATCATTAGATAGCTGCACCGGCGATCCCTGCCGTTAGCCTCCTCTGCGATGCCTGCCCGCCTCAGCCTCCTGCTCGTTCTCCTCGTCGCCGCGGGATGTCCGGAAGACCAGAGGGTCTGTGCCGGCGCAGACGCCCACGCCGATCCGCTGCGCTCGGATGCCTCGGCGGCGACGCCGCCGGATGCGGGCGGAGAGCCCGGGCTGGACGCCGGCTCTGCCGATGCCTCGCCGCCGGAGCTTGGCGACGCTGCGACCTCGGCGCCCGCCGACGCCGCCTCGAGCGCGCCCATCCCGCTGCGCTACCTGTCGGCCAACCTGGGCAACGCCTCGTTCCAGTTCGGCTGCTGGGAGTACAAGCTGTGCCGGCCCCAGGACGTGCAGCACCTGCGCGAGTACATCGCGCTCTGGCGGCCGGACGTGGTGCTGCTCAGCGAGGTCTACCGCGCCGACCAGCTCGAGGGCCTGGCCAATGGAGGCCCGATTCTCCCGGAAGGCTGGCGCGGCGTCTGTGGCAAGAGCCTGGACCGAGAGACGGGCCAGCCCGCGGCCTTCGACGCCCCCGGCGCCTCCCACGAGCACGAGTGCGTGGCCTGGAAGACCTCGCGCGTGGCGCTGGTCCCGGGCAGCGCGGAGTCGGCCTACGGGCGCAACGACGCCAAGGGAAAGACCGACTGCAGCTACGACTTCACCGGCTTCCGCGCCCGCCTGGAAGTCGACGGTCGCGCCGAGCTGACCGCCGTCGTCGTCCACCCCGACTCCCAGAACGCGGAGTGCCGGGTCGAGGAGATCGGAAGGTACTGGTCCAGGCTGGCCACCGGCAGGAACGTGGTCGTCGCCGGCGACTGGAACACCGAGTCCTACGACGAGATCGCCAAGCCCGCGGCCTACCTGACCAACTACTCGAAGGGCGAGCACTGGAACCTGGCCAAGCACGAGGGCGAGTACAGCGCGTCCTATGCGGCGGGCCTGCTCCAGAAGCAGCTCGACCACGCGTTCTCGAGCTCCGGCGAACCCTGCGTGGACTGCGGCGGTTTCTTCCACACCTTCGACCTGCACTTCGGCTCGGTCCTGGGCGGCTACGACGGCCACCCGCGAGCCGACGAGGGCGAGGGCATCGATCATCGGCAGGTGTTGGTGGACCTGTGGCTGACGCCGTGAGGCAGCGGTGTCACGGACACTGCGCGTCGATGCGCAGCGAGGCCACCTCGCCGTAGCGCGCCGGCGCCTTGAACGAGGCGATTTGCGGGTCGCAGACCATCCGGTCCGAGGCGCTGGCTCCGGTCAGCGAGTAGCTCACCGTGGCGCCGAAAAGCTTCGCGAGCTGGGCGTCCCCGAGCGAAACCGAAACCTGGAAGTCGTCCGAGGTGTCCGACTCGACGCCGTCGGTGCGCAGCTTCTTGGCCAGTTTCTCGGCCCCGGCCATCGAGGGCTTCTTGAGCGTCAGGTAGACGCAGTGCGGTCCGGAGGCCTGGGCTGGCGGGCAGGCCGGGCGCTCCTTGCGGGGGCGCAGCAGCGACTCGCGCTCTCCGGGTCCCGCATCGAGGCCCACCGCGATCCCCGCATCCAGTCCCGGTCCACCCAGTCCACCGTCGACAGGCACAGTCGGGCTAGCCGCAGCGAAGACGCCCACGGCAGCAGCAAGGATGAGCAGGGCACGCATGCCCCGATGCTAGCGCGTCAGTCGCCCAGGACGTCGAGGTAGCGCGTGAGCAGGTCCTTCACCACGCCGCGCAGCGGCAGGTTCCCGGCGAGCCCGTAGACCGGAGCCATCCCGCCCTTCTCCCCGGGCGTGGCGCGCACGTTTTCCACCGCCGCCTTGAGGTCCGAAAGAAACCGCTCGGCGACGCCCGGCTGCGTATGCCGCAGCGTGACGGCCAGGTGCACGCAGGCCGGCCGGTGCATGCCGTTGAGGCTCCAGCCCCTCTTCGACATCTCGTCCATCACCCGGTAGACGTCCACCTCGTCCGAGGCGAAGGCGATGACGAAGAGCGGGTCTCCCAGCACGCGCAGCCCGGGGATCTCGGCGATGCCGGCCTTGATCGCCGCGGCCGTCTCCAGGATGCGCCGCGAGGCCGCCAGGTACCCGGCCTCGCCGTTGGCGACCAGCGCGGCCCAGGCCGCCGCCACCAGCGCTCCGGGCCGGCTGCCGGCGAAGGTCGGCGACGCGTAGAGCCCGCCCGGCCAGTCGCTGGCGGCGAAGTACTGGTAGCGGCGCAGCTCGGGGCCCCGGTACAGCACGACGGAGGTGCCCTTGGCCGCATAGCCGTACTTGTGCGTGTCCACCGACATCGAGGTCACGCCCGGCAGCCGGAAATCGAACGGCGGCACCGGGTACCCCAGCCGCTCGGCGAAGGGCAGCACAAAGCCGCCCAGGCAGGCGTCGGTGTGGAAGCCGATGCCGTGCCTGCGCGCGATCTCCGAGAGCTCCGCGATGGGGTCGATGGTCCCGTGCGGGAAGGCCGGCGCCGAGCCGACCAGGACCACCGTGTGCCGCGACAGCGCCTTGCGCGCCGCTCCGACGTTGGCGCGGAAGTCCTGGCCCACAGGGATCTTCTTGAGCCGCATCCCGAAGTACTCCGCCGCCTTGTCGAAGGCCGCGTGGGCCGTCTCCGGCGCGATGATCTCCGCGCGGCGGATGCCCTTCAGGTCGCGCGCCCGGTCGCGGTAGGTCTTCATCGCCAACAGGATGCTCTCGCTGCCGCCGGAGGAGACCGAGCCGCACACGCGCTCCGCATCGGGCGCGTCCTGCGGCGCCCCGAGCATCGCCGCGGTCATCCGCACGACCTCCGACTCGTACTTCGAGGCGCTGGGCCAGATGTCCGCGTGCAGCGGGTTGACCTGCGAGTGCATCGCGTAGACGCGGTTGAGGAAGTCCACGTGCTCCTGGTCGCCGTTGTAGACCGCGCCCGAGCAGTAGCCCTCCTTCCACTTGCCCTCCTCGCGCCGGGCCAGCGACTCCATCTGCTTCAGGACCTCCTCGCGCGGCACGCCCTTCGCGGGCAGGCGGTCGAGCTCCGGCACCTGGCCCCGGTAGGGCTTGAGCGAGTGCGCCAGCTCCGCCGTGATCTTCTCGTACTCGCGCTCCATCCGGCGGCGGACGGCCGGGATGGCTCTCGCCAGGCGCAGCGCGCTGCGCTCCAGGGGCTTGAGGCGGGACTCGACGGCCTTGGGAATCTTCATCGCTGCCCTCCGGCGGCGCCGGCCCCGGGGACCTCGGGGCGGTTCAGCCGCGCGTACAGCTTACGGTTGCGTTTGTAGATCTCCAGGAAGGCTCCGAACAGCTCGTCGTAGAGCGCCCGGTATTGCGGCCGCGGCTCCCAGGTGTGGGCGATGCGCACCCGGCCGGGAAGGTCCTCGCGCTTCAAGTGCCCGAGCGAGAGCGAGGCCAGGAAGGCGACGCCCACCGCGTTGGCCTGCACCGGGTTGGCCACCTGCCGCACCGGGATGCCGAGGACGTCCGCGTGGATCTGGCACCACTGGTCCGAGCGCGCCCCGCCGCCGATCATCGCGATGGAGTCCAGGCGCTTGCCGATGAACTTCTCGTGGTAGCCCAGGGTCCAGCGCGAGTTGAGCGCCACGCCCTCGAGCACCGCGCGCGCCACGTGGCGGCGGGTGGTCTTGAGCGAGTAGTTGAAGAAGCCGCCGCGCAGCGAGGCGTCCTCCACCGGGCAGCGCTCGCCGTACAGCCAGGGCGTGAAGAGCAGCTTGTCGGCCCCGGGCGGAACCTGCGCCACCGCCCGGTCCAGCCGCTCGTACGGGTCGGCCGGCCGCGGGCCCAGCGACAGCTCGTCGTCGGGGTAGAGCTGCTGGTCGAGCAGGTGGCTCAGGCACAGCCCCGCGGTCTCCTGTGCGTTGGGGACGATGTACCGGTCCGGCAGCGCCGAGGGCACCGAGGCCATGTTGTGCACTACGTCGACCTTCTTGAACGGCACGTGGCAGGTGATGAAGGACGAGCTGCCGACGTACAGCTGCGTCGCCCCGTCGGCGATGGCGCCCGCGCCGAGCGTGGCCGAGTGCACGTCCGGCGCGCCCATGATCACCCGGGCAGCCGCCGGGATGCCCAGCTCGGAGGCCACCGCGGGGAGGAGGGGGCCCAGCACGTCGGTGGTCGGGTGGAGCTCGGGCAGCTTGTCGCGGTCCAGGCCGCACCAGGAGAGCAGCTTGTCGTCGTAGTGCACCCGCGCGAGGTCGCGGTTGTCGGTCACCCAGTGCAGCGCGATGGTCGCGAACGACGAGGCGATGCGGCCGGTCAGCTTGGCGTTGAGCCAGTCGGTCGGGTCCAGGAACTTGAAGGCCTCGGCGTACAGGTCCGGCAGCTGCCGGCGGATGTAGAGGATGTGGGCGATGGAGTCCTTGCCCGCCCGCGTGGGCACCCCGCCGGTCAGGCGCAGCCAGCGCACCAGCTTGAAGAGGCCGTAGCCCTTGACCGAGGGCGTGCCGCGGGTGGCGCGGGCCACGTCGGGCGCGCCGCGCGAGTCCATCCAGATGTGGGCGTTGGAGAGCGGCCGGGCCTCGCGGTCGACCGGCACCGTGCCCGACCACTGGGCGGTGACGGCCACCGCGGCGACCTGCGCGGCGACCTCGGGGTGCCGGGCGAAGAGCGCGTGGGTCGCGGCGACGACGGCGCGCCACCAGTCGGCCGGGTCCTGCTCCGCGCCGCCGCCGGGGAAGAGCAGCAGCTGGGTGGGCGCGAAGGCGTAGTCGAGCAGCTCGCCCTCCACCGAGACCGCCGCGACCTTCGGGCCGGAGGTTCCCAGGTCGATCGCCAGGATGTGCGGTCCCAACACCATGTGCGCCCCCCGCGCCGACCGAGCATTCGTAGCAGCAAGGCCCCGGCCGATCTCGGGAAAAACGTGCCCCCGGCGGTATCGTGCGGGCATCCGGGCACTGCGGCACGAGGTCGTGTCCGGGCGGAGGGCCCATGAAGATCGAAGGCGTCGAGAAGGTCCTCGCCGAAGCCGCCGACCGGGCGCGCGAGGCGCTCGAACCCTCCGACGGGGAGAAGGGCCCGGTGGGCTGCGCCGTGGCCATCTTCTGCGGCCGCCAGGCGGTCCTCGGCTCCTCCGGCGCCATCGACGTCGCCTCGCTGGGCGGGCCCTCCGGCGGCACGGCGAGACTCGCGCTGGAGCCCGGCGAGAGCCTGGAGCTGACGCCGGGCTTCAAGCCGCCGGGCGGCGATCCGGGCCCCGAGAAGCGGATGGCCACGCTGGAGGAGATCGCCGGCGTGCGCATGAGCCGCGAGCGGCACTACGGGTCGCGCCCGCTGCCGGACGTCGACGGCCTGGACGACCAGGCGCGGAGGCGGGTGGCCCAGAAGGTCCTGGAGACCGCGGCGGAGCTCGAGCGGCTCATCAAGGGCCAGGGCAGCATCCCGGAGCAGTCCCTCGCCGCCGCCGGGGCCCTCGAGCGCTCGGCGCTCTTCGGGCACCTGGGCGTCGGGGCCGTGGGGGAGCTGGCGAGGCTCGCGGAGTCGGACCGCTTCCAGGCCGACCGGCTCGTCCCCGACACGCCGGCGGTGCACGTCATCACCCGGGGCAACCTCGAGGCTCGCCGGGCGGGGCACCCCACGCGCCTGCTCGGCCTCGGGGACGACTTCGGGCTCGAGGCCACCGTCCGCTCCGGGCAGCGCAGGTACGAGCTGTGGGCGCTCAGCGAGACGAGCGTCGTCACCCTCACGCGCGAGAGCCTGCGGGCGCTCGCGGAGCAGAAGCCCGAGCTCGCGCTCGCCGTGAGCCAGGCCATCGCCAGGGCGCTCGCGAAGCGCCTGGACGAGGCCTACGACGGGGCGGCGGTGAAGGGGTAGCCCTCTCGCCTCCGGCATCGCTGCGCGCGGCCTGCGCTCAGGGTGACCGGGTGCGCCGGCCGGCGGGCTCAGGGAAGCAACGCGAGCAGCGCGAAGGCGAGCGCCATCGCCGCGCACGCCGCGGCGGCGACGCGCCTCCAGCGCTCCGGCCGCTGGGGCAGCGCCGGGAGCGGGACCTTCTGGGGCGACAGGCCCATCTCCCGCGCGACGCGCCGCAGCCGCAAGCGCACCGCGTCGGCGGTGGGCGGCCGCGTCCTCGGGTCCTTGCGCATCAGCTCGTCGATGAGCCGAGAGAGCGGGGCAGGCACCGAGGGCATCGTCCGCTCGAGGGACGGCGGCGGGAGGCTGCGGTGCGCCCGCTCGAGCTCGCGCGAGTTGGGCGCGATGAAGGGCAGGCGCCCGGTGAGCATCTCGTAGGCGATGACGCCGATGGAGTAGAGGTCGGCCGCGGCGCCGGCCTTCTCGCCGCACGCCTGCTCCGGGGCCATGTACTCGGGCGTGCCGCTGGCGCGGAAGCCCGGCTGCGCGGCGCCCGCGGGCATGGCCACCCGCTTGGCGAGCCCGTAGTCGAGGACCTTGACGATCTTGCCGCCGGTCGGGCCCTTCAGCACGAAGACGTTCCCCGGCTTGAGGTCGCGGTGGACGATGCCCTTCTCGTGCGCGGCGCCCACCGCCGCCAGCAGCTGGTCGAGCAGCGGGATGACCTCGATCGGGCTCATCGCCCCGGCGCGCCACATCACCATGTCCAGCGGATCGCCGGAGAGCAGCTCCATGGCGATGTAGGGCAGGCCGTCGGAGGTGGTGCCCCAGTCGTAGAACTCCAGCGTGCCCGGGTGGTGGATGTCGCTGAGGATGCGCGCCTCGTCCACCACGCGCTGCAGCTGGGTCAGGTTGGCGGCGAGCTCGCGGTTGAGCAGCTTGATGGCGACGCTCTTGCGGTCGCTCGTCCGCACGGCCCGGTAGACCACGCTCATGCCACCGGAGCCGATGCGCTCCTGGACCACGTAGCCGCCCAGGTCCTCGCCGATGAGCGTGTCTGGGCGGGCCTCCAGCTCCCCCTGATCCGTGGGGCAGCGCAGGGCGTCGTCCGGGAACTCCCGATGGCAGCGCGGGCAGACCTTCATGAGAGGGCGGGAGCCTACCGCTTCCCTCCCTGGGAGCGAAGGGTGGCGGCAGGTCGTGTAGCGGCAGGCCTCTCTCTCGGGCCTCGGGCCTCGGGCCTCGGGCCTCGGGCCTCGGGCCTCGGGCCTCGGGCCTCGGGCCTCGGGCCTCGGGCCTCGGGACCGGCAGGCGCTTGCCGCCCGCCGTTGCTCCCGAATCGGCGGGGCCGTGTGCGGAGTCGCACGGAGCGCGCATGCGGTGGGTTCTCGGGCGGGCGGGGCAGGGGTAAACGGAGGGCTCTTGCCCCGGAGGTCGTCCATGTCGTCGCACAAGGTCGTGGTGGTTGGCGCGGGCCCTGCCGGTGCGATGGCCGCCATCCGGCTGGCCGAGCAGGGCGTGCGCGACGTGTTGGTGGTCGACCGCGACAAGTTCCCGCGCGTCAAGCCGTGCGCCTCGGGGCTGGGGCCCAACGCCCTGAAGATCCTCGACCAGGTGGGGCTGGGCGCCGAGATCCGCCGCGAGGCCTATCCCGTGAACTGCCTGCGGCTCATCACGCCCGGCCGCCGCGAGATGCTGCTGCCGAGCGAGGGAGCGGCGGTCGTCTACGAGCGCCAGAAGCTCGACTCGCTGCTGGTGAAGGCGGCGGTGGAGCGGGGCGTGACCTTCCGGGACCAGGTGGCGGTCAGCGGGCTCCTGCGCGAGGGCGGCCGGGTGGTGGGCGTGCAGGCGGGCGGCGAGGAGCTGCGCGCCCAGGTGGTGCTGGTGGCCAACGGCGCCAACTGCACCTTCACCGCCGACTCGCGGCCGCGGCGCATCATCGCCACGATGATGAGCTGGTGGGACGGCTTCCCCATCGAGCCGGGCAAGATGGAGATGTTCTGGGACAAGCGCATCAGCCCGCTCTACGGCTGGCTGTTCCCGGAGAACGACCACCGCGTGAACATCGGCGTCTGCGTGGACTCGGTGGACGCGCGCGGCCGCAAGCGCTTCCAGAACCTGCGCGCCCTCTACCAGGAGCTGCTGGACGACTACTTCGGCGACCGGCTGAAGAAGGCCCGGCAGGTCGGCGAGTGGAAGAGCCACCCCATCTCGCACACCGTCTGGGTCAAGGACGTGGCGAAGCCCGGCGTGCTCTACCTGGGCGAGGCCGCGCGGCTGGTCCACAACGCCACCGGCGAGGGCATCTTCCAGGCGATGCAGAGCGGCCTGTACGCGGCGAGCGCGGTCCGCGACGTCCTGGTCGACGGCGTCGCCGAGGAGCGGGCCTGGCGGCAGTACACCCGGACCCTGCGCTTCCGGTTCACGGTTCCCTTTGCGCTGGGCTACGTGGTCCGCGGCGCCCTGGGCAGCCCGCTGCTGGACGTGGTGGCGCGGCTGCACAACAGCCCGACGGTGCGCCGGGTCGCGGGGACGGTCATCTCCTCGGCGCTCAGCGGGGCGAAGGTCTCCGGGCGGGCCGAGGCTCGCTGAAGCTCGCTGAGGCTCGGCGGGAGTCCGCGCGCGCCTTCTCTCGTGGCGCTCCTCGAGGGTCCTGTTCGGACCGCGGCCCTGACGCGGAGTGGGGCCGTGTGTGACAGCCCGGGCGCGCCGCCGTCGGGGTGGACGTGCCCGGTAGGTCGCCTGGGGCTTGTCGATCGGTGCCCAGATCGTCGAGGCTCTCCACCGGCGCATCACCGTTCGAGAGCGAGGAGGGGCGCGGCTCGACGTCCACGGTGATCCTGCCGGCCGACGGCGCCAAGGCTCACCTCCTCTGACACGGACCGATTCGAGGACCGCATGCCCGATACCTTCGAACGCGAGAGGCTGGGCGACGACGAGCTGCTCGCCCCCTGCCTCATCCACGAGATGCGCCACCCGCTCACCGGCGCGCTCGCCGGGCTGCAGTTCCTGGAGAAGTCGCTGCTCCAGACTGCCGAGGCCAAGGAGGACTACCAGCTGGTGCGCAGCCAGTTGGCCCGGCTCGAGGAGCTGCTGCGCAGCTACCAGGACTTCTTCCAGGCGGCCGCCGCCGACCCGCGCGAGTTCCCGGTCGAGCCGGTCATCGCCCGCGCCACCGACCTGCTGGGCTTCCGCGTGCGCCGCTGCGGCGCGCGCTTCACCCTCGAGGCGCCCAAGGACGTCGTCGCCCACGGCACCCCCAACGCCCTGCTCCACGCCCTGACCAACCTGCTCGTCAACGCGCTCGACTCGCTCGAGGAGGCTGGCGACACGGGCCGGCTGCAGATCCGCGCGATCGCCCGGCCCGACGGCCGCATCCAGGTGCGCGTCAGCGACGAGGGCAAGGGCATCCCCGCCGAGGTACTCCCCAGGCTCTTCCAGCGCGGCTGCACCACCAAGCCGGTGGGGAAGTGGACCGGGCTGGGACTCACCGTGGCGCGCAAGATGATCGAGGCCTGCAAGGGCAGCGTGGAGCTGGCCGCCCAGTCCGATCCGCTCAGGCTGGGTTGGGCCCGCGCCGAGTTCGTCATCGAGCTCCCCGCTGGGCGCCGCGCGCCGGCCGCCGCCGCCTCCTTTTCCCCCGCCTCCTCGACCCTCGCGCAGTCCCCCGCGGCAGCCAACCCCGGCCCGGCGGTCGTCGCCGCTCCCGCTCCGGCGAAGACGCTGGTCGTCGACGACGAGGCCATCATCGTCCTGCTGCTGCGCAAGGCGCTGAAGCTGGAGCCCTCCGTGGCGCCCACCTTCGCCGCCACGGCGGAGGAGGCGGAGAAGCTGCTCTCCTCCGAGCGCTTCGACCTGCTCATCACCGACAAGAACATGCCGGGCAAGAACGGGGTGGAGCTCGCCAAGATCGCCCGCGCCGCCAACCCGCGTATCGGCGTCATCCTCATCACCGCCTACGCCTCGGCCGACTCCGCCAACGAGATGCACAAGCTGGGCATCGACGAGTACCTGACCAAGCCCTTCGAGATCGACTACCTGCTCGACCGCGTCCGCCAGGTGGTGGAGGCGCGGCGGTCCGCGCCGCCCAGCGCCAGCCCCGGCCCGAGCGGTGCGGGCCCGAGCGCGGCCCCTGCGCCGGTCCGCGCCCGGCGCGCCGTGGTGGTCGAACGCGACCCGGCCTTCCGCGCCCGCATCGCCACCATCCTCCAGAAGCTGAGCTGGACGCTCCTGCCGGCGACCGAGGTCCTGGAGGGCCTGAAGTCCACCCCGCCTCCCGACGCGCTGATCGCCTCGGCGGCGAGCTTCTCCACCGAGGCCAAGTCCGAGCTGTTCCGCCAGCGGATGCACCGGCCGAGCCTGGCGGTCGCGCTCGTCGGAGAGCCCACCTCGCTGGTCGACACCATGGTGGCCATCGGCGTCGGCGCCCGCGTGCGGCTCTCCCGGGCGCTGGACGACGCCGAGCTCGAGAAGGCGCTGGCGCTGGCCCTGGCCGAGCCCGAAGCCAGGAAGTAAGCGGACGGCGGAGCTCCCTCACCCGCTCCGTGGCCCTGGTCTCCTGGGGCCGCCGCCGCAGCGATCGCCGCAGGGGCCCGCGGGGCTCCGGCGGTGAGGACCGCGACGCCTCCCCGGAAAGCAGACGGGGCGCAGGGCAGAAGCCCCGCGCCCCGCGAGCGTCGAGACCGGGCTCGGCGTCAGACGATGGCCAGGTACGCCATGGTCTGGTTCACGAGCTGGTAGGCCACCTCGCCGAAGGTGATGGGGCCGACCATGCTTCCGGTCTTCTTCCCCTCCAGCGAGCCGTACAGGTAGTTGAGGATGCAGTTGCAGCAGAAGACCGGGTTGACGGACCGGCTGCCCATGGCCTTGGCGAACTCGGCCGAGTAGTCGGCGATGGGCCGGGCGAGCTTGTAGGCCACGCGGTCGAAGACCGGGGCGTAGAAGTGAACCGTGCGCCGGGCCGCGTCCACCGACTGGAAGCTGGTGTTGATCATCGCGCCGGAGTAGTTGGCGACCAGCGGCATGCGGGTGTCGATCTTCTTCGCGGCGAGGTACTCGGCGAAGTTCGCCTTCTGGCCGTTGACCTTGCACTCCATGGCCTGGAAGCCAGTCTCGGGGAAGACGATCTCGTCGCCGTCGCCCTGCGTGAAGACGTTGATGATGTCCACCCGCGCCGCCTTGCCCTTGGGCAGCGCGCAGTGCATGACCACCGCCTCGGTCTCGCTGGCCTTGCCGGTGCGGCCGACGAAGGTCTTGGCGGTCTGCTTGCCGAGGTCCTCCAGGCGCGTCCCGGCGATCCAGCCGATGAGCGGCTTGAGGTAGATGTCCGGCAGGCGCGGGGCCTTCTCGGCGAAGGCCAGGTGCACCGGGCTCTGCGCGGGGATGACGATGACGCTGAAGCCGTGGTCGGGCTCGTCGGCGGTGATCTGGGCGAGCCGGTCGGGGCCGTAGCTGCCGATGGAGGCGAGCTTGACGAAGTCGGGCAGCTCGTTGACGAAGACCCGCTCCTGGTCGAGCTGGCCGCCGTTGGCGTCCATGAAGTAGGGGATGGTGCCGCCCACCCACTCGCCCTTGGGCAGCTTGCGCATCGCCGCCTCGCTCCCGGCGAGGAGCAGCGGGGCTCCCTGGGCGATCAGCTTGGCGGTCTCGTCGACGGTCATCAGGCGCTGGATCATTGGCGGTCTCCGATTGAGTTGGGAGGGGAGGGATGGGGGCGGGCTAGCCGCCGATGAGGGCCGAGAGGTCTTCGCGCGCGATCTCCTCGTTGCGCACGAAGAAGGAGTGCAGCTCGGTCGCGCAGGCCTGCAGCGTCGGCGGCGTAGCGTCGCGCCCGTAGGCGTTGCGCAGCCGGGTGAGCAGCATCTTCAGCGCGAAGGAGTGGAGCTCGGCCTTGAGGGGGGCCGAGATGAGGGCCTGCCACCGAGGGTCGTTCCTGTCGGGTACCATGGCGCCTCCTGCTTCGGGTCAGACGGCGTTGAAGGGCGTGCCCGGGGTCGACTGCGGGCCCAGGGAGATGGCGTGCTGGCCGGTGGGCGGCGAGGCGGGCGTCTCGCTCTTGGCCGGCGCCGGCGAGGCGAAGGTCTGGGCGAGGCCGTTGGCCGTGTCGCGCAGCTTCTCGGCCCCGGCGGTCGAGGCCAGGACCACGTCGTGGAGCTCCTGGATGGCGCAGGTGACCTGGGAGATGGCCTCGGTCTGCTGCCGGGCCGAGGTCCCCATCGCGGCGGCCACGGTGGACGCCTCGCGGATGACGTCGGACAGGCCCATGATCGACATGCCGGCCTTCTGGGCGAGCGAGATGGCGTGGCGGGCGCGCTTGCTGCCCTCCTCGCTGTCGGTCAGCGTCTGGCGAGACCCGATCTGGATGGCCTGCAGGTCGGTGCGGATCTGCGCCGCGGCCTGCTTGGACTGCCGGGCGAGGCCGCGCATCTCCGAGGCGACGACCGAGAAGCCTAGGCCCTGCTCGCCGGCGCGGGCAGCTTCGATCGAGGCGTTGAGCGCGAGCAGGTTCGAGCGCTCGGCCTGCTCGCTGACCGCCGCGGCCATCTCGCCGATCTTCAGGGTGTGCTCCCCGAGCAGGGTCACGGACTGGGCGATGGCCTCGACCTGGCGCACCAGCTTCTCCAGGCCCGCCATCGACTCCTCGACCGCCTGCTCGCCCTCTTGCGAGACGTCCAGGGACTTCTTGGCGAGCTGCACCATGTAGTCGGCCTGTGCCGCGGCCTTCTCGGAGGCGCTGGAGACCTGCTTGCTGCTGAAAGCCGTCTCGGCGATCGCGCTGGCCTGCAGCTCCGACATCGAGGCCTGCTCGGCGGCGGCCTTGGCCATCGCCGCGATGGGCTCCGCGAGGTCCCTGGCCGCGGGGGCGGGACCCGGCGCGGCCGGAGCGGTGAGCTGCGGCTGCCCCGCGGCGGTGCCGGCGCTCGAGGCGGCGGGTGCCTGCAGGAGCCTGCGCGCGCCCAGAGCGCAGCCGGCCAGCGCCGCCAACAGCACCACGACCCGCACGCTGCGATAGGGCGAGAACGACTCGCCGGCGAAAAAGACGACCAGAGTGGGCAGGAAGACCGGCCACGAAAGTCGAATGAACCGGGTGAGCCTGCTCTCGAGCACTAGCGAATCCTCGGTGGGCGACCAGAAGCGCCGCGAATTCTGACCCAAACAGGGGGGCGCTGTCACTCACGGCAGGTAGGCGGGCAGGCGAGGGTGTCGGGGATTTCACGGACGTGCGCAGACCGCGGCCGGCTCCGGTTCGTTCAACGCCTCGACTGCCCGGAGGTACTCGCGATGAATCCCTTCCTTGCCCTCGCGTTCGCGGTGGCGCTCGGCGCCGGCGCACCCAACCCCGACTCGAGGCCCGCCGCGGCCAAGGCCGCGGATTCAGGGCCGAAGCTGATGTACACCACCTACTTCTACACGGCGGGCGAGGCGGTGGTTCACGGCTACCAGCCCGACACCAAGGTCCGCATCGTCTCCATGGACAAGCGCGGTACGGTCTGGGAAGGCACGGTCAAGGAAGGCGAGACGCAGACCATCCGGACAGGGAAGGGCGTGTTCGGGTTCCTGTCGGACAAGAAGGCCGCCATCCTCGTCGGCACGCCCTCGTCCTGCAACGCCGTGGGCTACTTCCTCAAGGACGAGGAGGGGCTGTACCGGTCGAAGCGCTTCTTCACCCAGCTGCCCGTCGGGATCTCCAACGGCGACGCGCGCGTGCTGGTGTGGGCGTACGACACGGCGTCGGTGACCGTGGCCGACCGCACCGCCGACAAGCCGCTCAAGAGCGCCAACCTGCAGGCGGGGACCTACCTCGAGCTCGACTCCACCGCGCTCGGCTCGCTGAGCGGGCACGTGCTGGAGATCAAGAGCGAGGGCTCCAAGGTCGGCGTGCAGGTCTACTACGACGAAGGCTTCATCGTGCCCGCCGACCTCGGGCTGGGCGCGGGCAGGAGCTTCTACACCTACGTCGGGGCCATCACCGAGGGCGTCAACGACCTGGACCTCCTCGCGCAGGTCGCCGACGCCAACGTCACGGTCAAGGACGTGAAGACGGGCGAGAAGATCTTCGGCGGGCTGGTGAAGAAGGGGACGGTGAAGGCGCTGACGATGAAGAGGCGCTACGTCCACGTCACCTCCGACGTGACCATCTCCGTCGCCGTGGCCGCCTTCGAGCACTACAAGGCCGGCTACGCCGAGCACCACTTCGGCACCGGGCTCGAGGGTGTGGGCATCGAGACCGAGTTCCTCATCACCACGCCGGGAGAGCTGTGGCTCTTCTCGTACTTCGACGGCAACAAGGTCGAGGTCACCGACGCCCAGACCGGCAAGCAGGTCTTCACCGGGGAGCTCAAGTCGGGCGCGGTGCGCGGGCTCGAGCCGGGGTACGGCCTGTTCCGGGTCAAGAGCACCATGGGCCTTTCGGTGATGGGCGGCTCGGCGGCCTGCGGCGCCGACTACTCGCCGGCGGCGGGGATGTTCGCCGTCGACGAGGCGCTCTTCGAGGTCATCGCGCAGATCCGCGCCGAGCGGCAGGCCGAGGCCTCCAAGAACGGGGTCGTGCTGTCGGAGAAGGACCTGGCCGCTCCCATGACCGCCCAGGAGGCCGTGCGCGCCTCGAGCGCCGTCAAGGCCAAGACCGGCCGCAGCAACATGAGCGCGGACGAGATCAACCAACGCGCCGCGGAGATCCAAGCAAAGCACTAGCGATCAAGGGCGAGCCGGCCTCCGCGCCGGCTCCCAGCGTTTCCTGCTAGCCTCCGGGAGCCGATTTTCCGGAGGTCACGGATGGGTCGCGGGATCGTCGTCAGCTTCGATGGCGAGCCGAGCGAGCTCGAGTTCGCGAGGGTCGAGCGCGACGAGCTCTACGCCCGCAAGGTGCGCCTGGTCGTCGACGAGCAGGGCCGCCGCTCCTGCTGCATCGGCCGCCGCGCCCCCCGCCGAGGCCGGTGCCGCCCCGGCGAAGCCCCAGCGCACGGGGTCCAAGAAGGCGGGGACCGAGTCCGCCTGGAGCGCCTAGGTTGTTTCAAAGAGGTGACCGACAGATGAAGACTCGCATCCTGGGGAAGCACCTGGGCGGGCTGAAGGTCTCGGCGCTCGGGCTGGGCTGCATGGGCATGTCCGACTTCTACGGCGGGCGTGACGACGCCGAGTCGTTGGCCACCATCCACTGCGCGCTCGACCTGGGGGTCGACTTCCTGGACACGGCCGACATGTACGGGCCGTTCACGAACGAGGAGCTGGTCGGCAAGGCGATCCGCGACCGGCGGTCCCGGGTCGTGCTCGCCACCAAGTTCGGCATCGTGCGCGGCACGGACCCCACCAAGCGCAGCATCAACGGGCGCCCCGAGTACGTTCGCTCCGCCTGCGAGGCGAGCCTGAAGCGCCTGGGCGTCGACGTCATCGACCTCTACTACCTGCACCGCAGGGACCCGACCACGCCCATCGAGGACACGGTGGGCGCGATGGCGGACCTCGTGAAGCAGGGCAAGGTGAGGCACCTGGGGCTCTCCGAGGTCAGCCCGGAGACGCTGCGCGCCGCGTGCAAGGTCCACCCGATCACCGCGCTGCAGAGCGAGTACTCGCTGTGGACGCGCGACCCCGAGAGCGGCCCGCTGGCCACCTGCCGCGAGCTGGGCGTGGGCTTCGTGGCCTACAGCCCGCTCGGCCGCGGGTTCCTGACCGGGAAGATCCGGAAGATCGAAGACCTGGAGCAGGACGACTACCGGCGGTTCACGCCGCGGTTCCAGGGCGCGAACTTCCAGAAGAACCTCGACCTGCTCGCCAAGGTGGAGTCGTTCGCCAAGGAGAGGGGCTGCACGCCGGGTGTGCTGGCCCTCGCCTGGGTTCTCTCGCGCGGCGAGGACGTGGTCCCCATCCCCGGCACCAAGAAGCGCTCGCGGCTCGAGGAGAACGTCGGGGCCGTCGAGGTCCAGCTCTCGAAGGAGGAGCTCGACTCGCTGGAGAAGGCGCTCGAGCCCGGGTTCGAGGGCACGCGCTACCCGGCGGAGATGATGGGGTTCGTCAACCGGTGAGTTCGCGGTAGCGTCTTCGGCACCATGGACGACGGCCCGCGCTACTACGAGGAGCTCGCCGCCGCCTTCGTGCGCGGCCGCCTCGGCTTGACCGGCGGCACCGATGCCGAGGTCATCGCGCGGGGCCAGGCCGACGACCTCAAGCTGCACAAGTTCAAGCGGCAGGCCGAGCTGCCGCGGGTGAAGCGTGTGCTCGGGGTGCTGCGCGGCTTGGCGCCCGAGGATCTGCTGGACGTGGGCAGCGGGCGGGGCACCTTCCTCTGGCCGCTCGTCGATGGGCTCCCGTGGCTGCCGGTCGTGGCCGTCGACCAAGCGCAGCGCCGGGTCCAAGACCTCCAGGCCGTTCGCAAGGGCGGCGTCGAGCGCCTGAGCGCGGTCCAGATGGACGCCTGCTCGCTCGCCCTCAAGTCCAAGAGCCGCGACGTGGTGACCATCCTCGAGGTGCTGGAGCACCTCGAGCGCCCGGAGAGGGCCGCCGCGGAAGGCGTGCGCGTCGCGCGGCGCTTCGTGGTCGCCTCGGTGCCCGCGCACGAGGACGAGAACCCGGAGCACCTTCGCCTCTTCGACGAGCGCGCGCTGGGCCGGCTCTTCGAGTCGGCCGGTGCGACCCGGGTGAGCTTCGAGCGCGTGCTCAACCACATCATCGCGGTGGTGCGGCTGTGACCGGGCAGATCCACAAGTACCCGCGCACGCAGCACCTCGAGGGCTCGCGGCTGCAGGCGGGCGACGAGGACCTCGCCCAGGTGCCGTTCTCGCGGCTGCGCGGGTGCCCTCTGGTGGTCGAGGAGAAGCTCGACGGGGCCAACTGCGGCGTGAGCTTCTCGAAGGCCGGCGAGCTTCGGCTGCAGAGCCGTGGCCACTACCTGGTGGGAGGCGGGCGTGAGCGTCACTTCGACCTCTTCAAGGCCTGGGCCCAGTCGCACGAGGCGTCGCTGCGAGAGCGGCTGGGGGAGCGGTACGTGATGTACGGCGAGTGGCTCTTCGCGAAGCACACCGTCTTCTACGACCGGCTGCCGCACTACTTCATGGAGTTCGACGTCCTCGACACCGCGGATGGCTCGTTCCTGTCGACGGAGCGCCGGCGCGAGCTGCTGCGCGGGCTCGCCGTCCAGCCGGTCCCGGTCCTGCATTCCGGGGAGCTGGGCACGCTCGAGGACCTGACGGCGCTCATCCGCCCCTCGCTCTACAAGAGCAAGGACTGGCGAGACCGCCTGACCGAAGGCGCCAGGACGCGGGAGCTGGACGTGGAGCGCGTCCAGCGCGAGACGGACGGTTCGGACCTCTCCGAGGGCCTGTACCTCAAGGTCGAGGAGAAGGGGCAGGTGGTCGGGCGCTACAAGTTCGTGCGCGCGAGCTTCCTGGCCGCGGTGTTCGCCGCGGAGGGGCATTGGCTCAACCGGCCGATCCTGCCCAACGAGCTGGCGCCGGGGGTCGACCTATTCGGAGCCGGGTCGTGATCGCGCCGATACCAGGACCGCCGGACTGGTCTCTCGACTGGAAGGCGATCGATGCAGGGTGCCCGTGGCTGGCGGACCTGGCGGGCTGCCCTCAAGCCCCGGAGCACCACGCCGAGGGAGACGTGCTCGTCCACACGCGGATGGTGGCCGAGGCCATGGCCGCAATGCCCGCGTGGCGAGCGCTGCCCGAAGGCGAGCGCGAGGTGCTGTTCCTGGCGGCGCTCACGCACGATCTGGGCAAGCCGGCGACCACCGTGACGGAGTCCGACGGCCGCATCCGCTCGCCGGGACACTCGCTGAAAGGGGCTCTGAAGACCCGGGCGCTGCTCTACCGCGCCGGCTTCGATCCGCGGAAGCGAGAGGCGGTCGCCCGGCTCGTGCGCTACCACCAACTCGCCTTCCACGTGCTGGATCGCGCAGACCCGCGGCGCGCTGCCTATCGAGCGAGCCTGGCGACGCGCTGCGACCATCTGGCCGTCTTGGCCGAGGCGGATGTCCGGGGCCGCCGTGCCGGCGATCTGCCGGAGTTGCTCGAGGACGTGGCGCTCTTCGCCGAGCTATGCCGGGAGGAAGGCTGCCTTTCGGTGCCCCGCGCCTTCCCGACTGTCCACACCCGTTTCGTCTACTTCCGCGCGGGGAACCGGCCGCCCGACGTCGAAGTCTACGACGACACCGTCTGCGAAGCGGTGCTGATGCACGGCATTCCGGCGGCCGGGAAGGACACCTGGATCGAGAGGAACGGCGAGGGGTGGCCCGTGGTCTCTCTCGACCAGCTGCGCGCCGAGCTCGAGGTCGATCCCGCGGATGCGCAAGGACCGGTCGCCCAGCGGGCCCGCGAGCTCGCCAAGGAGCACCTGCGCGCGAAGCGCCCGTTCGTGCTCAACGCCACCACCCTCTCGCGCGACCTGCGCAACCGCTGGATCGACCTCTTTGCCGACTACCGCGCGCGCATCCGCATCGTCTGGGTCGAGGCGCCGTACGCGACGGTGCTCGAGCGCAACCGCCGCCGCAGCGCGCCCGTCCCGGAGCGCGTGATCGAGAAGCTCATCGACCGCTGGGAGACGCCCGAGCCCGAGGAGAGCCACCGGGTCGACTGGCAGTGCGCATAGAATCGCCCGCGGAGGGTTCCCATGCGCCCCATCGCCTCGGCACTCGCAGCGCTTCTTCTCTGCTCCGCTTGCAGCATCAACGCACGGGAGGAAGGGCACGACGCCACGATCACTCCAGGTGGGGACACCGGTGGCGCCTCGCCCGGCTAGGACACCGGAGTGGCCGCGGACCGCGACGCGGGGAGCACCGCGGGCCAGGACGTGGGGGTGGCGCCTGGACGCGATGTCGGCACCCCGTCGGGCAACGACGCGGGCGGCACGCCGCAGAGCGGGTTCTTCCCGGCGGACTCGGTCTGGTACCAGGACATCTCGAGCGCGGCCCTGGACCCCAAGTCGAGCGCGGTGATCGCCGACCTGAGCTCGAAGGGCGGGTGGGGCAACGAGAACATCATGCAGATCGACTTCTCGTTCGAGGTCCTCTTCGACGACGGCACGGCGCCCATGAAGACCTTCGAGAAGACGGTCGACTTCTATGACCCGGATTGCGACGACGCGCCGATGCCCGTCCCGAACGGCGGCGCGCTCGAGGGCGAGACCGGCTACGAGTGCACCACCGGCGGCGACTGCCACCTGATCGTGGTGCAGAAGAGCACCCACAAGCTCTACGAGATGTGGCGCGCGAACATCACGGGAGGGAGGTTCTACGGCGGCTGCCTGGCGGTCTGGGACATGACCCGGGACTACCCGGACAACGGGCGCGGGGAAGGCTGCACCAGCGCGGACGCGGCGGGGTTCCCTGTCACGCCGCTGCTCTTCACGGCCGACGAGGTGAAGGCCGGGTCCATCGACCACGCCATCCGCTTCATCCTCCCGAACGACCGGATCCAGCACTACGTCTACGTCCACCCCGCGACCCACTCGACCGGACCGACCTCGGGGGGCTCGAACGCGCCGCCGTACGGAATCCACCTGAGGCTGCGTGCCGACTACCCGCTCGCGAGCCTGCCGAACGAGGGGGCGCGCGTGGTCGCCCGGGCGATGCAGAGGTACGGAATGTTCCTGGCGGACGGCGGCAACATCGCGCTGACCGCGCGCAGCGATCGCACGACCACCGCGAAGTGGGACGGCCTGCTGGCGCCGCGCGACCTGCAGGCGCTCAAGGTCACCGACTTCGAGATGGTGAGCCACGGGGCTTGGCTGACGTGGAGCGGGGACTGCATCCGCAACTGAGAAACCTCCCCCCGACCCCCATAGCCGTTAACCGGTGCATGGCGGTCGCTGGAGGAGTCTGAAGAAGGAGAAGACCTGCCCCGGGTCCGCCTTTCGCTTGAGGCGACGCAGATGCTCTCGAAAGCGTCGGGTGAAGGCGGGAAGTTGTCGCCAAT
>DASXVQ010000044.1:0-43702 GCA_036504155.1 Myxococcales bacterium
CGAGCTCCTCGCCCCCGCCGGCGACCGCGCCTGCCTCCAGGCAGCCCTGGAAGCGGGCGCCGACGCGGTCTACCTCGGCCTGACCGCGCTCAACGCCCGGCGCAACGCGCGCAACTTCTCCGAGGCAGAGCTGGCGAGCGCCTGCGAGCTGGCGCACGGGATGGGCCGGCGGGTCCACCTCACCCTGAACATCGATCTCGCCCAGGACGAGCTTTCGCGCGCGGCGCGGATGCTGGAGCTGGCGAGCCGGCTGAAGGTGGACGCGGTGCTGGTTCGGGACCCGGCGCTCCTGGCCCTCAAGGCGCACTTCCCGGAGCTCGAGTACCACCTGAGCACCCAGGCCTGCGTGGCCAGCAGCGCGGACGTCGAGGCGGCGCGGGAGCTGGGGGCCCGGCGGGTCGTGCTGGCGCGCGAGCTCTCGCTCTCCGAGATCGCCGCGGCCTCGCAGGTCGAGGGAGTCGAGACCGAGGTCTTCGCCCTGGGCGCCCTGTGCTTCTCCGTCTCCGGACGGTGCCTGCTCTCGAGCTGGGTCGGCGGCCGCAGCGGCAATCGCGGGCAGTGCACCAGCCCCTGCCGCGTCGCCTGGACGCTCGACGGCAAGCCCGGGGGGACGCCGCTCTCGCCGCACGACGTCTCGCTGGCGCACCGCGTCGGCGACCTGCGCGCCGCGGGGGTCCGGGCACTGAAGATCGAAGGGCGGATGAAGAACCCGTCCTGGGTCCGCTCGGCGGTGGGCCTGCTGCGCAAGGCCATCGACGGGGCCGCCACGCCCGAGGAGCTCTCCCGCGAAGCCCAGCGGCGCCCGGCGACGGCGCGGCGGGCGGTGAGCTCGGCGTTCCTCGACGGCTTGCGGCACACGTTGGTCGACCCGCCTGGCGCCGAGTCGGAACAGGAGCCGGAGGGCCCCGCCGCCGACGCGAAGAAGCCCGCCGAGCCGCCCATCCGCGAGCCGGCAGCCGCGGTGCTGCGCGAAGCGGACGCGCTGGCGCACCCCGGGCCGCGCCGCGCGCCGGATCGCGTCCGCCTCTCCTCCGACCAGGCCCCGATTTTCCTCGCGAAGGTCCAGCCTCCGGCCGGGGCGATTGTCGAAGGGCTGAGCCCCGAGTCACTCCGCGCGCTCGTCCAGGCCCACCCTGCGGTCCCCATGGTCGCCGCGCTCCCGGGCGTCTTCTTCGAGGACGAGCGCGGGCAGGTCGAGGCGCTCGCCACCGAGGCGGCCAAGTTGGGAGTCCGGGTCGAGGCCAACAGCTGGGGCGGCTGGCTCCTCGCCCGGCGCTCCGGAGCGCGGATGGTGGCGGGGCCTGGCCTGGGGCTGCTCAACGCCCTGGCTGCGCGCGAGCTCTTGCGGCGCGGCTTCGAGGAAGCGACCGCCTCGGTGGAGACCGACGCCCTCAAGCTCGACGCGCTCGTCTCCCGGGCGCCGCTGCCCTGCTCGGCCGTCGTGTTCGGGCGCCCGGCGCTGCTGTCCACGCGGGTGGAGTTGTCCTCGAAGGTGGCCGGCGCGGAGCTCGAGGATCGGCGCTCAGTGCGCCTGCGCGCACGGCGCGAGCGATCGCTCTGGGAGCTGCGCCCAGTGGAGCCGTTCGACCTCCGCGCCGGGCGGCTGCCGGCCTCGCTAGCGCACGCCGTGGTCGACCTCGTCGGCTCGCCCGATCCGGTCGCCGAATGGGAGCAGGGCGCCGAGCGCTCCACGCGCTTCAACTACGAGCGGACCCTGAGCTGATCCCAGGCGCTTCCGGAAGGTGAAGGCCGCGCCACGATGTCGCCGGGAACGGCTCATGGCGACCTTCTCAGGGGCAAGAACAGGCGCCCGCCGGGGCTCTCCCGATTACCGACCTGAATCCCGGCTCTTGCGCGATCGGTTCGTACCCGAAGCGTTTCTCGGGGACGGGCATCAAAGCTGGCGTAGGCGAACGAATTGCCCAGGAGCCGTCATGAACGCCCGCGTCGAGACCGTCCCCGTCCACACTGAAATCCACGCCAGCAAGGCCTTGAACGCCGGGCTCTGGGTCAGCCAGGTTATGCTCGCCGCCGCCTTCGGCATGGCCGGCGCGATGAAGATCACGACCCCCATCGCGACGCTCTCCCAGAACATGAACTGGGTGGCCGACCTGCCGCTCCTCGTTCGCTTCATCGGCGCTGCCGAGCTCGCCGGGGCGCTGGGGATGCTGCTGCCTTCGCTGACCCGGATCCAGCCGCGCCTCACCGCCCTGGCCGGCGCTGGCCTGACGCTGGTGATGGTCTTGGCGAGCGGCTTCCACGTCATGCGCGGCGAGTTCGGCGCGCTGCCCATCACCTTCGTGCTCGGCGGCCTGGCGGCCTTCGTGGCCTGGGGCCGGTACCGCTCAGCGCCCATCGCCTCGCGTTGAAGACCTCCACCTCCATCTTCTTCCCCGATCGCCGGAGAGCGGCCATGAGCGGATCTCGATTCACCCGTCGGGCGGCGTTGGCGCTGGGCGCGGTCGGCGCCGCCAGCGTGGCGGGCCTGGCTGCGCGAGGCAGCGCCGGCACCAAGGACCCCCGCCAACCGAGCGCCGACCGCATGCCCGTGGCCTTCGTCCCGCACGGCGGCGGCCCCTGGCCGTTCGTGGACGTCGGGATGGGCGAGCCGCAGGAGCTGGAGGCGCTGGCCCTGTACCTGCGCTCGCTGCACGTCGTTCCCAAGACGGCGCCCAAGGCGCTGCTGATGATCTCCGCTCACTGGGAGGAGCGCGTCCCGACGGTGATGCTCTCCCCTCGCCCGCCGATGCTCTACGACTACTCCGGCTTCCCGCCCGAGTCGTACGAGATCACCTGGCCGGCGCCCGGCGATCCGCGGCTGGCCGGGCGGGTGCGCGAGCTGCTCGGGGCCGCCGGCTTCGAGACGGGCGCCGACGCCGACCGCGGCTTCGACCACGGGGCGTTCGTCCCGCTCAAGCTGGCCTGGCCCCTGGCCGACGTCCCGACGGTGCAGCTCTCGCTCATCCGCGGGCTGGACCCGGAGGCGCACCTCGCGATGGGGCGAGCGCTCTCTCCGCTGCGGGACGAGGGCGTGTTCATCATCGGCAGCGGGATGACCTACCACGACCTGCGCGGCTTCTTCGGCGGCCGGGCCGGGCCCGTCTCCGCGACGTTCGACGCCTGGCTGCGCGACGCCGCCACCCACGAGCCCCGCGAACGCGACCGCCTGCTGGCGCAGTGGTCCAAGGCGCCGGCCGCGCGACAGGCCCACCCGCGCGAGGAGCACCTGATCCCGCTGATGGTGATCGCCGGGGCCGCCGGAGAGGACCGGGGCTCGGTCGCCTTCCAGGGCTCGGTCATGGGCGCGCGGCTGTCCGCCTACCACTACGGCTGAGCCGCCACGGACCTAGTGCAGGGGCTTCTCGCCGCCGCCGTCGTCGTCCTCGTCGGACTCCTCGTCGTCGTCGTCCTCGAAGCCCTCCTCGTCGTCGTTCTCTCCGCCATCGTCGCCGGCGACGATGCCCTGGGCCACCATCAGCGCCTCCTCGGCGGCGCCGGCGATGTCCTCGTCATCGGAGTCGAGGAGCGGATCGATGACCTCGCCCGCTTCCTCCGGGCGGATGCTCGCCACGGCCTCGATGGCGGCGATCAGCAGCGGCTTCGGGGTCTTGCGCGAGCCGACCAGGGCGACCACGTGGTCCCAGGCGTCCTCCACCGCCGAGCCGCCGGCGGCCACCACCGCTTCGTAGTGGATCTTCGGGTCCTTGCTGCGCAGCGCCTCGAGGATCTCCCGCTCGAAGCCGTTTACGTAGGCCATGCAGAAGACCGCGGTCAGCTTCCACTCCGCGTCGTCCGAGGCCCAGGCGGCGCGCACCGCCGCCTGCTGCCAGTCCTGCGGCGCCCGGACCGCGGCCTCCAGCACCCGGCGCCGCACTTCCTTGGGCACGCCGGCGTCCAGGTACAGCCCGCGCAGCGCGTCGCGCAGCGCCTTGAACTTCCTCTCGGAGATGGGCACCTCCTCCGGGAAGTCGTAGCCGTCGGTGTCCGCGGTCTCCAGGACCGGCCCCAGCGCGATGGCGGCGCTGGCGCGGGCCTGCTCCGGGCGGGAGCCGCTCTTGATCAGCTCGAGCAGCTCGGTGGCCAGCAGGTCGTCGATGACCACCTCGTTGCCCGCCAGCTCCGCCGCCATGGCCAGCTCGGTGTCCCGGGCCTGCGCGTCCCGCAGGACCTCCAGGATCTCGGCCTTGGCCTCGGGCGGCCACTCCCAAGGCGGGGTGCTGCGCAGTCTCTCCAGTCGGATCATTTGCGCGCCTTCCTGAAGTCGTCGCCGAGTCCCGAAAAGCCTAGTCGATCCCTGCCTGGACCGCCCCGCCCCACGTCACCGGGCATCCCCGGACCTGTCCCACAGGTGGCGGTGTTCACGAACATAGTCGGCGAGGGTCCGCGGACGCCGCTGCAGCAGGCGCTCCAGGGTCGGGTCGACCCGCTCCGCGTTGCCGAAACGGATGCCCACGTGCAGCACCGCCTGGACGAGCGCCTGGCCCCACGACATCCGGCGCCGGCGCTGGCGCAGCAGGTACCCGGCGACGCTCGCCGGCGTGTAGCGGATGGGCCGACCGAGGACCCGGGTCAGCTCCTCGGCGGCCTGCGCGAAGCTCACCGCCTCCCCGCCCGTCAGGTCCCATGCCTGGCCGCGGGCCGACGGGTCCTCGCAGGCGCGCGCCGCCACCTCGGCGAGATCGCGCACGTCGACGAAGGCGACCTTGCCCCGGCCCGAAGGCAGGTAGAGCTCGTCGCGCTCGACGAGGTCCCGGCGGTACGCGTCTCCCAGGTTCTGGGCGAAGAAGCCCGGGCGCAGCAGCGTGTAGGCGAGCTTCGAGTCCTTCAGATGGCGCTCGACCTTGTGGTGCGGGACCCAGCTCTGCTTCCCGGCTCCGATGACCGAGAGGAACACCACGTGCTCGGCGCCGGCCGCCGCGGCGCGGTCGACGAAGGCGTTGAGGGTCGGGCCCACGTCGGAGATGGGAGGCGGCCGGACGAGGAACACCGCACGGGCCCCGCGCGCCGCCTCGTCGAACGTCTCCGGGCGAGCGAAGTCGAGCGCCACGGCGCGCACGGTCCCTTCCCCGAAGAGCTTGCCGACCCGGCTGGGATCGCGATCGGCAGCCACCACCGGCACGCCGCGGGAGAGCAGCGCGCGCACCACCTCGGAGCCGACGTTGCCCACGGCTGCGGTCACCAGGACGTGGCGGGAATCGGAGAGGGTCATGGACCTTTGCCGGGAGCGAGCACGGCCGCAAGTGCCGCAGGCAACGCCCCGGCCTGCTTGCAGCGAGGGGGTACGAGAGGCGTGAACCCGGCGGCGCGCTGCAGGGCCTGTCCTTGCGGACCCGCCAGAAAGGCGACGAAGCGCTCGGCATCGGCCGGGTTGCGCGCGCGGCTCGGGACGGTGATCCCGTAGGTGATCGGGCGGCCCGCGAGCAGCCTGCGGTCCGGCCCCGAAGCGGCGCGGACCTCGACCGCGATCCCGCCGTAGGTCGAAGCCAGGCTGGGGTCGGCGAGGCTCAGCTCGCGAGAGAGCCGGACGACCTTGAGGTGGTGGTCCTCGGCGGTGGAGCGGTAGAGGAAGGCGTAGTCCACCGCGCGGCTCTCCAGCATCCCCAAGAGCTCGGTCTCGTCGGCCGCCAGGCGCTCGGCCCTGGCCGCGGCGGCCAGGCGCGCGGCGAGCCCATCCGCGGCGGCGCCAAAGCCGCCGTACCGCTCGGCGAGCTCCCAGCAGAAGAGCGTGTGGTACCCCAGCGGGGCGAGGTCGGGATCGACGCGGCCCAGGCGCACGCCGGGACGCGAGAGGATCTCCGGCCAGTTGCGCTCACCCACCTCGTCCGTGAAGCGGCTGTGCTGCAGGTGGGCCAGCACGATCTCGCCGGAGGCGAACTCCATCGCCCAGGAGGCGTGCGCGGGGAGCAGCGCCGCCTCGAGGAGCGCGCCGTCGGCGGTCGCCACCACGTCGGCGGCCAGGCCCTGCTCGGTCACCTTGCGCAGCGCCACCTGCGACCCGCTGGGCTCCAGGCGGATGCGCACCCCGGGCTCGGCCTTCTGGAAGGCCGCCGCCGCATCGGCCATCACCCGCCGCAGGCTGGCGGCATGGAAGACCACCACCTCGCGGGGCTTGGAGCAGGCCGAGAACGCCAGCAGCGCCGCCAGCCCGACGAGCGCGCGATTCATGGGGCGGGCACGACCTCGAGCAGGAACATCCGCACGCCCATGCCGAACATCCCCTTGAGCCGACCCAACCCGCCCTCGGACGTCAGGTTGAGGCGGTGCGACTTGCCGTGGGGCAGCGTCTGGTAGAGCCAGACCCGGCCCGCCCCGTCGCGCACCAGGAACGCCACGTGGCCGTGCTCCAGCCGGCCGTGCTTCTGGCGGATGATCGACGCGAGGTAGACCCGGCCCTCCTTGATCTGCGGGAGGAGCTTCTTCCAGGCCGCGGTGTCGTCGGCGACGAAGCCCTTCTCGGTCCGCGCGACGTCCAGCCCGGCTTCCTTGGGCCCCTCCGGCAGCAGGATCCTCCGCTCGAGCCCGTCGCTGAGGTTCATCAGGAGGTCCCAGCCGAAATCCCAGTCCTCGCCGAGCTTGGACCCCGGGCCGCTGTCGCCCAGCCGGTCGCGCTTGGCCTGCGCGACGGTCAGCGTGCGATGGAGCAGGCGCCCCGTCGCCGCATAGACGAACCCCGAGCAGTTCAGCCCCGGGGAGTCGGCCACCGTCTCCGGCTTGGCGAAGAAGGTCCAGCGGCCGTTCTCGTCCAGGACCTCGTCGTTGACGTAGGGAAGCCCCATCAACTCCCGGAGCGGCTCGGGGACGTCGGTGGGCGCCGGCGCGGGAGCCTTGGGCTGGGCGGCGAGAGCGGCGAGCAGGATGAGGGCGTGCATGGGCGCCCTCATCCTACCCGACGCCGCACGGCTCCTACTTGCAGTAGCCCCAAGTCAGCAGGTTGGGCTGCGTGCACGTCAGCCCTCCGGTGCAGGTGTTGGCGACCGTCGGGTCGCATGCAGTGCTGCAGACGTTCACGCTCGGAGGGCACACCAGGCCCGGGTCGCAGTCCTTGTGGAGGGTACAGGCGGCGCCCAAGCTCTTGTTGCCCTTGCCGACGCAGCCGCCGGTGCCGCTCGAGACCGGGTAGCAGCCCTGCGCCGGGTCGGTGCAGTTCTGGGTGTAGAGGCTGCACGCCGGCACCTGGATGCAGTACCCGACCGTCGCCGTAGCCTCGAAAGTCGTGCAGTTCTCGGGGGCAGCCGCGGTGCCCGGGCACTTCATCGACGACATGCAGTACTGGTGGCAGACCAAGCCGGCATCCGAGGCCGCCGGCAGCGGCAGGCAGGTGAAGTTCGCCTGGCAGTCCAAGGGGCTCCCGCACGGCACGTAGTCGCCGCCAGCCCCGGGCGTGCCGCAGGCGGTCGTCTCTGCGCCCATCTGACTGATGGCGGTCGTGAAGCAGACTCCGGCGTCGCAGCCGAAGTTGGTGATCTTCTCGCAGGGCGTGGGGGGCAGGACCGGGCCGACATCGACGCCGGCCGTCGCCGCGTCCAGCCCCGCCGTTGCCGCGTCCATCCCCGCCGTTGCCGCGTCTAGCCCCGCCGTGGCTCCGTCCTGGCCTGCGACTTGCGCGTCCTGTGCCGCCCCCGCCGCGTCCAAGCCGGCGTCCGCGCCGCCGCCGTTGTTGCCGCACCGCGCCAACGCCAGGATCCCGACCGTCGAGAGCGCCGCCACCGTCACCATCGATCTGCGCATGACTCCCTCCCGGAAAAGGTTTCGCGCGAAGGTAGGTGCGACCCTTCGAAGCGGCAACGGACCGGGAAGGTCGGCCACCGGCATCGGCCTCATGGCGGACGGCTCCGCTTATCCGACATTGGCCCACCTGGCTCGCCTCCGAACGCAGCCGAAAGTCGCTTGCAATCAGCCATCGCTCGGCGGTGTCATTCGGCCTCCCGCCACCGGCCGGTGAGCAGCGCAGCGCAACCTCGAAGCTTTGGAGTTCCCATGACGCGCCTCCGCCTCCTCCTCGTCGCAACCCTCGCGTTCTCGCTGGCGGCCTGTACCAAGGACGCCTCCGAGCCCCTGCGGACGCGCTCGGCGCGCAACGCCATCGTCGGCGGGTCGAAGGACACCAATCCCGCCCACAAGGCGGTGGTGTTCATCGAGATTCTCGACAGCAGCCACCAGCCCCTGGGCTTCTGTAGCGGCACGCTCATCTCCCCGAACGTCGTCCTCACCGCCGGACACTGCGTGACCGACGAGAACTCGGGCGCCCTCGTCTCCAGCACCTCCCGCTACGGCGTCTTCTTCGACACCGACGGAGACCAGGTTCCCGACTACCCCGGCGACCCTTGCTACTTCGGCGGCAGCCAATGCTCCGCCGCCGGCAACGTCACGCAGGTCTCGCGCCACCCGAACTACACGGTGGACAGCCAGTATGTTCCGCACAACGACATCGCCTACCTGAAGATCTCCTCGTCGGCGGTGCCCTCCGGCATCACCCCCATCCCCGCCCTGACCAAGGCGCTGGCCGCCGGCAACCTCAAGGCCGGCGCGACGGTGGAGTTCTCCGGCTACGGCCTGCAGGACCACCCGGACCAATACGGCACCTGCAACGGCTACGAGTGCCCCAGCGGCTCGCTCTTCCACGTCTCCGACACGCTCGACCAGGTCTGCGCGAGCTCCAGTGGCTGCAACGGCGCCCCTGCCGGCAGCATCATCTACACCGGCTCCGCCGGCCCCTGCAGCGGCGACAGCGGCGGCCCCGCCTTCCTGACCGTCTCCGGCCAACAGTACGTCGCCGGCGTCACCTCCTACGGCGACGCGAGCTGCATGACCGACGGCGTCTCCACCGACGTCTCCTACTTCGAGTCGTACGTCCAGGGCGCGGTCGGCACGCTCGCCGCCAACGGCGCGGCTTGCACCTCGGGCTCCTCCTGCCAGAGCGGCGTGTGCGTCTCCGGCGTCTGCTGCGACAAGGGCTGCTCCGGGACCTGCCAGGCCTGCACTGCGGCGCTGGGCGCCACCAGGGACGGGACCTGCACCACGGTGACCGGCAAGGTCTGCGACGATGGCAAGGCCTGCACCGAGAACGACAAGTGCCAGTCCAACGGCAGCTGCGCGGGCACCGCCAAGGTCTGCCCCGGCACGGCCGGGCCCTGCACCAACGCCGGCGCGTGCAACGCCTCGACCGGCGCCTGCACCGGCGGCGACAACAAGGCCAACGGGACCTCCTGCAGCGACGGCAACGGCTGCACCCAGGCCGACACCTGCCAGAACGGCACCTGCGTCGGCGGCAGCGCCATCAACACCTGCCCCGCCCCCAGCGCCTGCAAGGCCGCCTCGGCGTGCAACTCGACGAGCGGCGCCTGCGACCCGTTCCCCAACCTCCAGGACGGCACGGCCTGCGAGGACGGAAACCTCTGCACCACGGGCGACTCCTGCCAGTCCGGCAGCTGCGCGAGCGGCACCGCCAAGGCCTGCCCCGCGCCCGACGCCTGCCACGGCGCCGGCGCCTGCAACCCGGCCACCGGCACCTGCACCTACGGGACCCTGCCCAACGGCGCCACCTGCGACGACCACAACGCCTGCACCGCCAACGACCAGTGCGTCGGCGGCAGCTGCCGGGGCACGGTCATCACCGGCGCCTGCGCCGCCGACGCCTGCCACGCCGCCGGCACCTGCGACCCCTCGAACGGCCTGTGCAGCGGCACGGCGATGCCCGACGGCACCATCTGCAACGACGGCGACTCGAATACGGTCAACGACCAGTGCCTCTCGGGCCTGTGCAAGGGCTCCCCGAAGGGCGCCGATCCCTGCTTCCAGAAGAAGGACGGCTCGGCCTGCAACGACGGCAATGCCTGCACCCTGGACGACGTCTGCGTTGGGGAGATCTGCAAGGGCACCAACCCCAAGACCTGCTCGGCGCCCGATGCCTGCCACAAGGTCGGCCAGTGCGACTGGCAGACCGGCGACTGCGTCTACGTCGCCAAGGCCAACGGGACCACCTGTGACGACGGCGACACGAGCACCATCAACGACGCCTGCGCCGCCGGCAAGTGCATCGGCGAGCCCACCTCGTCCAACGGCGGCGCGGACGCCGGAACCGCCCTGCCCCAGACTCAGGGCTGCGGCTGCGGCAGCGCCGGCGGGGCCTCGCCGGTCCCGATGCTGCTCTTGGCCTTCGGCGCCTTGGCCCTTTCGCGGCGCAGGAGCAGGAAGTAGCGGGCTCGACTGCTCGGCCGAGCGACTCGTCGCTCGGCTCGAACGCGGAGAGGCTTCGCCGCTTGGGCTGGCTAATAGGGAGAATGGGCAGCTCGGAAGACCGAGGTCGACCCCTTCACGCGCGAGAGCGCACTGCTCCAGGTCTCCAGCCGGCCGCCTGAGTTAACGGGTAGTGCGCTACCCCGTATCGACTTACGGGGTAGTCCGCTACCCGCTATCCGGACAACCCTGCGCGGCGACCTGACCCCCTGTGCCGGAGCGGATCCAAGGCAGGCGGTCGACGCAGATCCTTGATGACCTGCGCCCCATGAGCCCAGCAACGGGCGCCTCCAAGCTCAAGCCAGGAGGCACCGCGCAGACGTGGACGTGATCGCTTCGGACCTAGAGCCCGGCGTCGATGGCCTGGCCCAGGCACGTGCCGAGGATGCAGGTCTGGCCGAGGGCGCAGGGCGGCTCACAGGAGGTGCCGCCGTCGGTCCCGCCTCCGCCGATGCAGTTGCCCAAGATGCAGTAGGCGCCAGGGTCGCAGGCCGGCTGACAGCCCGAGCCGCCGTCGTTGCTCCCGCCGCCCATGCAGCTGCCGAAGAGGCAGTAGGCGCCCGGGTCGCACGGCGGGTTGCAGCCGCTGGTGCCGCCGTCGCCGCCGCCGCCGCCGATGCAGGCGCCCAGGATGCACATCGCGCCGGGGTCGCAAGGCGGGTTGCAGCCGCTGCCTCCGTCGCTCCCGCCGCCACCGATGCAATAGCCGAAGATGCAGTACGCGCCGGGATCGCAGGGCGGCTCGCAGCCGCTTCCGCCGTCGCTGCTGCTGCCGCCCAGGCAGGTGCCGAACAAGCAGTACTGGTCCGCCGCGCAGGCGGGATCGCAGCCGCTGCCGGCGTCGGCAGGCTCGACCACCGTGCCGGAGTCGACGCCCACCTGGCCGCCGGCGTCGCGGCCGGGGGTGCCGCCGCCGTCGAAGGGCTGGACCGCTGCGTCCGGGCCGCCCGGGCCGCCGTCAGGCTCGCTGGTCGCCACGCACTTGTTGCCGATGCAGTTCTCGTTGGCCGCGCATTCGAGGCCGCTGACGCAGCTCTGGCACTTGCCGTCCCTGCAGACCAGGCCCGCGGCGCACGCCGAGCGATCCAGGCACTCGGGAACGCCGGTGTCGCCGGTCGGCAGCGTCCCTCCGTCCAGGCCCGGGTTCACGCCGCCCGCGTCGGGCCGCACGCACTTGAGGTCGGAGCCACAGACGTTGTCGCCCGTGCAGGACGAGGACGAGCACTTCACGCACTGGCCCTGGAGGCAGTCACCCTGGACGCAGTCCGAGGCGTAGGTGCAGGGCTGGCCGGGACCGGTGTCCTCGGTGGAAGCAGCCGCGTCCGGAGACACCGACGCCGGCGGCTCCTGGCCGCAAGTGGAGAGCGCGAGGGCGCACGTGCCCAGCGCCACGAGGGGAAGCAGCTTCGCCCGATTCATCGTTCGACCTCGCTCGTCCGGCCTGATCTGCGCGCCACGATACACGATCGCCCCAACCGGATCGCCGGCCTCGTGAAGGCATGCCTCAGGACAAATCCACGTCCTGCCCGTCGTCCGGCACCGTCACCCGCTCCCCCAGCCCTTCCTCGTCGAGCCGCTCCCGCAGCTCGGCGCGCGAGAGCCCGCAGTGATTCCAGGCCTCCAGGTGCACCACCACGATGCGGGCCAGCGAGGCGTCGCGGGCCACGGCGATCACGTCGTCGACCGTCATGGTCACCGGCCCGCCCTGGGTGAAGGTCGCGGCCCCGGCGTTGAGGACGATGGCCTCCGGCCGGTGGGTGCGCAGGTTGGCCTGCATCGCCTTGCACCACACCGTGTCCCCGGCGAGGTAGAGCGACGGCTCGGCGGGGTGGCGCAGCACGAAGCCCGAGGAGACGCCCATCTTCTGGATCATCTCGCCCTTGCCGTGCTCGCCGGGCGTGCGCGCCACTTCGATCTCCCCGCGCTGCACTTTCGCTTCGACCGGGACCACGTCCTGGAACCTCGCCGACTGGAGCCGCGAGAGGTCGGCGGGCTGGCACAGGATGGGCTTGTCCTTGGGCAACTGCTCGAGCGCCGCCGGATCCAGGTGGTCGCGGTGCGCGTGGGTGACCAGGCACTCCTCGTAGTCGAGCAGCGTCGCGACCGGCACCGGCAGGTCGACCAGCGGATTGCGGCGGTCGTTGCCCGACTGCGCCGCGGGGTCGAGCGCGCCCTTGGCGGAGAGCACCGGGTCCACCAGCAGGCGGCGCCCGCCGTATTCGAGCTGCAGGGTCGCGTGGCGGATGAGCTTGAGGGTCGCCATGAGATCTCCTTGGAGTTTCCAAACCCTACCGGCAGGACCGCCTCGTTGACTACGCCTTCGACGCCGGCGGATTGCGGCGCCCCAGTTCCAGCAGCCGGTCGAGGGCCCAAGCTCCGGCGTCGGCCGCGCGCCGGACCAGCCCTCCGCTCTCGGCCTTGCCGCCGCCGTAGCGTCCCGGTGCGGCAGCCCCACGCTCCAGGTCCCGGTAGTACGAGCGCATGACGGCGTTCTGGAAGAAGTGGTGGAAGAGCTGCGCGGGCGCCCGCGCGATGCCGCCGTGGGCGCCCCGCAGCCCGATGGACTTGAGGCCATAGAAGCGCTGCAAAAGCTGCGCGACCGCCTCCTCGAGCCTCTCGGGGTCCATCTTCAGCGGGCGGATGGTCAGGTGATTGCCGTCCAGGTCGCGCCAGTCCTCGCTGAGCAGCCTCCCCTGCCGGCGCATCGCTTCGTGCGGCTCGGTGCCGGGGAAGTAGTGCAGCCACGAAGCCGTGAGCGTCTGGACTCTCGCCTCGTCGAGGAAGTCGCCCAGCCGCGCGAAGGTGTCCGGCTCGTCGCTGTCCAGCCCGACGATGACCCCCACCTGCACCAGCACGCCCGCCTCGCGCAGCCGGCGCGCCACGTCCAGGAAGATCCGCGGATTCAGCCAGCCCTTGTCCACCGAGCGCAGCCCCTCGGGCGAGGTGGTCTCCAGCCCCACGAACACCGAGCGGCAGCGGCTCCGGGCCAGCAGGTCCGGCAAGGCGGGATCGGCCGCGAGATCGAGCACGGTGGCCTGGCCGGTCCAGCCCGGCCCCGCCGCCGAGCGCAGCAGCGGCGCAGCCCGGCGGAAGAATCCGGCATCGTTGAGGAAGTTGACGTCCAGGACCTCGACCAGCCCGCGGTCGTACTGAGCCAGGTCGCGCTCGACGTCGGCGAGCGAGCGCGTCCGCGCGGTCCCATACAGCGCCCGCTGGGTGCAGAACCGGCAGGCGAAGCGGCAGCCGCGCGAGAGCTCCACCGGGAAGTTCATCTGGAGGTAGCGCTCGGAGTCGATGAGGCCGAGGTCGGGGCGGACGGTGCTGGACAGGTCGGGCGGCGCCGCGGCCCGGTAGAGCGGCTCGAGGCGGCCGGCCAGCGCGTCCCGGACGAGCCTTGGGCTGATGCCTTCCAGCTCGCCCACGACGACGCAGTCCGCGTGCGGCGCCGCCAGAGCCGGGGCGACCGTGGGGAACGTTCCGCCGAGGATGACCTTCGACCCTCGCGCACGAAACTGGCGGGCCAGCTCGAAGGCGCGCGGCGCGTTGTAGACGTGGCAGGTGATGCCGACCAGCTCCACCGGGCTCTCGTCCAGAGGCTCGACGTTCTCGTCGCAGGCCTCCACCTCGAGCCCGTGGGCGCTCAGCTCGGCCCCCACCACCGGCAGCGTCAGCTGGCGATAGAGCGGCTGGACCAGCGGCGGCTGGATGAGGCGGATGCGCACGCCGTCAGCCGCCCGCCGGGGGCGCCTGCGCGGCCGGAGCCGGAGCCGCAGCCTCCGCCGGTGCGGCGGGGACCAGCGCGAGCTGGCGCCGGAAGACGTAGAGGAACGCTCCGATGGCCAGCACCATGAACATCTCGGTCAGCTCCTCCCAGAAGTTGGACCAGTGGAAGGCCTCGCGGAACGCCTCGGAGAGCAGGAAGCGCAGCAGCGAGTAGGCCATCAGCCCCAGGGAGACGAAGAACAGTGGCGTCGCCCGGCGCAGCGCCTGGGTGCCTCCCCGGACCATCATCGCGAAGGTCGCGAGGAAGCCGAGGAAGCCCAGCACCGGGTACACGCGCAGCTCGACGAAGAGATTGAGCACCGGCACGCCGAAGTCGGTCTTGGTCCCCAGCACGTCGGAGACGACCTGCAGGGGCCGCAGCGGGCCGCTCAGCGGCAGCAGCGAGACGATCGCCAGCGCCGGGAGCATCAGCAGCATCAGGTCGTGGAGGCCGCAGCGCACCGGGTCGCGCTTCCAGCAGCGGCCGCACAGCGCCTGGAACCGGCATCCGGCGGAGGGGTCGGAGAAGCGCAGCACCCGCTCGTCGAGGATGGCGTAGAGGCCCCAGGGGATGAGCGCCGACATCGCCACCATCCCCGCGCCGTGCCCGACGTCCGACAGATAGACGTGCCCGGGCAGGTGGAAGGCGAGGTTCGCCGCGCAGAACGCCTCGCCCACGAAGAACCAGAGCAGGCCGTGCCACAGGACGCCGATGGGCCGGCGGACCTTGCGCAGGCGGAGGACCATCGCCAGGACGAGGAGCATGTAGGTGGGCTTGAGCCCCAGTCCCGCCGCCACGTTCATCACCTGCGCGAAGCGGCTCATGGCCATTTGCGGCGGCTCGCGCGCGAACCGGGGTTCGTTGGGCGTCTTCTCCAGCGGCAGGCCCTGCTCGCGCCAGGCCGCCATGCCGCCGCCCAGGACGAAGGCCCGGGTGAAGCCGTGCATCTGCGCCGCCGGCCAGGCCAGCGCCGCCTCGATGCCGTCCTCGCAGGCGATGAGCACCGGCACGTCACTCTGGGAGGCGTGCAGGCGGGCGAGGTAGCCGTTGACGTCCTCGAAGGCCAGGCGGACCGCGCCGGGCACGTGCCCCGCCTCGTACTCGGAAGCGGGCCGCAGATCGATGATTGCCGCCCAGGCGCCGGGTGGCCCGACGTCCCTGGGCTCGACGCGCCGGGCGCCAGTCGACCACTCGGTCATCCGGGCACAGCCGGCGCACCCGGAAAGCAGCAGGCCGAGGCTTGCGACGAGCGCGACGGCCGGAGCGCTTCTGATCGGTTTCATGGCGGGCAGAAGGTACCACCCAACGACGGCGGCCGGAGCCCTGGGAGGCCCCGGCCGCCGTACTGGTCTCCAAACCGCTACCGACTATCGACCATCGACTATCGACTGCCGTTAGACGTACTCGCGGTACTCCGGCACCCACATCTGGGACTTCACGTGCTTGTGCAGGTCGGCCGGCTTCTTGATCTGCGCCAGCCCGTCCTTGAAGGCGACCTTGGCCACGGCGGCGGCGATGTGCGCCGACACCTCGTGGATGCGCTTGAGCGACGGGTAGATGCGGCCCATGTCCAGGTCGCTCTCCAGCACGCAGGCGGCCAGCGCCCGCGCGGCCTCGGTGAACATGCGGTCGGTGACGTGCTTGGCCTCGCAGGCCACGGCGCCCAGGCCGATGCCCGGGAAGACGTAGGCGTTGTTGCCCTGGCCGGGGACGTAGGTCTTGCCGTTGAGGGTGCAGGCCGGGAACGGGCTTCCGCTGGCGTAGATGGCCCGGCCGTTGGTCCAGGTGTAGGCCTCCTCGGCGGTGCACTCGGCCTTCGAGGTCGGGTTCGAGAGCGCGAAGATCATCGGGTGCTCGTTGAACTGGCCCATCCGCTCCACGATCTGCTTGTTGAACGCCTTGGCGATGGTGGACACGCCGATGAGCGCCGTGGGCTTGAGGGCCTCGACCGCGGAGGCCAGGTCCGGGCAGGCCGCGTGCTCGTGCGCGAAGGGCAGCTTGTGGTGCGCCAGGTCGGTGCGGCCCTTGACCACCAGGCCCTTGGTGTCCACGAACCAGCAGTGCTTGCGCGCCTCCTCGATCGGCATCTCGCACTCCTCGGCGATGGCCGAGGCGATGAGGCTGCCGATGCCCACCCCCGCCTCGCCGGCGCCCAGGAAGAGGATCCTCTGATCCTTCATCGGCTTCTTGGTGATGCGCAGCGCCGAGTACAGGCCGGCCAGCGTCACCGCCGCGGTGCCCTGGATGTCGTCGTTGAAGGTGAGCACCTTCTCCCGGTAGGTCTCGAGCACCCGGAAGGCGTTGATGTTGGCGAAGTCCTCGAACTGCAGCAGCGTCTTGGGGAAGTTCTTGAACACCGCGTCCACGAACTCGGCCACCAGCTCGTCGTACTCGCGGCCGCGCACCCGGCCCTGGCGGATGCCCATGTAGAGCGGGTCGCGCAGGTTGGTCTCGTTCTCGGTGCCCACGTCGAGCAGGATCGGCAGGGTCTGCGCCGGGTTGATGCCCGCGCAGGCGGTGTAGAGCGAGAGCTTGCCCACCGGGATGCCCATGCCGCAGGCGCCCAGGTCGCCCAGGCCCAGGATGCGCTCGCCGTCGGTGACCACGATGACGCGCACGTCGCGGTGCGGCCAGTTCTTCAGGATCTTGTTGTAGGTGCCCTTCTCCTTGGCGGAGAGGAACAGGCCGCGCGGGCGGCGGAACAGGTGGCCGTACTGCTGGCAGGCGGCGCCGACGGTGGGCGTGTAGATGATCGGCATCATCTCTTCCAGGTTGTCCATCATCACCTTGTAGAAGAGCGTCTCGTTGCGGTCCTGCAGGCTGATGAGGTGGATGTAGCGCTCCAGGTCGGTCTGCTTGGCCCGGTAGTTCTCCATCACGCGCTGCACCTGCTCCTCCATCGTCTGCACGTAGGGGGGCAGCAGGCCCTTGATGCCCAGGGCGAGGCGCTCGGCCTCGGTGAACGCCGAGCCCTTGTTGTAGAGCGGGTCGTGCAGCAGGGCGGCGCCCTTGGGGAGGTTGAGCTTGGGGGAGGTCTTGCTGGTGGTGGGCATGTGTCCTCCAACGAGTTGAACGAGACGCCGGGAAGGGCGACCCGAGATTGTGAAGAGATTATTAGGTAGGATTATCGAGCACTTAAGCTGTCCCCACGGATTGGCCCCCAGAGGGTAGCGAGAGGCCGGAAAAGAGCAAGCGGAGGGACGGCAGCCCGGAAAAACCCGAGGGGAAGGACGCCCTCTCTCGACTCCGCGGGTCAGGCGGGAGGGGTCTCGACCGCGGGCCCCGGCGCGCTCCGCGGCGCCGGGCTCTTGGGCCAGATCGCGATGAGCGCGAAGCAGATCCCCGCGGCCACGAAGTTCGCGGCGCGGATGATGATGGGGATGGCCAGCGCCCGCTCCGGATGCGCGCCCAGCCCGAGCTCGCCGGCGAAGAGCCGGTACATCCCCTCCGAGATGCCCACCTGGTTGGGGACGGCGTCGCCCAGCCCGGCCGCGGCGATGTGGATGCCCTCGGCCAAAAGCGAGCCGGAGAGCGTCATCGCCATTCCCCCGGCGACGGCCAGGACGAGCCCGTACTCGAAGGCCTGGGCGGTCCGGCCCGCCAGGGCGAGCAGCGCCGGCAGCGGCGGCATGGCGGGGCCCCGGCGCAGCTCCTCGTCGAGCTCGGGACCCCAGTGGACCATCCGCTCGAACTTCTTGCCGAGCCAGCCGCCGACGCGGATGTTGCGGCTGAGCAGCAGCAGCCCGAGACCGAGCACCCCGTTGGCGAAGAAGTTGCCCGCCAGCAGCAGCGACAGGCCGCTCGTCCAGCCGCCGAGCAGGCCGGACGCGAGGAAGCACGGCACGCAGACCACCGAGTTGGCGAGCAGCACCAGGATCTGGATTCGCGCCGCGCCGGCGGCGACCTTCTGGCTGCCGACGTAGGGCGCGAGGATGGCGGCGCGAGCGATCTCCGCGCCCACCCGCCCCACCGGCAGGATGGCCATGGTCGCGTAGGTGGTGACCACGGAGCGGGCCAGCTCGCGGGCCGGGATGTTCCTGCGCGCGGGGCCGTAGGTCACGAGCAGCGCCGCCGCCTCGAACGACATCCACAGGGCGTCGAGGGCGATGATCGCCGGGATGACCGGGCCGGCCTGCACCAGCACCTCCCAGAGACGGCGTGGGCCGGCCTGGACGACGAGCGCGGCAGCGGCCGCGAGCCCGGCCGCCAGGAAGAGCCAGCGGCCGTAGCGCTTGGCCCACGGCACGAGCCTCAAAATGAGAAATCCCTTGGGAATCCGAGGCTCCGGATGCTATTGCAGCGCCGTTGATCGAAGCGGTTTTCGGGCCGGCACAATACCTGACGGGACTCGGCGCGCAAGGCAGCACCGCCGAGTCCATGGCCTCCAGCGCGAGGGGGCGGCCCGGAGTATGAGGACGTAATGCCTGAACTCGCTCATTCGCTCGAACGGTCGCCAGGCACCGGGGCAGACTGGCACCAGGACCTCAGCATCGTCGTCCCCTCGTACAACGCGCGGGACCTGTTGCGGAAGACGCTGCAGGTCGTCGAGGCCGTCGCGCCGGCCGCCGAGGTCGTGGTCTGCGACGGCTCGTCTGCCGACGGCAGCGCCGCCATGGTCCGCAGCGAGTTCCCGTGGGTGAAGGTCCTGGAGCACCCGAACCACGGCTTCGCCTACGCCATCAACACCGGCACCGAGGCCGCCTCGCGGCGCTTCATCCTCTGGCTCAACTCGGACCTCTTCCTCACCACCGCCTCGCTGGAGGCGATGCACCGCCGCCTCTGCGAGGAGCCCCGGCTGGGCGCCGTGGCGCCCCGGCTCGTCAACGTCGACGGCAGCCGGCAGTTCCTGTTCGCCGGCATGTACTGGCCGCTGTGGGCGCCCATCCGCGAGCACCGGGAGGTGGCCATCCTCTGCGCCGCCTGCCTGATGACCCGCCGCGACGTCGTGGACCAGGTCGGCGGCATGGACGAGAACCTCTTCCTCTTCAACGAGGAGCGGGACTGGTGCCAGGTCGTCCGCTCGCACGGGTTCGCGCTGGAGCTCTTGGGGGAACCGGTGGTGCACGTCGGCGGAGGCTCGCGCAGGCCGGGGCCGATGGTGTCCCTCGAGGAGCGCCGCGGATACCTCTACGTGATCGAGAAGCACCGCTGGCGGTCGGCGCCGCTCATCCGCCTGGCCCTGACCCTCCAGGCCGTGGTGCTCGGCTGGCTGGACCCGCGCCGGGAGTGGAGACAGATGTGGCGCAAGCAGCGCGAGCTGCTCCGGGGCGAGGTGCGCCGGTCGCTGTTCCCGGTCTCGGGACGCGGGCTGCCCGCCGGGTCCTCGACGGAGCTGCCGAAGCTGCCGCCCGCCCCGCAGCCCTGAGGGCACGATCCGCTTGACCCGAGCCCTTCGGCCGGCGCCGGACAGGCTCTTGGGGCGCAGCGAAACGAGCCCGGAGTCGAAAGCCCTCTCGACTCCGGCGCGCGCTGCCTGCAATCGGGGCGGAGGCGGCCTACGCGGTGGCGACGACGTCCTTGCCGCCGCACAGCCTCACGGCGAAGTGCGAGAAGCGGATGGCGTAGTGGTCGACCTTCTCCGCCAACAGCTTCGCGGACAGCGCGTCGCGGCTGGCGTTGAACGACGCCCGGACCTCGGGGCGGTCCCACTGCTCGCGCGGCATGCCATCCAGCTCCGACAATAGCGGCCGGTAGCGGTCCGCGAGCCCCTCGGTGAGGGAGTTGAGGTAGCAGTCGGGGTATTCCAGCGCCTTCTCCTGGAACAGGCGCAGCTCGTCGGGCAGCCGCAGGACGCTGGGCCCGTGGACGGAAGCCCCGACCGGCCCCGCCTCGGGCAGCAGGCCGAGGGAGCCGCAGGTCTGGTGCAGCTCGGTGCCCGGGAACGGGATGAAGGTCATCACCTTCACCACGTCGGTGTGGCAGCGGGCGTTGAGCTCGAGGGTGGCCAGCATGTCCTCGCGCGACTCGGTGGGCAGGCCGATCATGTTGTAGGTCTGCAGCCGCAGCCCGGCGGCGCGGATGCGCGCGAAGCTGGCCACCAGCGCGGCGTCGGGCATCGGGCGGCCGAGGATCTGCTTGCGGATTCGCTCGCGCCCCGACTCCAGCCCGACGCGGACGAGGTCGCAGCCGGCCTCCTTGAGCTTCTTGGCCATCGCCTCGTCCACCGAGCCGGGGTGGGCGTTGATCATGAAGGGCAGGCCGATCTGCTCGTGCAGCAGCCCGAGCATCTCCTCACAGCCCTTCGCCCGGGGGAAGTCGTCGTCGACGAAGGAGATGGCCTTGATGCCCGGGTTCTTGGCGATGAGGCTGCGCAGCCCCTGGATGAAGCGCTCCGGGTTCATCGAGCGCCGGTAGTTCTTGGTGTGGTCGCTGGAGCCGTTGCGGGCGTACTGGTCGCGGAACGCCTTGTTGAAGCAGTAGGTGCACTGGTAGAGGCAGCCCCGGGTCCACATCACGTCGACCCAGCCGTTGCGGATCTGCGTGAGGCGCTGGACGTCGAAGAGCTCGAGGTCCATCGGGGGCAGCTCGTCGAGCTGGGCCAGCGGGCGCAGCCTGTTGCGGACGATCTTGCCGTCCCGGCGCGCCCAGACGTTCTCGATGCCCGCCGGGTCGCGGCCCTGCTGGATCGCCGCGGCGATGTCGACGATGGCGTGCTCGCCCTCGCCCACCACCACCAGGTCGAGCTCCTCGTGGCCGATCATCTCGTCGGCGTTGAGGGTGGCGTGCACGCCGCCCAGGACGATGGGCAGGTCGGCGCGGACCCGCGACTTGAGCTGGCGCGCGACGGCGAGGGCGCCGCCGATCTCCTCGGTGCAGGCGGTGATGCCCACCAGGTCCGGCGCGAAGTCGAGCGCCTCGCGGGCGACGCGCTCGAGGTCCAGGGGGAAGCCGACGTCGGCGTTGAGGTGGAACAGCCGCACCTCGTGCGAGTGCGCCTTGAGGGCGCCGGAGAGGTGCGCGAGGCCGATGTGGAAGCCGACGGGGCCACCCAGGTTTGGATAGACGAGAAGGATTTTCATCGTGGGGTCCTTACCTGTGGGTTCCTCGGCCCGCCTCGAATTGGGAACCCGACATTCGGCTGCGAGGGCTCTCCAGGCGCTCCCGCGAAGTCGGGAAGCCGGTCGATGCGGGCGCAACTGTGGGTCGGAGGAAAGTGTTGGCTCATAGACGGCGAGGGACCATCGCGCCGCATCCTCCCGCAGTCAACTGGCCCCCCGCCTGTTTTCGACGCTCGCCGGGCAGGCAGAGGGGCTGCCGGCGCCCCAGAAGGGCGTCGGCCTCCACGAAGAACACTCCCTCCCTCAAGTCACTGTGCGGATTCGAACGCCCGGAACCGCTGCTCCAGGTCCCACTGCGCCGTGGCGCGGGCGCTCTGGGCCAGGAACGCGGCGCAGTCCGCGGTGGGGACCTCGTCGCCGAGCAGGACGAAGTCGCTCGTCGCGCAGGCGGGATCGGCGATCGGCGGGTCGAGCTGGCTGAAGAGGCTGGAGCCCGGCAGGAAGCTGTACTGCAGGCTGTTGCGCGCCAGCGCCTTGAGCTGCAGGTAGCGCAGGTTCTGGTCGGTGACGGCCCGCTCCCACTCCCCGGCGATGCTCGAGCGCGAGATCGCCTGGTCGTCGGTGGCCAGCGAGACCGCGACTCCGGCGGAGAGGTAGTTCGCGAGCGGATGAGCCGCGCCGCTCACCTCGAGGATCTGGATGTTGCTGCTCAGGCAGATCTCCACGGCGATGTCGCGGCTGGCCATGTCCGCGAGCAGCCCCTGGGGATTGGTCTCGGACATGATGTCGATGCCGTGGCCGATGCGGTCCGCGCCCGCGATCTCCACCGCCTTGCGCACGTGGTTGATGGAGCCGATGTTCCAGGTCCCGGGCATGTACTTGGCGGCCAGCTCCCCGGCGTGGAGGCTGATGCGCACCGGGCTGCGGCCGGCGTAGGCGGCCTTCAGCTTGCCGAGCATGGCCATCTCGATGTCGTAGCGCTGCAGCGCCGTGGTGCCGTCCTCGGGGCCGACGAGGTTGACGGCGACGACCCGGGCGTCCTTCTTGCCGGCTTCGTAGGCGGCGACGATCTGCGAGTAGACGTTGGTGGCGCTGCCGCTGCGCGAGACGTAGACCTCGTAGCGCGTGGCGACGCGGCAGGCGCTGTCGGGTTGGGCGGTGCTGCAGCCCAGGATCTGGCGCGACTCGTTCTCGGCGTTGTTCACGTCGTTGAGGATGGGCTGCACCGCGCCGGCCCAGCCGCTGTCGGTGATGAGCTCCTGGCGGAACATGTCGAAGTCGCTCTCGGTGAACTGGGCGCTGCCGTGCAGGCTGCTCCAGAGGTCCTGCCCGAACGTGCCCGCGGCCGAGCCGGCGATGAGCATCAGCTCGATGTAGCTCTCGTTCTCGGAGTCGGCCCGCTTCATCACGTCGGCCAGCATCTTCCCGTGGTGGGACGAGCCGGAGATGGGCCCGTACTTGCCGAAGGTGGCGAAGAAGTGGTCGTGGCCGTCCTCGGCTCCGGGCGTGAAGTTCTCCATCGACCAGGCCTCGACGAGCTGGGTGTAGAGCGCGTCGCCGGGGCTGGGGACCGCGACCGTCCCGGCGCTGCAGGAGTAGGCCAGCGACATGGAGCCGGTGTTGACGCAGTAGCCCTCGGCCTTGGCCCACGCCAGGTAGGTCTCGGCGTAGACGGCGCCGGAGAGGTGGTGGTGCAGGTCGCCGCCCTTGGGCACGTCCTTGACGAACGGCTCCAGCAGGGCGGGATCGCCGGCGATCGTGTCGAGCTTGGCCGCGGCCTTCTGCTCGGCGGCGGCGGCCAGCTGCGCCGGGGTGGGGCCGGTGTCGCCGGTGACCTCGGCGTCGGCGGCAGCGGGCCCGCCGTCGTCCGGGAGGGTCGCGCCATCGGGCGAGCTCGGTTCCCCGGCGTCGGGGTGCTCTCCGGCGGCATCGACCGGGGCGGTCGTGGCGTCGGCGGGCGCGGCCGCGTCGGTGTTCTGGGCGGCGTCGGCGGAGGACGACGTTGCCGCGTCGTCGGGTTCATTGGCGGGTGGCTGGCCACACCCTGCGACAGCGAGGGCGGCGAGGACGAAGGCGAGAGGTGCAAGACGAGTCATGAGAGAAGTTCCCTGGGGTGTTCCGGCCAGTGCGAGAGGTGCCGACCTGCGAAGCCCTGCGGTCTGGAAGGGCGGAGCAAGGGTAGGCCGAATCGCCTGGCGGGGATAGCGGCGCGTCCACCTGCGTCGCGGCGCTTCCGGGGCTCCTCCAAGGCCGCCCGGGGGCCCCTCCGCGACAAGGCGGAGGGGCCCGCCGTGCAGGCCGTCGGCGAGCGCGCAGAGGACGGGCCCCGGCCCCCGCGCTGCCGCGGAAAGCCTGGGCCGTTATGCAGGGGCCACCACGGGCTTCGCTCTTGGCGGTCCGATACTGCCGATGTAAGGTCGCGCCCGTTCCCCACACCCGCGAGTCGCTGCCAAAGCACGGGCTGGTTCGGATCTAGCGAGTCCCGGATGACGGCTCGCGACATGAGGTGGATCGATGGCCGACCCTAAACCCATGATGCGCGTGCGTTACGGCGACATCGCCCTGAACTACGACGCGAACCTCGACGGCGGCGGCATGACTTTCGGCCAGCTCTACGTCGACTACATCCGTCGCCGCGTCGGCAAGGTCGGGCACGTCTTCGAGTACTGCTCCGGACCCGGGTTCATCGGCTTCTCGATGCTCGCCCACGGCCTGTGCGACCGGCTCACGCTCGCGGACATCAACCCGGCAGCAGTCGCCGCCTGCGAGCGCACCATCAGTGAGAACGGCCTTGGCGACCGCGCGCGCGTCTTCCACTCGGACGGGCTCGACGGCATTCCGGAGTCGGAGCGCTGGGACCTGGTGGTCAGCAACCCTCCTCATTGGCGAGGCACCCGCAAGCAGTGGGAACGCGAGCTGCGCCTCATCGACCCCGACTTCATCGTGCACGAGAAGCTGTACCGGAACGTCTCGAAGTTCCTGGCGCCCGGAGGCAGGGTCATCATTCAGGAGAACGGGCTCGGCACCCGGCCTAGCGACTTCCACACGATGATCGCCGAGGGCGGGCTGCAGGTCGTCGAGGTCTTTCCGGACGACGGCTTGCGTTCCGCCACGCTGCACCACCTGCGCAGCCGAGCCGTCCTCTACGTCGAGCGCCTGCTGAACACCGCCGCGGCGGAAGCCATCTTCAAGAAGGGTCGATGGTTCAGGCCGGGCCGGGAGACTCCGCGCCAGAACCTCAAGCCCTACTACTTCCTCTGGAGTGAGCGCCCGGCCGCGCCCGGCGCCCAGGAGCTGCACGGGCCTGCTGCCGCAGCAGGCATGTAGCGGCGGGGCCTTCAGGGGTGCAGGAGGCGCTCGAGCTTGGCCTTGGCGTCCAGCGCCACGCCCTGGTGCCCGTCCGCCGTCGCCGAGAAGTCGACGGACTCCAGCCGGCGCAACGACTCCCGGTTCTGCTTCGGGTCGTCGGTGTAGAAGCGGGAGGCGAAGTCCACCGCCCCGAGGACCCAGCGGTTCAGCGAGTCTCCGGTGAAGAGCACGCCGCGGTAGAGGTAGGCGCCGCTGCCGCGCGTGTGGCCGGGCAGCGGGATGAAGCGGATGGGCTCGCCGTCCACGTCCAGCACCTGCTCGCCCTCCAGCTCCTCGAGCCTCGGCGGCTGCTTCCCCTCGGGTTCGAGCCTGCGGCTGAGCCGCCCTCCCAGCGACTCGGATTGCTGCTCGCCGCGGATGATGTCGGCGTCGCCCGCGCCGACCATCACCCGCGCGTTCGGGAACACCGAGGCCGCCGCCCAGTGATCGACGTGCCCGTGCGTGAGCAGCACGTGGTGCACGTCCTTCGCGGAAAGCCCCTCCCGGCGGAGCTCTTCGAGGATGGCCGTGCCGCGGGGATCGTGCCCGGCATCCACCAGGGCCGCGCCGTGCGCGGTGCGGATGATCCACACGTACGACATCCAGGACGAGACGCCGACCACGCCCTGGGGCGCGACGACGCGGGGGTTGAGGAGCGTCGGGCTGCCGAACAGGAGCCCCCCGGCGGCCACCCCTAGCGCCAGCACTCCTCCCACGGACCACGACTTCAGGCGTCTCCGCCGAACCATCCCGCCCGCCTCCCCCCCAACACCCTGATGGGCGCCCCGGCGCGGTTCGCTCGCCGCCCGCGGCTGTGGCCAGGGCGGGCGGCCGTGCCGTCGCAATCTTGGCTGCTCGGAGAAGTTCGGCACCGGGCGGGCGGCTTTCCACCGGCCCGTTCAGGTCATGGATCGACGCCTCGACTCGACGGGCGCGGCATTGCCCTGGTCTGCCCTTGCCGGGAGGCTGAGCGGGCGCGCACCCCAGGAGTCGGCCCAGGCGCCTTTCGACCGAGACCGCCCCTCCTTCGCGGATCCGGGGGGGAGGATCCCGCCCAGCAGGTGCCTCACGCCAACGGCCGCGCCGACACCGGCACCTTGCCGTCGGGGTCGGCGAAGCAGGCCGCCTCGTCGCCCCAGCCCCTCTTCGCCACCAATCTCAGCCGCCGCGCCGCGGCCACCCGCAGGTCGCGATTCGAGCTAGAGAGTCATGCCCGACCTGCGCCGGGCATCAGCTACTTCTCGCAGGCGGCCCACGGAGAGCGTGGCCGAGGTTCAGGCCAACGGCCGCCCCACCACCAGCACGTTGCCGTCGGGATCAGCGAAGTAGGCCGCCTCGTCGCCCCAGTCGCGCTTCGCCCGCGGGCTGAGCGTCCGCGCTCCGGCAGATTCCAGCTTGGCGATGGCGGCAGGCAGGTCGTCGACGTGGAAGTAGATCTCCGTGGCGGAGATCGCTCCCATGGGGGTGACGGAGGGCGCCTGCCCGGTGTTCCGGGCGAAGCCCTCGCGCTGGTAGAGCCCCAGCCGCATGCCGTCGGGCAGCTCGAACTCGGCGTAGACCGGGACGTCCACCGGCTGCGCCCACCCGAAGGCATCGCGGTAGAACGCCCGGGCACGCGAGAGGTCGCCCACGGCGAGGATGGTCAGCACGTGCTCGGCAGTCATCGTGGTCACTCCAGCTTCGCGAGCCGCGAGTAGTTGTCGTAGCGGCTCTGGATGGAGCTGACGTACTTCACCGGCTCCTCGCAGCGACAGTACCCGCTCCGGGCCTTCTTGGCGTGCTGCGGGACGGAGAGAAGCAGCATCGCCTTCTCCACGTTGCCGAACCACTTGTTGGGGTTGAGCTTGAGGTCCGCCGCCAGCCGCCGCGCGTCGTGGACGTGGCCCGGGCCGCAGTTGTAGGCGGCCAGCGCGAACCTCATCCGGTCCTTCTCCTTGACCTCCGGGCTCATGAACAGCCTGGCGTAGCGCGAGAGGAGCTTGACGCCGGCGTGGACGCCGGCCTCGGGCTCGGTGACGTTCTCGATCTTCAGCTCCTTGGCGGTGGCCGGCATGACCTGCAGCAGCCCCTGCGCGCCGACCCAGCTCTTCACGGTCGGGTCGAAGTGCGACTCCTGGTACATCTGCGCCGTGATCAGCCGCCAGTCGAACTCGTACTGCCTGGAGTACTTCTTCACCAGCGCGTCGAAGGGCGACAGCCGCCCCTCCTTGTCCGAGCGCTGCTCGTCGCCGCTGGCCCGCATGTACTTGGGGTTCTTGAAGTACTTGTTGCGCGTCATGTTGAAGAACAGGTCGCCGCGGTGCTTCTTGAAGAACGCGTCGACGGCGGCCTTGAGCTGCGGCTGGTCCTGCCGCAGGGCCCAGGCGATCTTCACGGTGTCGCCGAGGGGCCCGGCGCCGCGCACGTCGTCGTCGTAGGTCAGCTCCACCTCCAGGATGTTCGAGTCGGCGATGGTGGCGGTGAGCCTGCCCTCCCCCACCTCCTTGAGGATCTGCTCGGTCTCCATCTCCTCGCTGACGAGGTCGATCTCGAAGCCGTACTTTTCCTGCAGCGGCAAGAGCGACTGGTAGTAGCTCGAGGACCTGCGCACCGAGATCTTCTTGCCCTTGAGGTCGGCCAGGCCCTTGGTGGCCTTGTCCTTGGCGGAGACCACCAGCACCTCGCTCACCTCGTTGTACGGCTCGCCGAACGCGAACGCCTTGGCGCGCTCCGCGGTCGCGGTCAGCCCCGCGGCCGAGAGGTCTCCCCGCCCCTCCGCCAGCCAGGTGAAAAGCTGCTCGCGGCTCTCGGGCAAGGCGACCTCCAGCCGCAGGCCCTGCTCCTTGGCGAACTCGCGCGCCAGCTCGTACTCGAAGCCCAGGTCCTCGCCGCGGTAGAGGAAGTAGCAGGTGTTGGAGTTGCGGGTGAGCACTCGCAGCACGCCCCGCTTCTTGATGTCGTCGAGGTCCGACTTGTAGACGTGATCCTTGTGCTCCGACATCGCCTTCTCGATGAGGAAGGAGTCGAGCGCGCTCTTCAGCTCGGTGGAGCTCCTGCGCACGCCCCAGGCGATGGGCGTCTTCTCGGCGAGGACGAAGGCGGCCTTCACGTTCGGCTCGAAGCCGAGGACGCCCTTGAGGATGTCCTCGTCCGCCACGGTCGCCAGGATCTCGCCGCGCCCCACCTTCTGGATGAGCGCGACGGTGTCCTCGTCCTCGGCCGCCGCCCTCACGTCGATGCCTTTGACCTTCTTGGAGATCTCCGCGAGCAGATCCGCGTAGGAGCTGGTGGGCCGGACGGTGACCGCCTTGCCGGCCAGGTCCTCGACGGCCTTGAGCGACGCGTCGTCCGCCTTGACCACCACCACCTGGTTCACGAAGCGGATGGCCCGGGTGAAGGCCAGCTTCTTCTCCCGCGCCGGCGTCACCGTCAGCGAGGCCGCCACCACGTCGCCGCGCCCTTCGTTGAGGTCGGTCACCATCTCGTCCAGCGACGAGACGGGGACGAGCACGGGCGTCAGGTTCAGCTTGTCGGCGAAGGCCTGCGCGAGCGCTTGCTCGGCGAAGCGGGGATCGCCCGCGCGCGGCATCATGTCGGGGCTGCCGCGCACCAGGAAGCGGATGGCCTTCTTGGCCTGCATCTCCTTGAGATCGCCCTTGAGGACGTAGGCTGCGGCGACCTCGGACTCGGTCCCCGCCGGGGTCGCCGCAGGCGCCGCTGCCATCGCCGCCAACGGCACTGCCAGGAGCGCGGCCCCAAGGCCTGCTCGGAGGAGGGGCAACGATTTCATGAGGGCTCCATGGGCGAAGTGGAGACCGCACCATAGCCGCCCGACCGCCCCCAAGACAGAGGCCGCGGCGAGCGTTCGCCGCGGCCCCCCAACATGCTTCTGGACGGGCTGGTTAGTACCCGCCGCCGCCAGCGCCGCCCGAGGTGCTGCCCGAGGACCCGCCGGTCGAACCGCTCGACGAGCCGGAGCCGCTCGTGCCCAGGTCGTCCGAGGTGCCCATGCCGGTCGAGCCGGACCCGCCGACGCCGCCGCCCGAGGAGGTGCCCGTCCCGCCGGCCCCACCCATGCTGCCCTGGCCGCTGGAGCCGCTGCCGCCGGTGCCCGGGTAGGTGCTCGACCCGGTCCCGGTGCCGCCGCCAGTGCTCGGCGTGCCCGGGCAGATGCAGCTCTGGCCCGCGCTGCCGGTGCCGCCGGTGCTCCCGCCGCCAGTGGTGCCGAGGCTACCCGTGCCGCCGGTCGTCCCACCGCTCCCCATGCTGCCGCCCGTGGTGTCGGACCCCGTTCCTCCGGTCGACCCCGTGGTCGGAGGCAGCGTCCCAGTGGTTCCGTCCGGGCAGGTGCACGTGTTCCCGCTGCCGCCGGTGCCGTACGAGCCGCTGCCCGGCTGCGTGCCGGTCCCATACGACGGCGAGCTGCCCGAGCTGCCGCTGCCCCCGACGCCCGATTGGTCCGTGCCAGAAGACGAGCTGCCGGACTGCGTGCCGGAGCCGGTCCCGTAGGACGACGAGCCGCTCGAGCTGCCAGTCCCGCCGGTGCCCGACTGGTCGGTCCCCGCGCTGGAGCCAGATTGAGCCAGCGCCACGCCCGGGACGAGCATCGCCGCCGCCAGGATCCCCAAGAGCTTCTTCACCATCCAGACACCTCCCCGGGAGCCGCCATGGCTCCGCCCGCTGCTCTTCGTCCTGGGAAAGCTGAACACGACGGGAATTGCGTGCGACGGCCGGCACGGCCCGCAAGGACCCCGGGCCCGTTCACTGTCGGACGTCTGACAAGTGGCCCGCTGTCTGACAAGTGAGCCCACGATTCCCGGAGCAGGGGCTCAGGCGGAGGCGCGCTCGAAGTCGGCCCGGATGATCTGGGCGAGGCAGCGCTCGATCTCGTCGAAGTCGACCAGCCTCTTCGCCGGGTCGCGCTCGGTCACCCGCTTGAGCAGCCGCTTGGACATGGGGTCGACGCCCGACAAGTCCTTGAGCACCCGGCGGCCCGACTGGCAGAAGCGGCCGAAGGCGACGGCGCCCTCCTGCCCGCCGCCGAAGACTGCGGGCAGCCGACCCTTGAGCAGCCGGTAGTGGATGAGGCCCAGCGCGTAGATGTCGCGCTCGGCGCCCACCGGCGGGGCCTTGGCTCCGCCGCCGGCCTCGGGCGCCATGTAGTCGAAGGTGCCCATCATCACGCCGGCGTTGGTCAGCTCGGAGTTCTCCCCGGCGATCTTGGCGGCGCCGAAGTCGATGAGCTTCACCCTCCCGTTCTGGTCGAACATGATGTTGCCGGGCTTCAGGTCGCGGTGGGTCACGTTCTTGCTGCGCAGGAAGCGCCCGGCGCGCAGGACGGCGAGGACCACCACCGCCGCCTCGGAGGGGCTGAAGAGCCGGTCGGGGAAGGCGTCGAGGTACTCCTTGAGCGTCACCCCGTCCACGAACTCGGCCACGTAGTAGTAGACGTTGTGGTCGGGGTCCCGCCCGTAGCGGAACACGCGCACGATGTTCTCGTGGCGGGCGGTGGAGAGCGCCTGGAACTCGCGGAAGAAGATCTCCACGTAGTTCTGGTCCGCGCCGAACTCCGAGAACGGCACCTTGATGACCACCCGCCCGTGCTGCTCGCCCTGCGCCAGGAAGACCGTGCCCATGCCGCCGCGGCCCAGCTCGCGCAGGATCTGGAACCCGCCGATGGACTTGATGTGCGGGTTGGCCGGCGAGCCCAGCTCGCCGGCCTTGGCGACGATGGCCCGGACGTTCTGCGCGAAGCCGGTCTGCGCCCGGGCGAGCCCGGCCACCACCGACGGGTCGGCGAGCAGGGTCTCCAGGGGCTCCGGCGGCGTCGCCGGCCCCAGGAGCTTGTCGCGAACCGCCGCGAGGAAGCCGAGCACCGTCACTCCTGACCTTCGCGCCGGCTAGGGCGCGTCCGGGGGATCCGCGTCGGGCGGCTCGGCGGCGGCGTCCAGGCCGGGCTCGGCCGCGTCCAGCCCCGGAGCCTCGGCGTCCAGTCCGGGAGCGTCGGCGTCGAGACCGGGCGGAGCGGCGTCGGGCCCCGCGGGCGCGGCGTCCAGGCCGGGCGCGGCGGCGTCGGGAGGAATGGGCGCCGCGGCGTCGGGCGGGATCGGCGCGGCGGCGTCCGGCGGGACCGGGGCGTCGGCGTCGGGCGGCTCGGGGGTCGAAGCGTCCGGCGGGATCGGCGCGGCGGCGTCGGGAGGCGTCGTGCCCGTGTCGCCGGCGTCCGGGAAGCGGAAGACGCCCTCGACCCAGCTGCAGAGTCCCGAGGCCCCGGCGTCGACGCAGTCGATCTCGGCGTTGTCCGGCCGGGGGCACTCGAGGTAGGCCTGGCAGCGCGAGCGGTTGCAGTACTTGAAGACCTCTTCGTTGGCCTCGCGCAGGTAGGCCGCTTCCTGGCCGCGGTTGACGGGCGCGTGGCCGCACATCGAGTAGCAGTCGGCGGGGTCGGGGCCGGTGGCGGCGATGCAGTCGGACCGCTGCGAGCAGCGGGCGTGGCTGGTGCGGATGGCCAGCATCCCGCACTCGAAGGCCTCCTCGCCCGGGCAGTTGATGCCGGGGTCGGGGCAGCCGCCGTCCCAGGGGGTCTTCCCCTCGAAGACGTAGGGCTTGAAGGTGGAGTCCGGGTTGTCGCCGCAGCCGACGACGAAGCCGAGCACGGCGAGGCCGGAGAGCCCGATGAGCCCGATGAGTTGCCCCTTGCGCATCGCCTGGCTCCCTTCCCTGTTGCTGCCGCCGGGTCCGGGTGGCGAGTCGGCCCCTCGCCGCCCCGCCGGCTAGATGGTCTTGCGGTCGAACGCGTAGATGTCGACGACGGCGATGTTGCGGTAGCGCTCGCACTTGAGCCGCATCTTCGCCACGGTCCAGATGAAGTCGCGGGTCGAGAAGCCCGGCTGCTCCTTCTTGAGCCGCTTGAGCTCCTTGGCGATCGGCTTCTTGGCTTCGATCGGGTGGAAGCAGAAGGCGGGGGAGAAGAAGAAGCGGCCCTCGAACGGCACCAGCCGCGCCTCGATGAGGTCGCCCTTCTTCAGCCCCGCGGGCTGGCGGCGCTCGAAGACGTCGATGTCCTTGCCGCTGAACAGGTCCCGGAGTCGAATCAGGTCCTTGCTGATCTTGCGGACCTCCCACAGGGAGTGGCGGGTCTCCACCAGGCCGCGGCGGATGGCCAGGTCGGTGTCGGAGACGCCGGCCGCGGACTCGGCGAGGAAGACCTGGGCCGGGGTCCGGCCGCCGTGCTCGGGCATGACCCGGTCGAAGACGTAGTAGTCGAGGAAGCTCGCCATCCGCATCTCGAAGGAGCGGTCGTCCTCGAAGATCTCGCCGGTGCCCGCGAAGTACTCGGCCTTGGCCTTGAGCAGCTCCTCCTTGAAGCGATCGGAGCTGGCGAAGGCGATGAGGGCGTCGAGCTGCGGCTGGTACACGGCTGACCTCTGGCTGAAGGTGGGCGATTCTAGCCCAGCCTGCGTTCCGGTGGTGACTTTGTCCCCGGTCCGCCTCGGGCGGCCGGGCCCGCTGCCCCGAGCCTGCCGAGGGGCGGCGCCGGTCAATACAGCCGCGAGCGCTCGCGCAGCGGCAGGAAACGCTCGAGCTCCTCGGCGAAGCCCCCGCAGCAGGCGTCCAGGCCCTCGCCCGCGTCGATGGCCTTGCGGACGGCGTCGGTGCCGCACAGCAGGTCGATGGCCGGCTTGTCGTCGACGAACTCGTAGCGCTCGGTGCGCCAGCGGAAGGCCTCGCCGCCCACCTGCTTCGCCGCGCGCAGCACCGCGACGCCGGTGCGCACCGGCAGGAAGGCGCGCCGGTCGGTCACGTGGAGCATCGCGCCGCCGCAGCTCTTGCCGGCGTGCTTGTGGAACGTCGGCAGGAAGCCGAGCGGGCGGAACTGGACCCCCGGCAGGCGCTCGGCGGCGAGCGCGTCGCAGAACCGGTAGGGGTCGAGCCAGGGCGCGCCGACGATCTCGAACGGCCGGGTGGTGCCGCGGCCCTCCGACAGGTTGGTGCCCTCGACCATGCACAGGCCGGGGTAGACCAGCGCCGTGTCCACGGTGGGCATGTTGGGCGAGGGCTGGACCCAGGGGAGCCCGGTCTCTTCGTAGGTCATCGCGCGCTTCAGTCCCTCGCAGGCGACGACCTCGAGCTCGCAGCGGAGGCCCTCGCCCCCGGCTCGGCGAGGGGCGTTGAAGTGGCGCGCCAGCTCGCCGGCGGTCATGCCGTGCCGGTTGGGCAGCGGGAACAGGCCCACGAAGCTCTCGAAGCCGGGGTGGACGAGGTTGCCCTCGACCTCGGTCAGGCCGATGGGGTTGGGCCGGTCCAGCACCAAGAACTTCAGCTTCGCCTCGGCCGCGGCCTTCATGCACAGGGCCATCGTGTAGACGAAGGTGTAGTAGCGGCTGCCGACGTCCTGGATGTCGAAGACCAGCGCGTCCAGGCCCTGCAGGGACTCCGGGGTCGGCGAGAGCGACTCGAACCTCTCGCCGTAGAGCGAGTGGACGCGCACGCCGGTGCGGGCGTCGACCTGCTCCCCCACCCCGATCATGTCCTGGGCGTCGCCGCGGATGCCGTGCTCGGGACCGAAGAGCGCGGCCAGGGTGACGCCGGGCGCGGCGCGCAGGAGGTCCGCCAGGTGGCGGAAGTCGCGGTCGACCGCGGTGGGATTGCAGATCGCCCCGACGCGCAGCCCTTGGAGTTGGGCGAAGCCCCGGGACGAGAGGACCTCGAGGCCGGACTGGACCATGGCGCGCTTGCCTACTTCTTCTTGGCGGGGGTCGCCGGGTTGAGGACGAACTCGAAGGTCGGCGTGCTCTTCTTCGGGTACTTGGCGTCCTTGAGCGAGAAGTAGATGAGCGCCGTCAGGCCGCCGTCGTGCACGGTGTCCTCGAGCATCTCGACCTGGCCGGCCACGCCGTCGGCGCCGATGGTCACGCGGGCGCGCATCTTGCCGCCCAGCGCCGGGTTGGCCTTCTGCAGGTCCTGGAACTGCTTGTTCAGGCGCGCGCCGACCGTACCGTAGACCTTGTTCGGGTCGCCGACGATCTGCGGGCCCAGGTTGGCCTTTTCCTCCAGCTCCTTGAGCTCCTTCTCGGCGTCGGCGGCGCCCTTGGCCTTGGCGGTGCGGAAGGCCTCGATGGAGGCGACCAGGTCCTCCTTGGCGGCGACGAGGCGGGCGATGGCGAGGTGGATGGCGCCGTCGTTCGGCGCGCGCTCGGCGGCCTGGCGCAGCGCGGTCTCGGCGCCCTCGGTGTCGTTCTCGCCCCGGCGGATGTCGGCGATGCGCACGTAGGGCGCCGGATCCTTGGTGTCGAGCTTGGCGACGGTCTCCTGGGCCTTGACCTCCTCGTCGTTCTTCTTGAGCGACTGGTACAGGCCGGCCAGCGTCCTGGCGGTCTCGAGGTCGGGGGCGATGGCCATCGCCGCCTCGCAGCTCTGGGCGGCGCCGGCGGCGTCGCCGGCCTCGGTCTTCATCTTGGCCAGCGCCAGGTGCGCGGCGCGGTCGCGCGGGTTGAACTGCAGCATCTTCCCGTACAGCTCGATGGCCCTGGCCGAGTCCTTGGCCTCCAGCGCCAGCTTGGCCAGCGCGTCCACGGCGATCAGGTCGTCGGGATCGACCTGCAGGGCCCTCTCGAGGTGGGGGCGGGCGGCGGCGGCGTCCCCGAGCGCGGCCTCCGCCAGCCCGAGGCCGAGCAGCGCCTCCTGCCAGTCGGGAGCGTCCTTGAGGACCGCCTCGTAGGCGGCCTTGGCCTCGGCGTGCTTGCCGCGGTGGCGCAGCACGTCGGCGAGGCCGATGCGCGCGGGCACGAAGTCCCTGCGCGCGACCAGCGCCTTCTTGAATTCGCTCTCGGCCTGGTCGATGAAGTTCTTCCACTGCAGGTAGATGAGGCCGGAGGCGGTCCAGGGCCACGGCTCCTCGGGGCTGAGCTTGCAGACCTTGGCCACGTCCTGCCAGGCGTCCTCGCCAGGCTGGCCGGTCCAGGCGGCGAACAGGCGCGGCTTCCAGTCGTTGGGCCGCAGCTTGGCCTGCTCGATGAACTCGTCGCGCATCTTGGCCGCCTCGCCGCGGCGGCCGCGGGCGGTGATGCCGCGCAGCGTGGCGGCGAGGTCGCGGTCGGCCTCGAGGTGGGACGCGGCCGTCGGGGCGGTCTGGGTCTCGCTCTTCTTGGGCTCGGGACCCGTGGTGGCGCAGGCGGCCAGGGCCAGGCTCAGGGCCAGGAGCAGCGCGGCGGTGATTCTCATGGGACCGAAGACCTCACGTGAAAGGTGGGGAAGTCATAGCGCCCCCGGAGGAGGACGGCCAGCACCGAGGGTGACTTGGAGACTCGCGCGGCCCCGCTACTCCCCGGGCTTGCCTTCGATGGCCTTGAGGGCCTCGGCCGCGCGCACCCGGCTGTCGCAGGTGCGGCCGAACAGGCCGCCCAGGCCGCCGCTGGGGACGTTCTCGTCGGAGAACTTGCTGTCGGCCAGGTCGCGCAGCGCTCCGACGGCCGCCTGGCGCTTGAGCCGGCCCAGGGCGACCGCGGCGTTGGCGCGGGACCAGCACTGCTCGCTCTCGGTCATCTCCAGCAGGCGCTTGAAGGCTTCGCGGTGGTCCTGGCGGGCAGCCGCCTCGTAGTGCTTGGAGGCGTCGGAGTAGTCCTTCTTCTCTTCCTCGACCTTGCCCTCGAGGTAGTCGCGCTCGGGACCGGGCTTGAGCTTGCGCACTTCCTGCTCCGCGCCCTTGAGGTCGCCTTTCGCGAGCGCCTGCTCGACCGGCGTCTTCCCGGCGGAGGAGACGAGGTGGACCAGGCCGACGACGAGGAACAGGGCGATGGCCGCCGCGCCGACCCCGAGCCAGACCTTGGGCGGGACCTTGCGCGCCACCTCGATCGCCTGCTCGGACATCTTGCGAGCGCTCTGGGCGCCGTTGGCCGCGAGCTCCGTCCAGTCCTTGTTGAGCAGCGTCTCGGGCTCGGGCGCAGGCAGGTTGGCGATCTTGGTCAGCGCGAGGCCGCCGTACGGCGGGTTCTCGGCGGGCGCGGCTGCGCCGGCAGACGTCGGGTCCGCGGGCTTGTCGCCGGGCGCGCCGAGCCGGTAGGCGCCCTTGGGCACGCGGTAGACGCGGATCTTTTCCGGGATGCCCTTGAGCTCGTGCTGGCCGCGGTCCTCGGAAGGAACCTCGGCCTTGTTCATGGCCAGGTAGACGGCCTCGGTGAAGACGATCTCGCCGGCATCGGCCACGCCCTCGACGCGCGCGGCGATGTTCACCGGCTCGCCGAAGACGTCGCCGCCCTCGAGCCGGACCTCGCCCATGTTGATGGCCACGCGAACGTGGATCTGCTCGGGCTCGGCGACGCGGCGGTTGAAGTCCCAGAGGCGATCCTGGATGGCGACGCCGCAGAGCACGGCCTGGGTGGGCGACTCGAAGACCACCAGGAACGCATCGCCGATCGTCTTGATCTTGCGGCCGCCGAAGGCCTTGAAGACCGGCATCAGCAGCGCGTCGTGCAGCCGCAGCATCCGCCGGTTCTCTTCGAACCCCTGCTGGCTGGTGCGGGCGGTGAAGCCCTTGATGTCGGTGAAAACGATGGCGAGGTTGGCGGTCTTCATGGCGGCGCGCGGATGCTACGGCAGGTGGGCGGGACTGGGAAGGCTCGCGGCGGACTCCGAGCCCCTGTCGGAGAGGTTTGGTACCTTGGACACCATGAAGCCCGGCAAGCCGGCAACCTACGAGGACATCGTCGATCTCCCCGAGTGGAAGGTCGGGGAGATCGTCGATGGCGAGCTGTATGTGAGCCCACGCCCGGCACCCCGGCATTCGCTCGCCGAGTCGGTGCTCGGAACGGTTCTCTCGGGCCCGTTCCAGTTCGGCACCGGCGGCCCCGGTGGCTGGTGGATCCTCGACGAGCCGGAGATCCACAGCGCGGGCGACGTGCTCGTCCCCGACCTGGCCGGCTGGCGACGCGAGCGGATGCCCACCGTGCCGGAGACCGCCTTTTTCGAGCTCGCTCCCGACTGGCTCTGCGAGGTGCTCTCGCCTTCCACCGAGCGCCTCGACCGCTCGAAGAAGCTCAGGCGCTACGCCAAGATGGGCGTCGCCCACATCTGGCTCGTCAACCCCGTGCTTCGGACGCTGGAGGCGCTGCGCCTCGTCGACGGGAAGTGGCTGCTGGTCGCCACGCATGCTGGCGACGAGCGGGTGCGCGCCGAGCCGTTCGAGGCCGTCGAGCTCGACCTCCTGCTGCTCTGGGAAGGCCGACGAGAGCCGTAGACTCGGGCTGCTCATGAAGCTCATCCCCAAAGCAGGAATCGCCATCGCCCTGGCCGCACTTCTTGGCGGAAGCCTGTGGCTCGCCCGGCGTCCCAGCGCCGAGGCCGAGCGCAGGGCCCGCGAGCAGGAGAGTCGGTCGGTCGAGCTGGAGAACGCCAAGGCCCACCTCGCGAAGCTCCGAGCGGAGAACGAAGAGCGCAAGCGCGCCCTCGCGAACGAGCTGACCGCAGTGCCCAGTGACCGGGACGGCGAGGAGCAGCCCGCCCAACTCAGGCAGCTCGCCCAGCAGCATCACCTCACCTTCTTGCTGCTGCGCGACGAGCTCGCCCCAATGCCCCAACGCGCGTTCCAGGTCGGCGTCGAGGGCCCGTATCTGGACCTGATGGCCTACCTGAGGTCGATTTCGGAGCTCCGAGCCCGTTCAACCGTCAGGGACCTGCGCTTCGAGTTCTCGCGAGAGACCACCCGCGGTCCAGCGACCGTCCGCGCGTCCTTCACCGTGGCGTTCTTCCACTTCCGAGCCCGCGAATGAGCCTCGCTCGCAAGGTCGGACTCATTGCCGTCGTTGCGGCGCTTCTCGTCGCCGCGCTGGGGCTCCTGCAACTCAGGCAGCGGAATGCGGAGCTGGAGCGACGGGCTGCCGAAAGCCAAGCTCAACTCGAGGAGGCCAAGGCTCGCCTGGAGCGGCTCCAGGCGGAGAACGAGAAGCTCCAGCGGTCCCTCGAGCGAGACACCTTCTACAACATGGGCTACTTGCCCGAGTAGCCGCGCGGGGGCCCAACTCACCCGCTGCCGTAGGTGTGCAGCCCGTCGCCCGTCAGCCCGAGGTTCACGCCCAGGTACATGAAGACCACCAGCGCGAACCCGACGATCGCGACGACCGCGGTCCTCCGCCCGGTCCACCCCAGCGTCCGCCGCGTGTGCAGGTAGAGCGCGTAGACCAGGAAGCTCACGAGGCTCCAGGTCTCCTTGGGGTCCCAGCTCCAGTAGGTGCCCCAGGCGTCGTAGGCCCAGAAGGCGCCCATCACGATGCCCAGCCCCAAGAGCGGAAAGGCCACCAGGATCGCCCGGTGCGTCAGGTCGTCCAGCGCGGCCCGCTCCGGCAGCCCCGCGAGCACCCGCTCGCGCCAGGTGGCCAGCGCGACGAACGCCGCGGAGATCACCAGCGACACGAACAGCAAGCCCAGCCCGTAGTTGCCCTTGAGCGACAGGGCGAACGGCTTGGACATGGCCCCGAGCACGGCGAGCGTCAGGCCCAGCGAGCCCAGAGCGGCCTTCATCGCCAGGAGCCCCCGCTCGCCCTTCCTCGCGGCCTTGAGATCCGTTGCCCAGACCGCCGCCGCCACGAGGAAGCAGGCGATCGTCACTGCGAGCAGAGGGCCGACCCCAGCCACGCCGGTCACCGCGCCAGCCGGATCTCGCAGCTCGAACGCCAACCGCCCGAGGCCGTGCGCAAGCCCGGTCGCCAGGAGGATGGCCGCCACGGAACCGGCGACGCCGATCCCCATCGCCGGCATCGGCGTGCCGCCCTTGAGCAGCGACAGGAACGCCAGCGCGGCCGCCACCAGGAACAGCGCATAGGCCAGGAAGAGCACGATGACGTGGGCGGCCAGCCACCAGCTCTGCAGCGCGGGCGCGAGCGGCCTCAGTTCCTTCTCGGTCACCAGGTAGGCCTCGGCCATCGCCGCCAAGCCCACGCCCAGGACCATCACGCCCACCGGCCATAGCTTCCAGCGCCGCTCCAGCACCAGGAAGATGCCGACCACGCACCAAGCCGTGACCACCAGGCTCTCGTACAGGTTCGTCAGCGGCGGGTGCGCGAGCAGCGCCGTCCCCCACCCCGGCGCATGCCCGATCGCCTGGCCCGCCGAGACCTCCGCGGCGGCCGAAAGGTACCAGCGCAGCCCGATCCATACCGTGTGGGTGGCGAAGCCCGCTGCCGCAAGTCCGGTCGCAAGCCGGGCGAGCCCCTGGCGGTCGTTTGCCAGGATTGCGAGGTAAGCCAGGAGCGAGCCCGCGTACAGCCCGCAGGCGGTTCTGAACAAATGCTCGACCGCGGTGGGATTCATTCGTTCGCCGCTGTTGACTCGACGCGCGGGCCGCTAATCCCAACCCCGCGCATCCGCCCTATCCGACTGGGGGAATACCCAAATCGGTGGGGCCGGCGGAGGCTAGCATTGAACACTGCTGCGTGATACCTAGCACCCGCGTCATACGACCCGCCGGGCGCCGCTGAACGCGTCAGCCGCTCGCCTTGCCGGGCGCAACTCAGGGGACCTCATGACCGACGAAAAAGCAGGGGCGCCTCCGACTCCGGAGAAGAAGAAGGGTTCCAAGATCAAGGGAGCCGTCAAGATCGAGCGCGAGCTGTGCAAGGGCTGCGGGTTCTGCGTCGAGTTCTGCCCGACGCACGTCCTGGAGCTCGACAAGGGCTTCAACGCCAAGGGCTACCACCCGCCCACCTTCGCTCATCCCGACCAGTGCAACGGCTGCGACATGTGCGGCCTCTACTGCCCGGACTTCGCCATCTTCGGCTACCGCGAGAAGCCCGAGGACAAGGACAAGGCCAAGCCCGCTGACGCCGCCGCCAACGCCGCCAACACGGGGAGGTTCGAGTAATGAAGGCCGATCCCAAGGGAGTCGCCACCGGCGCTCACTACCTCGACGGCGACCACGCCTGTGCCGAGGGCGCCATCGCCGCGGGCTGCCGCTTCTCCGCCGGCTACCCCATCACCCCCTCGACCGAGGTCGTGGAGAAGCTCGCCAGCCGCTTCCCCAAGGTCGGCGGCACCTTCATCCAGATGGAAGACGAGCTGGCCGCCTCCATCGCCGTCCTCGGCGGAGTCTGGGGCGGCGCCAAGGCCATCACCGTCACCTCCGGCCCCGGCTTCTCGCTGATGATGGAGCACATCGGCCTGGCCGCGATGACCGAGACCCCGGTGGTCTACATCGACGTGCAGCGCGGCGGCCCGTCCACCGGCCTGCCGACCGCGGTCGGCCAGGCGGACATGATGCAGGCCCGCTTCGGCAGCCACGGCGACTACCGCCTCATCGCCCTGTGCCCCAACTCGCCGCAGGAGAGCTTCGACCTCACCGTCCTCGCCTTCAACCTGGCCGAGGAGTACCGCACGCCGGTGCTGGTGATGCTCGACGAGTGCGTCGGCCACATGACCGAGAAGGTGGTCATCCCGCCGGCCGACCAGCTGGAGGTCACCCCGCGCCGCTTCACCAAGAAGAAGCCGGGCGAGGGCTTCAAGCCGTTCGAGCCGGCCCCCGGCAGCCTGGTCCCGGAGATGACCAAGGCCGGCGACGGGCACCGCATCCACGTGACCGGCCTGACCCACGACGAGCGCGGCTACCCGGCGATGACCATCCCCGCCCAGCACAAGCTGATGACGCGCCTGATCGGCAAGATCGACGACAACGCCGACAAGATCTGCCGCTGGGAAGAGAAGCAGACCGACGGCGCCGACGTCGTCGTGGTCAGCTACGGCATCACCAGCCGCATCGCCGAGCGCTCCGCCGAGCTGGCCCGCGCCAAGGGCGCCAAGGTCGGCACCCTGCGCCTGATCACCGCCTGGCCGTTCCCCGAGAAGCGGGTGCGCGAGCTGGCGGGCAAGATCAAGGCCTTCGTCGTCCCGGAGATCAACCTCGGCCAGATGGCGCTCGAGGTCGAGCGCGTCGCCGGCGGCAAGTGCAAGACCCAGCTGGTCGGCCACTCGGGCGGAACGGTCCACGACCCGCACGTCATTGCCGACGCCATCATGGAGGTGCTGCGATGAGCGCGCCCGAGACTGCCAAGCAGAACCCCGTCAACAGCTTCCTGCGCCTGGAGCGCATGCCCAGCATCTGGTGCCCGGGCTGCGGCATCGGGACCACGGTCAACTGCTTCACCCGCGCCATCACCGAGTGCGGGACCGACCTGGACAAGCTGGCCATCGTCTCCGGCATCGGCTGCACCGGACGCGTCGCCGGCTACATGAAGCTGGACTCGTTCCACACCACCCACGGCCGGGCGATCCCCTTCGCCACCGGCCTCAAGCTCGCCAACCCCGAGCTGAACGTGGTGGTCTACTCCGGCGACGGCGACCTCTCCGCCATCGGCGGCAACCACTTCATCCACGCCGCCCGCCGCAACATGGACCTCTTGGTCATCTGCGTAAACAACTTCACCTACGGCATGACCGGCGGCCAGGTGACCCCCACCACGCCCGAGCCGGCCATCGCCTCGACCACGCCGTACGGCGCCTTCGAGCCCACCTTCAACCTGCCCTACCTGGCCGACTCCTGCGGCGCCACCTTCGTGGCCCGCTGGACCACCTTCCACGTGCGGCAGACCGCCAAGACGATGCAGGAGGCGCTCAAGAAGAAGGGCTTCCGCTTCATCGAGATCCTCTCGCCCTGCCCCACCCTCTACCTGCGCCGCAATCGCCTGGGCGAGGGCCTGGACGAGATGAAGCACTTCAAGGAGAAGTCGGTCATCAAGAACGGCTGCGACCCCAAGGAGGCCGCGCTCGACTTCCGCGGGCAGATCGTCGTCGGCAAGTTCGTCGACCGCGAGCGGCCCACCTGGGGCGAGCTGCAGGACAAGCGCCTGCGCGACGCCCTGGGCGCCAAGTACGTCCCCTACGCCCAACCCAAGGCCGAAGACATCCACCTCCCCGAGGAGCGGATGGACCTCGAAGGCATCGGCTGAGCCACCCCACTCCTAAGGAGCCACGACACATGCTCACGGAAATCAAGATTGGCGGGCTCGGCGGCCAGGGCGTCATCCTGGGCGGCATCATCATCGGCAAGGCCGCCGCCCTCTACGACAACAAGTTCTCGGCGCTCACCCAGGCCTTCGGGCCCGAGGCGCGCGGCTCGGCCTGCAGCGCGCAGGTCGTCGTCGACGACACCCCCATCCTCTACCCCTACGTCCACCGGCCCCATCTGCTGGTCACGATGAGCCAGGACGCCTACGTCAAGTTCGGCCCCGAGCTGCGCGAGGACGGGATGCTGCTCTACGAGGAGGAGCTGGTGAAGCCGGTGACCCTCCCCAAGGGCGTCAAGGCCTTCGGCGTGCCGGCCACCCGGCTGGCCGAGGAGCTGGGCCGCAAGATGGTGCTCAACATCGTGATGGTGGGCTTCTTCACCGCGGTGACCCAGCTGGTCAGCGAGGAGGCGGCCAAGAAGGCCGTCGCCGACTCGGTCCCTCCCAACACCATCGACCTGAACACCAAGGCCTTCGACAAGGGCTTCGAGTACGGCAAGAAGCTGCGCGCCGAGAAGATGTAAGGCCCGCCCGAAACAGGGGTCCATCGACCCCAGTCGTCACGGCCGCCCCGGGTCCCCGGGGCGGCCTTTTTTCGTCCCGTTACCGTCCGGTGACGACCTCCCGTTTGGGACGTTCCCAAACCCGGACGGGCGGTGGGGGTCCCGGTCGGCGGCGCCCCCACGTCGCCCGCCGATCCAGCCCATCTGGGACCGGCAGAAACACACGGTTCTGGGCGTTAGGGGTCCCTGGAATCACTCGGCTTCTCGAGCGTTGGACGCTCGCTTGCATTAGCCGCTGTTTCGTTGGCCATAACGTTTCTTACTGGATGCTGCAGCACTCGGAACCCTTTTTGCTCATCAGGCATCAAACCGAGGGTTTGAAAGCCACCCCATGAAGGGATTGACGGGGCGGCCTCTGAAGTGGACGGCACTGGGACTTGAAGCGGCGCCCAGCGCAGGAAGGAAAAAGGCGATGCGACGCACCGCGCACTTCGAAGGAATGTCCTCCTACCTCAGCGGCCTGGGGAAGTACCGGCCGCTCACCCGAGAAGACGAGGTTCGTCTCAGCCAGCGCGCCCGCCGAGGCGACGAGCGTGCGCGGCAGACGCTCGCGACTTCGAACCTGGCCCTGGTGATCTCCGTCGCCAAGAAGTACGCCGACCGCGGCGCCCGCATGGACGACCTCGTCCAGGAGGGCAACATCGGCCTGCTCAAGGCGATCGAGCACTACGACCCGAAGAAGGGCACGCGCTTCGCGACCTATGCCGTGTGGTGGATCCGCGCGTACGTCCAGCGCTACCTGCAGGACAACCGCAGCCAGGTGCGCGGCGGCGAGAGCCACCGCGGCAGCATGACCGACCTCTCGCTCGACGTGACGATCGACGAGGACGGCGAGGTCTCGCACCTGGACCGGCTGGTGGACGAGTCGGCCAACCCGGAGAAAGACTTCCTGGGCAACGAGCACGACGAGGACGTCCGCGCGGCGCTGCAGCGGGTCAAGAAGCGCCTGGGCGAGCTCGGCTGGGACATCCTCCAGGAGCGCCTGACGCAGGACTCTCCCCGGACCCTCGAGGAGATCGGCAAGCGCTGGGGCGTCTCCCGTGAGCGCGTGCGCCAGGTCGAGCTGAAGACCAAGAGCTTCCTCGCTCGCTACCTCGAGCCTCTGGCCGCCTGATCTTTGAAGAAAGCCCGAGAGGGCCTGATGCCCGGTGCCGAGAGGCGCCGGGCATCGCTCTTTTCAGCCCTGAATCGCGCTTGCGATCTTGGAACGGACTTCTTCCTCGTGGGCCGCGTCCCGATAGGGATGGCGAGGCCAGAAGAAGCCCTTCAGCCCGTCCCCTTTCGTCCGCGGGACGATGTGCAAATGCAGGTGCGGCACGCTCTGGCTGACCTTGTTGTTCAGCGCCACGAAGCTGCCCTGGCAGCCCAGCGCGGCCTCGAGCCCTCGGGCGACCTTCTGGGCGGCACCCAGCAGTGCCGGCGACTTCTCGAGCGGCAGCTCCAGCAGGTTGGCCACGTGCGCCTTGGGAATGACCAGGACGTGCCCGGGGAAGAGCGGCCGGCTGTCCAGGAAGGCCATGGTCTCGGAGTCCTGGTAGACGACCGAGGCCTTGGCTTCGCCGGACGCGATGGCGCAGAAGACGCACTTCTCAGCCATCACCCAGCTCCTCGAGCTTCTTCATGGCCTTGCGCAGCTCCTCCGGGCCGAGCGAGCGCAGCTCGGAGAGCCCCCACCCGAGCTTCTTGGAGAGCACCACCGCCGCCTCGATGAAGTCGAGCTCGCGCTGGGGCTCGGGGCGGCCCGCGGAGGCGGAGGCGGGCATCGCAGCGTCCGGCGCGACCTCGGGCGCCCCTGAGCCGGCCAAGCGGGTCGCCGGCTTTGCCCCG
>DASXVQ010000045.1:0-42438 GCA_036504155.1 Myxococcales bacterium
CTGCGCCTGGTCGGGCCGGCAGTAGAGGCGGGTGAGCCGGATGGCCTCGGCGTAGCGCTCGTAGAGCGGGGTGTACTCCGCGATGGGCGTGCGCAGTCCGGTGGCCGGGTCGACGACGTACAGCGAGGGGCCGTTCTCGTCGGCGGCGAAGTACTTCGACAGGGCGCCGAACGAGTCGATCTGGAAGTGCTCGAGGCCCGCGTCGGTGAGCGCCTGGTCGAGGACGGGGAAGTCGTACTCCTTGTCGCGCCCGGTGGCCTGCGCCACCAGCTTGAAGCCCTTGCGCTCCACGATGCGCCGCGCCCAGACGTTCTGCGACTTGCGCAGCCACCAGGCGAGCCAGACGTCGTCGCACTCGACGAACCGCTCCATGTCGACGGGGATGGAGATCTCGCCGGGGCAGTCCTGGGCGTAGCGGCGGAGCATCTCGTCGAAGTTGACGCTGGTGTGGTGGTAGTAGACCGACACGAACATGTGGAAGCGCGAGAGCAGGAAGTCCTCGAAGGCGAAGATGGCCGTCTTCGACAGCGCCAGGTGCACCCGCCCGTCGATCTCCGCGGGCAGCAGGTTCTCGACGATCCAGTCCAGCTCGTAGCGCCCGTAGGTCACGCCGGTGAAGAGCGAGTCGCGCAAGAGGTAGTCGATGCGGTCCGCGTCCAGCTCGCCGGAGACGATCTGCCGCAGCAGCGGCCCGTAGTCCTTGCCGCCGCAGACGAAGGCCGCGCCGCCGGGCGGGTCGACGCCCAGCACCAGCGAGGCCAGCGCCGCGGGCGCGACGCCGACCGGCGCCAGCACGCGCTCCAGGACCGGCGTCAGCTCCGAGTCGAGCAGGATGCGGGCGCTGAAGTCCTCGTGGCTGGCCTGCGCCGCGCGGTCGCCCGGGATCCACTCCGGCAGCGCGAGGGCCGAGCGCAGCGGGGCGATCGACTCCGAGGCGTGCGAGAGCGGCAGGTGCCCGATGTCGTGGCAGAGCACCGCCAGGCGCACCGCCTGGCGCATCCGCTCGCGGCAGTCGGCGGGCATCGCGATCTGCTGGAACGCCGAGTCGAACAGCCGCGACGCGGCGTGCATCGCGCCCAGGGAGTGGGCGTGCCGGGTGTGGGTCGCCCCCGGGAAGGCCAGGTCGCCGAAGCCCAGCTGGCGCACGTGGCGCAGGCGCTGGAAGAAGCGGTTGTCGACGACGGCCTTCTCGCCGTCGGCGACGTGGATGGTCCCGTGGATCGGATCGCGGATGCGCATGGGCGAGGTCCAAAACCAAAGGCCCGCCCGGCCTTGCGGCCGGCGGGCCTTTCGGTCCAGCAGAAGCGCGAAACGACTAGCCGAGGTGCTTGTTCACGAGCTTGGTCATCTCGAACATCGTCACGGTCTTCTTGCCGCCGAACACCTTCAGCAGCTTCTCGTCGGCGTTGATGTTGCGCTTCTCCTTCTTGTCCTGCAGGCCGTTCTTCTTGATGTAGGCCCAGACCTTCTTGGTGACCTCGGTGCGCGGGATGGCCTTCTCGCCCACGATCTCGGCGAGGGCGGCGTCCGGCTGCATCGGCTTCATGAAAGCGGCGTTCGGCTTGCGGGCGGCGGTCTTCTTGGCGGCCTTAGGCATTTTCATCCTCCCAACGACTGGTTGTTCTTCTTGGTTCCACTCGCCCGGTCGCGGCTGAAAACCCCCCGTCTCCGAGCGAAAAGCTGGCGGCACTATAGACCCCTCCCCAGGAGCAAGCAGCAAAAAATCGAGTGACGCACGAGGGGGCGCTAGAGTGGAGCGGCCACCCCCTTCACAGCCACCGGCCGGATCTGCTAGATGCGCGCGACCTTGCTCCCTCTGACGAAAATCGACTTCCTTTCGGTGATAGCGACTCTTTCGTTGTTTGCCATCCCGGCCGCCCGGGCCGCGCAGCCGCCGCCGAAGGCCTCGCAGGACGAGGCGCCCAAGGCCGCGAAAGCCCCTGCGAAAGAGGCGGCTCCCTCGCAGGCCGGCCCCAAGGCCGAGGCGAAGGCCGCGGCCAAGCCGCAGCGGCCCGCCGCCGGGGCGAAGAAGGACAAGGCCGCCAAGCCGGCGTTCGACGCCGCGGTCCCCTCGACGTGGAAGCTCTCGGCCAAGCTGCCCAAGGGCAGCGACGCGCGCGCCGCGCTGGTCAAGGCGCTGACCGCACCGGCGGTGAATGCGGGTGAGACCGCGCTCGACGAGAAGGAGGCCGAGGCGCTGCTCGACGACCCGCGCGCCGAGGCCGTCTACGCCGACAAGACCATCTCCATCGTCGCGCCCTCGATGATCCAGCGGCACCGCCAGGAGCACCTGGACCTGATGGCGCTGTTCCTCAAGCCGGAGCGCGTGCAGGCCGGCGCCAAGTTCGCCCGCGAGAAGCAGGACGTGCTGGAGAAGGCCGAGAAGGCCCACCAGGTCGACCGCTACGTCGTCGTCGGCATCCTGATGTGGGAGTCGCGCCTGGGGCAGATCACCGGCGACTACGTGGCCTTCAACGCCTTCACCTCGCAGCTCTACTTCGTCGAGGAGGCGAGCGCCGCGGCGCTGGCGATGAAGGGCGAGAAGGGGCTCATCGACGAGGCCAAGCAGGCCCAGCGCGTGAACACCATCCGCGACCGGGCGCAGAAGAACCTCCTGGCGCTGGTGCGCCAGTGCAAGGCCCGCGGGATCGATCCGCTGACGGTGAAGGGCAGCTGGGCCGGCGCGCTGGGGTTCCCGCAGTTCATGCCTGCCAGCCTGCGCTGGGCCGAGGACGGCGACGGCGACGGCAAGATCGACCTGTTCACCTTCGACGACTCCATCGCCTCCATCGCCAACTACCTGGAGCAGCACGGCTACGCCAAGAGCGCCGAGAAGGCGGTCTGGGCCTACAACCACGAGGACGCCTACGTGAAGGGCGTGCTCGCGTTCGGCCAGGCGCTCAAGGAGGAGCTGGCCAAGCCGGCGGCGGACGCGGGCGCAGCGGCTGCACCGGCGCCTGCTCCTGTCCCTGCCCCGGCTGCAGCGGCCGATGCCGGGACCGCCGCGCCCGCGAAGGCTGCCGAGTCCAAGTAGCCGTCACTTCCTCGCCGCGGAGGGGTCCGGCTTGATCGCCGCGAGTGCAGCCTTGCGCTGGTCGAGCCCGGGCCCGCCGAGGGTCTCCAGCGCGCGCTGCGCCTGGTCGCGCATGCGCCACAGGCAGTCGCCTCCGGACCCCTCGCAGGGGCCGGAGCAGAGGCGCGCCACCTCGAGCACCGCGTCGGCGGCCGCGGGGGTCCTGAGCCGGGCCAGCTGCGCCAGGACCTCGTCGGCGAAGCGCCAGGTCGAGCGCGACTCCTCTCCCCGCGGCGCCGCGCTGACGCGCAGCACTTCGAGCAGCGGGCCGATGGCTTCGTCGGAGTCGAGCGAGGCGGCCTTCTTGATCGCGTTGTCGCCGTAGCGCCAGAAGGCGGGCTCGCCCCGGGTGCCCTGCAGCTGGATGAGCCCGGTGAGCGCCGCGCCCGCCTCCGGGCTCCAGGCCGCGGCGGTGAGCAGCTCGTCCCAGACCGCGCTGAGCTTGTCGTCGCAGGCGAGCATCGTCTCCGCCAGCGCCAGGATCTCCTCGGCCTTGGCGCCGCGCAGCTGCGACGGGACGCGGGTGAGCGCGAAGCTGGTCTTGCTCCGGGCGATCTGCGCGCGCGCCCCGTCGATGACCTTCTTGGAGAAGCGAGGCGACAGGCCGGCGAGCGAGGCGTGCTCGTAGTTCTCGGGCTTCAGGTGCGACGTCAGCCAGGCGATCCACTGCGGGTCGCGCTGCAGGCTGAGCACGGCTCGGGCCAGCGCGGAGTGCTCGCCGTCGCGCAGCGACCACACGAGGTCGCGCTCGGCCTTCGACAGCGGAGGCGGCTTCGGACGGTTCCAGAGCGCGAAGGCGTAGCCCAGCAGCTCCTCGTCGCGCGGGACGAGCTGCAGGCCGGCGCGCACCGCGGCCCTCGCCCGCTCCAGGTCGCCCAGCTCCATCAGCTGCTCGACCTGCACCCGGAGCACCATCGGGTCGGTCTCCGCCGCGGCGCCGGCCACGAAGGCGTCGCGCTGCTGGGCACTGAGGGGAAGGGTGCGCTGGCTCGTGCCGCGGATGCTGTGGAAGTCGAACAGCTCGGTCACGATGGGGATGTAGATGCGGCTCTCGTGCTCCTGCGTCCGGTGCTCCCAGAACCAGGCGGCAGCGACCACCCGCCGAGAGGCCTCCGGCCCCGCCAGCCAGGCCGCGGCGAGCGGAGCGCACGATTCCTGCCACCCGTGCTGGGCCCAGAGCTCCTCCTCCATCGCGGGGAGCGCTCCGCGCCTCGCAGTCTTGCGGCGCTCGAGGGCGGCCGCGATCTCCGCGGCGCCCGCTTCGAGCGAGCAGGGCGCGGAGGGCGCGGCGGCCAGCAGGGCAGGCAAGAGCGTGGCCGCGAAGAACATGGTGCCTCCTGCAAGGCGCTAGAGTTGCCCCATGCTGCGGGCCGCGCCTTACCTCGTCTGTATCTTCCTCTTCGGCCTGGCGGGCTGCACGCACGCCCCGCGGTCCGGGACCGGCAGCGACGAGCCCGAGGAGGGTGGAGCCAGCTTCTACTCCGCTTCGCTGGAGGGAAACCCCACGGCGAGCGGCGAGCCGTACCGCGGCGAGGCGTTGACCTGCGCGCACCGGACCTTCGCCTTCGGCACTCGGCTGGAGGTCACCAATCTGGAGAACGGCCGGAGCGTGGAGGTCGTGGTCAACGACCGCGGGCCGTTCGTGCGCGGACGCGTCATCGATCTGTCGATGAAGGCGGCGCGGGAGTTGGGGATGGTCGGGCGCGGTGTGGTGAGGGTTCGAATCCGGCGGCTGGGGCGTTAGGGCCCGCGCCGTAGCGTGCCGCCCCCGGCCGACCGCCCCCGGCCCCGAGGGAGCGCCGATTCCTATCCTGTGCCTTCGCTCGCGAGGTTTGGCGCCGTCCTGGTCGGGCTCCGCAGGCCGCTCGGCGCTTCCCGGGCGCGTTGGCTTCTAGGAAGGACGGAGGGGACGGATCGACCTCGGTCGACGGTCAGCAGCGCCCGCGGGCTCCTCGGCGCCCAGCTGTCTGTCCAGCTCAGCCGAGGGCTCCGCCAACGCCCTCGCGATGGCTCATCACTACGGCCCGGTAGGCTGGGGGCTTCGCAGACGTCCCCCCGGTAATGTCCCTCGCAGGTATCATTATAATGAGACCCGCGGGGGACATTACGGGTCGCAACCTATAGGTGGCTTTCCAGGACCCCAGGCCAGTGGCCCACCCCCGTCGACGACCCGCCCGCCGTGGCTTGGGGACCTGTGGCTTGGCGCCAGCCTCTTGACCCCCTTCCTCCATATGAGAAGCCGGTACTCCCGACCAACGCGGCCGAACCGCCCACGGCCCGGCGGCCAGCTATTCCCGGCGGACGACCGACGCGACCCGCGACAGCCGACCGTCACGACCGCGGCACGGAGGCCTGGCACGGAGGCCGCGCACTACCCACCGTCGGCGCCCTGAAGTAGCTTCTGCCTCTTCCCACGCTCCACGCCTCCCGGAGGGCTCCAGACCATGGCGCTGCATCCCCTCGCCGGCAAGCCGGCTCCCGCCTCGCTCATCGTCAACGTCCCGCGGCTGGTCACTGCCTACTTCGCCGAGAAGCCCGACCCCGCCAACAAGGCCCAGCGCGTGGAGTTCGGCACCAGCGGCCACCGCGGCGTGTCGTTCAAGAAGAGCTTCAACGAGGACCACATCCTCGCCGTCTCGCAGGCGGTCTGCGAATACCGCAAGGCGCAGGGCATCACCGGCCCGCTCTTCCTGGGCGTCGACACCCACGCGCTCTCCGAGCCGGCCTTCGTCACCTCGCTGCAGGTCCTGGTCGCCAACGGCGTCGAGGTCCGCGTGCAGAAGGGCCTGGGCTACACGCCGACCCCGGTCATCAGCCACGCCATCCGCGCCTACAACAAGGGCAAGTCGACCGGCCTCGCCGACGGCATCGTCATCACGCCCTCGCACAACCCGCCCGACGGCGGCGGCTTCAAGTACAACCCGCCGCACGGCGGCCCCGCCGACACCGACGCCACCAAGGTCATCGAGAACCGCGCCAACGCGCTCTTGGCCTCCGGCAACCACGAGGTCCGCAAGGTCTCCTTCGCCGAGGCCATGGCCAAGGCGGTGCTGCACGACTACGTCGCGCCCTACGTCGAGGACCTGGCCAACGTCATCGACATGGAGGCCATCGCCAAGAGCGGCCTGAAGATCGGCGTCGACCCGATGGGCGGCTCCAACGTCGAGTACTGGGAACCTATAAAGAAGCGCTACGGCCTCAACCTCGAGGTCGTCAACCCGCGCATCGACCCGACCTTCGGCTTCATGACCCTCGACCACGACGGCAAGATCCGCATGGACTGCAGCTCGCCCTACGCCATGGCGAGCCTCATCGGGCTCAAGGACAAGTACGACATCGCCTTCGGCAACGACGCCGACTCCGACCGCCACGGCATCGTCACCCGGACCGGGCTGATGAACCCCAACCACTACCTGGCGGTGGCCATCTGGTACCTGTTCCAGAACCGGCCGCACTGGCCCAAGGACGCGGCGGTGGGCAAGACGCTGGTCTCCAGCGCCATCATCGACCGCGTGGCCAAGAGCCTGGGCCGCCGTCTCTCCGAGGTGCCGGTGGGCTTCAAGTGGTTCGTGCCTGGCCTGCAGGACGGCAGCTACGGCTTCGGCGGCGAGGAGAGCGCCGGCGCCAGCTTCCTGCGCAAAGACGGCACCTGCTGGACCACCGACAAGGACGGCATCATCCTCGACCTGCTCGCCGCGGAGATCACGGTGAAGGTGGGCAAGGACCCGTCGCAGGTCTACCGCGAGCTGACCGCCCAGTTCGGCGCCCCGGTCTACGAGCGCATCGACGCGCCGGCCAACTCCGCCCAGAAGAAGGTGCTCGCCAGCCTCACCCCGGAGCTGGTGAAGGCCACCACCTTGGCCGGCGACCCGATCCAGGAGCGCATCACCCACGCTCCCGGCAACAAGGCGGCCATCGGCGGCCTGAAGATCACCACCGCCAACGGCTGGTTCGCGGCGCGGCCCTCGGGGACCGAGGACGTCTACAAGATCTACGCGGAGAGCTTCAAGGGCCCGGAGCATCTCAAGAGGATCCAGTCCGAGGCCCAGGCCATCGTCGACGCGGCGTTCAAGACCGCCGGGGCGTAGGTGCCGCAGCCCGGCACGCAGCTGGCGCCGGTCGGTGCGACCGCGGGCGCGGGAGCGAACCCGCGCGCCTGGCTCAGGGCGGTCGCCCGGCTCGGGGCCTCGCTCGCCGGGAGCTGGGCCGGGATCGCCCTCATCTGGTTCGTCCCCGACCTCGGGTTCGGCGGGTGGGTCCTCGCGGCGGTGAGCCTGTACCAGCTCGCCAAGGCGGCCTTCGCCGCCGTGCACGAGGCCACCCGGACGAGCCAGAAGATCGTCTCGGCCCTCCTGCTGATCGTCGCCGCCCTGCACGTCCTGGTCGGAACCGCGGTGCTCAGCGTGGGCGCCGTGGCCGCGCTGCTGGCGGGACGCGGGGCGCGGCTGCGCGAGGGCCTGGAGTGGTTCCAGCCGGGTCCCGGCGCCGGGGAGTGAAGGGTTCCCAAGTGAATTCGAAGCGGAGTATGAAGGAGCCTCCGTCGGAGACCTCCATGACCCGCGCCGTGTCCCTGCTGCTCGTCCTCGCCCTGGCCAACGGCTGCGCCTCGCTCGAGAGGTCGACGCGGACCGTGCGCGTGGTGACCGAGCCCGAGGGCGCGAGCGTCAGCGTGACCGAGCCGGACGGCCGCAAGGACCTGGGCCCCTCGCCGGTCGAGTACAAGCGCGAGGTCGAGTCCTACAAGTGCGGCATGCTCGCCTGGCTGATCCCCGTGGGGATGGCGGCGGTGGGCGCCGGGGCGGGCTTCGGCGTGGCCTACGCCACCACCGCGCGCAACGACAAGGTCAACTCCGGGCTCGCCGGCCTGGCGATCTTCGCGGCGGCGGGGATGGCGGTGGGCATCGCCGTCGCCGCCGAGTGCCGCATGAAGGACGGCGAGGCCCCGGAGCACAAGGACGTCAAGGTGCTGGTGGAGGCGACCAAGGAGGGCTTCGCGCCCGCCTCCGCGCCGCTGAAGCTGCCCAGCCGGATCGAAGAGCTCAAGCTGGTGCTTCCGCCCCTGGGCGGGGCTCCGGCCGCCGACACCAAGTAAGCCAATCCACGGGAGGGAGAGCCCATGAAGTCGTTCGCCGCCGCCGTCATCGTCCTGTCCGCCGTCGCGCTGGCCGGGTGCGCCACGCTCAACCGCGAGCAGAACAGCCACATGGTCGGCAAGCCGCTCGTCGACCGCTGCGCCAAGCAGCAGATCCGCCCGCAGAAGGCCTGCGAGCGCGAGCGGGACGTGGCGGTGGAGTTCGCGCGCAAGCTCTCCATCGACGACCAGGTCTGCATCGATGGCAAGCAGCGCATCGAAGAGCCGATGGTGAACTGCAAGGTCCGCGCGTTCGTGTCCAGCGCCGGCAAGGACGGCGTCAAGCTGGACATCCGCGAGGCGCCCGGCGGGTCGAAGTACGTGGTGGGCAGCAGCTGGTGGTTCGCCGAGGAGGCGCTGGCCGACGTCGACCTCCACGCGCAGGGCTACCTGCTCAACGAGGAGATCGCGGCGGAAGACAAGCAGCCGTAGCGCTCGCTCGCCGGCGGCACGGCCCGCCAGCCGTGCCGGCCGCGGGGCCGGACACTACCGATAGTGCCGGTTCCCCACGCCCCCACCAGATGCGGTATCCCGCCGGAACAAGGTGGCTTTCCGGGTGCGGGACCTTGACAGGGACCCCCTCCTTGCCCTACAAGACTGCGCTTTCTCAGGGTCGCTGCGCCACCGGAGTGCCCAGAAGGCGCCACCGGTCCTAAAGAACGCAGCAACAACAAGGGGTTGCACGATGTATGCGGTGATCAAGACTGGCGGCAAGCAGTACCGTGTGCAGGAAGGCGATGTCATCAAGGTCGAGCTCCTGGCCGGCGACAAGGGCGGGAAGATCACCTTCGGCGACGTCCTGATGGTCGGCGGCAACGACCAGCCCAAGGTTGGCCGTCCCCTCGTCGAGGGTGCCGCGGTCGAGGCTGAGATCGTCGACCCGAAGGCCAAGGGCCCCAAGGTCCTGCACTTCATCAAGAACTACTTTGGTTTCACCCGCCGCCAGGGCCATCGGCAGAAGTACACCGAGGTCAAGGTCACCGGCATCCGCGCCTAAGGCAGCCAGCGACACCGCGCGGAGCACCAGCTAAGAAGCAACGGCAAGCAGAAAGGCAGCCTCGTCATGGCACATAAAAAAGGTCAGGGCTCTTCTCGCAACGGGCGCGACTCACCCGGTCAGCACCGCGGCGTAAAGATCTACTCCGGCCAGACCGTTCTCTCGGGCAACATCCTGGTCAAGCAGTGCGGCACCTTGATCCACCCCGGCAAGAACGTCGGCCTGGGCCGCGATCACTGCATCTTCGCGACCATCGACGGCATCGTCCGCTACGAGCGCGAAGGCCGCGAGCGCACCCGCGTCTCGGTCTACCCCGCCGACCAGTTCAAGGCGCTGGAAGCCAAGGCGCAGGAAGCCAAGAAGGCCGCCGCCGCCAAGGCGTAGCGACCTCCCAGCTTCCTTAAAAAGCAGCTTTGAGCCGCGCGGCGCGCAAGTGCCGCGCGGCTCTGTGTTTGAACGCGGTTCCCCTCTCGACTGTCTGCCGACCGTCGGCCCGGCGCCACGTCTCCGACCCCGAGGGTCCCGGCCATGAAGTTCGTCGACGAAGTCCGAATCCACGTCAAAGCCGGCGATGGCGGTGCGGGCGCGGTCGCCTTCCGCCGCGAGAAGTTCGTCCCGCGCGGCGGCCCGTCCGGCGGCGACGGCGGCAAGGGCGGCACCGTGTACCTCGAGGCCGACGAGAACTACACCACCCTGCTCGACTACCGCTTCGTCCCCGAGCACAAGGCGCGCAACGGCGAGCCCGGTGGCGGCAGCGACTGCAATGGCAAGGACGGGCCGGACATCGTCCTCAAGGTCCCGGTCGGCACGCTGGTGCGCGACTCGCTGACCAGCGAGGTCCTCTACGACCTCTCGGAGAACAAGCAGAAGGTGGTGCTCTGCCAGGGCGGCAAGGGCGGCCTGGGCAACATGAACTTCGCCACCTCCACGCGGCAGGCGCCGCGCTTCGCCCAGCCCGGCATCCCCGGCGACGAGAAGGACGTGCAGCTCGAGCTGCGCCTTTTGGCCGACGTCGGCCTGCTTGGCTTCCCCAACGCCGGCAAGTCCACCCTCATCTCGCGCGTCTCCAAGGCCAAGCCCAAGGTCGCCGACTACCCGTTCACCACGCTCACCCCGCACCTGGGCGTCGTCGGCTACAAGGACCACCGCTCGTTCGTGATGGCCGACATCCCGGGCATCATCGAGGGCGCCAGCTCCGGGGCGGGGCTCGGGCACCAGTTCCTCAAGCACGTCGAGCGCTGCCGGGTGCTCATCCACCTCGTCGACTGCTCGGCGGAGGGCGAGGGCCGCGACCCGAAGAAGGACCTGACGGTCCTCAACAAGGAGCTCGAGCTGCACAGCGAGGCCTTGGCGCAGAAGCCGCAGATCGTCGTGGCCAACAAGGTCGACCTGCCCGACGCGCGCGACCGGGCCAAGAAGTTCGCCGCGGCCATGAAGCGCAAGAAGATCCCCGTCTACCTCATCTCGTCGGCCACCGGCGAGGGCGTCTCCGAGCTCATCGACGCCGTCGCCGAGACCATCTTCGCCGGCCGGCCGTAGACCCCCTCCCTCTCCCGAGTCCCGAGCAGGGGCGCCCGCCGCGCCCCTCTCTTCTTGCGCCCGCACCTCTATTTCGGTATAGAGGTACCGAAATTCCGAAACGAGACGGTGAACATGTCCGGCATCATCAAGATCAGCGAGGCGGCGAACCTGGGGATGCACGCCCTGATGCTCATGGCGAGCGAGCCCTTGCGACCCTTGGCGGTCAAGCAGGCGATCCAGACCCTCGAGGTCAGCGAGAACCACCTCGCCAAGGTGCTGCAGCGCTTGGTGCACGCCGGCCTGGTCACCTCCACCCGCGGCCCCAAGGGCGGCTTCCTGCTCTCCCGCGCGCCCGACCAGATCACCCTGCTCGACGTCTTCGAGGCCCTCGAGGGCCCGCTCACCGACCACACCTGCCTGCTGGGCAAGCCCGTCTGCAGCGAGGGCTGCATGCTCGGCAACTACGTCACCAAGGCCACCCGGAAGTTCCGCAAGCAGCTGGAGCGCACGCGCCTGTCGGACCTCGCCGGCGCAATCGAGAGGAGCGACGCACCGTGAAGCGCAAGATCATCGAAATCGACGAGACCAGGTGCGACGGCTGCGGCCAGTGCATCGACGCCTGCCACGAGGGCGCGCTGGCGCTGGTCGACGGCAAGGCCAGGCTGGTCAAGGACACCTTCTGTGACGGCCTGGGCGCCTGCATCGGCGACTGCCCCACCGGCGCCCTGCAGATCATCGAGCGCGACGCCGGCGACTTCGACCAGGCGGCTGTCGACGTGCATCTGAACAAGCCTGCGGCCCCGGCGCACGGGCACGGCCACGGCCACGGCCACGGCCACCACGCGGGCGGAGGCTGCCCCGGCTCCGCCCTGCGGACCATGACTCCGGCCGCCGCCAAGGCCGGCCCGGTCGCCGACGACCAGCCGCCGCCCTCGCAGCTGGGCCAGTGGCCGGTGCAGCTGATGCTCGTCCCGCCCCACGCGCCGTTCCTCAAGGGCGCGGACCTGGTCGTCTGCGCCGACTGCGTGCCCTTCACCGTGCCCGACTTCCACGCCCGCTACCTCGCGGGCAGGTCTGTCGTCGTCGGCTGCCCCAAGCTCGACGACCTGGACCACTACGCCGAGAAGCTGCGGGCGCTGGTCGCCCAGGCCAGGCCGAGCCGGCTCACGGTGGTCATCATGGAAGTCCCCTGCTGCGGCGGGCTGGCCCAGGTGGCCGTCGACGCCGCCAGCCAGGCCGGCATGGACTTCCCGCTCGAGATCCACGTCGCCGGCGTCCGCGGCGGCCTCGAGAAGCAGGTCATCCGCAAGTAACCCAGCACGACCCCACCACAGCACGAACGAAAGGACGGAGATCCATGGAGAGCTTCTGCTACCAGTGTGAGCAAACCCTCAGCGGCAAGGGCTGCGAGAGCGTCGGCAACTGCGGCAAGGACCCGGTGACGGGCGCCTTGCAGGACCTGGTGGTCCACGCGGCCAAGGGAATCGCGATGTACGCGCACCGGGCGAACCTGCTCGGCAAGCACGACGACGCGCTCGGCCGCACGGTCGTCCAGGCGCTGTTCACCACGGTCACCAACGTCGACTTCGACCCGGACAACCTCGTCCGCATCGTCCACGACCTCGGAAGGTCGCTGGAGAAGGCGCGCGCTCTCTACGGCGCGGCCTGCGACCGCCAGAACGCCCGGACCGAGAAGCTCGCCGGCCCCGCGGCCTACGTCCCGGCCGCCGACAAGGACGGGCTCGTCGCCCAGGCGGGCGCCGCGTCGATCAAGGCCAAGATCGCCCGGGTCGGGCAGGACGCGACCGGGCTCTCCGAGCTGGTCCTCTACGGGCTCAAGGGCACCGCCGCCTACGCCGAGCACGCCGCGGTCCTCGGCCGCGAGTCGAGCGAGGTCTACGGCCTCTTCTACGAGCTGCTCGACCTGGCGACGAAGGAGGGCCTGACGGCCGACGAGCTGCTCGCCGCGGCGCTCAAGGTCGGCGAGCTGAACCTGAAGGTCATGGCGCTGCTCGACGACGCCAACACCGGCACCTACGGCCACCCGGTCCCGACCGCGGTGCGCGTCACCCCGGTCAAGGGCAAGGCCATCCTCATCTCCGGCCACGACCTGAAGGACCTGAAGACGCTGCTCGAGCAGACCGAGGGCAAGGGCATCAACGTCTACACCCACGGCGAGATGCTCCCCGCCCACGGCTACCCGGAGCTCAAGAAGCACGCGCACCTGGTCGGCAACTGGGGCGGCGCCTGGCAGGACCAGGTCCGGGAGTTCGACGCCTTCCCCGGCGCCTTCCTCTTCACCACCAACTGCATCCAGAAGCCCAAGGACAGCTACCGCGGCCGCGTCTTCACCAGCGGGCTCGTCTCCATGCCCGGCGTGCGTCACGTCGCCGACCGCGACTTCTCCCCGGTCATCGAGGCGGCCCTGGCCCAGCCCGGCTTCACCGAGGAGGCGCCCGCCAAGACCATCACCGTCGGCTTCGGCCGCAACGCGGTCCTGGGCGTGGCCGGCAAGGTCGTCGAGGCGGTCCAGAGCGGCGCGCTCAAGCACTTCTTCCTCGTCGGCGGCTGCGACGGGGCAAAGACCGGCCGCAACTACTACACCGAGTTCGCCGAGGCGGTGCCCAAGGACTGCGTGGTGCTCACCCTGGCCTGCGGCAAGTACCGCTTCAACCAGAAGGAGTTCGGCGACATCGGCGGCATTCCGCGCCTGCTCGACGTCGGCCAGTGCAACGACGCCTACTCGGCCATCCAGATCGCCGTGGCGCTCGCCGGGGCCCTCAAGACCGACGTCAACAGCCTGCCGCTGTCGATGATCCTGTCCTGGTACGAGCAGAAGGCCGTCGCCATCCTGCTCACGCTGCTGCACCTGGGCATCAAGAACATCCGCCTGGGGCCCAGCCTCCCGGCCTTCGTCTCGCCTGCGGCGCTCAACGTCCTGGTGGAGAAGTTCGGGATCAAGGCCATCACCACGGCCGAGGCCGACCTGAAGGCCTGCCTGGCGAAGTAGTTCTCGCGAATCCTCCAGCTCCTCGCCGCTCCTCCACGCGGGGCGGCGAGGGGCTTCGCCGTCGCCTGGCCCTCTGCGCTGACGCTCTTCTGCTTCTATGAAGGAGGGTGGGAACGGGTCGGTGCTCGAACGCCGCGTCCCGCCTCGGGGCGGCGAGGGGCTTCGCCGTCGCCTGGTCCTCTGCGCTGACGCTCTTCTGCTTCTATGAAGGAGGGTGGGACCGGATCAGTGCTCGAACGCCCCTTCCCGCCTCGGGGTGGCGAGGGGCTTCGCCGTCGCCTGAACCTCTGCGCTGACGCTCTTCTGCTTCTATGAAGGAGGGTGGGACCGGGGCAGTCCTCGAACGGTCGTCGCCTCGCGGCCTGGCAACCCGCCCCTTCTCGCTTCGGGGCGCTCGCTTTCGATCCGCCTCCATCGCCAGGTCCTCCGATGAGCACTCAATCCACATCGTCCAGGGGGCGAGGGGTCTTGGCAGGCGTGGTCCAGTAATGCTCCTTGAGGGTGACGTTACAGAGGCTAATGTCCAGCCCAGGGGACATTGTAATGAGACCCCGGGGTTACATTGTGGGAGGGCCCTGGCGAACCCCCACTGTCTCGCCTCGCCGCCCTCCAGCGGCGGCCGGCCTCCACGCGCCGCCGCTACCTTCCTGTGTTAGGGTCCGCGCCCCTTCGGGCGGCAGGCGAGGGCCCGGCAACGAGGTGCTGCGATGAGCAAGTCCTTCCACGTGGCAATCCTGGGCGCGACCGGCGTCGTCGGCCGCGAGTTCATCCACTGCCTCGAGGAGCGCGACTTCCCGGTCGAGAAGCTCACCCTATTGGCCAGCCCGCGCAGCGAAGGCGAGAGGCTCGAGTTCAAGGGCGAGGACATCGTCGTCCGCGCCGTCAAGCCCGACAGCTTCCAGGGCGTGCAGCTCGCCCTGTTCTCGCCGGGCGCGGCCGTCTCCCGCGAGTGGGCGCCCATCGCCGCCAAGGCCGGGGCCATCGTCGTCGACAACACCAGCGCCTTCCGCATGGAGAGCGACGTCCCGCTCGTCGTCCCGGAGGTGAACCCGGACGCCGTGATGGGCGCCAAGGCGCGCGGCATCGTCGCCAACCCCAACTGCTCCACCATCCAGATGGTATTGGCCCTCAAGCCCATCCACGACGCCGCGACGCTCCTGCGGGTGGTGGTCTCGAGCTACCAGTCCGTCTCCGGGAAGGGCCAGAAGGGCATCGTCGAGCTGGAGAAGCAGACCGCCGACCTGATGAGCGGCCGCGAGATCGAGACCCAGGCCTTCCCCTATCGGATCGCCTTCAACCTCATCCCGCAGATCGACGAGTTCGACGCCAACGGCTACACCAAGGAAGAGCTCAAGCTGGTCCACGAGACCCGCAAGATCCTCGGCATCCCCGACCTGCGCGTGAGCGCCACCGCCGTCCGGGTGCCGGTGTTCTTCGGCCACTCCGAGGCCGTCAACGTCACCACCGAGAAGAAGATCACCGCCGAGAAGGCGCGCGAGCTTCTGAAGAACGCGCCGGGCCTGAAGGTCCTCGACGACCCGAAGGCCGGCATCTACCCCATGCCCATGCTCGCCGCCGGCGACGACGCCGCTCTCGTGGGCCGCATCCGCGAGGACATTAGCCAGATGAACGGGCTCGACTTCTTCGTGGTCGCCGACAACGTGCGCAAGGGCGCGGCGCTCAACGCGGTGCAGATTGCGGAGCTGCTGGTCGCGCGCGGGCTGATCTAGGGAGGCGGCGTCGGGTGGTGCCCGGCCTCCGCGCCGGGAGGGTCAGTCGAGGGTCCCCGGCGACTCGCCCCGATCCGCGGCGGCGTCGGGGCGGTGCCCGGCCTCCGCGCCGGGAGCGTCAGTCGAGGGTCCCGGCACGACCGCGCGCCCGACCGACACGACCCCGGCACGGAGGCCGGGCCCTACCCCAGCTCGTCGCCCGTCGAGGGAAGAAGCGGAATCCTAGGAAGCCGACAGCAGCGCGACTCGCGGGTCGGTGTTCCCGCTGGACGCCTCGAAGCGCAGCGAGTTGCGCCCGGCGCGCTTGACCTCGTACATCAGCTCGTCGGCGCGGTGCAGCAGGGTGTCGAAGTCCTCCGGCGCCCGCTGGTAGCTGACCACTCCGATGCTGAAGGTCACCGGCATCCCCGCCTCCTGCATGGCGGCGAGCAGCTTCGCGTGGATCTTGGCGATGACGTCCCGGGCCTCGCCGGCCGCCAGCTCCGGGAAGAGCAGCGCGAACTCGTCTCCGCCCAGCCGCGCCGCGACGTCGGTCTTGCGCACGGTCTTCTCCAGCGTGTGCCCGATGAGCCAGAGCACCCGGTCGCCGGCCTGGTGGCCCTTGGTGTCGTTGACCTCCTTGAAGTGGTCGCAGTCCAGGTAGGCCACCGTCAGCGGGTGCTCGTACCGGCGCGAGCGCGCGAGCTCCGCCTCCGCCGCCTCCACGAACGCGGTGCGGTTGCTCAGGCCGGTGAGCGGATCGCGCCGGGCCAGGGAGCGCTCCCGCTCCAGCGCCCGCCGCAGCGAGGCGTGCAGCGCGGCCGTCACCCCGAAGAATCCCAGGCGCATCAGGAGGTTCCAGGCGTGGACCGCGGGGGGGTGGAAGGGGATGCTGTAGAGGTCCGACCCGACCGAGGTCACCGCGCACAGGGCGGCGATCACCAGGCCGGCGCGCCGGCCGGCGAGCCAGGTCGAGCCGAGCACCGGCACCAGGTAGAAGATGGCGAGGGAGAACTCCTCGGAGGTGAAGAAGTCGGCCAGGCCGATGCCGAGCGCGAGCGCGACGCTGCCCGCGACGGTGACCGCCGCCGAGCGCTGCTCCAGCCAATTCCGCATCGTCGACCCGGGCTTCACGAGGCCCCCGTCACTTCAGCCCCGGGCGCAGCAACAGTCCGCCCATGGCATCGAGGAAAAGCGTCTCAGCCTGCGCCGATCCGGAGACGATCTCCAGCACCGGCACGGCGGTGGTGGCGAAGATCCGCGCCGACAGCATCGGGTCGCCCAGCCGCAGCAGCCCGGCCTCCGCCGCCCGCCGCAGGATGGCCACCACGTGCCGCACGTGGACGTCGTGCAGCGCGAACAGGCTCCTGGGAGGCGCGCCCTCGAAGCGGTGCGCCAGCCGCATCGCGTCCGGACCCAGCCGCCAGAGCCCGAGGTAGGTCCGCAACAGCTCGTCGACCGCCTGGCGCGCGGGCAGGGTCTCGGGGATGCGCTGCAGGCAGTCCACGGCGCGCTCCAGCACCGGCTGGACGATGGCCCGCAGCAGCTCCTCCTTGGAGTCGAAGTGGCTGTAGAGCGTGCCGCGGGCGACGTCGGCCTGGTCGGCGATCTCGTCGAGGCGGACGCCGGCGAAGCTGCGCTGGGCGAAGAGCCGGGACGCCACCGAGAGCAGGCGGGCGCGGGTCTCCACCCGGCGCCGGGCGACCCGCGGGCTCGCCGCCGAATTTGTCTCGGATTCGCTCATTTTGAACTCATGAGTTCACTTTTGCTGTCTACCGGCGGCGTTCACTACTATAAATGCCCCTTCTCGGCCCCTGTTTCAACGCAACGCCGACGGCTGTCGGGAATCGAACGCTCCGATGCAATTGAACCCTCGAGGTCAAAGACCTGCGGTCCAGGAGCCCCGGATGGAGGCAGCGCTGGAGAAGTCGCCGCTGGAGACCGAACGCACCGGGCTGTTCGGGCTGATCTGGCGATTCAAGGGCACGCTCTTGCTGGCGATCGCCGTCGCCGGCCTCGCCAGCGCCGTCCTGCCGACCCTCAAGGGCCCCAGGGTCGCCTTCGTCACCGCCGCCAAGCGCTCGCTCGTCCAGCGGGTGGTGGCCACCGGCCGGGTCGAGCCGCCGGCGCGGGTCAACATCGGGGCGCTGGTCTCGGGCGTGGCCCTGCAGGTCGGCCCGGAGGAGGGCGAGCACGTCCAGGCCGGGACTCTGCTGGTGGAGCTCGATGCCGCCGAGGCCCGCGCCGCGGTCGACCAGGCCCAGGCCGGGGTCGGCGCCGCGCAGGCCCGGCTGGTCCAGCTCAGGGGCACCGGGGCGCTGGTGGCGAGCGAGGGGCTGCGCCAGGCGGAGATCACCCTGCAGAACGCCGAGTCGAACCTCCTGCGCATCGAAGGGATGTTCAAGGCGTCGGCGGTCACCCAGCGCGAGCTGGACGACGCGCGCAAGCAGGCGGAGCTGGCCAAGAGCCAGCGCGAATCGGCCCGGCTGCAGGCCGCCAGCTCCTCGAGCGCCGGCGCGGACACGATGCTGGCCCAGGCGAACCTGGCTCAGGCGCAGGCGGTGCTCGCCCAGGCCAAGGCCCGGCTTTCACAGATGAAGATCGTGGCGCCCGCCCCGGGGATCGTGCTGACCCGCGCGGTCGAGCCCGGGGACATCGTCACCCCGGGCAAGGCCCTCTTCCTCATCGCCCGCGACGGCAGGACCCGGCTGGTCGCCCAGCCCGACGAGAAGAGCCTGGCGTATCTGCGCGAGGGTCAGGCGGCGCAGGCCTCGGTCGATGCCTTCCCGCTGCGGGCCTTCGCGGCCACCGTCTCCCGAATCGCGCCCTCCGTCGACCCCTCGCGCGGGACGATCGAGATCCACCTCGACGTGCCCGCCCCTCCGCCCTTCCTGCGCGCCGACATGACCGTCTCGGTGGACGTGGAGGTCGGCCGCGCCGAGGGCGCCCTGGTCCTGCCGGCCGACGTGGTCCAGGAGCCCGCGTCGGCCAAGCCCTGGGTGTGGGTCATCGCCGGCGAGGAGGCGAAGCTGGAAAAGCGCCCGCTCCGCCTGGGGTTGAAGGGCGAGGGCTTCGTGCAGGTCGAGGACGGCCTGGCCGAGGGCGAGAGGGTGCTCGCCCCCGACGGCAAGCTCTTCAAGGCCGGCCAGACCGTGCGCCCGACGCCGCGCCCGGCCGCGGGGACCTGACGCCATGCCCTTCGAGTGGTTCCTCGCCATCCGCTTCCTCCGGGAAGGGCGCGCCCAGACCGGGCTCATCCTGGGCGGGGTCGCGGTCGGGGTCGGCGTCATCATCTTCCTGTCGGCGCTGATCTCCGGGCTGCAGGACACCCTGGTCAGGCAGACCCTGGGCTCGCAGGCGCACATCGTGGTGCGCCCGCCGGAGGAGACGGCGCGCCAGGTCTCCGACAGCGGCGAGGCGGCGGTGGCGCTGCGGCGGGAGAAGGCGCCGGCGCGGGTCCAGTCCCTCGGCCAGTGGCAGCAAGTGCTCGAGAACATTCTGCAAACCGAGGACGTGGTCGCCGCCGCGGCCACCGTCAACGGCTCGGCCTTCGCCAGCCGCGGCATCGCCACCAAGGCGGTGAGCCTGCGCGGGGTGGACCCCGACGCCTACGACCGGATCATCAACATCCGCCCGAAGATGAAGGCCGGCGTCTACCGGCTGGCCGGCGGCGAGGCGGTCATCGGCAGCGAGCTGGCCAAGGACCTGGGCCTGGCGCTGGGCGACAAGCTGCGCCTGGCGACGGTGAGCGACCGGGGCGAGGACCGCGGCGACGTCTTCACCGTGGCCGGCGTCTTCGACCTGGGCAACAAGGACGTGAACCAGCGCTGGGTCTTCGTGCCGATGAAGTCCGCGCAGAGCCTGCTGGACCTGCCCGGCGCGGTCTCGACCATCGAGGTGCGGGTGCGCGAGTACTTCGGCGCCGACGAGGTGGCCCGGGCCATCGCCGCGCGCACCGGGATGGTCGCCGACAGCTGGACCGTGCTCAACAAGAGCCTGCTCATCGGCCTGCGCTCGCAGAACGCCTCCAGCTACATGATCCAGCTCTTCGTGATCATCGCCGTGGCCCTGGGCATCGCCAGCGTGCTGGTGGTCTCGGTGGTCCAGAAGTCCAAGGAGATCGGCATCTTGAAGGCGGTGGGCACCACCACCGGGCAGATCAAGCGCATCTTCCTCATCCAGGGCGCCATCGTCGGGCTCTTCGGCTCGGCCGCCGGCTCCGGCCTGGGGGCGGTGCTCTCGCTGCTCTTCGCCAGCATGGCCAAGAACCCCGACGGCTCGCCGACCTTCCCGGTGGACCTGAACCCGACCCTCTTCGCCACCGCCGCGCTGGTGGCGACCGTCACCGGGCTCATCTCCGCGGTGGCTCCGGCCGCGCGCGCCGCCAAGCTCGACCCCGCCGAGGCCATCCATGGCTGACAGCGTGCTCAGGCTGGAGCAGGTGGCCAAGGTCTACGGCGACAAGGTGCAGACGCACGCGCTGCGCGGCGTGGACCTGGACGTGACCAAGGGCGAGTTCTGCTCGCTCATCGGGCCGTCGGGGTCGGGCAAGAGCACCCTGCTCAACCTCATCGGCCTGCTGGACCGGCCGACGAGCGGGAAGCTGTGGCTGGCCGGCGCCGAGACCACCGCGCTCGACGACGACGGCCGCACCCGCTTCCGCGGGCGGACCCTGGGCTTCGTCTTCCAGTTCCACCACCTGGTGCCCGCGCTCAGCGCCCTGGAGAACGTGATGGTGCCGATGTGGGCGCGCGAGGGCCGGCCGAGCGCCCCGATGAGGGCCAAGGCGATGGAGCTGCTGGACGCGGTGGGCCTGAGCGCCAAGGCCCATTCGCGCTCCGGCGATCTCTCCGGCGGACAGCAGCAGCGGGTGGCCATCGCCAGGGCGCTGGCCTCGAACCCGCCGCTGGTGCTCGCCGACGAGCCGACCGGCAACCTGGACACCGTCTCCGCCGACGAGGTCTTCGGGCTCCTGCGGCGCTTCAACCGCGAGCGCGGCACGAGCTTCGTCATCGTCACCCACGACCCGCGGCTGGCGCGGCGGACGGACCGCATCGTGGAGCTGGTCGACGGGCGCATCGTCAGCGACCAGCCGTGGACGCCGGAGGTCGGCGTCGGGGCGGTGCCCGGGCAGGACCGGGTCTAGGCACTCTTCGAGAGGTGGAAGGCAGGGACCCGCGCCGGGGGCTGAAGCCGGGGGCTGAAGCGCCCCGGCTCCACGTGGGAAGCCGGCTGAAGCCGGCTGGGCCTGCCTCGGCTCGCGGACCCGGCGGTGCTTCATCGCCTCACTGGGACGAACTCAGCCAGCTTGAGCTGGCTTCCCAAAACGGAGCCGGGGTGCTTCAGCCCCCGGCGGGGCCTCAACCCTTCTCGCGCTCAGGCACGACGCTGACGCCGCCGGTCGGGACGCTCTCGACCAGCGAGACCCTGCCGACCTCGGCGCCGGCGATCCGGCTTTGGATGGCGCGGACTGCGCTGCGCGCGGCCTCCTCGATCGCGCCGCGGCTCCTAAGCTGCAGCAGCGGCTCCACGGCGCTCACGGTGCCCCACTCGCGCAGCTCCTTGATGGCGATGGCTTGCGCCGACTCGGACTGGCTCTCGAGCAGGCCGAGCATCGTGGGCTCGGAGCGGGCGCCAAGGGAGAGCAGCGCCTCGGCCAGGGCTTCGGCGACGGCCGGAGTGGAGTGGCCGGAGGCAGCCATCTCGCAGACCCTCGGGGTGTGCGCCTTGTCTCGCCGAGAGGCGATGAGGCGAAGCGCGCGGATCTGCGGACCGTCGCCCGGGAGGTCGATGACCTTGCCGAGGAGGGGCGAGAGTCGCTCGAAGGAGGTTCTGGTCGCCAGCAGTTCCAGGGCGTCGAGCCGGAGTTCCGGACGGACGTGGCGATCGGTGGCGAACGCCTCGAGGGCCGAAGGGCTGGTCTCCTGCGACGCGAGGTATCTGATTTCCGGTTCGTAATCGGTGCTGCAGGAGTTGAGGACCCAGGCGGTTTCCTCCGCCTTCGGGTAGTGCTCGAGGAGCGCCTTGATGCTCTTGAGCCGGAGATCGGAGGGGCAGCCTGTCGCGAGGTTGGCTGCCAGGAACTCTGGGATGGGCGCAGTCGATGCCCGCTCCACGGCGGTCACCAGTCCTTCGATGGCGCCGACGAGTTCCGCTGGAGCGCGGATGTCACCGCTGACCGTCTGCGACAAACCGCTGCTGATGGCCCGGACCCGACCGCCCAACCCGAGCCTGGGGAGGACTAGTTCCACGACTTCGGGAGGTGGAAACCGGAGAGCGATGACCCTTATGCGAAACTCGCCGACCAAGGCCCTCGACACGGTCGGGTGCTCCACGAGCCCGACATCCACGTCCAGTTCGCGAATCCTGCCCTTGAGGGACGAGGTCTCGAAGAGAAACGAGCGTCCCTGCAGCCCCAGCGTCCTGGCGACTTCGTTGAGAACCCGCGGGCGACGAAGCCCCAACCCGACCGTCTTCACTGCCGCGTAGGTCCAAATACAGAGGAACGAGACGGCGAACAGAAGGACCGTCGGGACGACAAACCAGAGGAAAGGGGACGGATCCATGGCTCAGTGGAAGAACACGACCCCGCCGGTCTGCGTGCCGGTGTAGACGTCGCCTTCCAGGTGCTCGGGGATGCCGACCACGAAGTCGCCGAGCCCGTCGCCATCCAGGTCGCCGAGCGCGGCGATCGTCGATCCGAAGCCGTCGCCGCCGACCGGTTCGGGCGCGGTGAGGATGCTCGCGCTCTCCACGAACCCGAGGCCGCTCTCGGCGGTCGGGAACACCGCGATGGCGCCGGCGCTGGCCACGGCCCCCGCGGCCGCGTACTTGGCGCCGACCAGCAGCGCGCCCTTGTCCTTGCCGAAGTAGTCCGGGACGTAGGCGAGCCCGGAGGCGAAGGAGTCCGCGGCGACCATCCCGGCGGCGGGCCGCAAGACGTGCACCGGCACGCCCTGGGACAGCGTCGCGTCGCCGGTCTTGTAGACGAGCACCGCGCCGCCTTCCGCGTCGTAGCTCGGAGCGGTCGCGGCGACGAAGGAGGCCGTGGGCGTGGAGAAGGCGATGAGCTGCGAGCCGAGGTGCGTCTGGTTCGACCCGCCGGGCGTGACCTGGAAGGTCGGCCCGCTCGCCCAGTCGGTGCCGCCCTTGAAGATGGAGAAGCCGCCGGTGTGCGGCCCCGCCACGTCCCCGCCGCGGATGAGCCCCCAGGCGCCGACGGCCAGGTCGCGCACGCCGTCGCCGTCGAGGTCCTCGAAGAGCGAGGCCGAGCCGAAGTACTGGCTCTTCACCGCCAGCGTCGGGGCGATCAACGAGTCGGGGTTCGCCGCGAGGCGCGTGCCGGACTTGCCGTAGAAGAGGGCGCCGATGCCGGTGTCGCTGGGCCCGGCGTTCTGCCCGGTGGCGAGCAGGTCGCCCACGCCGTCGGCGTTGAAGTCGGCGCACTGCACCGTCTGGCCGAAGCAGTCGGACTTGGCCATCACCCCGGCCGCGAGCGTGTGGAGGCTGGTGCGCATCGGCGAGAAGCTTCCCCGGAGGTCGCCCCAGAAGACGACGACGCGGCCGGTGGCGGTCATCGTGCTGCTGTTGCTGTAGAGGTGGCTGCCGATGGGCAGGTCGAGGAAGCCGTCGCCGTCGAGGTCGCACGGGTTGCCTAGCGCGTAGCCGAAGCCGCCCTGCACGGCGAGGTCCGGCGGCTCGAGGATCTCGGCGGCGGCGGAGAGGTTGGCGGGGATGCCGCCGGCCTTGCGGAAGAGATAGACCCGGCCGCCCGCCTTGTCGGTCCCGGTGGCGCCGGGCAGGTTCGCGTAGTGCGCGCCGATGGCGAAGGTCTCGTCGGTGGCGTTGACCTTGCCCAGGTCCCGGGCCGAGGTGCCGAAGAAGCCGCCCTCGCCGAGCACGCGGGTGCCTTCGAGCTGGCGCACGGAGGCGGTGGAGGCGTCGCCCTCGGGCGTCGTTCCGCCATCGGTGCCCGGGCCGGTGGAGGCGTCGGGGTCCTGGACTGCGCCGTCGGAGGCCTGCGCCGTCCCGCCGTCGCGGTCGGGCGCCGCGCTTCCGTCCTTCGCGCTGGCTGGGCCGGTGTCCGCGGACGAGGAGGAACCGGTGTCGGAGGACGCGGACGGATTGGCGCCGCAGGCGGCCAGTAGGAGCGCGACGACCAGGCAAGAGCGCAGAGGCATTGGGACCCCCTTGGAGGAGCCCCGAGGATAGCGCGGATCCGCCCGCGCTTTCGCCAGTGGTTGCGGAGGGTTGCCCTGGCGCTATCCCGGCGCTGGCGCCGCCGACAGCCGGAACTGGATCGCGTTCTCGATCACCGCCACCAGGTCGCGCACGTGCTGCACGGTGGACGCCACGACGCTCTCCAGGCCGAAGGCCGCCGAGGTCGGGACGAGCAGGGTCGCCTTGTTCTGCTGGGCCTCGAGCCAGGTCTCGATCTTCTTGGCCACCGCCAGGCAGTCCTCGGCGCGGTCGACGACCACGAAGTCGAAGCTCTCCTTGGCCAGCCGCTCGATGGCATCGGCGACCGAGGAGGTGGCGTCGACCGCGCAGTCCTCCTCCTCCGCCGCGAGGCGGACCGCCGCCGCCTTGGCAATCGATGGATCGTCCGCCAGCAAGAGCACACGAGTCATAGTCGTCCACCCCTTCACCGGCGATACCCATCTCCTCGGTGTGCCGCATGGCTGAAAACGGGTGGAAGCCCACATCGCCGTCCACCGACGGGCCATTCGCGTCCGGCCTCACGATTGGTCGGGCCCATCCGAGTCGGTGCCGGCGCTGTCGGAACGGCCCAACGTTCGAATCCAGCGGGACCGTTGGGACGCAGAAGGCAAGCATCAAAGGTAAGTGGAGGTGGGAGGTGTCTTCGCGACCCTTGATTTATCAGTGGAAATTAGGGACACCCCTCTGGGGCCAAGCGCCGCGCGGCCCCGGCAGCCGAACAACGTTAGGTAGACGTCACAAGAGGGGCTGGGTTGGAGCAACGGCGATGAAGGACTTGGTCGGTCGTTGGCGAGTCGAAGACGGCACGTTCCGCGGGCTCGAGTACGAATTCCGCAACGACGGCAGCTTCGAGATGAGGATGTCGGAGTTCGAGGTCCGCGGGGCGGGTCGCTACCGCGTGCGGGCCGAGGGGCAGCCGTTCGAGATCGACATCCACTTCGTGCAGCACTCCTCGCCCGAAGGGTTGGGCATCGTCCGCGGGATCTTCGAGGTGAGGGACGGCCAGCTGCGCATGAAGGTCGGCGGGTTGCAGAGCGAGCGCTGGATGGACCCGAACCAGTACGTGGTCTACGCGCGGGCGGCCTGACCCGGCACCCCGAGCTCGTCGGGCGGCCAGGGTGGAGTCCGGGTGGACTCCGCGGGGCGCCGCATCCACTCTTTCGGCAGGCAGTGCGCCAGGCCCGAGCGCCGGGCCCAGGATTCAGTCTGTCCGACCAGGCGTTTCAGTCTTGATTTGGCGAGCTCCGCTCCTCGGAGACGGAGCTCTGGCCCCTCGACAAGCTCGGGGTGTCGTGATCTAGAGAGCCCGCGGACCGGCTGTTAGGCTGGCCGCCCTCCCAACGTCCTTGCAGGGGAAACCACCGATGGCCGACGGCAACTTCATCTACACCACGCAAAACCTGACCCGCGTCCACCCGCCGGACAAGGTCGTCATCAAGGACCTGTCCCTGTGCTTCTTCTTCGGCGCCAAGATCGGCGTCATCGGCGGCAACGGGGCCGGCAAGAGCTCGCTGCTCAAGATCATGGCGGGGCTCGACCCCGAGTTCCAGGGCCAGGCCGGACCCGCCGCCGGCGTCAAGATCGGCTACCTGGCGCAGGAGCCGCAGCTCGACCCGGACAAGACCGTCTTCGAGAACGTGATGGAGGGCGTCAAGGAGACCAAGGCGCTGCTCACCCGCTTCGAGGAGATCAACAACCGCTTCGGCGAGGGCCCGGACGGCGACGAGATGGAGAAGCTGTTGGCCGAGCAGGCCAAGGTGCAGGACGCCATCGACGCCGCGGGCGCCTGGGAGCTGGACCGCACCGTCGAGCGCGCCATGGACGCGCTGCGCTGCCCGCCCGGCGACCAGGACGTGAAGACGCTCTCCGGCGGCGAGAAGCGCCGCGTGGCGCTGGCCAAGGTGCTGCTCAGCCGGCCCGACCTGCTCCTGCTCGACGAGCCCACCAACCACCTCGACGCCGAGTCGGTGGCCTGGCTCGAGCAGTTCCTGCAGCAGTACCCCGGCACCGTCATCGCCATCACCCACGACCGCTACTTCCTCGACGAGGTGGCGCAGTGGATCCTCGAGCTCGACCGCGGCGTCGGCTACCCGTACAAGGGCAACTACTCCGGCTGGCTCGAGCAGAAGAAGAAGCGCCTGGAGATGGAGGAGAAGACCGAGAGCGCCCGGCAGCGCACCCTCTCCCACGAGCTGGAGTGGATCCGCCTCGCCCCGCGCGCCCGCCAGGCCAAGGGCAAGGCGCGTCTGGCCGCCTACGAGAAGCTGCTCGCCGAGAAGACCGAGGCCCGCGAGTCGACCGCGGAGATCGGCATCCCGCCCGGCCCGCGCCTGGGCGACAACGTCGTGGTCGCCGACCACGTCAGCAAGGGCTTCGGCGACAAGCTGCTGATCGACGACTTCAGCTTCCGGCTGCCGCCCGGCGGCATCGTCGGCGTCATCGGCCCCAACGGCGCCGGCAAGACCACGCTCTTCAAGATGATCACCGGCCTCGAGAAGCCGGACCACGGCAGCTTCACGGTCGGCCCCACGGTCAAGCTGGCCTACGTCGACCAGAGCCGCGACATCCTGGAGCCGGACAAGACCATCTTCCAGCAGGTCTGCGACGGCGTGGACTTCGTGGAGATCGGCAAGATCAAGATGCCCAGCCGCGCCTGGCTGGGCGGCTTCGGCTTCAAGGGCGGCGACCAGCAGAAGCGCGTGGAGTTCCTCTCCGGCGGCGAGCGCAACCGCGTGCACCTGGCGCGCGTGCTCAAGAGCGCCGGCAACGTGCTGCTGCTCGACGAGCCCACCAACGACCTGGACGTCGACACCCTGCGCGCGCTGGAAGACGCCCTGCTCGAGTTCCCCGGCTGCGCGGTGGTCATCAGCCACGACCGCTGGTTCCTGGACCGCATCGCCACCCACATCCTGGCCTTCGAGGGCGACTCCAAGGCCGTCTGGTTCGAGGGCAACTACCAGGACTACGAGGCGGACCGGCATCGCCGCCTGGGCGCCGACGCCGACGTGCCGCACCGGATCAAGTACAAGAAGCTCACGGCGTAGCAGCCGCTGGCCAGTGCAGGCGGCCTCCCGGCGCGAAGGCTCGCGCTGATCCGAGGGGCTCCCCGGCGCGCCGCGTGCCGCCTTGGGGTTCTCCGACCCGGCCCGGCGACCTAGCGTTGCCGGGGGGTGGCGTCGTGAGGGTTCATCTGTTGAAGCACGCTCCGGGCCCGGTGCTGGCCGGGACGCTGGTCCTGTCCCTGGCCCTGCAGCCCGCCTTCGCAGGACGGGCAGTGGTCGGTCCGCGAGGTGGAGCGGCCGTCGAGGGACCGCGCGGACGGGCGGCCGTCGTCGCGCCGCGGGGAGGGGTCGCGTACGGCGGTCACCGCTACGTTCGCCCTGGGTGGAACAGCACGGTCATCCATGGATACGCACGCCCGTTCGCTGCCTATCCAGGGTGGCGCTACTACGGCACGGACGGGCTCGCTCCCGCGTTGGCCGGGTTCTCGAGCCTCGCCTTTCTTTCCGCAGGGGTCCTGGTCGGCAGCTACGCCGCGCAGCAGAAGACCGTCTACGTGTACGTCGTGAACGAGGACGACGTTCAGAAGGAGTACCAGGTGGACAGCGCCGGCAACATCGTCTCCACCCGGGTCGTGCCGCCCCAGTGAGACAGCCGCGCAGCCGGAGCCGCGCTGGGGAGGTCGTGCCGGCCGACTCGAGGGTCGCAGGCAGGCGGCCGATGTGACGAATGCGCGGGGCGCCACAACCTTGGTGGGTGTTGGGAGTGGAGAAAGGGAGGGCTCGAATGCGGACCAAGTCTGCGCTGGCGGTGGCGCTGCTAGGCCTGCTGCTGTCGGCCTGCTCGACCATGAAGGTCAGCAGCACCACTGCGCCCGGGGCGGCGCAGAAGATCCAGCGATTCCACACGTACGCCTGGCTGCCGGAGCCAGAAAACCAGGCGACGCGACGCGACCCGTTCCTCGAGCAGCAGGTCATGCACGCCGTCGACCGCGAGCTCGCCACCAAGGGCTACCAGCGAGTCGACACCTCGGCCCATCCGGACTTCGACCTGGGATGGATCGCGACCACGAAGGACATGACCAGGGAGGAAGACACCTACGGGCTCTATGGCTTTGGCTGGGGGCCCTACGGCGGCGCCTTCGGGACGCCCGAAGCGACGGTCCACTACACCGAAGGGACGCTCATCCTCGACGCCGTCGATCCGACCAGCAAGCAGATCGTCTGGCGCGGCCAGGCCCAGGCCGACCTCGGGAGCAACCCGACCGGGAGCGACGCCGAGAAGAAGGTCAACGACGCGGCCCACAAGATGCTGGCTCAATTCCCGCCGAAGCCTTGAGGGGTCAGAGCATCCGGGCGTAGATGACCACCCACAACGCGATACCGGCGCAGGAAAGCAGGACTGCCATCAGCAACGCCGGCCGGCCGAGACGGAACCGGTCCAACCCGCGACGAGAGCCTGCATCGCGTAGAGCAGGTAGGTGTGCGAGAGCACCCAGTCCCAGTAGGTGTTCGAGTTCTCGTCGGTCGGCCCTCTCGAACGGATCGCGGCGCAGGTTGAACATCTTCGGCACGCGCAGCTTCACGAACGGCTCCGCCCAGCACATCATCTGCTTGGCCCGCTGCTCGGCGAGCCCCACCTTCCAGTCGCTCATCCGCCCAGCACGTCGCCGTCGTCGCTGAAGTGGAAGAACGACTTCCGGGGGCTCTCCTTCGCCTCGCCGGTCAGGTAGGGCAGCATGTTGAGGCCGTCGACGTGGACCTTGAAGGTCTTGGCCCCCGCCTTGAACTGGCCGGGCCAGCGCACGAACGCCGGCACTCGCCAGCCGCCTTCCCAGTTGGTGTTCTTCTCGGCCCGGAACGCCCTCGTTGGCCACCCGGTCGATGTTCGGCGTCCGGTAGCCCTTTCAGGAGCCCGTGGGCCCCCGTCTAGAGGTCGGCGCAAGCTGGGCACCCGGTCGCGGGGTACAAGGCCCCCCAGCGGGGCGCTGCTCGGACGGGCGAGCCGCTGGAAATCCAGCCTCGATCCGCGCGGTTGCCGCGTTGCGGGCGGTGGGCACCGTTGTGCCATGGGCTACTGGCACCGAATGGCCGAGCTCCTCAACGGTCCGGCGAGGCTCCGCTTCATCATCCAGCCGCTGCTCGCCATCCTCCTGGGCCTGCGCGACTCCCGGAACGACGCCGCCGAGGGGCGTGAGCCGTACCTGCTCGGCCTGGTCTTCCAGAAGGGCCGAAAGGCCAAGCTGGCCGAAGGCCTCAAGACCTTCTCCACGCCGCTCGTCCTCGCGGTGCTGCTCGACGCGGTCGTCCAGTACCTCACGCTCCGCACCGTCTGGGTCTGGGCCGCACTCGTGACGGGCTTGCTCCTGATCGCGCTTCCGTACTCCCTGGCTCGCGGTCTGGGCAACAGGGCGTTCCGCTCCATGCATCGACGCCATGCCTGAGCGCGGCGGGCCCGGCGGAGTCGGCGGATGACGAGCCGAGCCGAGGGCGTCGGCGCGGCAGCGCGCCGGCGCCTGCCGAAGATCTTCCCCGTCCTCGACTGGTCCCGGGGCTACCGGCGATCCTGGCTCTGGCACGACCTGCTCGCGGGGGTCCTGGGAGCCCTCGCCTCGATGCCGGCGGCGATGGGGCTGGCCCAGGTGGCAGGCCTGCCGGCTCGCGCCGGACTCTACGTCCTGGTGTTCCCGGTGCTGACCTACGCGGTCTTCGGCGCCTCGCGCGAGATGGTGCTCTCGCCGGCCGGCGCCGTCGCGGCGCTGATCGGCGAGACCCTGCTGCCGCTGGCCGCGGCGAACAGCGCGCGACAGCTGGAGCTGGCCTCGCTGCTCTCGCTCATGGTCGCGGCCATGCTCCTCGTGGCGGCGACGCTCAGGCTCGGCGTCCTGCAGAGCTTCGTGTCCAGGCCGGTGCTGCTGGGCTACTTGGCGGGCAGCGCGGCCGTCGTCGCGCTGACCCAGGTGGGCGCGATCCTCGGCGCCCGCTCGGAGGGCAGGACCGCGATCGCCGCGGTGCGCGCGCTCGTCGCGAGCGCCGGCATGGTCACCCCTCTGCGCGCGTCCTTCGGGCTCGGCTGCCTGGCGGCGCTGCTCGCGCTGCGCCGCACGCGCCTGCCCATCCCCGGCTCCGCGGTGCTCCTGCTCGGGGCCGCCCTGCTCGCGACCCTCGCTGGCTGGTCGGGGAGGATCGAGGTGCTCGGCGCCGTCGGTCGCAGCCTGCCTCCCCTGGGCGTCCCCGCCTTCGACCCGCGCACGGTCTGGGCGATGCTGCCCGGAGCCGTGGCGATCTTGCTCGTGATCGTCTCCGACTCCGGGAGCATCGAGCGGGGGACGGCGGCCGAGCACGGCGAGCGGGTCCCGCCCAACCACGAGCTGGCGGCGCTGGGGCTGACGAACCTCGCCGCGGGACTGAGCGGTGGATTCCCGGTCGGCGGCTCGGTGCCCGACACGGCCTTCGGCGAGCGCGCCGGCGGCCGCACCCCGCTCTCGGGGGTCGTCTCCGCCCTGGTGGTGGTCGCGGTGCTCGCCAGCGGCTGGCTGTTCGAGCGGATCCCCGTGGCGGCGCTCGGCGCCGTGGTGTTCGTCGCCGTGCTCGAGGCCGTCGCATGGCGCCTGCCGGCACTGCTGTGGCGCTTCGACCGCCGCGAGTTCGCCTTCATGCTGACGTCGTTCTTCGGAGTGCTGCTGGTCGGCTTCGTGCCCGGGCTGGTGGTGGCGGTGCTGGTCAACATCATCGTCCTCCTGCTCGCGGCGGTGCGCGTCAGGCTCGTCGAGCTCGGCACCTCGCCCGAGGCGGGCCCCCGCTTCGGCGACCTCGAGCGCTCTCCCGGGTTTCGCCCCGTTCCCGGCGTGCTCATCCTGCGCGTCGAGTCCGGCCTCTACTTCATCAACGCCTCCTCCATGAACGAACGGGTGCTCGAGCGCTGCGCCAGGCTTCCCACGGCGCCTCGCGCGGTGGTGCTGGACCTCGGGACGACGCCGTTCGTGGACTTCTCCGGGTGCCTGGCCCTGGAGCGGCTCGGCAAGGATCTCGCCGAGCAGGGAGTCCGGTTGGCGGTGGCCAACCCTCCCGGCCTTGTCCGGGACTCCCTCCGACGCTTCGGGCTCCGGGAGCTGTTGCCCACCGAGAAGGGGAGGCTCGACATCCCGGGCGCGCTCGAGCGGCTCGGCCTCGCCGCGGCGCCGAAGGGGTGAAGGCGCCCCTTCCTCGGAGCGGCGGACGCACGGGGCGCTTCCGCCTCCTGCCGCAGGGGCCCTAACTTGCCTGCGTCGGGGAGGCGGACACGCGTCTTCTGGCAATCGCGGCGGCGGCGGTGGTGGCGATGGGGACGGCGGCGCCCGCGCGGGCCGCCCAGGTCCGCCAGGGGGACGCCATCGTGGTGGGCCCCGGCGAGGTCGTCGACGACGACCTGTACGCCTTCGGAGGCACCGTCCGGGTGGAGGGCGAGGTCCGCGGCGACGTGCTCGCCTTCTGCCAGAAGGTGGTGGTCACCGGCAAGGTGGGCGGGGACCTGGTGGCGGCGGCCCGCACCGTGGACGTCGAAGGCGCCATCGGCGGGAGCGTGCGCGCCGCGGCCAACAAGGTGACCCTGAACGGGAAGGAGATCGGCCGGGACGTGGTGGTCGCCGGGGCCGAGGTCTCGCTGGGGCCCGGGGCCCTCATCCGCAAGGACCTCATCGCCGCCGGCGGGAAGCTGCGCATCTCCTCGCCGGTCGGCGGGACGGTGCGCGCCGCCGCGAACGAGCTAGTCCTCGACGCGCCCGTCGGGGCGGACGTCTACGCCCGCGCCCAGAAGCTCACGGTGGGGCCGGCGGCGGCGGTGGGCGGGCTGCTCAGCTACGCGGCCTCGACTCCGGAGATCTCGCCGCAGGCTCGCATCGGCAAGACCGAGCAGCTGCCCGCGCCGGCCCGGATGCCGCCGGCGGTGGCGTTCCTGGTCGGCTGGGTGCGGCTGGCCGTGGGCCTGTTCGTGCTGGGCCTGGTGTTCCGGCTGGTGGCTCCGCGCTGGTCGCGGGCGGCGCTGGCGGCGCTGAAGACGGAGCCGGGTCGGTCGGTGGCCTGGGGCGCCGTGGCGCTCGTCGTGGTGCCGGTCGCCGCGGCGGCGTTCGTCGCGCTCGGGGCGCTCCTCGGAGGCTGGTGGGTCGGCCTGATCGTCCTGTTCTCCCTGGGCATCGCCATCGCCCTGGCCTTCCCGCTCATCGGCATGCTGGCCGGCGAGTGGATCGCGCAGCGGGCCGCCAAGCGGGAGGCTCGGCTCGGAGCGTCCCTGCTCGTGGGCGCGGCGCTGCTGTCCTTGGTGCTCAGCGTGCCCATCCTCGGCGCGGTGATCGCCCTGGCGACGGTCCTCTTCGGGCTGGGGGCGCTGCTGCTCGGCGGCTGGAACCTGCGGCACGTCCCGGCCGTCGCGTGAGGCTCGGCGGCGCCGGTTGAACACTGCCGTTTCGTTGACCGGCCAATCAGTTGCCCGGGTCGGGCGGGGCCAGTAAAGCTCCGCCCATGAAAACCATCGCTCTCGCCGCAGCCCTCCTGGCAGCGACCCTCGCCGCCGCGCCCGCCTCCGCCGCCGACCAGCTCGTCGAGCCCTCGACCGAGGTCAAGTTCGAGAAGGCCCCGACCATCGACGGCAAGCCCTACCTCTGCCTGGGAACCGGGCTGCGCAAGAAGGCCTTCTTCAAGGTCTACGCCATCGTCTACTGCCTGGAGGAGGCCGCCGGCCGCCCCGCGCTCGCCAAGCTGCTCGAGGGCAACGCCAAGTCCGCCTCCGATCTCGCCGACGACAGCGAGTTCTTCAAGAAGCTCGTGGCCCTGCCGGTCGACAAGGCCGCGGAGATGGTCTTCGTCCGCGACGTGGGCAAGGAAAAGATGAAGGACGCCTTCGAGGAGAGCCTGACCAAGGCGCTGGGCAAGGCCGAGAAGCCGCGCATCGACGCCTTCCTGACCGCCAACATGGACAAGGACCTCAAGAGCGGCGACCACATGATCCTGCGCACCAAGCCCAGCGGCGAGATCACCGTGGGGCTGGCCGGCGCGCTCAAGACCAGCACCGACCCCATCCTCGCCCCCGCGGTCTGGATGCCCTACCTCGGGCCCGACAGCGTGGCGCCCTCGCTCAAGAAGAGCGTCGCCGAGGGGGCTTTGGCGGCGGTGAAGAAGTAGGCCGCGGCAAACCGCCCCCCAACCCCCTCCAGCGGAGCTGGTGGGGGAGCCGTGGGTTGCCTTCGATGACGCGGTAGGAGCTCTTGGCACCTCCACGTCCGTGGTCGTACTCGAGCCTTCGATCGAGCTTGGGGGCCCGCGGTGCCGCTAGCTCCGCATGGCAGCGGAACAAGCAGAGCCGAGCCCCCCCTCCAGCTCCGCTGGAGGGGGTCGGGGGGCGGTTTTTGGGCGCCGTTTCGGCGGCCGTGGCCTCGCCGCGCGAATCTGCCAAGATGGCGGCATGCCCGACGCCGCCAACGTCCCCACCTCCGCCGAGTACCGCATCCCCTGCAAGGTCTACTACGAGGACACCGACTGCCAGGGCGTCGTCTACCACGCCAACTACCTCAAGTACTTCGAGCGCGGGCGCACCGAGTTCCTGGCCGCGCACGGGCTCAACGTCGCCGACGTCGCCAAGCACCAGGACACCAACTTCGTCGTCTACCGCATCGACGTCAGCTTCAAGCAGGGCGCGGAGCTGGGCGATCTGCTGGAGGTCGTCAGCCGCGCCCGCGTGGTCTCGCCCTACCGCGTCACCTTCGACCAGCGCATCGAGTGCCCCACCCGCCAGCCCAAGCTGATGGTCACCGCCACCGTCGAGCTGGTCTGCATCGACCGGCAGAAGACCCTCAAGCAGGTCCCCAACCTCGGGTTCTAGCCGAGGTCTCCCCGTGGCGGACGCCCCCGACCAGGACGCGCTGGCCAAGACCCAGGCCTCGCGGGACGACGCGGAGAAGACGCTCCCGTCCCGCCCGTCGCAGCCCGACCGAACCGGCGGGCCGGGGCCGCTGCCCAGCCAGCACGTCGGCCGCGAGGAGCCCGGCCGCTACAGCATGCGCGAGGAGAGGGGCCGCGGCGGCATGGGCCGGGTGCTCATCGCCTTCGACGAGCACCTGGGCCGCGAGGTCGCCTTCAAGGAGCTGCTGGGCGGGGTCGACCGCGAGGCGGCGCAGCGCTTCCTGCGCGAGGCGCGCATCACCGGCCAGCTGGAGCACCCGAACATCGTCCCGGTCCACGAGGTGGGCCAGTCGGCCAGCGGCGCGCTCTACTACACGATGCGCCTGGTGCGCGGCCGCACCCTGACCGAGGCGCTGGGCGAGTGCTGGACCCTGGCGGAGCGGCTGCGGCACCTGGGCGCGTTCTGGAGCCTGTGCAACGCGGTGGCCTTCGCGCACAGCCGCGGCGTGGTCCACCGCGACCTGAAGCCCGACAACGTGATGGTCGGCGAATTCGGCGAGACGGTGCTCATCGACTGGGGCATCGCGAGAGTGGAGAAGGCCGATCCGCACAAGACGGCGCCGGCGCTGCTGGGCGAGGAGCCCGAGCCCACCCGCGCCGGCGCGGTGGGGACCCCGGCGTACATGAGCCCGGAGCAGGCGGCCGGGGACCCGAGCCGCGTCGACGCCCGCTCGGACGTCTGGGGCCTGGGGGCGGTGCTCTACGAGATCCTCACGGGAGGGCCGCCCTTCGAGGCGGCGACGGTGGCAGCGACGCTGGAGCGGGTGCAGCGCGGGACGCTGGCGCCGGTGCGCTCGCGCAGCGCCAAGGCGCCGGCGGAGCTGGCCGCGGTGGCCGAGAAGGCGCTCGCGAAGCGGCCGGAGGACCGCTACCCGTCGGCGCAGGCGCTGGCGGCCGAGGTCGACGCCTACCTCACCGGCGGCCGGGTGCGCGCCTACGCCTACTCGTCGTGGGAGCTGGTCCGCCACTTCGCCTCGCGGAACAAGGCGGCCGTCCTCGCGGGGACGCTGGCCTTCGCCTGCATCGTGGTCGCCCTGGTGGCGGTGTCCTCCTTCTGGAGCGCCGAGCGGACGGCCCGGCAGCGCTCCGACCTGAACCTCGCCCGCGCCTACCTGGAGCGCGCGCAGCGCCACCTGGCGGACACGGACCTGGACCAGACCCGCCGCGACGCCGCCGCCTCGCTGGTCGCGAACCCGGCCTCGCCGCTGTCTCCCGGGTACGACGCGAGCTTCGCCGCCAAGGCGCGCTCGGCGCGGGCCGCGGGGGTGGAGGCGGCGACGACGCTCTTCCAGTCCGAGGCGCGCCGGGTGCTGGAGCCGGACTCGGAGCTGCCCTTCCCCGGGGTGGTGGGGGCGATGGCCTACTCGGGCGACGGCAAGGTCCTGGCGGCCTGCGACCAGGACCACGGGAAGGTGCGGATCTGGGACGGCGCGACGCGCGAGCTGCTGCGCGAGGTGGCGCTGCCGCCGGCGAGGCCGTGGGTCCTGGCCGTCTCCTGGGACGCCGCGCTCCTGGCCCGCGGGAGCGAGACCGAGGCGGTGGAGGTGTTCGACGCCAAGACCGGGGCGCTCCGGTGGGCGGCGGACCGGTCGTTGGGCAGCCCGCTCTCGCTCGTCTTCACCCGGCAGGGCACGCTGCTGGGGTCCTTCCGGGTCGGCTCGCCGCGCGTCTTCGACGCCGCCACCGGCCAGGTCCTGGCGGCCCAGGACGGCGAGCACGGCGGGACCGCCGCGGCGCTCACCGGCGACGGCCGCACGATGATCAGCGGGACCAAGAAGGGGACGCTCCAGCTGTGGAGCTTCCCCGAGCTGTCGCCGCTGAAGACCGTCGAGCCCAACGCCGGGGCCCTGCGCCTGACCGCCCTCTCGCCCGACGGGCGCCGGGCGGTCGCCACCCGCGGCGATCGCACGATGGTGACCGTGGACCTCGAAGAGGGGCGGCGCGGAGAGGTCCTCAAGGGGCACTCCGAGGCCATCGACGAGATCGCCTTCACCGGGGACGGCCGGCGGATCGTCTCGGTGAGCGCCGACGGCGCGCGCCTGTGGGACGCCGCGACCGGCCAGCCGCTGATGGTGGTGCGGGGGACGAACTCCATCCGCGCCATGGCGGTCTCGCCGGACGGGGCCACCCTGGCGCTCGGCGGTGCCGACGAGAAGGTGAAGATCTACCGGGTGCTGCGCGAGCCGAAGACCCGGCTCTTCGCCGCCCAGACGGATCGCACGGCCTTCGTCGCCTTCGCCCCCGACGGGAAGTGCCTGGCCACGGGCGGCGGCGGCCGCAACCCGGTGGTCAACCTGTGGGACGCGGCCACCCTGGAGCCGCTGGCGCGCCTGGCCGGGCACACTGCCACCGTCACCTTCGTCGCCTTCCGCCCCGACGGGATGCGGCTGGCCTCGGCCTCGCGGGACGCGACGGTGCGCGTCTGGGACCGGGCCCGCGCCGAGGAGGTGTACCGCATCGCCACCGACGACAGCCCCGAGGTGGTCGCCTTCTCGCCCGACGGGTCGCTGCTGGCGGAGTGCGGCACCGGCGCCGCGGTGAACCTCTACGACGCCGGCACCGGGAAGCCGCTGGCGAGCCTGACCGGGCACAAGGACACCATCGGCGGCCTGGCCTTCTCGCCCGACGGCCGGCGCCTGGCGTCCGCCAGCAACGACGGCACGGTGCGGCTGTGGGACGTCGCCTCGCGCCGCGTCGAGCGGGTGCTGACGGGGCACCGCGCCTGGGCCTGGGGCGCGGCGTTCTCGCCCGACGGACGGATGCTGGCCACCGGCGGCAAGGAGGGGGAGATCATCCTCTGGGACCCGCAGTCGGGGACGGCGATCAAGACGCTGGTCGGGCACCGCAAGTGGGTCAACCAGGTCCTGTTCGCCGGCGACGGCAGCCTGGTCAGCTGCAGCGACGACGGCACGGTGCGGGTCTGGGACGTGCCGAGCGGCGAGGAGCGGATGATCTTCCACGCCCCGCGCTCGGTCGACTCGGTGGGCGTCTCGCCGGACGGGGCCTGGCTGCTCGTCGGCAGCGGCACCGCGGGCGAGCTCTTCCCGGCGCACCTGCCGCCGCCGGCGCTCTCGCCGCAGCAGATCCTCGCGCGGGACCCGCTGCCCCAAGAGGCCTTCTAGCCCACCGCGGCGGGGCTGGTGACGCCCGGGTGCTTCGCGGCCGGGTCGCAGGACTCCAGGGGCGTGGCGCCGGGCATGACGTCGTGGCCGTGCGAGCGGGAAGAGCGTCACGTCCGCGATCCCGGACCCAACGCCAGCTTCGGGGCCCCGAGGGCGGTCTGCTTGACATAGTGTTTCCGTGACACCATAATAGTGTCAAAGAAACACCGAGGCGGAGGAAGCTCGCCCCGGGCACCCGCAAGCGGAGGTCGAGGCCATGTTCGGCATCCAGTACCTGAAGGCGGCTCCCACCACGTACGTGCTGCACTTCAAGGGCGGGAAGGTGAAGCGCGAGGGGGCCGGGCTCTCGTTCTTCTATTACGGGCCGACCTCCACCGTGGTGAACGTGCCCCTGGGCAGCTCCGACGTGCCCTTCGTCTTCAACGAGGTGACCCGGGACTTCCAGGCCCTCACGCTGCAGGGCCAGCTGACCTACCGCATCGCCGACCCCAAGAAGGTGGCGGGGCTGCTCGACTTCAGCGTGGACTCCGCCGGCCACCACCTGTCCGAGGACCCATCCAAGCTCGAGGAGCGGCTGGTGCAGGCGACGCAGGTCCTGGCGGCGGGGGTGGTGGGGAAGCTGAGCCTGCGCGAAGCGTTGGTCGCCGGCGAGGCGCTGGTGGAGCAGGTGAGCGCCGGGCTGCGCAAGACCGAGGCGGTGGCGATGCTCGGGGCCGAGCCGCTCTCGCTGTCCATCCTCTCCATCCGGCCGACGCCGGAGATGGCGCGGGCGCTGGAGGCCGAGGCCCGCGAGAGCCTGCAGCGCGAGAGCGACGAGGCCATCTACGCGCGGCGCAACAACGCGGTGGAGCAGGAGCGGACCATCAAGGAGAGCGAGCTGAACACCGAGCTGGCGGTGGAGCAGAAGAAGCGCGAGATCCGCGAGGCGCAGATGCGCGCCGAGATCGCCATCGAGGAGCAGCGCACCGCGCTCATCTCCAAGAAGGTGGAGAACGACAAGCAGGACGCCGACAGCCGCGCCTACTCCATCGAGGCCACCCTCAAGCCCTTCAAGGACGCCGACTGGAAGACGCTGATGGCGATGAGCGCCGGCGGCGGCGACCCGAAGACGATGATCGCCCTCGCCTTCCGCGAGCTGGCCGAGAACGCCAGCAAGATCGGCGAGCTGAACGTCAGCCCGGACCTCCTCAAGTCCCTCCTGTCGAAGTAGCGGCAGGCCTCCGTGCCTGCCAAACAGAGTCCGCGTCAATGCCACCTTGAGGTGACATTGCTCTCGAAGCCCTTCAGCACGAGAGGCCTCCGTGCCTGCCACGAAATTCGAGGCCGAAGTCAGTGGAGGCAGGCCTCCGACAGGCGCGGAGGCCTGTCGCTCCGAGCAGAGTAGGAGGACGCCATGTTCGAGAAGATCGTCCTCGTGACCCGCAAGACCCGGCTGCAAGGCCTGGTGGAGCGGTTCAACAGCCGCGCGCAGGCGAAGTTCTACATCGAGCATGCCGGCGGCGACTTCGGCGACTACCTGCGCGAGGACGACGCCTACGCGCGCTCGCTGGAGGTGCTGCACCGCGGCCTCGACGTGGGCCTGCGGGTCCAGCAGGTGGAGCGCGGGCTGATTCCCACCTTCCTCTTCTACGACAAGGACCTGGTCGTCGCCGTCGGGCAGGACGGGCTGGTCGCCAACGTCGCCAAGTACGTCGGCGCGCAGCCCATCGTCGCGGTCAACCCCGACCCGGAGCGCTTCGACGGCGTGCTGCTGCCCTTCCGCACGCCGGACGCCAAGGCCGCGGTGCAGCGCGTGCTCGAAGGCAAGGCGAAGCTGCGGCAGATCACGCTCGCCGAGGCGAAGCTCTCCGACGGGCAGCGGCTGCTCGGGTTCAACGACCTGTACATCGGCGCCAGCTCGCACGTCTCCGCGCGCTACCGCATCGGCACCGGCAAGCTCCAGGAGGCGCAGTCCTCCAGCGGCGTGCTGGTCTCCACCGGCGCGGGATCCACCGGGTGGCTCTCGTCGGTCTTCAACATGGCGGCCTCGCTGGCCTCCTTCACCGGCGGCAAGAGCGGAGCGCCGATGAAGCTCGCCTGGGAGGACCCGCGCCTGGTCTTCGTGGTGCGCGAGCCCTTCGCCAGCAAGCACTCCCAGACCACCCTCGTGGCCGGCGTGCTCAAGCCCGGCGAGTCGCTGGTCCTCGAGTCGCAGATGCCCTCCGGCGGGGTCATCTTCTCGGACGGCGTGGAGGCGGACGCGCTGGGCTTCAACTCCGGCGCCACGGCGCGCATCGCCGCGGCCGCGCAGCGCACGCAGCTGGTCGTGGGCTAACGCCTCGGACCCGGGGTAGCGTCGTCGCTCGTCGACGCGTGCCTTCCCGAGGTGAGGTCGAATGGAGACAGCCGCCGCCGCTGCTGCCGCACGTTGGCCCCTCGAGAGCCGCGGGCGCCTCGTCCACGGCCTCGCCCTGGTGCTGCTGCTCGCAGCCGGCTTCCCGCTGATGTCCGTGGTCGCCCACGCGTGGGGGCTCGATCCCCAGCAGATGTGGAGCGGCGACTCGACGTCCTTCCTCCTCCTGGCCGGCTTCTCGGCGTGGCGGGTCGGGCTCGTCACCCTCGTCGGCCTGAACGTCGTGGGCAAGGTGACGCCCGGGCAGCTCGGCTGGACGACCGACGATCCGGGACCGAGCCTGGGGCTGGGCGCGCTGGGCGGATTCGCGGCCGTGGCGCTGGCCGTCGGGATGGCGGTGACCCTCGGCGGCGCCGACCTCACCGCGGTCGGCAACGCGGTCTTCGGCTACTCCACCGAGCAGCGCCTGATGTTCGTGATGATCGCCTGCGACGCGGCCTTCACCGAGGAGTCCCTCTTCCGCGGCTACCTGCAGCCGGCGATGGTGAAGCGTTTCGGGTTCGGCGGCGGCCTGCTCGCCACCTCCGCCGTCTTCTCGCTTTACCACCTCAACTTCACGCCGCAGGGGCTCGTCTCCAAGCTGGCCTTCGGCCTCCTCTTCGGGCTGCTGCGCGGGCGCGATCGGCCGCTGTGGGTGAGCGGTCTCGCCCACGCCATGCTCTGGGTCGTCGTCGGGATGCTGTGACCCGGGGTCGCCAGAAAGATCGAGGCCCCCGGCGGTTCGCCGGGGGCCTCGCGATGACGAAAGCGGGAGTGAGGCTGCCGGGCTACCCGCCCAGCCCCATCAGCGAGCTCGACACGTAGACCTGGTCGTAGGGCAGCTCGCGGCCGCCCATGTCGAAGAGATCGCCGAACTGGATGAGGGGGTTGGCGAGGACGCCGGTCACGGTGCCGCTCTGGTACGTGTACGACTTGAACGAGGCGTTGCCGTTGTTCGTGTAGTTCGACCGGCTGATGTAGCCGTCGGTGCCGTACTCGAGGGTGTAGGTCGAGCCGCCGCCCACGACCTTGGAGAGGCGCGACGAGGTGTCGTAGGAGAAGTCGTAGAGGGTGCTGCTGTCGCCACCGGTGACCTGGACGGTCTTGAGCAGGTTCGTGCTCACGTCGTAGGTGTAGATCGAGGTCGTCAGCGAGTTCACCGGGATCCCGAAGACCACCATGTTCGTCGTGGTCTGCGTCTGCTGCAGCTTCTGGGTGGCGGTGTCGAAGGTGTAGGTGGTCGCGACTGTGGTGGTGACCCCGCCCCCGACCAGGGACAGGTCGGTGCGGGAGATCAGGCCCTGGCTGTAGGTGGCGGTGTAGGTGTAGGCCGAGTTCGTGGTGTTCGCGGAGATGCGCGAGAGGCGCCCCTGCTCGTCGTAGATGTAGGCGTACGCCGTGGGGACCTTGCCCGGGGCGCCGACGGAGAAGGTGGTGAGGCGCCCGGCGACGTAGGCGACGGTCGCGTCGGAGTCGACCGCCCCGTCCTTGTTCACCGTCTTGACCGTCGCCAGCAGGTCGCCGGTGTAGGTCATCATCACGCGGGTGCCGTCGCTGTAGTCGATCTGCTTGACCTGGGGGCGCGCGGGCCCGCCGCTGCCGCAGGCGGCGAGCAGCGCAGAGGTGGCCAGCGAGGCGAAGACGAGAGTGGGGTTGCGCATGTGTTCCTCCGAGGCGTCGCTACCGGTTCGTGGCGCCCGAGTTTCCGAGAGACCATAGCCAAAGCGACCGACGAGGGAAAGGCGCCGTCAGCGCCAGCGGGCCCGGTACTCGCAGGCCCCGCGCGGCGAGGGGTCGCAGCGGACGTGGTCGACGGTGGCGTCCTGGTGCCCGCAGCCGAAGAGCACGCCCATCATGCAGCCCCGCACCAGGTGGCAGAACACCGGCGAGGGCGAGTCGTAGCCGCCCATCTTGATGAGCGCCGAGCCGGGCCCGTCCTGCGAGATGACGATGGTCGAGCCCTCCACCACGCGGGCCGCCAGCGCTCCGGCCTTCTTGAGCACGAAGCCGGTCTGCAGGGTGTGCATGAGCACGCGGTAGATGGTGGTGACGTGCTTCTCGAAGCTGTAGGCGCCCATGCGCCAGGACTGCGAGGCGTCGCCGCCGTAGTGCGTCTCGACGATGGCCTGGTCGAGGTCGGCGATGGCCTGCAGCGGGTACCACTCGAAGGCGACCGAGGCCTTGATCGCTTCCACGCTGCGCGGAGGGACGCGGGCGAGGACCGCGGCGGTGCCCGGCTCGCCGAAGGTCTTGGTGACGAACTCGAGGTGGTTGTAGAGCGACACGCCCTTGATCCGCGGCTCGTTGGCCATGGCGTCCTCCCGGGCGCTGAGACGATGGGGTCGATGCGGCGATGAGGTCGACCGGCAGTGTAGGGCAGCGGCCGCGGGAAGGCCGTGACGGCGGGCACACTCGCGGAGTCAGCGCCGGTCGGTGAAGAGCAGCGTCTTGCGGTCGGCGGAGAGCGCCGCGCGCCGGCCGATGAACCACGGGAAGCCGAGCGAGCCGGGGCCGTCGAGCAGGAAGACCTGCTCCCTGCCGGGCCTGGAGTCGCCGACCGCCAGCGCGAGCGTCACCTCGTCCTTGCCCACGTGCCCCAGGCGATCCAGCTCGGCGCGCGGCAAGCCGCAGCCTCCCGCTCCGGAGTCGAGCCGCATCGCGAGGGTCGACGATTCGCCGATTCGGGTCTCGACCGTGGCCAGCCCGTCGGACCAGGCCAGCGGCACGGCGTGGACGGGCTCGGCGAGGAGCGAGCGCCAACCTGCCTGGTCCAGGTCGCGGTAGAGCCGGACGGCGAGGGCCCGGCCGTCGAGCTCGACGAGGGCGCCGCGGAAGGCGTCCTGCGGGGAGAGGATGCCCTCGGCGCCGAGACCCTTGGGAATCGCGGCGCATTGCGCGGCCACGTCGCGGAAGACCATCCCGCCGAAGGCGAGCGTCGAGAGCGTGGTGGGTCCGGTCGGGGTCTCGCCGCAGGAGACGACGGTCACGCCTGCCCCGGTGTCGAGGATGAACGGCTGCTTCGGCTTGCCGTCCACCGAAACCAGGACGATGGGCAGCGGGACCTCGAGCTCGAGCTTCACCTCGGTCTGCGCGGGCATGGGGCGCGCGGAGGCGCAGGCGGCGGCGAGGAGAAGCGGCGGGAGGAAGGGAGGACGCACCGCCGGAGAATGCCCCACTCCCGCGTCCCCGTCGCGGCGGGAGGCAGGGACCAAGGCCAATTGCGCTCGAGGCTCCGGGGAGGGGCCCGTGGGTTGCCTCCGGCGATCCTCGGCGCGACACGGCGAGTCGACGTGTCGCGCAAGAGGTCGCGTCGAGCAGACGCGATCGCCTCCCCGGAGCCCCGGCCTACTCG
>DASXVQ010000046.1:0-11483 GCA_036504155.1 Myxococcales bacterium
ATCCAGTCGGCGAGCGCCGTGGGCTCGACCCGGCGGGCGGCGTCGGTGTCCAGCTGCAGCTTGAGCCGCCGCTGCGGCTCTCCGCGCACCGAAGCCACCGCGATGAGCGCGCCGAGGAAGAGCAAGGCCCCGGCGAAAAGATAGGAACGCTTGTCGAACATGGTCGTCGTCCCTCTAGATCGCCTGCGGCTTCTCGGCGTTGTGCAGCTTCTTGTCGAGCCAGTGCGTGAAGGCGAAGGCGCCCAGCGCCATCACCACCACCGCCAGCACCACCACGCCGGTGGGCAGCCCCAGCTTGTCCGGCAGCAGCGCCCGGCCCATCGACCCGGACTCGTAGAAGGTCTTCACCAGCGGCTCGACGAACGCGAAGCCCACCGCGCCGCCCAGGAACCCGCCGAGGTAGGCCATGGCGTCGTAGTTGCCGACCGCGCAGGCCACCGCCGCCGTCCCGGGGCAGTGCTGCCCCACGCCGAACCCGACCCCGAAGATGAGCCCGCCGACGAGCTGCGGCCAGAGGTAGGTGGGGTTGACGTAGACGAGCTCGAAGTTCAGCAGGCCGGTGTAGTGCAGCCCGAAGAGCCCGACCATGGCCACCACGATGGCGGTGAACATCACCCGCAGCACCGCGAAGTTGTAGCCGAACCACTGGCCGGCCAGGACCCGCGGGTTGGCCAGCCCGCCCTGCTCGAGGGCGAAGCCGAAGCCGATGCCCAGGAGGACCGCGAGGAGGACCTCGGTGCTGGGGGCCAGCGCGACGACCTTGGCGATGGGGGCGATGGGATCCATGTCAGGTCCACTCCTTGCGCATGAAGTAGGCGATGGCGTAGCCGCCGCCGAAGACGGCGAACATGAAGACCCAGCTGCCCAGGGCCAGCGTGGCGCCGCCGGTCAGGGCCTGGCCCGAGGTGCAGCCGCGCGCCAGCCGCGCCCCGAACGCCGAGAGCATGCCGCCCACGATGGCCAGGACGATGCGGCGCGCCTTCGTCGTGCGCGGGCCGTGCACCACCTTGGGGCCGAAGCGCTTGCTCTTCAGGCCTCCCAGGAAGCCGCCCACCAGCACGCCGAAGAACATGTAGACCAGGAAGTCGTCGAAGGGGTCGCCGGCGAAGAACTGGGACATGTAGGCGTTCTTCTTGGCGAGGGTGGTCGGCTCCGCCGCCGTGCCGCCGCGCACCACCGCGTCGGCCTTGTCCACCGCGTAGGACGCCATGCGCGTCATCGCCCCGGAGGCGCCCAGGCCGCGGCCCATGGTCACGAAGGCCGCCAGCAGCACCAGGCCCAGCAGGATGCCGGCCTTGTAGGAGTTCCAGTAGGGTGCCCTGAACTCGTTCTCCATCTCAGACCTCCTTCAGCAGGCGGAAGGCGCGCGCGCCGGCGACGAAGAGCAGGATCGCCCCGGCCACCGCGCCGGCGACGATGCCCACCTCCACCAGCGAGGGCGTGTACTCGAGGAACCCGGCCACGTTGCCCTTGAAGGGCGGGCCGTAGACCAGCACCTCGCCCAGGTGCCCGACCACCGGCTTGAGCGAGAACGCCTGGCCTGCGTAGACCATGTTGTAGCGCATGACCAGCAGCGCCATCAGCGGCAGCGAGGCGGCCATGGCCACGAAGCGCGGATCCTTGCCCCGGGCGCTCAGGAGGAGGACGGCCGGCACGACCATGGCCAGGAAGACCTCGAAGAACCAGAAGCTGAAGAAGAGCGGGCCGCTGAGCATCGCCTGCGTCACCTCGTAGAGGTGCTGGTGCTCGCCGTTGACGCCGAAGACGACCCGCACCGCGGTGACCACGAAGAGCAGGCCGATGAAGAGCAGCAGCAGCTTCCCGAGGCCGAGGACGAGCGGCACGTTCTGCTCGCGCACCTTGCCGTCGTTCCCGAAGAAGTCCTTGAAGTAGACGACGAGCGTGATGAGCGAGGCGCCGGCCACCAGCGCGGTCACCAGCAGGTAGAGCGGCAGCACCGGCCCGTACCAGAACGGGCGCGAGTGGTTGAGCGCGAAGACCGCACCCAGCGTGGAGCTGGCCGCCACCGCCGCCACCAGCTTGGGGATGGCCGCCTGCCGCGCGCGGTGGTGGTCGTCCTTGAGCAGGAAGAACAGCTCGGCGGTGAGGAAGGTGAAGTAGATGCCGTAGAGCGTCCCCATCCACCAGATGGGCGAGCGCGGGTTGGGCGAGAGCAGCACCCAGCGCACCAGCAGGAACGGATGCTCCAGCTCGGTGCCGATGACGCCGAAGCCGATCGTCAGCATCACCCACGCCAGGAAGATGGCGGGCTTGGTGACCGGCTCGAAGAGCTTGAAGCCGAAGACGTGGCCCAGGCTGCTGACCAAGCACAGCCCGGTCGAGGAGACCGCGAAGAAGACGTAGGTGGCGATGAGCGCGCCCCAGCCGATCTCCGAGGTGGTGCCCATCACGTGGTGGCCCTCGAACAGGGCGACCACGCCGGCGGCGGCGCCGAGCAGCGCGATGGGCAGCAGGACCTGCAGGGTGCGCTTGCCGCGGGTGACCAGGCGGGAATCGCCCTTGCTCACCATGAGCAGGCCGGGCAATTCCGCGAGCGCCTGGGGATCGACGATTGGGGCGGACATGTCGGTTCCCTAGTGGTTCAGGTGAGGAAGAAGACCTTGGGCTTGGTGTCCTCGGACTCCTTGAGGACCTTGAACTGCCGGGTCTGCAGCTGCTGGTGGATCTTCGAGCTCGGATCGTCGAGGTCGCCGAAGGTCAGCGCGTCGGTCGGGCAGACGGCCGCGCAGGCGGGCTCGAGGCCCTCCTTGATGCGGTGCAGGCAGAAGTTGCACTTGTCGATGTACCCCTCGGGGTGCATGTAGCGGGCCTCGTAGGGGCAGGCGAGCGTGCAGGCCTTGCAGCCGATGCACTTGGCCTTGGTCACCTCGACGATGCCGCCGGGCTCGACGTGGCTGGCGAGCGTGGGGCAGGCGCCGACGCAGGGCGCATTCTCGCAGTGGTTGCAGCGCTCGCTGCGCGTCTCGACCGCGAGCTTGGGGAAGGTCCCCCACTCCACCTGGGCCGTCCAGCAGCGCGCGGCGCCGCGCGGGACCTGGTTCTCGTTCTTGCAGGCCAGCACGCAGGCGTTGCAGGTGACGCACAGGCGCTGGTCGCAGGTCATGCCGAAGCGCGCCATGGCTAGGCCTCCTTGTAGACGGTGACGAAGTTGACGTTCATGCCGGTGCCGCCCATCACCGGGTCGCGCTTGATGCGCGTGACCATCCGCGAGTCGGCGGCGCCGCGCTTGTAGGCGTTGCGCAGGCGCCTGTCTTCGCGGCCGAAGCCGTGGACCATGTAGACGCAGTCCTGGCGGATGCGCTCGGTGACGCGCAGCTTGATGGGCCCGGTTTTCACCGCGTCCTGGTTCTCCAGCATCACCCGGTCGCCGTGCCTGAGCTTGAGGATGCGGGCCATCTCCGCGTTCATCCACAGCTCGTTCTCGGGGAAGATCTCGGTGAGTGCGGGATTGTTGGTGGTGCGCGAGAAGGTGTGCACCGGCGAGCGGCCGAAGAGCAGGCGGAAGTAGCCCGCGGGCGGCTCCTCGGGCGGCTCGTAGACGGGGATGGGGGCCAGGCCGGCGTCGGCCAGCTGCTGGCTGAAGAGCTCGATCTTCTTGGACGGCGTCTTGAAGCTCATCGTCGGCGAGTCGTCGTAGATCCCCGCCGCCGCGCGGGTGACGACCCCGTCCTTCTTGAGCTGCGCGAAGTCGAGGTTGGACTTGGCCAGGACCTGCTGGAGGTAGTCCTCGGCGTCCTTCCACGGGAAGAAGGCGCCCAGGCCCATCTTCTCGGCGAGCGTCTTGGCCATCCACCAGCCCGGCTTGGTGTCGTACATCGAGGGCACCGCCGGCTGGCGGATGGCGACGTAGGGCACCTTGTAGGGCGGGTTGTGCAGATCGTCGAAGCGCTCGAGGTAGGTGTTCTCGGGCAGCACCACGTCGGCCCAGCTGGTGATCTCGGCGGGCATGGTGTCGATGGCGACCACCAGCTCCAGCTCCTCCATGTTCCTGAGGGTCTGCTCGGTGTTGGGCAGGGTCAGCGGCACGTTGCAGCCGTAGACGAGCCAGGCCTTGATGGTCGCCGGCGAGTCCTTCTGCGAGGCCGAGGCGTCGCACACGTCGTAGGCGCAGGGCGAGGTCGCGAACGGGAACTTCTGGCGCGGCTTGTAGGCCTCCTTGTGCGGGAACTCGGGCGTCGCCAGCTCGGCGAGCTTGATCGCCTCGGGCAGGTAGAAACCGCCCTTCTTGCCCCAGTTGCCCAGGAGCGCGTTGACGATGGCGATGGCCCGCGAGCGCTGCGAGTCGTTGCCGTACCAGACGACGTGGCGGCCGGGGTGGACCATCGCCGCGGGCGCGTTCTTGGCCAGCTCGCGCGCGGTCTCGCGGATGACCTTGGGCTCGATGCCGGTCTCGAGGTACGCCCACTCCGGCGTCTTGTCCGCGACGTGGGCCTTGAGCTGCTCGAAGCCGATGGCGTTGTTCTCGATGAACTCCTTCTGGTAGCGCCCCTCGTTGATGAGGACGTGGATCCACGCGAGCACGAGCGCGGTGTCGGTGCCGGGCTTGATGGGCAGCCAGTACTTCGACTTGCTGGCGATGATCGAGAAGCGCGGGTCCACGGTGATGAAGGTGGCGCCGTTGGCGTTGGCGGCGGAGACGTCCTGCACCGCCGTGTTGTGCATGTTCTCGCCGAGGTGCGTGCCGATGAAGGCGATGGCCTTGGCGTTGGCGACGTCGAGGGTCTCGATGGTCCCGGGGTCGGTGCCGAAGGTGGTCTCGAAGCCCGCCTGGCGCGGCCCGCGGCACTGGTCGTAGCTGGGCGCGACGACGTTGGCGCTGCCCATGGCCTTCATCAGCGTCTTGAAGAAGCTGCCGCCGTGGCCGTGGCTGAAGAGCGCGATGCTCGAAGGGCCGTGCTTGGCCTTGATGTCCGCGAGCTTCTGGGCGATGAAGTCGAGCGCCTCGTCCCAGGTGGCGGGCTTCCACATCGGGCCGCTGGCGGTCTTCACGCGCAACAGCGGCTGGCGCAGGCGGTCGGGGTCGTAGAGCGCACCGATGCCGCCGGTGCCGCGCGGGCAGAGCATGCCGTTGGAGAGCGGGTGCTTGGGGTTGCCCTCGATCTTGTAGACCTTGTCGTCCTTCACGTAGGCGAGCACGCCGCACTTCCAGAAGCACAGCTCGCAGAAGCTGGGGACGATGCGGTCCGGCCTGAGGTGCGGCGACTCGGCGTGCGCGTCGGAGGCCAGCACCTTCAGCCCGGTGCCGGCGGCGAGGCCTCCGAGGATCGTCCCACCCGAGATCTTCAGGAACGAGCGACGGTTCATGCCGTTGGACATGGTGTGGCTCCTACCCGCGAGAGCGGCCCTGCCGGGCCTCGCGCGCCTGCGCGTCGGCACAGCAGTTGTCGAGACAGTCCATGAGCTTGAAGAGGTTGGGCTCGGCGACCTCGTAGACCGCCAGCCCGCCCTTGCGTTGCGTGCGCACGAGCCCGCTCATCCGCAGGATGCGCAGCTGCTGCGAGACGATCGGCTGGGCGATCCCCAGCTGCTCGGCGAGGGCGTTCACGTGCCGGGGCCCTTCGATGAGCGCCGCGACCACGCACATGCGCACCGGGTGCGCGACGGCCTTGAGAATCTGCACCCGGTGGTCGAGGCGCTTGGTCCGCTTCCAGTGTTCGATAGTCGTCATAGTCCGGTATAGCGATAGCGCGATATTTCGACCAGACTTTTACGCTATCTCGGCGACGGCTGTCAAACGCAGCGCGTCAGGCGACTGAGATCAGGACTGATCCAGGCCGTAGAAGCGGGCACCCATCCCGAACAGCTCGCGCACGGGCCGGCAGTCCGTGGCCTTGGGGTCCCCCCCGTTTCGGTGGGCTGCCACGGCCCCGCATCCTCCGCCGCAGACCGCCGCCACCGAGCAGGTCTTGCACTGCTCGATGGAGAAGACGTTGCGCTCGTGCCACCGCGCGATCGCCTTCTCGTCGCGCTCGATGGCCGGCGCGTAGGTGCCCAGCCGGTAGCGCGGGTTTCCCACCGTGGCGGTGCAGCCGTACAGGCCGCCGCCGGGGCCGAACGCCCACTCCTTCTTGGTCGCGGGGCAGGCATCGAAGTTGGGCGCCGGGAGCTCGCCGGTCTCCGCCAGGTGCCGGATGCCGTGCATGCGCGGCTTGTGGAAGCGGCGCAGCACCGGGTGCGCCTCGGCCAGCTCCAGGTAGCGGCTCCACAGCTCGACGCGCTCGAAGAGCTGCTCCGGCTTCTGCCGGCTGGCGCAGCCGAACAGCTCGTAGTTGCGCCCCACCTGCGTCTTGAACTGCGACTCCGGCAAGTCGAGCCAGAGATGGGACTGGGCCAACTCGGCGAGCGCCGGCAGGGCGGCCAGGTTGTCCTTGTCGGCGACCACCCGCAGGTTCACCGGCAGCCCCGCCCTGACGAGCGAGTCGATCCCTCGCACCGCGCGCGCGAAGGTGCCCTTCCCCGACGCGTGCGGCCGGCGGAGGTCGTGCACCGCCTGCGGACCGTCGAGCGTGACCTGGATCTCCTTGATCGGCCCGTCGCGCAGCTGGTCGACGAAGGCCTCGAGGTCATAGCCGTTGGTCACCACCGCGACTCCCATCGCCCGCTTGCCCGCGCCGGCGAGGAAGCGGCCGAGGCGGTCGTGGTGGGCCCCGGTGTCGACGAGCGGCTCGCCGCCGAAGAGGGTCAGGTAGGGCTTGGGAGAGTCCGCGCCGTGGAAGCGGTCGACGTAGGCGAAGAGCGCGTCGATCGTCTCCGGCTTGATGAGGCTCTCTTCGGCGGTGAAGGTCTCCTGGTAGCAGTACGTGCACTTGAGGTTGCAGCCGAAGCTGGGCACCACCACCAGCTGCGTGGGCGTCTTCTCCAGCTCGGAGAGGTACTCGACCCACGCGTCGGCGAAGAGCGCGCGGTCGCCGTCGTCGGACTCGACCGCGAAGCCCGCCTGCTTGAAGTCCTCGAGCGGCAGCGTGGCGGGCAGCTCGGCTCCGGGAGCCAGGCCCATGACGGTCGCCGCTTCGGCGCCGAAGAGCAGCGCGACCTGGCCGGTCAGCGGCTGAACGAGCAGCGCCTTCTCGGTCTTCGGGATGGGAGCGACGATCGCAGAGCGGGAGAGGCGCATCAGGCGTAGCCGGCCTCCGAGCCGGGGTCCTGCCAAGGTCCGTCCATCCAGTCCATCCAGTCCATGCTGGTCCGTGGGACGCTACCAGACCGAGCCACCCGCGGCAGCGACGCCGCTACTTGCCGGCGGCAGCCGCGGCGGGCGCCTCGACCTGGCCGCTCTTCTCGAGCAGCTCCTCCTCGATGAACTCGGAGTGGTACTGCTCGCCGCGGAAGCCGACCACCCGCTCCACGATGTGCCCGTCCTTGAAGTAGAGGACCGTGGGCGTGCCCATCACGTTGAGCTTCTGCATGGTGCGCGGCGCGTCGGCGGCGCTGATCTCCGCGACCTTCACCCTGCCCTGATACTTGGTCGCCAGCCGGATGATGATCGGCTCGAGCTGCTTGCAGGGCGCGCAGTTGGGGCCCCAGACGTCGAGCAGCACCGGCACGGTCGAGCGGGTGACCTCGGCCTTGAAGTTGTCGTCGTCGACGTGGACCGGCCAGACCTCGGGCTGCTTGGGACCGAACAGCTTCGCGAAAAACCCCATGATCGTCCTCACTTGCGGCTTGGGGCCCGACGGTGGGCCAGTGCCGGTGAGAGGCCGGGCGCGGCAAAAGGGTTCAGGGCTCCGCGGCCGAACCCGCGGCCGAACCCGAGGCCGCTCCGGCCGGCTCCCACGAGGCAGAACGCCGCTGCCACCTGGAGCGAAGCCATGCCGTCGGATCCGTGCGAGAGGGCGCTGTTCGAGCGAATCGCGCGCGGCGACCGCAAGGCGCTCGAGTCCCTCGCCGAGCAGCACGTCGCCGGGCTGCTGCACTTCGCCACGACCTGCTGCTGCACCCGCGCCGATGCCGAGGCCGCGGTGCGCCGCGCGCTCGCCACCGCGCTCTCCGAGGTCCCGAGCGAGGACTGCGTCAGCCTCCGGGCGTGGCTCTACCGCCTGGTCCGCAAGGCCTGCGCCGGCGCGGAGCCTCGCCGGCCCTCCGGCGAGTTCCTGCTCCCCCTCCCACCCTCCGCCCCGGCGTGCGCGAGCTATCGCAACCAGCTCTCCGACTACCTGGACGGCGACCTGGGCGCTCCCGACCGCGCCGCTCTCGAGGCCCACCTCGCCGCGTGCGAGGATTGCGCGCGGCTGCTCGACGGCCTGCGCTTGACCGTCGAGTCCCTCCACCACCGCGCCGACCGCGAGAAAGAGCAGCGACCATGACGACCGTCTGGGACCAGCGCTTCGCCGGAGACGAGTTCGCCTACGGGCTCGCGCCCAACCGCTGGCTCGAGGAGACGGCGCCCAAGGCGATCGCTCCGGGCGGCAAGGTCCTGTCGCTGGGAGAGGGCGAGGGCCGCAACGCAGTCTGGCTGGCGCGGCAGGGCTTCCAGGTCGACGCCGTGGACGGCTCGAGCGTGGGGATGGAGAAGGCGCAGCGGCTGGCGGCCAAGGCTGGCGTCTCCATCCAGACGACGGTGGCCGACCTCGCGAGCTACCGCCCGGCCGAGGGCGCCTACGACGCGGTGGTCCTCGTCTACGTTCACCTGCCGCCCGCGCTGCGGCCCCGCGTGCACCAGGCCGCGCAGAAGGCGCTCAAGCCCGGCGGCGTGCTCGTCCTCGAGGCGTTCACCCCGCGGCAGCTGGGCCGCCCGAGCGGCGGGCCGCCCGTCGCCGAGATGCTCTACGAGCCAACGCAGCTGGCCTCCGACTTCCCCGCCCTGCTCTGGGATTCGCTCGCCGAGAAGGAGATCGTCCTCGACGAGGGCGCGCTCCACCGCGGGCCGGCCATGGTCGTGCGCGCGCTGGGCCGGCTCCCGAAAGATCCCAAGCTTGGCGGGTGTTTCTGATCTCGGTCTCGCGAATACCGGGGCTCCGCACTAGAGTTCGCGCAGATTTTTGCCCAGAGGACAGGAGCGCGACCGTGAGCGAAGCCAAGCCTTCGGACCAGAACCTCATCGAGGCAGCCAAGGCAGGCGACCGCAAGGCGATGGGCGCCCTGCTCGAGCGCTATCAGGGCTCGATCTGGCGCTTCGGGATGAAGATGTGCTCCGACCCCGAGGACGCCAAGGAGATCCTCCAGGAGACGCTCATCGCCGCCGCGCGCACCCTGCCCGGCTTCCGCGGCAACTCCGCCGTCTCCACCTGGCTGTACACGATCGCCCGGAGCTTCTGCATCAAGCGCCGGCGCAAGGGGAAGTTCGAGCCCGCCTCCCTGGAGTCGCTCGAGGGAGACCCGGTGATGGAGGCTGCGCGCACCGTCGCCGACGACAAGGCGGGCCCGGAGGAGCTGGTCGCGGACCGGCAGCTCTCCGACGTGCTCGAAGAGGCGATCTCCTCGCTGGCCCCCATGTACCGCGAGGTCCTCATCCTGCGCGACGTCGAGGGGCTCTCGGCGCCGGAGGTGGGCGAGGTGCTCGGCCTCTCCATCGAGGCGGTCAAGAGCCGGCTGCACCGCGCGCGCATCGCCGTGCGCGAGCGCGTCGCCCCGGCGCTGGGCGCGGCCGAGGCTCCGAAGCCCGGCTGCCCGGACGTGCTCCCGCTGCTCTCGCGCCACCTCGAGGGCGAGCTCAAGCCCGAGACCTGCCAGGAGATGGAACGGCACCTGGCGACCTGCCCGCACTGCACCTCGCGCTGCGACTCGCTCAAGAAGACCCTGGCGATGTGCCGCACCATCCCCACGCCCACCGTCCCCAAGGAGATCCAGGACTCGGTGCGCGCGGCGCTGGAGAAGGTGATCGCCTCGGCGACCGCCGGCTCAGGACGCTGAGGGCTTCGCCCCGGGTTCGCGGGCTGCAGGAGGAGGCGGCTGAGGAGCCGGCGGCAGCGCGCGGAAGCCCTTGCACTGCGCGCCGGAGAGGACCTGCAGCGACTGCTCCAGCTCCTCCAGCGGCTGCTCGCCCACCAGGCGCGCGACCTCCTGACCGCTCGCATCGAGGAAGAGGAACGTGGGCACTCCCAAGACGCCGTAGCGGCGAGCGAGCTCGCGGCCGTCCGCGCCGTCGACCTCCACACGCCGGACGCTGACCGCGTGCCCGGCGCAGTCGCGCTCGGCCGCCTTCACCACCGGGGCCATCCGCAGGCAGACCGGGCAGGTTCGGCCCACGAACTCGACCATCTGGGAGCCGGCTTTGGGCGGCGTCCCCCAGTCGGACGAAGCCGCGGCGTCCTCCGTAGTCGAGCCTGCGGAGGGAAGCGCGCAGGCGGTGTCACCCGTCGTTCTCGTTGTCGTTGTCGCGGAGCAGGCGGCACCGGGCTGGACCCGCGGCGGCGCCAGCGCTGCCGCTGCAAGCGCGGGCTCGGGCGTGGGCACGATCGTCGCTGGCGCGAGGAGGTGCAGGTTGTCGGTGAGCAGCAGCAGCCCGACGACGGCGAGCAGCCCGCCCGTGGCCCACTGGAGCGGCCGCATCCAGCGCTGAGCCCTTTGGAAGAAGCGAAGCGCCAGCGGCGCAACCGCGGCGGCGGCGATCAGCGGCAGCGCGAGCCCGGCGGCATAGGCGGCGAGCAGGAGAGCACCCTGGAGCGGATGGGTGGTCGAGGTCGCGGCGAAGGTGAGCACCGAGCCCAGCACCGGCCCGATGCACGGGGTCCAGCCCAGCCCGAAGGCGGCGCCCATCACGAACGCGCCGAGGATCGTCCCGCCCTTCGCGCGAGCGAGCCCCGGGCGCACGTCCTGCTCCAGCCACGGGACGTTCAAGAATCCCAAGTACTTGAGCCCGAAGAGGAAGACGACGAGCCCGCCCAACTGCAGCAGGAGGGTGCGGTGACGCACCAGGGCCGAGCCCAGCGCCGTCGCCGCCATCCCCATCAGCACGAAGACCAGGCCCAGGCCGAGCGCGAACGCCGTCGCCGCGAGCAGGGTGCGCGCGACGCGAGAGCGGCCCTGCGGCGCTGCGAGCGAGACGCCTCCGAGCAGGCCGAGGTAGACCGGGGCCAGAGGCAAGATGCACGGCGAGGCGAAGGTCAGGAGCCCGGCCGCAAAGATGCCGAGCAGGTTGAGTGGAACGGCCAAGGTGACTCCCTCCAGGCTGGCGCGCTGGTGGGAGCCTGGGGGGGCGCGGCGGGGTTCGCAGGGGGGAAATCCCGAGTCGAATCGCCCTCCTCCCGTTGACCGATGCCTGCCGCCCGACGACCGATGGACCGGGGAGAGGGAGGGCGCGAGAATCCCCTCAGAACGATGCCGCATGGGGCGGCACCCGGTACCAAACGAAGCAAGCGAGGAGAAACGCCATGATGACCCGCATGAACTCCCTCATCCGCAGCGAGTCCGGCCAGGGCATGACCGAGTACATCATCATCGTGGCCCTCATCGCGATCGCCGCCATCGCCGTCATCACCATCTTCGGCCAGAACCTGCGCGCGCTGTTCGCCGCCTCCTCGAAC
>DASXVQ010000047.1:0-2361 GCA_036504155.1 Myxococcales bacterium
AGGCTCGGGATGGCGCTCGATGTGGCCTCGCGGACCCATTCGTTGACCTTCGTCGTGGCGCCTCGCGGATCGCTGAACTCCGCCTCCTGGATCTGCGCGCCGACGCACCTGAGCTCGGCGAGGACCGCCGAATCGGTCGCCAGGCCCGCTCGCAGGAACGCCGCAAGCGAGCTTCGAACCTTGAAGCCCTCCTCTTCGGCGAGGAGCCGGGAGTGCCACTTGCCCATAGCCTCGGGTTGCATGTCTTCCGCGCGGAGGCCCAGAGCATTGAAATCCAGGGCGTTCGCTGCAGCGCGGGCGGCGAGCGCCAGAACGGCGAGCATGCTCGCGGGCGAGGCGACGAGGTTCTCCGTCGGTGCGGCCGCGATTACACGGAACAGCAGCCGACGCAGGGCCTCGGCGCGGCCGTCGGAGCCCGGCACGGTGGAGACAGCCCATGGAGGTGCCCCCTCCGACGAACCGGCCGCGCCCAACTCGCGCAGGGCGAGGCCCGCGGTTCGTCGAAGCTCGGGTGGCGAGTCCGCGCCTGACGCCGCGGTCACCACGTCCAGGACCTCCGAGGAGCCAGGTGCCAATGCCGGTAGGACCAGCAGCGCCGCGCTCCGCGTTGCTGGGTCGCCGGAGCGCGCCAACGCGAGAACCGTCAACAACCGAGACTCGGCCTTGCGCCCTGCGACGCGCAACATCCCCACCGCGAGGTCCCGGGCCTCCGGGTCCGAGAGTTCTCGCTCCCACTGCACCAGTGTGGCTGGACCAATCCACCCGATTCTGGCCAGCACCCGGTCGAGAACCCCGCGTTCGGCCTCAGACACCGTGGGCTGCAGCGTCGCCAACGCGTCCCCAAGGCCTGGCCATCTACCGCCGAGGCCATCCAGGAGCCGCTCGACGGTCAAGCCGTCATTTAGCTTCGCGCCCAGGCCCACCAGCCAATGGAGCGCGTGTTGCGGCAGGCATGGAAGCGCGACCAAGGCCGAAGCGACGGGAACGGCATCGTCGATACAGGTCTTCTCCAAAGCGACGCGCAGGTCTCGCTCGAACTGAGCTACAGGCACGCTGAGGAGCTTGAGCGCTTCGAGTGCGGGAGCCGCGGCGCCAGGCCCGGCTTCGCGCAGAATGCCGCAGATGGGCGCGATGGCCTCGGTAGCGCGAAGCATTCCGAGCGCGTGCAGTGACCTGGTCAGCAGCTCGTCGTGGCGGCGCTGCAACCCGTGATTTCGTGGGCTACAGGCTCCAGCTGGCGCGGCGCCGCCAGGATGCCGAGCAGCAGCGGCACGGACGAGACGTCCTGCAGGGCTGCGAGCGCCGCCGCCGCGGCGGCGCGGAGGTGACGCGAACGATGCTCGGCGGCCAGCAGGAGGCGGAAGTCCGCGCACAGTGACAAGGTCCCGGGACCGGGCTCCATCAGCCCGTCGAGAATCGCGGCTCCGCGTTGGTCCGGCTCCTCGAGTGCAAGCTCGAAGAGACGTCGCGCCAACCCTGGATCCTGGCGCACCAGCGGTCGGAACGCCGAGACGATCGGCTCAACGTCCCAACTCCGCCCCGTCCGACGTAGCGCCTGCAAGAGCGCGTCATGGTGCCTGGGATCGGCAGCCAACCGGGCTTCGCATCCCCAGGCGGCCAGGATGGGCAAGGGCTCCGGCGCCTCGAGCGCGTGCCTCAGGGCCCGGGCGTCGATGGTCTCCGAGGGGCCCTCGTGCCACCGGAGGTAATTAAGTGCCTGGTCGACTACGCCCCAATCCGGGTCGTCGAGGAGCGCAATCGCCCGCTGGATCAAGGTTGCTGCATCGAGGGCCCGCCCCGCGACGCCGAACAAGCCTGTGGCCGCCGCGCGCCGAATCGCCGAGTCCGGGGCTCCAAGCATCGCGCCCGCCCTGTCGAGGAACGCCACGGGATTCTCTCGGAGCAGGAGGAGCGCGAGGTGCTGGGTTTGCGCATCCCCGTTGGAGAGCGCTTCGGCGGCTTCGGTGGGCACTGGAGCTGCGCACTCGGACGGTGCGTGGATCGAGAGGAGCCTCACCAACGCCGCTCGGGCACTTGCCCGCTCATCGCCAGCGGCAGCGAGCGCGGCCTTCCAGAGCACTGCCCAGACTTCGATATTGGCTTTGGCCCTATGCCAGCGGTGGTGTCCCGCATCTGGTGGAAAAGCGCGCGTAGCGCCCTACCGGCGGGCCGTTGATGGCCTGCGTGTATAGCAGGTCGGTCGGACATGCCCCAATGCACCTAGAGCGGCGAACAGATTAGCTCAGGCTGCCATCTGCATCCGGTCGAGGGCGTGGAGGTTCTCGACCGCAGCAGTGCGCCGCACGTCGAAGATGTTCTTTCGCAGGCCCTTGTATCGGGCGCGTGGCCCTTGCCTACGAG
>DASXVQ010000048.1:0-13493 GCA_036504155.1 Myxococcales bacterium
GCCTGCAGCGCCTCCCGCGAGGCCTTGGCGACGCGCGCGCCCATGCGATCGACCGGCTCTCCCTCGCCGTCCTTCGGCGGGTCCGAGCTCTGGTCCCCCATCGCGCCCTGGAGCAGGAGCGCCACCCCGCCCCCGTCGGCCTCCAGCCCGCGCATCGTCCGCCCCGGCCAGTCGCCGTCGAGCGCCTTCACGTCGCGCCCCAGCACCGTGGCGTGCGAGCCGAAGACGACGACGCGCGCCACCGCCTTTCCCTGCGCGTCGTCCACCGCCAGCACGGTGAGCAGGTCGTCGTTCGGGGCGCCGTCGCGGTCGCGGTTGTAGAGGATGCCAGGCAGCGGGACCTGGGCCGCGCGCAGCTGGGCGGGCGCGAGCGCCTGGTGGGCCTTCTCCAGCGCCTCCACGAGCCGGGCGGTGAGGGCGTCCTCCCGGGCCTGCTCCCAGCTGCCGGTCGCGCCGATCTCGGCGACCGGGTTGCGGTCGTAGCCGCCGAAGGAGGAGTGGGTGTGCGTCGCGGCGACCGCCGCATCGGCCAGCCCCAGCGCCCGCGCCCGGGCGCGGACCGCCTTGGCCACCCGCGCGGGGATCTCCAGCACCTCCGCGCTGACCAGGCCCACCTCCTGGTCGTTGGCGGCCAGGACCACCGCCCGCGCCGACAGCGGCCCGCTGGTCTTGGCGGTCGGCCGCGGCGGAGGGTAACCGGCGACCGTCGCCGGCAGCGCCGCGTCCAGCTCCACCTTGGCCGCGCCCGCCCTCCACTGCTCGCTCGTCGCGGCCGCCTGGGCGACCACCTTGGGCTCGGGCAGGGGCCTGCGCCCCCGCCAGTCGATGGAGAAGAGCACGTACAGCATGCCCAGCGTGTAGACGATCACGAGCGCCCGGGACGACCGGTGGGACTTCGGCTCAGGCACCTTCGGGGTCTCCACGGGCATTTCTTAGCGACGCCCGATCACCGGGCCTATAATCTGCCGCCAAGGATACCCAAATGGCGTCACGCATCGCGGACATCTTGCATCGGGCCAAGGTCATCGACGACCTGCAGCTGCGCTCGGCGGGCGCGCACCAGGCCCAGTGGGGCGGGCGCTTCCCCACCATCGTCATCGAGAAGAAGTTCGCCTCCGAAGAGAAGGTGGTCGAGGCCATCTCGCAGGCGATGAGGCTGCCGAAGGTGGACCTGGCGAACGTCGAGGCCGACCCGGCCGCCGTCGCCAAGCTCGACGCCGATTTCTGCAAGGTCAACGCGGTCTTCCCCTGCGCGCTCAAGGACAACGGCAAGACGCTGTGGCTGGCGATGGTCGACCCCACCAACCTGCCGGTGGTCGACGAGGTGGCGCTCAAGACCAAGACGCGGATCAACCTGGTCGTCGCCAGCGAGAAGCAGGTCCAGGCGGCCATCAAGCGCGGCTACTACGGCGACGTCGCGCCCGCGGCGCAGGCCTTCGGCGGCTTCGCCATCGACCTCGCGGTCAGCGAAGAGGAAGAGGGAAAGATCGTCGACATGTCGGGCCACACCTTGATCAAGAACATCAAGGACATCGAGGCCCAGGGGCGAGCAGAGGCGGCGGCCAAGGCGGCGAAGGCGGCGGCCGCCGAGGACGTGGCCTTCAAGGATCCGAAGCCGGGCATGGTCACCGGCGCCCTGCAGATGCTCGACGACATGTTCGGTCCCGAGGACGAGGCGGGCCCGGGCTGGAGCGAAGAGGACCTGGCGCGGCTGCGGACCATCCAGGACCAGCAGGAGAAGGGCGCGCGAATCCTGCGCGCCGTGCTCGACCTGTGCGTGGCCAAGGGCTACTTCACCCCGGACGACTACCGGCAGAAGCTCAAGAAGTCGCTGTGACGGCTCGAGGCTCCGGCCTCGCCCTCACCCTTCCAACGACTCGAGTCGGCGTTCGTCGCGAGCATGGACCGCTCGCGATCGAGCAGCGCTCCGCGGGGCGTTCACCTTCACGTCAGGCCGGACCGGCGCCCGCTACCGGCCGGACCCGGGCTTTCGCAAGCCCGGGGCAGGAGTCGGGGAACCCGGCGGCTTGAGTCCGAACGGCCCGGTCTGCTGGCGCGGGATGGGCTTGCCCGGCACGTCCTCGATGGGCTGCGCCGGCTCGGTCAGGGAGGCCAGGCCGCGCTCGACGAGCATGAACGGCACGTAGCACAGCCGGGACCACTCCGCGCCGACGGCCTGCTTGAGCTCGGCGACCGAGGTGCCGCTGGGCTTGAGGTTGCCGAAGATCCAGTGCTCGGGCCCCGACAGGACCGCGCCCTCGAGCGTCAACGGCCACAGCCGCTGCGTGAACTCCATGCTCGACGGCCGCTTCTTGAGCCGCAGGGCGAGCTTCGGGTCCTTGAAGAGGACGCTCTCGTAGAGGCTCAACGCGGTCTCGAAGATCTTCGCGTCACCGGTGGCCAGCGCGATGCCCGCCTCCTGCCCGGCGAGGTGCATCACCCGGCCCTTGAGCTTCATCGGCGGCTCGCCGGGCGGCTTGAGGATGACGTCGTAGTCCGAGTTGAGCGCCAGCTCCACGTTGGGCATGCGCACCCGCAGGCCCCCCGGGGACAGGTCGACGGCCGTCCCCAGGTACTCGAACGACTCGTCCTGCAGCTCCACAGGGATGCCGACCGCGATGCGGCCGTTGGCCCTGCGGTCGCGGATCTTCTCGGGGTTGCTCGCCATGGGTCTTGGGCAGCCTCGGCTAGCCCTTGCCCTCGGCCTTGGGAGCCGCGACGTTGGAGGACAGGATGAGGTCGCCCTTCTTCAGCCAGGTGCCGTCGTCGAAGGCCGTGTAGAAGTCGCCCAGCACCGCGTCGAAGTCCGGGTAGCGGTCCTCGCGGCGGTCCTGGGTCATCTTGTCGAAGAGCGGGTCGAGCTTGCTGGGCACCTTGTTGTTGACCTGCGAGGGCAGCGGCGAGCGGCGCCCGGGCAGCTGGCCGGTGAGCATCTCGTAGAACATGATGCCCAGGCCGTAGACGTCGGTGACCGGCCCGGAGTCCTTGGTGGAGCGCGCCAGCTGCTCGGGGCTCATGTAGCCCATGCCGCCGGTGCCCACGAAGACCTGGGGCATGCCCTTGCTGGCGTCGACCTCGATGACCCGGCCCAGGCCGAAGTCGGTCAGCTTGATGTTGCCCAGGTGGTCGAGCAGCACGTTCTCCGGCTTGAGGTTGCCGTGGACCAGGCTCTGGGAGTGCGCCATGCGCAGCGCGTAGCACAGCTGCAGGAAGGTGCGCACGGCCTCGTCCGCGGGCAGGCCCTTGCCGCCGGCGGCGTCCATGCGCGCGCGCAGGTTGCCGCCCGCGCACAGCTCCACCACGTAGTAGGGGCGGGCCACGTCGCAGTTCTGGTCGAGGATGGTGGCCACGCTGGGGTGGCGCACCAGGGCCTGCGCGCAGATCTCCCGCTTGAGCCGCTTGATGACCTCGCTGCGCTGCAGGAAGGAGAAGTAGCCGAAGATGTCCTTGAGCTCCTTGATGGCCACGTCCAGGCCGAGCGCCGTCTGGCGCCCGCGGTAGACCGTGCCCAGCGGGCCCTGGCCGAGCGCGTCGTACTTGACGTAGCGCAGGTCGATCTCCTGGCCCTTCGGCTCGTTCTTGCTGGCCTCGGGGACGGGCGGCTTGGGCAGGTTGGAGGGCGGGGGCGGCGGCACCTCGGAGGACAGGCGCGGCGAGGTCTCCTCGCGGGGGTTGCGGCCCGAGTCGGCGGCGGGCTCCATCGAGGCCCCGCGGCCGCGGCCGCCGCGGCTGGGGCCGGCGGTGGGACGCTCCTCGTCCTTCTTCTGGCGGCCGCCGAAGACGGACGGCGGCGGGGGCGGCGGAGGGACCTCGGCCTTGGCGGCGACGGCCGGGCGCAGCGGCTCGGGCTCGTCCTCGCTCGGCGGAGGCGGAGGAGCCGGCGGCCCGCCGGCGGCGGACATCTCGTGGTCGACCGAGGAGTCCGCGAGGATCTCGGTCTGGCTGGACTGCACCGGCTCCTCGGTGATGCGCGAGGCGAAGTACTCCTGCACCGCCTCCAGGAAGCGGTCGCGGCGGTCGCCGTCGACGATCTTCTCGCCCTCGGGGGTCAGCTGCAGGCAGGCTTCGCGGTCCATGCCGATGAAGTGGTACTTGCGCAGGAAGAAGAAGTAGGTGTCGAAGTCGATGGACACCTGGTTCTCGAACGCGCTCTTGACGTCGGCGAGCTTGTTGGAGCGCGACGCGCGGAAGTTCTCCCGCAGCGTCCCGAGGATGTTGAGCGCTTCTTCCGCGATCTGGTCCCGGGTCAAGGCTTTCTCCGGCGTTTCCCCGTACGGTGGGGAGTTGGGAAGACGCCACGGGTTTTCGCCGCGGCGCGTTGCGAGAAAAAAATCGGGGCGATTCTAACAGAGGCCCGCAGGCCGGCAAGGCCGGAAAGGCCCGTGAAGTCCTGCGGTTCGCCTCCTACTTCGCCCGCGACTTGAGGTCGGTCTTCGCCGCGTAGTCGGGCGCGGCGACCAGCAGCTGCTGGCGCAGGGTCCGCGCCAGCCCCGCATTGCCCTTCTGCGACAGCCGTCCTGCCAGGTCGTCGACCGCCTTCGGGTCGCGCGCGACGGCCACCTCGAAGACCTTCTGGGCCATGGCCGTGCCCTTGAGGAACTGGGAGGCGGCCAGGCCGGCCTGCACCCGCGGGTCGTCGGGGGCGGAGTTCATCGCGCCCATGTAGGCCTTGGCTGCGGTCGCCCCGTCGCCCTTGGCCAGCGCCGACTCGGCCTCGCCCAGGGCCTTCTCCAGATCGACCGGAGGCTCGATCCCCTCATGGCCCTCATGGCCCGCGGCGCCCATGCCAGCCATGCCGCCCATCGCCCCCATCCCCATCCCCGGGCCCTTGGGTGCCTCGCCCTCGGCAGCACCCTCCATCGGCGGGTGGCCGGGGGGCAGGTCGGCGGCGGGCGGGCCGGCCTTGGCGGCGTTGGCGAGCGCGTTCTCGACCGACGGGAGGGTCTTCTCCACCTCGGCGCGGCGGGGGTGGTCCTTGGGGGCGACCTCCAGGAAATGCTTCCAGGCTCCCGCGGCCGCCTGCAGGCCGGCAGGCCCCGCGCCGCGGCGGTTGAGCTGCAGCGCGCCCAAGAAGAAGAGGGCCTCCGCGGCGTCCGGGTCGCGCTTGAGCACCTTCTCGTACTCGCCGACCGCCTGGTCGACGTTGCCGACCAGGAAGAGCGCCTGGGCTCGGCGGGAGGCGGTGCCGAGGATCGGCGCGGCGGCGGCACGGGCGCAGACGACGGCGGCGCCGAAGTCGCCCTTGTCGCGGCGGGCGCGGGCCTTGGAGTCGTTGTCCGGGACGGCCGCGGCGGTGCCGCTCTCGCAGCCGGCGTCCTTGGCCTGCGGAAGCTTGGCCGGCGCCTTGACGGACACCTCGTCGAGCAGCGTCAGGGTCTCGGCGCCGCGCTCGAGCGCCTGGCGGTAGAGGTCGACCGCGTCGACGTAGCGCGAGTTGTCGAAGAGCAGGTCGCCCACCGCGGCGGCGGCGGCGAAGGAGCGGGGCTCCGCCTTCATCCTCTCCTGCAGCGGCCCGAGCTTCTCCGCCAGGTCCTTGGGGATGGGCGGCGCCGCGGGCTTCGCGGGCACGGCCGGATGGCCGGCGGGCATCCCGGCCTTGTCGCCGGCAGCCGACGACGGCGCGGGCGCGCTCGAATTCTTGGAGCAGGCCGAAGCGGCCAGGGCGAGTGCTGCGGCGATGAGAAGGCGTCGCATGGTCCCTCCTGCGAAAGGGCGAGTGTGTAACACGGGCGCGGCGCCGACGCCTCCGGCAAGCTTCGGTCGGCCCGGGTTCGTCCGCGGGCGCATCCGCACGCACACCCGCCCGACCACGACCCGGCGTCGAGGCCTGCGGGGAGGCCGGCAGCTCCCGTCACAGCTCGACGTAGAACTCGCCCGCCCTCTCGACCACCTGGTCCCCGACCGCGGCGAGCAACACCTTGAGCGGCTGCCTCAGCACCGGGTGGACGGCGTCCTCGGGAGCCAGCTCGCACAGCGGCAGGAGCGCGAAGGCCCGCTTGTGCAGCTCGAGGTGGGGCACCTGCAGGTGCGGCTCGGCGACGATGGCGTCGGCGAACAGCAGGTCGATGTCGACGGTGCGCGGGCCCCACCGCTGCCCGCCCGGCTCGCGTCCCAGCTCGCGCTCGATGGCCTTGCAGGCGGTGAGCAAGGCGTTGGCGCCGAGGGTGGTGTCCACCTCGATCGCGGCGTTGAGGTAGTCGGGCTGGGGCGGGCCGACGGGCGCGCTCTTCCACAGCGAGGAGCGGGCGACGACGTTCACGCCCGGGGTCCGGGAGAGCAGGCGGACCGCCTGCGCCAGGTTCCGTTCCCTGTCGCCGAGATTGGAGCCCAGTCCCAGGTAGACGCGCATCAAGACCCCCGACGGCTAGCCTGCCGCCGGCCTCCCGAGAGGCGCGGCGGACGCCTGATCCTCTTCGGCGAGCACGGGGTTGCGCAGCACGCCCACGCCCTCGACCGACACCTCGACCACGTCCCCGGCGGCCAGCGGCCCGACGCCCGGAGGGGTTCCGGTGGTCAGAACGTCCCCCGGCAGCAGGGTCATTCCGCGGCTGACGAACGAGAGCAGCTCGTAGACGTCGAAGATCATGTCCGAGGTGTTGCCCAGCTGGCGCACCTCGCCGTTGACCAGCGCCTTGACCAGCTGCTTCTTCGGGTCGAGCTCGGTCTCGATGACCGGGCCGAACGGGGCGAAGGTGTCGAAGCCCTTGGCGCGGGTGTACTGCACCTCGGCGCGCTGGATGTCGCGGGCGGTGACGTCGTTGAAGCAGGTGAAGCCCAGGACGCCCTCGCGCGCCTGCGCCGGGCTGACCCGCTTCATCGTGCGGGCCACCACCACCGCCAGCTCCGCCTCGTGGTGCACCTCGCAGCTCTCCAGCGGCAGGCGGATGGGCTCGCCGGGGCCGACGATGGCGGTGAGCGGCTTGAGGAACATCAGCGGCCGCGACGGGATGGGCTTCTTCATCTCCTCGGCGTGGGCGCGGTAGTTCAGCCCGACCCCGAGGATCTTCGACGGCTCGCACGGCGCGAGCAGCCTGGCCTGGGCCAGCGGGACCGAGACTCCGGTGCGCTCGATCTTCTCGAACGGCGGCCCGGCGAGGAGCGCGATCGTCGTCTCCTCCAGGATGCCCCAGGAGATCCCCCCTGCGTGACTGCAGCGGCAGAGCTTCATGTTCGGCTTTCCCTCGTGGGCGAAGCGGCTGGCGGGCCCCTGGTCGGGAGGCCCGCGCGGGATCCGCCTCGGGTCCCTATCGACTATCGACCATCAACTATCGACGCGCAGCTAGAGCCTCGGGTCCCTATCGACTATCGACCATCAACTATCGACGCGCAGCTAGAGCCCGAGCACCGCGAACATGTCGTAGAGGCCCGGCTGCTTGCCCACCACGAAGCGGGCCGCGCGCACGGCGCCCTGGGCGAACTGGTCGCGGCTGGAGGCGCGGTGGGTGATCTCCAGGCGCTCGCCCTCGCCGATGTAGAAGACCGTGTGCTCGCCGACGACGTCGCCGCCGCGCAGGCACTGCAGGCCGATCTCCTTCTTGCCGCGCTCGCCGATGTTGCCGGAGCGGGCGAGCTTCAGGTCGGAGGCGGGGTCGCGCTGGAGCGCCTCGGCGATGACCTCGGCCAGGCGCAGCGCGGTGCCGCTGGGGGCGTCCTTCTTGAGCCGGTGGTGCAGCTCGGTGATCTCCACGTCGTAGGCGTCGCCCAGCACGCGGGCCGCCTCGGCGGCGAGCTTGAGCATCAGGTTCACGCCGACGCTCATGTTGGGGGCCATCAGCAGCGGGATGTGCTTGGCGGCCTCCTTCATCTCGTCCTTGGCCTTGGAGGAGACGCCGGTGGTGCCCACCACCATCGCGATCTTCTTCTCCACGCAGAGCTTGGCGTGGGTGGCCGCGGCCTCGGGGGAGCTGAAGTCGATGACCACGTCGGCCCCGGAGCCGATGGCCTCGGAGAGGTTGTCGACCACCGGGATCTCCAGGGCGCCCAGCCGGCAGGCGAGCCCCACGTCGAGGCCGATGGCGGCGCTGCCCGGCCGCTCGGTGGCGCCGATGAGCTTCATGTCCTCCGCATCGCGAACGAAGCGGACGATCGAGCTGCCCATCCGTCCCGCCACGCCGGTCACCACGGTGCGAATCATGCTGGAGCCTCCTGAAAGGCCGGAAAAAGCCGGCGGCAGGATAGCAGAGGGCCCTTGGGCGCCGCTGCGAAAGTCTCGGTCATCGCCCCGCCCGAACCCGGTCTTTCTCCTGGAAAGCGGGCCGCTCGAACCCCTCGACGGGCTCGGATGAATGAACCGGGGGCGGGCGGGCACAAAAGGGGCAAGCAGCCAGGGGCCGTCAGAAAACTTCCTGAAAACGCAGTCGCTTGGAGCGGAACTCCCATCCCGGGAATCCGCGTGGAGGACCAGCATGTCTCCCGTCGCCGAAATCCCGTCGCTCAGCGTCTCCCGCCGTCTCGGTCAGGCCATCGCCGAGGTCGGCGCCGGCCTCGCGCCCATCGCCTTCCTGCTCTACGCGCTCCTGGCCTCCGGCTGCACCGGCCCGGCCGCGGTTCCGCAGATGGCCCCGAACCTCAAGGGCGTCGTCGCGCAGAAGATGAGCGGCACCCCGCGCTCCGCCGGCAACGGCCAGGGCACGTTCTCGGCGATGGTCGTCCTCGAGAACCAGGTGCTGCCCAGCCTCTCGACCACCACCGCCGCCTACGACGTCTCTCTCGACGGCGCGGCGCACTCGGTCCCCGGCGGCCAGGCCATCGGCGCGCAGACCACCGACGACACCGGCGGCGCCTGGTGGGTGCTGATGCTCGCCCAGAACTTCGCCGCGCCGACCGAGTCGGTGATGGTCGCCCTGCCCGCCTCGCTGTACACCGCCGGCAGCGTCCAGATCGACGGGTACCAGGCCGTCGCCTACCTGGTCGACGCCAACGGCAATCCCCTCGCCTACTCCACCTCCGGCACGCTGACGCTCACCGCCGCCCCGACCGCCCCCGGCGGCCTGGTCACCGGCTCCTTCGACGGCACCTTCGCGCTCGTCCCCACCAGCGCCGCCTGCCGCCTCGACACCGACTGCGCCGCCGGCGAGGTCTGCGCCTCCGGCACCTGCATGCCCGCCGACTGCACCGTGACCGGCTGCCCGGCGGGGATGACCTGCGACGCGTACAGCGGCGCCTGCGTCCCGGCCGGCTGCGCCACCGACGCCGACTGCGGCAGCGGCCTCGCCTGCCGCAACGGCCAGTGCATCCCCGCCGGCTGCTCCCTCACCGGCTGCCCCGCCGGCACCGTCTGCGACGCCTCCTCCGGCCAGTGCCTCGCCCAGCCGACCGTCTGCCGCACCGACGCCGAGTGCGCCGCGGGCCAGGTCTGCGTCGGCGGCCAGTGCCAGGTCGCGCCCAGCGGCTGCCAGACCACGGGCTGCCCCGCCGGCTACGCCTGCGACTACACGACCGGCGCCTGCGTCGCCAGCCCCGCCGTCTGCCGCACCGACGCCGACTGCGCCCGCGGCATGGTCTGCGAGTACGGCCAGTGCAGCTACCCCAGCGGCTGCCAGTCCACCGGCTGCCCCGCCGGCTACAGCTGCGACTACAACACCGGCTCCTGCGTCGGCGGCGGCACGGGCACCGGCAACTGCTTCCCGCAGCCCAGGATGGGCAACGGCAGCTTCACCGGCAGCGCGGGCGAGGTGCCGATGTGCTCCGCCGCGGGCCTGGGCTCGCTCAACGGCGGCCCCGACGCCGGCCTCTTCGACGGCGCGGACGAGAACTACAACCCGGCCACCCTGTTCGTCCTCGGCGACCTGATGTCCGGCAACGGCGACAGCTACTTCATCGCGGTGCTCGACCAGTGCCCCGCCGCCGGGACCGTCCTGTCCGCCCCGGCCACGCGCTTCCTGGTGCTGAGCCAGAAGACGACCTCGGACACCGTCATCCAGGTCCAGAAGACGGCGAGCGCGGGCACCCTGAGCTTCAGCGCCGGCGCCAACGGCGCTCTGACCGCGACCCTCTCCGCGACCTTCGGGACGGACACGGTGACCGGCGAAGGCAGCGTCCAGTAGCCGCGAGCAGGAACGGATCGGATTCACGCGGCGTTCGGGAGCAATCCCGGACGCCGCTGCTGTCTGGCGATTCCTTCGGCGATCAGCGCCGTCGCCCGCTCGTGCTGGGTCGGGTAGAGATCCACCGGAATCGCTCGGCTCCCCAAAGCCACGAAGACGCGGAAGCACGCGCAGTCTCCGTAGGCGCCCTGGCAAATCTGCTGCTTGACCAGGTTCGCCACCGCCGGAAGGGACTTCGTCGCCTGCTGGAGCATCGGGCAGCTCTGCAGATTGGGGCATTCGCTCATGGTTTCCTCGGAGGTGTGGTCCGAGGTTTTGCAGGGGGCGTGCCCGTGAGGATTCCCCGCAATATCAAGCGATTGCCCGCCATGCCGAGCGTGCAGTCCGGGCCTTTGCGCGAAGGGCACACGCCGGACGCGTGGATTCCACGCGCGGGCGCTCAGAAGACGAAGGCGACCGAAATCCCGCCGCCGCCCTTGATGGCCATCGGGGCGGCGACAACCTGGACGGCGGTGTACTTGAGCGTCAGCACCTCGGCGGCGGGGACGAGGAAGGCGCTCGCGGCATAGAGCGCCACGCCGCTCCAGAGCAACTCCGGGGAGTTCGAGAAACCCGGGAGCAGCAGGGCCATCGTCCCTCCGACCAGGACCGTGCTGGCCACGGACGCGGCCAGGAAGCCCTTGCTGAAGGCCAGCGTCCGCTCCGAATCGCGGCTGGCCATCTTGTAGGCGAGGTGGCTGGAAGGCAGCGCCAACACGATGGGCGCGACGATCGCGCCGATGGCGATGACACCCCAGTTGATGGACGAGCCAGCGATGATCCCGATGGCCACGAAGAAGGCTACCGACCCGAGGACCGAGGCGTTCATGAGCAACTGGAAGCCCGCCGTCGCGAAGTAGGTCTCGAGATCGATCTGCAGCTCGGATTTTCCGGACGGCTCCCGGGGGAGCAGCCGAAGGGACTTCGGCGCCGTCTGCTCCGGCGCGGGCTTCTGCGAGTCGGCGGCAGGCTGCGCTCTCGGCAGCTCGGGCGCAGCCTTGGGCTCTTCCGTCGGTTGGAGGTCCTGCTGGGCTCTCGGCACTTCGGGGTCCGGCGTGCGCAGCGCGAAGCTCGCCCTCAGCCCCTCGGCCACCTGAACGGCTACGGTCTGCGCCGGATTGCTCTCGCGGTCGTCCGGCTTGTACGTCCGCGTCTCCAGCACGCCGTCGCGGCGGACCATGACCACCACTTCCCACGGCGCCTGGCGAACCTGGACCACCGCACCCGGCGCCGCCAGCTCGGCCTCGAGAGCGGCCCCGTCCGGCAGCTTGTCCACCTGGTGCCCCGCGGCCTGCAGCTCGGCCAGCAGCCGGTTGCAGAACGGGTCCGCGGCGAAGGCGCAGGACATCGCGATGTGCGCGCCCTTCTGTGCCGCCAGCGCCGAGCCGGGCACCAGCGCGGCAACCAGGATTCCGACGACCACCAGGACGGCGCGGATCATTTGCTCACCAGCTCTCTGGCCGACGCGGCGTGCGGGCCGTCCGGGAACTGCTTGAGGTACTTGGTCGCCGTCTCCCAGGCCCCCCACTCGTCTGCGCTCTTCTGCCGCGACTCCATCAGCCGCCCGAGGCTCTCCTGCGCCAGCGGGCCCTTCGGCTGCTCCTGGTAGGCAGTCTCGAACCAGCGCACCGCCTCCGGCGCGTCGTCGAGCGCATCGAAGGCCAGGCGCCCGAGGTTGAAGGCCGCGACGCTGGCTTGCGGCGTGCCCGGGAAGCGCTGGCGGGTGGCGAGGAAGACGCGCTTCGCACCGGTGTAGTTGGCGGCGTACCGAGCCGTGTCCGCCAGCTCGACCAGCTCCTCCGCGCTCGCCGAGGCGCAGATGGAATCCAGGCCCTGGCCCATCGCCGCCTCCCAGGCTTCGGAGTAGCGCGCATCCTTCGACAAGCGCAGCCAGGCCGACGCCGGCCGCGGCAGCGGCGCCGCTCCGGGCACCGCGCTCGCCTGCGGGCGCACCGAAGGAACCGGCGGCAGGTTCGCCCCGACGAGCGGCGCGATCTCCGGGAGCGGCGCCGGAATCGGAGGCATCGGCGGCGGCGGCGGGACCACGTACGACTGCGAGCCGAGGATGAGCTTTCCGTCCTGGCAGCTGGCCTGCAGCGACTGCCCCGTCACCAGGACGATCTGCAGGCCGGGCTCGCAGCCCACCACGACCACCGAGCCCTGCAGGCCGATGAGGGTCAAGCTGCCGCGGGCGACGTTCCACTCCAGGTCGAACTTGGTCCCGGTCACGCGGACCTCGAACGGCCCGGCGCGCATCTTCCAGTCGGTGTCCGGGTGGTGGATGACCGAGGCCGCCATGCGCCCGCCTTCCAGCAACAGCGTCACGCCACGGCGATCGCGGTGGAGGATGCGCGCGCTGGCGCCCGGCTCCAGGTCCACCGCCGATCCATCGGAGAAGCGCAGCGGCAGCGGAGCCTGCGGCCCGGCGGCGACGAAGTCCCCGGAGACCTTGGCGCCCGGTCCTTCGCCGACCTTGAGCTCGATCGAGCGCGGCCAGAACACCACCAAAAGGAAAGCCGCCGCGGCAGTCGCGAGCCCGGTCCCGGCGAAGAGGAGCCTGCGCGACCAAGCCGGCCGCGGCGCCGCGGACTCGCGCAGGACCACCTCGCGCGCCTGCTCCAGCGCGTCGGTGCGCTCCACCTGCGCATCCTGGGCGCGCGCCACATCGCGCCCCAATTCCTCGAGGGGCGTCATCGGCTCCATCGCCCACCTCCGCTCAGCCAGCGCTCCAGCGCGGGCTCACGCTGCGCCAGGGCCACGAAGCGCCGCTCGGCCTTCGCCAGCCGCCGCTTGATGGTCGCCAGCGAGACCGCGCACGCCTCGGCCACCTGAGTCAGCTCCATGCCGTCCACGAACCGCAGCGCGAAGGCGATCCGCTCGTCGGCGGGCAGCTTCTCCAGGACGGCATAGGTCGCCTGCAGCGCCTCGCCGCCCGTCTCGTCCGCAGGCGGCGCGTGCCGCTCACCGCCGATGCCCAGCCGTGCGAGCCAGCGCTGCCGCGTCCTTCGCCGGATGCACTCGCGCGCGGCGTGGACCGCGACGGCGGCGAGCCAGGCGTCGATCCGCCCGGGGTCGTCGATGCGCGAGACGCTCTCCAGGGCCCGGAGGAAGACGTCCTGCAGCAGGTCCGGGAGCTCCGAGTCGACGCCGAGGACCCGCGCGAGGATGCGCTGCACCCGCGGCCCGTACCGGTCGAACAGGATGGCGGCCGCGGCGGGCTTGCCGGCGCGCAGCGCGGCGACCAGCTCGGGCCCGTCGCACAGGCCCATCACCGGTCGCTCTTGCCTGCGCTGGCTCGGGGCTGCGGTCATGACGAGCTTGAAGTGACGGAGGCCCCTCGCGGCGGCTCAGGATTACGCCACCGGAAGAATAGGCCGACTTTTCGGCAGGTTGCAGCGGTCCCGCCGG
>DASXVQ010000049.1:0-74951 GCA_036504155.1 Myxococcales bacterium
GGTCCCAAGCTCGACCGGCGCGGCCTGCAGGTCCACTCCTCCGGAAACATCTCCGAGATCTACGGCCCGCTCTTCGCCAAGCAGGACGGCTTCCGCCGCCAGGTGCGCATGCCCGAGCCGCCGCTGCTGCTGGCGGATCGCCTCCTGGGCATCGAGGCCGAGCCCGGCTCCATGGGCAAGGGCCGCCTCTGGACCGAGACCGACGTCTCCCCCGAGGCCTGGTACCTGCACGACGGGCGCATGCCCGCGGGCATCCTCATCGAGTCCGGCCAGGCCGACTTGATGCTCATCTCGTACCTGGGCGTGGACTTCCTCAACCGGAGCGAGCGCGTCTACCGCCTGCTGGGCTGCGACCTGACCTACCACGGCTCGCTGCCCGCCCCCGGCGACACGCTGCGCTACGAGATCCACGTCGACGGCCACGCGAGCCAGGGCGACGTGCGGCTCTTCTTCTTCCATTACGACTGCCACGCGCACACCGAGCAGGCGGGGATGCCTGCCTCCACTGGCGCGGGTCGGCCCCAGCTCTCCGTGCGCAACGGGCAGGCCGGCTTCTTCACCGACGAGGAGCTCGCGGACTCCGCCGGCGTCCTCTGGGACGCGGCGACCGGCGAGCACCTCGGGGATGCCCGCGTCGATCCCCCGGCGGTGAAATGCCAGGCCTCGCGCTTCGACCGCGCCCGCCTCGAGGACTTCGCCCGCGGCCGCCCGGACCTCTGCTTCGGCAAGGGCTTCGAAGTGGGCGCCACGCACACGCGTTCCCCGCGCATCAGCGGCGGCAAGATGCTGCTGCTCGAGGAGGTCACCGAGCTCTCCCCGACCGGCGGGCCCTGGGGCCGCGGCTACCTGCGCGCCGTCGATCACCTGAAGCCCGACGACTGGTTCTTCGAAGGCCACTTCAAGAACGACCCGTGCATGCCGGGCACGCTCATGTTCGAGGGCTGCCTGCAGGCGATGGCCACCTACGTCGCCGCGCTCGGCTACACCCTCGACAAGGACGGCTGGCGCTTCGAGCCGGTCCCCGACGAGACCTACAAGCTGCGCTGCCGCGGCCAGGCCACGCCGAAGTCGAAGGAGCTGGTCTACGAGGTCTTCGTCGAGGGCATCGAGGCCGGTCCGACCCCGACGCTCTGGGCCGACCTCCTGTGCACCGTCGACGGCCGCAAGGCCTTCCACTGCCGCCGCATGGGCCTGCGCCTGGTCCCGGGCTGGCCGCTCGATTCGCTCGCCGAGGCACGCACGCTCGTCGACACCGTGCCGGTCGCCAGCGCCAAGGGCTTCTCCTTCGGCGCCCGCTCGATCCTGGCGTGCGCCTGGGGCAAGCCGTCCGAGGCCTTCGGGCCGATGTACGAGCCGTTCGACGGCCCGCGCCGCGTCCCGCGCCTGCCTGGCCCGCCCTATCTGTTCATGTCGCGCGTCACCAAGGTCGGCGGCGAGATCGGCGCGATGCAGCTCGGCTCCTCCGCGGAGATCGAGTACGACATCCCGCCCGACGCCTGGTACTTCGAGGCCAACGGCGCGCGCACCATGCCCTTCTGCGTGCTGCTGGAGGCGGCGCTGCAGCCGTGCGGCTGGCTCGCCTCCTACATTGGCAGCGCGCTCAAGAGCCCCGAGGACCTCTTCTTCCGCAACCTCGACGGCACCGGCACGCTGCTCGGGGAGATCGGCCCCGACGCCGGCACGCTGATCACGCGGACCAAGCTCACGCAGCTCTCGCGCTCGGCGGGGATGATCATCGTCTCCTTCCAAGTGACCTGCGACGTGCGCCCCGCTCACCCTGAGCTCGTCGAAGGGGGTGGCCCGGAGCGCCGCGTCTACGACATGAAGACCGTCTTTGGCTTCTTCCCCAAGGACGCGCTCGCGGCGCAGGTCGGCCTGCCTACGACCGACGAGCAGCGCGCCGCGCTCGCCGAGCCCACCGCCCCCCTCGACTCCGCTCGGGGTGACGTGTTGGAGCTCCGCAGCCGGCCCGCGCGCTTCTTCGACGGCTCGGCGCGGCTGCCCAGCGAGAAGCTGCAGATGCTCCACCGCGTCAGCGGCATCTGGCCCAAGGGCGGGTCCGCAGGCCTGGGCCGCTACCGCTCCGAGTTCGACGTCGAGCCCAACACCTGGTTCCTCAAGGCCCACTTCTTCCAGGACCCGGTGCAGCCCGGCTCGCTGGGTCTCGAGGCGATGGTGCAGCTGCTGCAGCTCGCGATGATCGACCGCGGCCTCGCCTCTCCCGGAGACCGCTTCGAGCCGATCGCGCTCGGCGCGCCGATGACCTGGAAGTACCGCGGGCAGGTGCTGCCGAAGAACCGCCGCATGAACGTGGTGCTGGACCTGACCCGCCTCGGCGAGGACGAGCACGGGAAGATCGCCGTCGCCGACGCCTCGCTCTGGGTCGACGGCATGCGCATCTACGAGGCCACCGGCGTCACCATGCGCGCCGTCAAGGCGGCGACGGGCGACGAGGAGTCTCTCTCGACCAGGAGCCACCCGTTCCTCGAGGACCACAAGCCCACCTGGACCGTCCCGGCGCTGCCGCTGATGTCGATGGTCGACCGGCTGATCCGCCGCGTGGAGCTCGAGTCGGGCGCCACCGTGGTCGCCGTCGAGGACGCCAAGGTCCACCGCTGGCTGCCGATCGTCGGGACCGTGCGGACGAAGACCGAGGTGGAGCGCCTCTCCGACGAGAGCTTCCGCGCTTCGCTGCTCACGTGGCGCGAGGCCTCGCGGCCCGAGCTCTCACGTTTCGAGCCGGTGGCGAGCGCCGTCGTCCACGTCGCCAAGGGCTTCCCGCCTGCGAGCGAGAAGCCGTGGCCCGCTCCCGAAGACGCGCGACCGGTGCCCGACCCCTACGCCAGCGGCGCGCTCTTCCACGGACCGGCCTTCCAGCACGTGCGCAGCCTCGCGCGCGGCAAGTCCGGAGCCTCGGCGCTGCTGGAAGCGGCAGCCTCCCGCGAGATCCTGCTCGACACGCTCACGCACGCGCTCCCGCACGACTCGCTCCACGAGTGGTCGCCCGAGATCCCGAGCGACCAGGTCGCCTACCCACAGCGCGTCGCGTCGCTGCGCTTCTTCGCGCCGTTGCCGCGGGAGGGCCACCTGCGCTGCGAGGCCCGCTTCCTGGGCTTTGAAAACGACGACCGCCGCTTCCCGCGCTTCGGGCTGCAGCTCATCTCCGGGACGAAGCTCCTGGCCTCGCTCGAGCTGGTCGAGACGCTCTTCCCGAAGGGCGCGCTGGGCAGCGCCGAGCCCGAGAAGCGCCGCGCCTTCCTGCGCGACCGGAAGTTCGTCGAAGGCCTGCGGCTCTCCCAGGAGTCCGAGGGGGCCACGCGCCTCTCGGAGTCCGTCGTCCGCGAGACCGACTGGCTGCCCGGAACCGTCGCAGGTGCCTACGCCACTGCCTCGGCGGATCTCGTCGGCGAGATCGCCATCAAGGAACACGTCGCCGCGCGCGCGCAGGTCCATCCCTCGCTCGTGTCGGTCACGGGCGAGACCGCGCGCGTCGCCCTCGAACCGCTCAACGTCCGGCCGCTGCAGGTGAAGCGCACCGGCGATCGGGCCGAGGTCCGCGACGGCGGTCCGACGCGACTCGACCTCGCCCCCGTGCGCGCCTTCTGGGATCGCCAGTTCGCGGTCGGCCGCTGGCCCATCGAGGACCTCTACTACGGCCTCGCCGAGCAGTTCGTCCGCCGCGTGCGCTTCGACTCGCCCGAGACGCTGCCCGCGCTGAAGGGTCGCTGCGTCGTCTACCTGTCGAACCACCAGGTGGCCATCGAGTCGCTGCTCTTCTCGATGCTGCTCTCCGGGCTGACCGAGGTCCCGACCATCACCCTGGCGAAGGCCGAGCACCGCACCAGCTGGCTCGGGCGCCTCATCGCTCACTCGTTCTCGTACCCCGCGGTGACCGACCCCGGCGTGATCACCTTCTTCCAGCGCGACGACCCGGACGAGCTGCCCAGGGTGGTCCAGCGCATCTCCGACGAGCTGAAGAGCGGCGCGCACTCGGCGATGGTGCACGTCGAGGGCACCCGTGCTCTCTCGGCCCGCTCTCCGGTCGCGAAGATGAGCGGCGCGTTCCTGGACATGGCGGTGGCCACCGGCATCTCGGTGGTCCCCGTGCGCTTCGTCGGCGGCCTGCCCGTCGAGCCGTTGCGCGAGCGGATCGAGTTCCCCATCGGCCTCGGGAAGCAGGACATCGTGGTCGGCCGGCCCATCGCCTCGGAACATCTCGCCCACCTCAACTACAAGGACCGCAAGGACTTCGTCGTCGCGGCCATCAATGCGCTGATGCCCGCCGACGAGCAGCCCTTCGAGAGCAATCCCGAGCTGGTGCGCGAGGTGGAGGACTGGTCGGCGACCACAGAAGCCACGGTCGAGCACGCGGTGCTGCTGCAGACGCTGCGGCGAGTGGCGGATCCGTGCAGCGAAGTCCGCGCTCTGCTCGACGGGTTCGCGCTAGGACGCGCCGAGTTTTCGAACGATGCCAAGGGGCGGTGGCTGGCCGAGCTGGCGCGGTGGCTCAAGCCTTGAAACCGCCCCCCAACCCCCTCCGGCGGAGCCGGTGGGGGAGCCGTTGGTTGCCTTCGGCGACCTGATCGGAGCTGACGGCACCGCCAGCCCCGTGCTCGAAACCCCACGGTGGTGTGGCAGGCGCCTGCCGGTCCCAGTAGCTCCGCAGGCGCGCAGCTCGAGCAGAGGCGAGCCCCCCACCGACTCCGCCGGAGGGGTTGGGGGCGGTTTCCTACGGCACGATCAGGATCTTCGTCCGCAACGGCACCTCCTTCGCCAGGAACCGGATGTGCCGGTTCTCCACGCCCAGGCAGCCCAACGTCCAGTCGCTCTCCGTGACCTGGATGGAGCTCGGGTCCTCCGCCTCGAGCTTGGCGATGTCCTTGGCCATCCTGGTCGGCGCGCCGTGGATGCCGATGGTGCCGCCCAGCGCCGAGTAGAAGTCCGGGCACGCCCCCAGGTGCTGGCTCTTCTTGATGCGCGCCAGCGCCTTCTCGTCGAAGCGCTTCTCCTTCACCGCTGCGTCGACGTCCTTCTGCGCCGGGAAGCTCACCGAGAGGAAGTAGGTGTACTCGCTCGCCGCGATGCTCCCGCAGATCTCGTATTCGCCCTCCGGCGTGCGCGCGTCCGCCAGCCGCAGCTTGTGCCCGACGGCCCGCTTCGAGAGCGCCATCGGCACCGGGAAACGCAGGCGCGCCTTCACCGACGTCTTGATCAGCGGGTCGTAGTCCTTCAGGTCGACCTCGCGGTCCACGGGCTTTCCGTCCTCGAAGAGGTAGAGCAGCCGCGCGGCCTTGAAGGCCACCAGGACCTTTCCGCCCTTGGCCCGCTCCACGAACGATCGCGCCGCCTCGCAGGATCCCGCGGTGCTCTTCGCGCAGATCTCCGGGCCGAACGCTTCGGGCTGCTGCGTCGCCACCGCCAGCATCAGGGCTGACATCGCCAACGTCTCGAGCATGGCCGCCTCCTCCGGGACGGAGACTGCAACCCCTCGGCCAGCCCGCAAAGGCATCGATTCCGGGCAATTTTCTGCCCCCGCTGCAACGCGCCTTGGCATTTGGTCATGCGGGGTGGCGCAGAGTGAAAGGCGCCCTTGCGCTGCCCACTTCGTTGCTGCATGAATCGAACGACCACGTGAAATCTCGGGCGGAGGAGCTCATGGAAGAGCTGGTCCACAAGGATTCGGTGCGGGTGGGGCTGTCGGGCTCGGTCTTCCTGCTGCAGTACGAGCAGACCGCCACGATGGCCGCCGCGAAGATGCTCGACGACGTCCTCGTCCGGCGCTTCGACGCCACGCCCGGCGGCAAGTGGGCCATCATCGTCGTCATCGACGCCTCGCACCCGCCGCCCGACAACGACACGCGCGACGCCATCTCCAAGGCGATGAAGAACCGCGGCGACCGCGTCTCGGCGCTGGCCTACGTGGTGCTCGGCTCCGGGTTCCGCGCGGGCGCGGTCCGCGCCGCCCTCGTCACGCTGAACCTGCTCTCGCAGGCCGCCTACCCGAATAAGGTCTTCCTCAAGATGAACGACGCCGTGGACTGGATCGGAGCCACGGCGCCGGGTGTCCTCAAGGCGTTCGACGTGTCGCGGACGAAGCTGGAGATCGAGGCCTTCCAGAACGCCAGCCACGCCCCGGCGCCAAAGCCCGGCGCCGCGGCGAGGGTCTAGCGACACCCCGAGCTCGTCGAGGGGCCAGAGCTCACCTTCTTCACCCCGAGCTCGTCGAGGGGCCAGAGCTCAGTCCGAGTGCACCTTCCTCACCCCGAGCCTGTCGAGGGGCCAGAGCTCGGTCCGAGTGCACCTCACCCCGAGCCTGTCGAGGGGCCAGAGCTCAATCTGCTCCGGCTACCTCACCCCGACGTTCACGACCACGTGCTTGGGATGGTGGTTGTGGTGCGGGTGCCCGCCAGGCGGAAGCGGCGGCCGCAGGCCGATGGGATGGACGATGCAGCCCGACAAGCCGACCGCGGCGAACAGGACCAGCAGCAGGCGCTTCATGGGTTTCTCCGTGCGTTCTCTTCGACCCTGAAGAACGAACCCGGAGAGCGAGGAAAGGTTGAGCGGGCGCGCGCTGGACGGACCGCGGACGGAGCCACGAGCGTCAGCGCGTGGAGGACACCTGCCCTGCGCAGTGACCGCGATCGAATCAGGCACGGGTATTTCTTCGCATCTGTTCGACTCGGGGCTCATCACCGCTCAGGGCCAGTGTCCCCCGCGCGCTCACGCTTGCGGCTCTGCACGTCGTTCGCCTCGTCGAGCCACCTTCAGCGCCTGGTCGCGTACGCCGCGAGGCTCGGCAGCACCTTCCCGAGCACCAGCCGCAGCGGCATCGGCAGGACGTGGCGCGTCAGCCGGAGCATCGCCGGCAGATCCATCGCCACGGTGTAATCCACCTGGCACGCCGCGCCGCCCTCCGCCGGGGACAGCTGCCAGTCTTCGAGCATCGCGGCGAGTGCGGGCAGGTTCGCGCCGACCATGGTGAACGAGAACCGGCTGCCGGGCTCCCAGGCGATGAAGCGCTCCTCCAGCGCGAGCGGCCCGAGCCAGACCCGCCGCCGCGCCCCGACGCCCTTGCCCGCCGGCCCGAGGACCTCGACCCTCTTCAGGTCCTTGAACCACCGCGGCCACTCTTCGTGATCCGCGAGGATGGCGAAGACGGCCTGCGGCGGCCGCGCGATGCGGTGGTGGAAGTCCAGGCGCACCTGGGCGCGCTCCGGGAAGGACAGGTCCTCGGCTCGAAGGGCATGGCGCATGCCCTACCTCTACCACCGGGCGAGATTCGGCCTCAGCCGCCGGCCGGCTCGACGCCCGCCGGGAGCCGGACGGCGAACGTGGTGCCGGCCCCGGGGCGGCTCTCCACGCCGATGCGCCCGCCGTGGCCCTCCACGATCCGCCGCACCACGAACAGCCCGAGCCCCATGCCCGGTGCCCGCCGGTGGGCGTCGCCCGCGCGCTGGAACGGCTCGAAGACGCGCTCGAGGTCGTCGGCGGCGATGCCCATCCCTTGGTCGGAGACCGACAGCTCGGCGTCTTCGCCTTCCCGGCGGACGCAGACCTGGATGGTCCCGCCGTCGGGCGAGTACTTGATGGCGTTGCTGACGAGGTTTCCCAGCACCTGCTCCATGCGCTGCCCGTCGCACTCGACCACCACCGGCGACGCCGGCTCGTCGAGCACCACGCGGTGCCGCCCCGCCGCCGATTCGTAGAGCGAGCAGACCGAGCGCGCGACGGCGCGCAGGTCACAGGGAGCCTTCTCGAGCTTGAGCTGTCCGGCCTCGATGCGCGCCGTGTCGAGGAAGTCGGAGATCAGCCGATCCATGCGGTCGACCTGGTGCTGCACCAGCTCGAAGGCCTTGCGGACGTGGGACTCGGCCGGCAGCGGCTTGTCGGGGTGCACCACGCCGCGCGAGCACTTGAGCGCCGAGAGCGGGTTGCGCAGGTCGTGGGCGATGCCCGCCAGGAAGGCCATCTGCGTCTCGCGCTGGTGCGCCTGCGAGTCGGCGAGGTCGTTGAAGCGCCGCGCCATGTCCGACAGCTCGGCCGGGCCCGTGGTGGGCGCACGGGCCTCGCGGTCTCCGCTCTTGAAGCGCTCGATCGCCGCGGCCAAGGCGAAGACGGGGCGGAATGCCCGGCGCTCGAGCCACCACGCCACCGCCACCACCATCGCCGCGAGCAGCACGGCGTTGCCGACGCCCAGGCCCACCGAGAGATCGGCGTAGCGGGCGGCCCGGGCCTGCTCGAACCGCGCGTCGGCGACGTTGACGTCCACGAGCCTGCCGACGGCCCGGTAGGCCTGCTCGAAGGCGGCGGAGCGCAGGGCAGCGTCCGTCGAGCCCAGGTAGGCGACCACGCTCGCCCGCGCGGCCTCGAGCGAGCGCGCCTCCGCCTCGCTGCCCACGTACTTGCCGGCGGCGGCCAGTCCGGAATGCACGGCGGCGACGAGCTGCGCGCGGGAGCGGGCGTCGGTCGACAGCTCGTGCAGCAGCAGGTCGCGCTGGGTCTCCTCGGCGACCTTGACGCTCTCGGCCGAGGATTCGATGGCCTCGCTGGAGGCGTGCAGCGCCGCGGTCAGGTAGGCGAAGGCGCCCGCCACGGCGGTGGCCAGGAGCGCGAGCCCGACCACCACGGCGATGAACGAGCGCTTGAGACTGGGCCTTCCCTTTGGCGTCATCCCATCCCCGGGCAGCACTGGGTCTGGCACTCAACGGACACGCCGGGAGGGTATTCCCGCGAGGCTAGCCGCCGCCCGCCTTCTTGCGCGCCGCCTTCTCCTCGGCCTCGAGGGCGGCCTTGGCCTCCCGGGCGCCCTCGGTGGCGAGGGCGTCGGCGCGCTCGTTGCCGGCGTTGCCGTTGTGCCCGCGGATCCACTGCCAGGTCAGCGCCAGCTGCTTCTGCTCCGCCACGGCGGCGAGGCGCTGGACGCAGCCGAGGATCTCCGGGTCGACCTTGGACCAGCCCTGCCCCTGCCTCCAGGCGTCGATCCTCTTGCGGCAGCTCTCCACCAGCGACTGCGAGTCGGAGAAGACGGTGGCCTCGACTCCGGCCGGAAGCGCCGCCAGCGCCTCGGCGACCGCGGTGTACTCCATGACCTTGGAGAGGGTCTTCACGGCATTGCCGTGGCCCTCGCTCGTCGAGCCGTCGGGCTGCTTGATGCAGAAGCCCCAGCCGCCGGGAGCGCCGGCGTTGCCGGACTTGCACGAGCCGTCGGTGTAGCAGAAGTACATCGCGGCGCCCGCCTCTCCCGGTTCCCGCCCGGCTACGGTCCCTGCGGCCCCACGTCCGAGCAGGTCAGCCCCTCGAGCGGCTTGCAGTTCTGGCCGATGAGGCAGCCGCCCTTGTCGCCGAAATCCACGCAGCGCACCTTCTTGCAGCCCGTCCCGTTGGGATCGCACGGCCGCTTGCTGATGGAGCAGGTGCGCGTCTCGGCCACGCAGATGTCCTGCGCGCAGTCCTCGTCCGCGACGCAGCTGCAGAAGCTCTGGCTGGCGCCCTCGTGGAAGGTGCAGCGCCCGTAGCAGTAGCCCATCGGCATGCCGGGGTCGTGGCCGCACAGGCCGTGGTTGGGGCAGTCGTCGTCGACGTTGCAGGGCAGGTTGGTGCGGTGGTCGGGGCTCATGCACTCGTCGGTGGCGCCGCACTGGGTCCGCGTCCAGACCACGATCACGTCGCTGCAGTCGTAGCCGTAGGGGCACTCCTGGCCGTCCGAGCAGTCGACGCCGCAATAGGTGCGCCCGGTGTACGTCGAGTACAGGCAGAAGTTGGCGCCCTTGCCGCAGCTGTCCTGGCCGGGGCTGTAGACGCAGTTCGCGCAGTAGGGCCGCAGGTCGTTGTCGTAGTCGGTCTGGCACTTGGGAAGGCCGCCCTCGGGCGGCGTGCGGCAGACCTCGCCGTAGCCGCACCAGGAGTTGTCCACGCAGACCTGCGCCGCGCAGCGGCCGACGGCGCACTTGGCCCGCTCCTCGTCGGTCGTCCCCTCGCAGCTGCAAGGCGCTTCGCCGCCGCCGCCCGCTCCGGCGTCGCTCGCCGCGGCGGGGCAGACGCAGGCCTGGCGCTGCGTCGCGTCGCAGTCGCCGTGGGTGCGGCAACCCGCCTTGCAGGTGGACGTCGACTGGTCGCAGAGCTGGCCCAGCGGGCAGTGCAGGTCCGAGGCGCAGCGGCCGCTGGCCAGGCAGGTGCTGGTCGTCGGGTCGCAGAAGAAGCCGGCGGGGCAGTCGCGGGTCTCGTAGCAGCCCACGTGCGCCTGGCAGTAGCCCTGGCTGTTGCAGAACTCGCCTTCCTTGCAGGCCGCGTTGGTCTTGCACAGGCACTGCGCAGTCTCCACCTCGCAGCGGTAGACCGTGGGGTCGCCGCAGTCCGAGTCCGACCGGCAGCCGCTGACGAGCTTCTTGTCGTTGGGGCAGCCCGCGAGCAGCGCGGCGAGGAGGGGAAGCAGGACGAGGACGAAGGGTCGCATGGTCGGAACAGGTCCCCTCACGGCGACGGCGCCGGGGCGAAGAGCGGCACCAAGGTGTCGACGTTGGCCCAGGCGGTCCAGGCGTCGGTGCCCAGCGACGAGTAGCTCCAGTGGGCCCAGTCGAAGCGCGCCGCGCGCGAGAACGACATCGAGATGATGATGAGGTCGCCCTGCTCGCCGGTGGCGACGAGCTCCTCGTAGAGGTTGCGCGGCATGGCGATGGAGCGCTGCGCGCCGGGCATGATGACGCTCCAGAGCGAGGCGTAGCCGCTCGGGCCGATCTTGGACACGCTCAGCCGAGCGAGGTCCGCCTCCGGGTTGGCGTCGAGCCTCCAGCCGATCGTCCCCGAGAAGGACTCGGTCGGCTCCTCGATCCGCGGCAGCGGCAGCATCGGCCCGATGCTCAGCCCCTTGGTCAGGTCGCCCAGTTGCTTGCGGAAGACGTAGCTCGTCGGCGCGCTGTCCGAGTCGTGCGCGTAGGCCAGGAAGATCAGGTCGCTGCCGTCCAGGTTGGGCATCGAGCCGAAGCTCACGTCCGGCGCTTCGGTGTCCACCGAGCCCAGCGGGATGACGCCCTCGGCGCCCAGCTCCAGCCAGCCGTAGACCGAGGTGCGGGCCATCTTCTTCTGCATCAGGCTGAGCGCCGGCTCCTCGAAGTGGACGGGGAAGGTCCGGTCGAGATGGACGTCGAGCACGATGTCCTTGCTGAGCGCGGGCCGGTCGGGGTCGGCGTTGATGCCGCGGCGCACGCCCAAGAGGTACGGCGTGAAGACGTCGGTCTGCCGGTCGTAGATGCCGTAGACCGCGTAGACCGCGCGCAGCCCGGCGGAGGTGTAGACCGAGTAGGCCGCGCCGTCGCCGGTCAGCTTCCAGCGCTCGCCGCGCGCGTCGCGCTGGTCGGCGGAGGCGCGGGAGCCGAACGGCGGGGTCGAGTAGACGCTGGTGCTGGCCACCCAGACCTCGGCCCAGGCGGTCTCGTGCGGGCCCAGCGGCCGGGGGAGTTTGAAGCCCGTCACGTGGCCGTTGATGATGGCCGGCCCGCTGCTGCCGCCCGGCGGAGGCATGTCGGGCGGGCCGCCGTCGCCGTTGTTGTTGGAAAGGTAGAGGGTGAGGTTCTGCGACTCCTGCGAGGCGATGGTGATGGTCTGGTAGCCGTCCTTGGAGACGGTCACCGTCTGCGCCTTCATCAGCTGCGGGTCGCTGAAGGTGATCTGCCCGAGGCGGTCGGTCTTGCCCTGGAACGGCGTCGTCGGGTCGCTGCCGAGCATCACCGTGGCGCCGGGCAGCGGCTGTCCGTAGTGCAGCCACGAGGACTCGAGGATGGTGACGTTCAGCGTGCCGTTGAGCGGGCCGCCGGAGCTCCCGCCGCCGCCGCTGGTGGGATCGAAATAGCTGAAGGCGCCGAGCGATTGGTCCGTCTCCGCGCCGACCTGGACCTTGACGTCCACCGCGCCGACGCGCCCGGGAGGCGTGTGGCCGACGACGGTGTGCGCGTCGACGATGCGCTGGTCCTTGAGCAGGGCTCCGCCGAAGAGCACCGAGAGCCCGGGGCCGAAGCCCGTTCCCAGGACGGTGACGTAGGTGCCGCCGGCGATGGCGCCGTTGTCCGGGCTGACGCGGCCGATGAACACGGGCTCGACGAACTTGAAGCCCGCCTTGAGCACCGCTTCGTTGTCGCGGTCCGCCGGGTCGCGCACGCGGACGTCCGTGGCGCCGGAGCCCGGGGGAGTGACGGCCGCGATGGCGGTGGCGCTGGTCAGGGAGACGCCGGTGGCCGGCAGCGCGCCGAAGAGGACCTCGAGGCCGTCGACGAAGCCCGCGCCGGTGAGAACCACGGCGTCGCCGCCCGAAGACTTCCCGGAGACCGGCGCCAATGAGTCGAGCGCGAGGTTGTAGTGGTAGCCGCTGCCGAGCGTGGCCTGCGTCGCGGCGCCCGTGGCGCTGACGGCCACCCAGCGGTTCGCGGCGCCGGCGGGCACGGTGACGACGGCGACGTTCGGCTCGGGCGCGGAGACCACCGCTGCCGCGACGCCATCGATCTGGAAGACCGTGGCGGCGTCGAAGCCGGCGCCGACGATGGTCAAGGTGTTGCCGCCAGCCGCGGGACCGTGCGTCGGCCAGACTCCGGCGATGGCGAGGCCGGTCGCCGAGGGATCGAAGTAGACGTAGCCGCTCGCGCGCGTCGCCGTGCCGGCGGGAGTCTCGACCTTCAGGTCCACCGCACCTGCGCTCGCTGCTGCGGGAGCGACGGCGTCGATAGTGCCGTCGTCGACGACCGCGAAGCTCGCCTCGGCCGTGCCGAAGAGCACCTTCGTCGCGCCGGTCAGCGACTTGCCGACGAGCTTCACCGTGCCGCCGCCGACGATGGGACCTGCGGACGGCTCGGCGCGGTCGAGCCGCAGCGGCTCGAAGTAGGTGAACCCTCGGCGGATCTCGCCGACGCCGTTCTTGTTGAAGACGCGCACGTCCACCGGACCTGGCGCAGAGCCCGGCGGGACGGTCGCCCGCGCCGTCTGCGGGTCGACGACGGTGAGCTCTGGGCAGGCCTTGCCGCCGATGAGCACCGTGAGGTCGTCGGTGAAGGCGTCGCCCTTCAGCTCCACCTCCAGGCCGCCCTCGATGGAGCCGCGCGCCGGGGAGATCGAGTCGAAGGACAGGTCCAGGAAGTAGGTGAAGCAGCCGGTGCAGGTGGCGGTGCCGTTGGGGTTGATGATGACGACGTCGGCGGGGCCGGCCGGGTTGGGCGGCGCGGTCACCTCCATGGTGTCGTCGTCGATGATGTCGAGCTGCGCGACCTCGTTGGCCCCGAAGCGCACGCGCGTCAGCTTCTTGGCCTCGGTCGAGCCCTCGGCGAAGCCCTGGTAGAAGCCTCCGCCCTCGATGGTGACGCTGACGCCGCCGGTGAGCAGGCCGCGGCTGGGCAACACGCTCTTGATACGCACTTCGTGCAGGCCGGAGTCGGCCTTCTTGCCGCCGTCGGGGTCGCCGGCGTCGACGTCGAGCGAGCCGTCGAGGCTCTGCCCGGAGGCGTCGGCGGGCACGAAGCTGGCATCCGGACGCGAGGTGCCACCGCCGCAGTCACAACCACCGAGCGCGAGGACCAGCAGCAGCATCGCCAGGGGGTTGATGGACTTCATGGACTGGATGGACTGGATGGACCACAGGCCAGTGGAGGCAGGCCTCCGTGCCTGCGAGCGCAGGTCTGGAGCAGGCGCAGAGGCCTGCCTCCACTGACCCTGCTTCCCATTTCCTGGAGCAGGCGCAGAGGCCTGCCTCCACTGACCCTGTTTCCTCATTCCTGGAGCTGAGCTGAAGGCCATCGAAGCTCCCGTCCCTACTCGTACGCCACGTGCAGCCAGTACTCGGCATGAGCCCGGTCGTCGATGGAAGCCACCTCGACCAGCACCTGCCCGCCCGCAATCGCCGCGGCCTCCACCACCACCTTCTGCAGCGCCGACGTCACCTGGTCCGCGCCCAGCTGCGTCGACCCGTCCTTGGCGAACACGAACAGATCCGCGGCGCCCTCGGTCGGCACGTAGTTCAACTCCACGCGCAGCTTCTTGCCCTCGGGCACGTCGAGCAGGAACCAGTCCTTGTCCAGGCCGCACAGCGTCAGCTTGTCGTAGTCGCCCTGGTCGTGCAGCGAGGCGGCGCTCGCCGGGGTGTCGTTGGGCTCGAAGGCGTCGTCGTCGCACGGCGTCCCGCGCGAGATGGCGATGCGCAGGCCGTAGTCGACGAAGGAGTCGGTGGACTGCATGCGCAGGTAGTACGTCCCGTCCAGCGAGACGGTCCGGTCCAGCGCCAGCTTGCCTTGCCCCAGCACCCGGCCGGTGTCGTCGAGCAGCCGCGTGTCCATCACGTCCTGGAAGAGCGGGTCGGCGTCCACGAACACGTCGAAGCGGTCGCCGCGGGTCAGCTTCACCGAGTACCAGTCCTGCTCGCCGTCGCAGAGCGTCAGGCTGGCGTAGTCCTCGCTGACGATCGGCGCGGCCTCGGCCATCGACCCGTTCGGCTCGTAGCGGTCCGGCTGGCAGGCGCGCTTGATGCATTTGCCGGCGGCGAGGTCGCAGCGCTCGTCCTTGAAGCAGTCCTCGTTCGACAGGCAGGGCGGCGGGGTGGGCGTGCAGAAGCCGGTGGCGCGGTTGCAGGTCAGCCCCGCGGCGCAGTCGCGGTCGGAGAGGCAGCGCGCCGAGCCGTCGACGACGCAGGTCAGCCGGCCGCGGTCGCAGACCATGCCGCCCGGGCAGTCCGAGCTGTCGGCGCAGTCGGTGCAGCGGCTGTCCAGGCACTTCTGCCCGGCGGCGCAGACCTGGCCCTGCGTCTGCTCGGTGCAGCGCAGGACGCAGGCGTTGGTGGGCACGTTGCACAGCTCGCCGGTGGTGCAGTCCGCGTCGGAGAGGCAGCCGACGTCCTCCTCGCAGACGCCGTTCGCGAGGTTGCAGCGCGTCCCGTCGGCCAGGCACCGGCCCGAGGAGCAGAGCACGGCGTCCTTCTCGGAGACGCACAGGCCCTGCACGCAGCGCTGCCCGGCGGTGCAGTCGGCGTTGGCGGAGCAGTCGTCGCCCCAGCCGGGCTTGAAGACGCACAGGCGCTTGGCCGGATCGCACTTCTCGCGCAGCTCGCACTGGCCATCGCTCGAGCACTGCCCGCAGGTGAAGTCGGGCAGGCACGTCAGCTGCGCCTGGTCGCCGCCCTTGGCGTGGCAATCGGCGCGGGTGGTGCACTCGCGCTCGCCGGCGTCGCGGCCCGGCGCAGTCGGATCCTTCGACGGGCAGGCGCACAGCAGCAGGCAGAGTGACAGCGCCGCCGCCGCGGCCCCCGCGGCCCCCGCGGCCCTCGTCCCCGTCCCGACCGGTGCGATGGCGATCCGCGCCGTCATCACTGCACCACGTCGATGTTGGTGATGGCCCCGCCCGGCCAGTCGATGGTCAGCACCTGCCACTGCCGGCCTTCCTGGGACAGCGTGCGGCGCACCTCGGCCTTGACCACCCCGAACTCGTAGACGCGCACCGTCGCCAGCGTCGCCGGCTGCTTCGAGCGGTGGTCCGAGAAGTAGTCGACCATCACCTTGAACTTGCCGGGCGCCGGCTCGCCGTAGCTGATGATCTCCGGGCCGTAGCCGGTCAACGCGTCGCGGTCGAGCGTCGGGTTGCCGGCGGGGTTGCCCCAGTCCGGGCTGGTGTGGCCTTCGGCGAAGTAGCAGTCCTGCGGCCCGAAGAAGTCGGTGCCGTCCGGGGTCAGGTGCAGGTCGAGGTCCGGGTCGAGGTTGTCCCAGACGAGCTCGACCAGCAGCTGCTGCGCGGGCTTGGCCAGCACGTCCTTGTAGAAGGGCTTGGAGACGCAGCCCGCGGAGTCGGTCACCGTCAGCCCCACCGTGTACTGCCCGGGAAGGTCGAGCGTCAGCTTCGCCGCCGGCTGGTCCAGCGGCGCCGGCTGCGAGCGCGAGCCCAGCGGCGAGGACTTGAGCGCCCAGGAGTAGGTCAGCGGCAGGTCGTTGTCGGGGTCGGTCGAGGCCGAGCCGTCCAGGTCCACGGTGGCGCCGGGCGCGGCGTTGGGCACGTCGGCCACGCTCGCCTTGGGGGCGCGGTTGACCCGCGCCGAGAGCGGGATGGAGACGGTGCGGTGCGCGGGGTCGGTCCCGCTGACCAGCACCGCTCCGGCGAGGAACGCCGGCGAGGCCTCGGTGGTCGAAACCCGCACCGCCAGCGCCATCTCCCCGCCCTTGGCCAGCGTCGCCGGCGTGCGCGTCGAGGAGACGAACTGGAACTCGGGCGCGGTGCCGTCGGCGAAGCGGATCTCCTCGAGGATGAGGTCCGCGGTCCCGGTGGAGCGCAGCGTCAGCGTCCCCACCGACTCCGAGCCCTCGCAGACCTCGCCGAAATCCAGCGAGCGGTCGGCCTCCAGGGTCGCCACGGTGAACCCGGTGCCCAGGAGCGGCACCTCCAGCGCCGGGCTCTCCAGGTCGTCGCTGTGGATCATCAGCGTCGCCCGGTAGGGGGCGAGCTTGGCGGGCACGAAGACCAGCGCGACGCTGGCGGCCTCCCCGGCCCCGATGCTGGTGGGCGCCGAGCGCACCGCGAACGCCGCCCCGGCCTCCTCCACCTCCACCGACTCGATGGTCAGCGGCGCCCGGCCGGCGTTGCGGATCTCCAGCGTCCGGGCCGCCTCGTTGAGGACCGGCACCTCGCCGAAGTCCACGCTCTCCTGCGTCAGCTCGATGCGCGGCTCGGTCTTCACCGTGGGCGGCTCGGAGCACGCGGCGGCGAGCGCGGCCAAGAGCGCGAGGGTCGCCCACTTCTGCGCGCGCAGGCCGCTCATGTCGCGTCCGCCGCCTGGTAGCCGACCACCAGCACGCTGCGCAGCCCGGGCACCGCGTCGCCGTGGAAGAAGAGCGAGTTGGTCGAGGTCTCGTACGTCCAGCCGTTGGGCTCGCCCTGCGGCGGGGTGCAGACGATGCCCTGCGTCTCCGGCGCCTTGCCCTGGCAGTCCCTCTCCACGCTCGCGCAGCGGCCCATCTGCGCCTGCGGCGTGTCGCAGCGGTACTTGACGGTCGGCTCCAGCGTCGTCGTGTCCGGCCTCTTCGACAGCCCGAACTTGCGCTTGAGCCCCGCGGCGTCCAGCGCGATGCGCTCCAGCTGCTTGTCGAAGGTGGCGTCGCAGATCGACCCGACGATGCCGCCCATCGCGTCGGCCAGCGCCACGTAGCGGGTGCCGGCGGTGGCGTCGCAGGGCGGGCTGGGGACGTCGCCGACGATGACCGCGACGCTCACCGCGCCCTCGTTGCCGGTGCCCAGCGACTCCTCGAAGTAGCGCTGGTAGTAGCGGATCTCCCCGAAGCTCTGCTCGTCCTCGTCGGAGACGAAGACGATGTAGAGGTGCGCCTCGGGGCGCATGAAGCGCGGCGAGTGCTGGTTGGCGCAGCCGTCCCGGCACGCGTCGCCCGCCCCGGCGGGGCAGGCGGCGACGCAGGCCTCGCGCTCGGCCAGCACCACCGCGGCGGCGGCCTTCTCCCGCTCCACCGCCAGCCGGGCCGCCTCGAAGGCCTGCTCGTGGCCCTTGCCGCCGGTGCCGACCTTCACGTTCTTCTGGAAGGCGGAGACCGGGTCGGCCAGCGACGGGTCGACGATGTCCGGGTTGCCGACGAACAGGCCCTGGTCGTTGAAGACGTCGGTGGTCGTCACCGCGATGCGGTAGTCGACCTGGCCGCGGCTGAAGAGCTCCATGAAGCGGGTGAAGCTGGTCGCCAGCTCCTCCTGCTCGGGCTGCATGGAGGCGGAGTTGTCGACCACCCACAGCACGTCGATCTTCGCGGCGGCGTCCTGGGCGAAGACGTCCTGGCGGAAGCCGGGCGGCGGCGTCTCGACGATGCGGTCCTCGTTGCAGCCCGGCAGCGCAGCCAGGGCGCAGAGCGCGACGCGGAGCAGGGCCGTGCGGCGATCCGTTGCTGCCATGGTCCTCTCGTTCGCTTCGCCGGGGCGCCCGCTTGCCGGCCTGGCCGGTCGCCGGAAAATCAAGATGGGGATCGTAGCGGTAGCGGGCCCCTGAATCCACCTGCAGGCGGGCCCTCGCCAGCGTCCGGCGGATTCAGGGCACGCCCGGGCAGCGAACGGCCGGGGCCGCTACCACTCCTCTTCGGCCTTCTTCTTGGTGTCTTCCTTCTTCGCCGCCGGGCCCTTGGGCCGGGGGACGGTGGGCATGGCGCCCTCGCCCAGCGGCTCGCAGGTGGCGAACTTGCCGGCGTTGAAGAGCAGCAGCTCGTTGGACTTGTTCAGCTGCACGCGCTCGATGGCATCCCCGGAGTGGGGGGTGGGCGTCATGCACTTGACCTTCTGCTTGGGGACCGCGCGCACGAACTTCATGGGCGTCGCGTCGCAGCGGGGCAGCGCCTCGGAGTCGCCTTCCTTGATCACGAGGGCCTTCAGCTCGCCTTCCTTGGGGTTGAAGACCACGAGCTCGCCGATGCCCTCGAGTCGCAGGTAGAGGTCGGGGCGCTTGTCGCCGTCGACGTCCGCCTCGGCCATGAAGGGGACCATCGCCATCGGCGGGCGCTTCTCCTCCTCGTAGCGGGTCATGACCGCCTCGTAGACGTCGGCGCCGGCGAGCTTGCCCATGCACTTGAACTTCATGGGGACGCGGGTCCGCGCCGCGGTCTCCAGCGCCTTCCGGGCGTTCTCGTCGATCTCGATGATCAGCACGTCGTTCTCGAGCCGGGAGACGGGCGGGAACGGGCCGTCCGCCGTGAAGTGCAGCTCGATGCTCTTGTACGGCGGGCGCATCTCGACCTTCATGCCTTCCAGGCCGCGCAGGACGTCGCCGGGCTTGAAGACGCCGGGCTGGACCTCGAGCACGATGGACATCCCTTCGACGGTCACCTTCTTGACCCCGGCGCGGCCGCGCAGCCGGGCGGCGGCGGACTTCACGCAGGCCTCGTCGCAGGCCGGGCCGACGACGGTGGGGTCGACGTAGGGCACCACGTAGGCGAGGACCGGCGGCGGAGGCGGCGGCTTTCCCTTGGGGCCCTTCGGCTTGGCAGGCTCGGCCTTGGCAGGAGCGGGCTTGGCGGCTTCGGCTTTCGCGGGCTCCTTGGCTGGCGCTTCCTTTGCCGGTTCGACCTTGGCGGGCTCGGCCTTCGCCTGATCCTCCGCGGCGGGCTCCTTCGCCGGCTCCTTGGCCGGTTCCGCGGCGGGCTTGGCCGTGTCGGCCTTGGCTGCCTCCTCCTTCGCGGGCTCCGGGTCGGCCTTCTTGGCGGCAGGCTTGGGCTCGGCCTTCTTCGCGGCGGCCTTGGGCGGGGCCTTCTTCGCCGCGGGCTTGGCCTCGGCCTTCTCGGGCACGACCGGGGCCAGCGGATCCGGCTCGGCCGCGGCGGCGAGTGAGGTGGAGGCGAGGCACAAACTCGCCAGGGAGATCAGCAGCGTTCGCATCGTCTGTACTCCGCAACTTCAGGTCGGCGGTTAGCTTACCAGCGCAGGGAGCCGAAGGAAGAAAGGGACCCGGCGTGGCTTGCTGCTGATCGATCGGTGGACGCTCGGCGGGTCGGCCGTCTTCAGATTCTGGCCCGAGGCCCCCTCCCGCACTCGGGATGGGACCTCGCGGCGCCTGGCTGCGACGGAGCTGCCGCGAGCGTTCGCGCGGACCGAGTTCTGGACCCTCGACGAGCTCGGGGTGCCGGAAACTTGAGCCGCGCGCCCGGGCGTCGCACGATCCATCTCGTGCTCGTCCGAAACGCCAACTCCAACGACCTCGACTTCGTCGGCAGCTTGTCCGGCGACGTGTTCACGCTCTACGGTGACTACCGCACGCTGCTGCCCAAGTGGTTCCGCACCGCCGGCGTGATGACCTACGTCAGCGAGTCGGAGGGCGAGCGGACGGGCTTCGTGATGCTCGCCTTCTTCCCCGAGGGCAAGACGCTGGTGGGCGACGTGCTGGCCATCGCCGTCCTGCCCGCGTATCAGGCCAAGGGCATCGGCCGGATGCTGCTGCAGCACGCGGTCACCGTCTGCGAACAGGTCGCCGAGCACGCGCCGGTGCGCGCCATGCGCCTCTCGGTGGCCGACACCAACGCCCGCGCCCAGCACCTGTTCACCTCGTTCGGCTTCCGGCTGGTGGAAGGCGACTTCGGCCAGTACGACGGCGGCCAGCAGGCGCTGCACATGGAGCGGCCGATCGGGCCGTAGCCTGCCGACCATGAGGCCCCTCCGCTCCCGCGCTCGCCGCGCTCTCGCAGCCCAGGCCGCCGGGACCGGGCTGCTCGTGGGCCTGGCGACGCTCGTTCCCCTCCTCGCGGGCCTGCGCTACCAGGGGACCGACCACTCGCGGATCCTGCTGGCGATGCAGTGCGCGGTCCGCCGCGGCCTGCAGCAGGGCTTCGCGCTCGACCCGGCGCTGGGCGGCGGCGGCCCGCTGCTGGCCGAGCTGCAGTCCGGGCTCTTCTACCCGGCGACCTGGCTGCTCCTGCCGTTCTCCGCCGAGACCGCCGCCTCGCTCTTCGTCCCGCTCCACCTGGCCATCGCCGCGGCCGGGGCCGTGCTGCTCGCCGCCTCGTACCGCCTGCGCCCTGTCGCCCGCGTCGCGCTCGGCGTGGCCTACCCGCTGAGCGGCAGCGTCCTCAACCTCATCCTCCACGGACCGTTCCTCGCCGCGGCTACCTGGCTTCCCTGGGCCTGGCTCGGGGCGCGGTGGCTGCTGGGAACCCGGCACCGCGCCGCCGGGGTGATCGTCGCCAGCGTGGCCCTCGCGCTGGCGATCCTCAGCGGGGATCCCCAGGGATTCGGCGTGGCGAGCGGGATCGTCCTCCTCGAGGTCGCCGTGGCGCTCGCTCGCCGGCGCCGGCCGACGCGAGCCGCGCTCGCCGCGGGAGCGCTGGTCGCGGGGCTCCTGCTCGGCGGGCTGCAGTGGCTCCCGACGCTGGGACTGGCGCAGGCCTCGGCACGCGCCCGAGGCGCCTCGACCGAGCAGGTCGAGAGCTGGCCGCTCGGCACGCCGGAGCTCCTCGGGGTCTTCTGGCCCATCGACAGCACCGAACGGGTCAAAGGTGGGGCCTCGCTGCGCACCGCCTGGCTCGACGACCCGCTGGTCCAGCCGGCGTGGAACACGACGCCCCTGCTCGGGCTCGTCGCCGTGGTCGCCGCGCTGGTGGGCTGGCGCCTGCGCCGGGCACGAGCCGCGGCCGTCGCGGCCCTGCTCCTCACCTTGCTCTCGCTGGGCGCGCAAACGCCCGTGTTCCCTGCCCTGCTGCGGGTCCTGCCGCTGCTGGGCCTGTTCCGCTACCCCGCCCGCTACTTCGTCGGCGCGAGCCTGGCGATCCTCGTCGTGGCCGTCTGCTCCTTCGATCGCGCGACTCGCGAACGGACGGCGCGGCGGGCGCTGGCGATCGCCCTGGGCGTGGCCACGGCCGGCAGTGGAATCGCCATGACGATCGTCGCGGCCCGGGCCGGCGCCGTCGATGCGCTGGCGAGCCAGGTCGCCAACGCCGGCGGCTCAGCCTCTGCGAGCCTGCCGGCGCTCTCGACCGCCTTGAACGACGCGGGGCTCGTCTCCTCGCTCCTGTGTGCCCTGGCGCTCGCGGCGCTCTTGATGCGGCCGCGCTGGTCGCAGCTCGCGGTGGCGCTGCCGATGCTCGTCGCCGCGCCCGGGTTCCTGCCGCTCGACCGGCCGCTGCTCGAGACGCCTGCGACGCGGGCAGCCCTGGGCACTCCGGAGCAGGCGATGCTCTGCCACGGCCGGCACCTGGGCTCGGTGCACGTCGACCTGCCGGACCAGCCGCTCGACGTGCACGGCAACGTGCTCCCCGACCTGAACGACCTGCTCCCGGACCTGCAGCAGTGCGGCGGGCCGGCGGTGCCGAACTGGTACCTGAGCAGCGCCCAGGCCGAGACGGTCTCGCTGGTCCGCGACCGGCTCGACGAGGCGACAGGCGCGCTCGGCCCGGCGCTCGCGCTGGGATGCACGCACCTGGTCACGCGCAGCAAGCAAGTCACAGCCGGGTACACCCAGCTCGAGGCCGAGCCGCCGGTGCCGTTCGTCGGCCGCCTCTACGCGATTCCCCGGCCGCTGCCCGGCGCGAGCGTCGCGCGCGAGCCCCTGTTGGCGGCCAGCGGAGCCGAGGCCGTGGAGCGCGTCTCATCGCTCTCGATCGCCGACGAAGTGGTTCGCGTCCTGGACGATCCGGCGTCCGCCAAGCCGGCGAGCCTGCCGGACGGCCGCGCGGTCGAGAAGGCTTCCGTTCGCTGGGACTCGCCGACGCGTGGGCAGCTCCGGCTCGAAGGAACCGGCGGCGCCGTCGCGGTGCTCAAGCGGCCGTGGTGGCCCGGCTGGCAGGCCCGGCAGGGCTCGACGGTGCTCCCGGTGCTGCGCGCGGCCGCGGTCCAGCTGGCGGTCGTCGTGCCCGACGCCGCGGCCGGGCCGGTGGAGCTGGAGTACTCGCCTCCGCTCGCGAGCTTGGGGATCGCCGTGTTCGCGCTCGGGGCGGCTCTGCTCGCTGCCCTTGCGTTGCTCGCAGGACGGCCAGCCGCGAAACAGTGATCTGGTGATGGCCCCGCCCCGCCCCCCGGCGTTAGATCCCCGCTGGGAGGAAGCCCTTGAACCCTCAGCTCTGGAACGTGGTCGAGCGCGCGGTGGGGCTGAGCCCTGCCGTGGCCCGCAAGATGGTCGGCGCCTTCCTGCGCGTGGCCAGCCCCTTCAACGCGCCGCTGCGCGCCAGCATCCAGGTCTGGGAGCCCGGGCTGTGCCGCGTCCGCATCCCCAACCGGCGGCCGCTGCACAACCACCTGCGCGGCATCCACGCCTGCGCGCTGGCCACCGCCGGCGAGACCCCGGCGGGGCTGCTCTTGCTGCGCACGTTCCCGTTCTCGCGCTTCCGGCTGATCCTCAAGGACCTCAACATCACCTACGAGCGGCAGGCGCGCTCGGACCTGGTCGCCGAGGCCGACCTGGCCGGCGAGGAGCGGACGCGGATCCAGACCGGCCTGGACGCGGGGCAGCCGCAGCTCGTCACGATCGAGACGCGCCTCAGCGAGCCGGCGGGCGAGCGCCTGGCCACGGTCCGCACGACCTGGCAGATCAAGGCGTGGGACCAGGTGCGCAGCCAGGCCTGACCGAGCGCCGTCTGCTAACCTCGCGCGCGCCATGGCCATCGCCTTCTTCGACCTCGACCTCACCGTCCTGGCGCGCAACTCCGGCACCCTCTGGGTCAAGTCCGAGCTGCGCGCCGGATACATCTCGCGCTGGCAGGCCCTGAAGGCCTTCGCCTGGCTCACCCGCTACCATTTCGGCTTCGCCCGGCTCGAGGACGCCCTGCTCGAGAGCATCTCCAGCCTCACCGGCAAGCTCGAGACCGACGTCGTCGCGCGGACCCTGGCCTTCTACGAGGCCGAGGTGCGCCAGCTGGTGCGCCCCGGAGCCAAGGCCGCGCTCGAGAAGCACCGCGCCGCCGGCGACAGGCTCTGGCTGCTCACCTCGTCGTCGAACTACCTCTCCGATGCGGTCGCCGCCCAGCTCTCGCTCGACGGCTCGCTCTGCAACCGCTTTGAGGTCGACTCCTCGGGCCGCTACACCGGCCGGCCGGCCGGGCCGCTCTGCTTCGGGCCGGGCAAGGTCGACGTCGCGATGGCGTTTGCGAAGGAGAGGGGCGTCGGGCTCGCGGACTGCACCTTCTACAGCGACTCCGCCTCCGACCTGCCCATGTTCGAGGCGGTGGGGCGCCCGGTGGCGATCAATCCGGACCAGCGGCTGCGGCGCACGGCGATCCAGCGCGGGTGGCCCGTCGAGGACTGGGGCATGCCGGCGTAGGCGCACTGCCTGGTCCTTTCCCGCCTCGCATTCGCTGCACTACCCCTGCCTCCCGATCGCTGCCCTTCCCCCGCCTCGCCTTCGCTGTCCCAAACCGCCTCGCCTTCCCCGCCCCACCCCCGCCCCACCCCCGCCTCCCCTTCGCGGATGGATCGCAGCGAACGAGCACGAGTGAGCTCACGGCTCTGGGGAGGGGCTCCTTTCTGCCCGTCGCGACCTCCTGCTCGACACGGAAAGTCCGCTCGCGTGTCTTTTCCCGTGTCGCCGAGAAGGCCGCCGAAGGCAACCCACGGGCCCCTCCCCAGAGCCTGGTGTTCGCCTGCTTCGATCTCCGGGTCCATCCGCGAAGGGGAGGCGGGGGTGGGGCAGCGAAGCTGGGGCAGCGAAGCTGGGGCAGCGAAGGCGGAGCGGCGCAGGCGGGGCAGCGCAGGTGAGCGGGTCGAACCCGAAGCTGGCTGGCGACCTTGACCCCTGTCAGGATTGACGCCGAAGGACTGCCGGTCAAAAGGAGCGAGCCATGGCGCGCGACAAGGGTCCCGGACGCGGGTGGATCGACGTCACCAAGCCGATGCAGACCCTGGCCGAGCCGGTCTTGGTCGAGGCGCCCTACCACCGCGTGCCGCGGGCGGCGCGGGTCTGCCGCGACGGGGCGGGCGAGGTGGTGATGTCGCTGCACGCCGACCGCACCTACACGCTGGGGCGGGCGCAGGACGCCGACATCGTCTTCACCGGCAACCACGTCTCGCGCTACCACGGGCTCCTGGCGCTCAAGGACGAGCGCTGCTGGACCTTCCGCGACATGGGCAGCGTCAACGGCACGGTGCTGGTGCGCCCCGACGGGACCCGGGTGCAGGTCAAAGGCGCCGAGGTGCCGGTGCAGGCCGGCGACATCCTCTACTTCGCCCACGCCGACACCGCCGACAAGGTGGAGCTGCTCGCCGACGAGAGCCGGACCCGGTCGGGCCCGGGGTGGCGCTCGAAGGCCTCGCGGCAGCTCGAGGAGTTCATCACCATCTCCTCCGGCCACGAGCTGGCCATCGTGCTGCTGGGCGACTCGGGCACCGGCAAGACCTGGGTCGCCCGGCAGATCCACGACCGCAGCGGCGCCACCGGGAACTTCGCGGCCATCAACTGCGGCCGGCTGGGCAACGAGCACAACGAGCTGCACAGCGAGCTGCTGGGCCACGTCAAGGGCGCCTACACCGGCGCGGCGACCGACCGCGTCGGCAAGATCCCCTTCGCCGAGGACGGCACGCTCTTCCTCGACGAGGTGGAGAGCATGCGCCGGCCGGTGCAGGACTTCCTCATCGACGTGCTCGACCGCCGCACCGAGATCACGCCGCTGGGCGCCCCGCCGTCGGCCCGCCGGCCCGTCCCGCGCTTCCGGCTCGTCAGCGCCTCCAAGGTCCCGCTGGGCGAGGCCGGGCTGCGCCAGGACCTGGTGCAGCGGCTCGCGGTGGGGCAGGTCTTCAAGCTGCCGCGCCTGGAGGAGCGCAGCGAGGACATCCCCGCGCTGGTCGGCGCCCTGCTCCTGGAGGCCAAGGCCACCTGGGGCATCGAGGGCGCCTTCGCCCCCGACGCCATGGACCTGTTGAGCACCCGCACCTGGCCCGGCCAGCTGCGCGAGCTGCGCGCCACCGTCGAGGCGCTGGTGCAGACCTCCTCGGCCAAGGCCAAGCTGCGCGGCAACCCCGCCGACCACGTGAAGGTCTCGCTGGCCGACCTCGAGGAGTACCTCGACCAGCGCGCCAAGGTGCTCGGCGCCTCGCAGTCCGGCTCCTCCCCGACCACCTCCTTCCCGGCGGTCGGCGGCGGCGCGGCCGCGGCGGCCCCGCGCAAGCGCCCCGCGGACCTAACCGAGGAGGAGATCCGCGCGGCGCTGACGCGCAACCAGTTCAAGAAGCAGCGCTCCGCCGACGAGCTGGGCATCGCGCTCAACACGCTCAAGGCCTGCATGCGCAAGTTCGGCATCCCCGGCTGAGCCCCCCGCCGGCGTCTCCTCGCTCGGGAGAGCGCCGCGGGCCGCGCCCTCCGGCTCTCTCGCCGGGGAGGCCCGGAGTGCGCCCGGCCTTCCGGAGGGTTTGGAGACGAGGTCGGGCGAGTGCACGATGCCTCCCGTGCGCCCCACACACTCCCCGAGTCCCTGCCGGCTGCGCCGCGCGTCTGCACTCTGCGCGGCGGCCTCGGCCTTTCTCGTCCTCGCCGGCTGCCGCGACTTCAAGGTCCCGGACCTCAAGGTCGAGAAGGCCCCCGTCGTCACCGACTTCGAGCCCAGGAAGGCCTTCGCCTGGACCGAGCTGCAGATCTACGGAGAGAACTTCGACCTCAAGCCCGAGAACAACGCGGTCCTGCTCGCGGGCGGCCTGACGGTGCGGGCCCACCCCAAGAAGCTCAGCGACACGGTGTTCGAGGAGCCGACCACCACCAAGCTCTACGTCTGGATCCCCGAGGCGCTGCAGGCCGAGGGCCCGATCAGCGTCACCACCCCGACCGGGACCAGCCAGCCCACGGAGGCCTCCTTCAAACCGATGGGCTACGGCCACCCCATCTACGGCACCAAGGTGGTGGACGTGCGCTTCCGCCACAAGCCGGTGGGCCTCTACGACAGCCCCGAGACGGTCCTCATCGCCTCCACCCTCTTCAACCAGCTCGTCAACGACACCGGGAAGTTCAAGCGGCTGGACGGCCGCGCCGTCGCCTTCGGGCGCGCCCCGGTGCCCGGCGAGGCGCTGGTCGCCGTGCGCACCGACGAGGGGCAGGGCGTCCTGGTCCTGGTGGACGGCGCGACCGGCGAGCCTCGGGCCAGGTCGGCGGGCGAAAAGATCGTCGAGGCCCTCGTCGTGGCCAGCCCCGAGGGCCAGCCCGTCCGCACCGTCGGCACCGGGCCGTACGGGCAGCACCTGCTGCGCACCTGGCAGCGCGTCCCCGCCCCGCCCGAGCTGGACAGGCTCGAGCCCAAGGACACGCAGCTCGAGAACCTCACCCGGGTCCTGGGCGGCGCGGCCGACGGGACGGGCACGGTCTACCTGGTGGCGACCGAGGCCAGGAACGACGCGGTCAAGACCGTGCTGCTGGCGGTCTCCTCCACCGGCGAGGTCTCGACCCGCTGGGAGCCCAACGGCATCGGCGAGCAGGACGACCGCCCGGTGGACCCGACCGGCCCCATCGCCGTGGTGGAGACGGCCCAGGGCCCGTACGCCGCGCTGGGGATGGCGGACGGGGACCTGACCTTCGTCAACCTGACCGACGGGAGCGCGTGGCACGAGCTGCTGGTCTCCTTCGGGGAGGTGGGAGCGCTCGTCCGCGGCGCCAAGCCGGGCAAGGTGGTGCTGACCAAGCCCGTGGACGGCTCGGTCCTCCAGTACGACGTCTCCACCGCCTCGGTCGACTGGGCCGTCCAGATCCGCGGGGAGCCCACCGTGCTCGACGTCGCCCCGGACATCGGCGAGGGCGAGGTCGCCGTGGGCAACAACGAGGACAACGGGGTGGACATCATCGAGGCGGACACCGGGCTGTGGGTGGGCCGCATCTCCTTCAGCCTGGGGCTGGGCAGCGCGGCCCAGGGCGAAGGCGGGCTGGTGGCTCCCTACTCCTACTACCCGGAGAAGCTCCCCTTCGTGATCCACGTGCTCGCGCGCTCCGCCGGGATGGTCCTGGCGCTCGACGCCAGCTCGCTCGACCTGGTGCGGACGTATGAGCTCGCGACCGAGACCGAGGACCAGAAGCCGGTCTCGGAGCCCCTGCGCCTGATGGTGACGCACGACCTGCGCACCCTCGTCGTCCACGCCAAGGAGCTGGGCATCCTCGACGAGAAGACCGGGCGGGAGCGCATCCTGGTGACCGGGCTGCCCATCGCGCCGACGCACGTCGCTTCGCTGCCCGACAACGGGGTGGTCGTGGGCACTCCCACCACGGTGACCCTCTACCAGTGGCAGGGCGAGGAGCACCTCGTCTACGCGGGCCACGTGGCGCTGAAGGATTCGACGCTGGCGGCGCTGGGCGTGTGGGAGGACGTCGAGGACGACGAGGCCCGGACCAGGAACCTCGAGATCATGGTGACCCGGAGCACCGCGGCCGGGTACGTGGTCGACTTCTACGACCCCAACGTGCTCGCCCTGAGCGGCGGCTCCCGCCACAAGGCGCCGCTGGCCCCGGAGATGGGCGACTTCCTGGGCTCGGCCACCATGCTCCAGGGCCCGGTGCTGGCCTTCGGCCGCTCCATGCTCGAGACGGAAGCCGGCGCGGTGCTGCCGGCGATGGTGGAGTGGAAGGACATCCTCGCGCCGGTCCGCAATCCGCCGCAGGAGCCCCTCTACCTCCCGTCGGAGCTCGACTCGCCGGTCATGGTGGGCGGGACCCCCGACGGCCGCTACTTCGCCTGGATGAGCGAGCGGCAGGGAGTGCACGTGGTGCGGCTGGTCGAGTACGACCCCAACTACTGGCAGCAGGCGTGGGTCTGGTCCACCTACCAGCTGGAGAACCGCGGCTCGAGCCTGACCTTCGACCCCAGCGGCCAGTGGATGTACGTCGCCATCCCCAAGCTCGACCTGCTCAGCGTCTTCCAGTAGCCGCCGCCAGCAGCCGCCGCGCGGCCCCGTGCCCGTGCCCGTGCCCGTGCCCGGGATCGCCTGGGTCGCGGAATCGCCCGGGCCGCGGGGTCGCCGGGAGGGCGTGGACGCGCCCTGAAGCGCAGTCGAGCGCCTCCTCGGTTGCGCCCGGCCCGTGCGCGGAAGGCTTTAGCGCCTCTCCGGGTTGGAGCGACCCGAACAGTCCAGGCGCAGGCGCGCCGGCTTCGGAGGTACATGACCTTCTATTCCCGAATGGCAATCGTGGCGGCCGTCCTGTTGGCGAGTGGCCGGGCCGCGGCGGAGGTGGTCTGGCGCGGGGACTTCGAGTGCGGCGACCTCTCCCAGTGGACCAAGGCCCAGGCCGTCAGCCCCGACCGGCTGGAGGTCTTCGAGGGCGGCTCCGGGCAGGGCGGCCGCTACGCGCTCAAGGCCACGGTGGTGCAGGGCGACAACCCCATCGGCGCCAGCGGCAACCGCAACGAGCTGACCTACACGAGCTACGAGGCCAGCGGCACCGAGCGCTTCTACCGCTGGCAGACCAAGTTCGCCGACGACTACCCCTCGGCCGACGCCTGGCAGCTCTTCACCCAGTGGCACCACGAGGGCCCCTCCGGCTCGCCGCCGGTCGAGTTCGTGGTGCGCAAGGAAGAGATCTACCTGAACATCGTCGGCGAGCGCGTCTGGGGCATGCCGCTCGAGCGCGGCCGGTGGATCGACTTCATCTTCCACGTGAAGTGGTCGCCCGACCCCGCCGAGGGTTTCGTCGAGCTGTACGTCGACGGGAAGAAGGTCCTCGAGAAGCTGCCCAGGGGCACCCAGTTCCCCGGCGAGCTGAACTACCTCAAGCAGGGCCTCTACCGCGACGCGAAGATCCAGGAGACCGGCGTGGTCTTCCACGACGGCATGACCATCGGGACGTCGCTGGCCGACGTGATGCCCGAGGCGGCCGCCGCCGCCGGGCCGGGCGCGGCGGCTCCGGTCGGGCCCGCCGCTCCCCAGGCCGGCGCCGCAGCGCAGGCCGCGGCGCCCGGAGGTGCCCAGGCAGCGTCGCCGGCCTCGCCCAGCGCGCCGCACCAGGCCGCGTCCGGCGCCATCCCTTCCGGCGACCCGAACCCTGGAGGAGCGCCCTACGCCGGGGCCGGCTGCAGCTCCGCCTCGGGCGAGGCGCCGGTGCTCTTCCTCGGCCTCATCGTCGGGCTCGCCCTGCTCGTCCGCCGCCGCGCCGCGGCCCGCTCCACCGCCGCTGGCCGCAGGAACCGCCTGTAGCCGGCCGGGCCGTGCTGGCGCCGCGCTACGCCAGCATGCCCCGGAAGTAGACCTCGATGGCCGTGTCCACGGAGGCCTCCAGGTCGAACGAGGCCTCCGCGGTCGTCCAGCGCAGGAGCAGCTCCTTCACCGCCCCCACGATGCAGACCGACAGCGCCACGGGCTCCAGGCTGCGGACCACCCGGCCGCTCTGCTGGGCCTGGGCGATGTAGCGGGCGGAGACCTGGACGACCTTCTCGAAGAACTCGCTCACGCGCTCCTGGGTCTCGGTCCCCAGGGATTCCCGCAACATCACCTTCACGAAGCACTTCACCTCCGGCTCGCGCGCGAGCGCCCGGACCGAGTCGCGGTAGAGCTGCCGCAGCTCCTCGCCCGGCAGGTCCATCGAGATGTCCAGGGTCTCGATGACCGCGTCCAGCTGGCGCAGGTAGGTCTCGACGATCATCTTCAGGAGATCGCCCTTGCCGGTGAAGTGCAGGTAGAAGGTCCCGCGCGCCGCGCCCGCGGCCTCGATGATGTCGTTGATGGAGGTCGCGGCGAAGCCCTTCTCGGCGAACAGCTTCAGCGCGGCGGCCATGATCTCGCCCTGACGCTTGAGGCCGTCCTTGCGCTTCACCCTGGGGGCGGTCGCTTCCATTTCTCTCCTGGGGCTAGGGCCTGCGCCCGGCGCCCCTACGCATAGCAAGTCCGGTTGATGATGACCTTCTTCAGGTCGTCGGAGAGGTCGTTGAAGTAGGCGCAGTAGCCCGCGATCCGGACCAGGAGGTAGGGGTGCTTCTCCGGGTGGGCGTACGCCTCCAGGAGGATCTCCCGGCTGATCACGTTGGGCTGGAACTGCATGCCGCCCTGGTCGAAGTAGGTCTTCACGATGCCGGCGAGGTTCTTCACCCCCTCGGGCCCGTCGAAGAGCGCGGAGTCGATGGTGAAGGTGACGGTGGTGCCGTTGGGCGCGTACCGCCGGAAGTCGACCCCGACCTCGGAGTTCAGGGCGGAGAGCAGGTCGGCCTGCTTCATCCCGTAGTGCGGAGTGAGGCTGTTGGCCAGCGGGACGCCGCGCAGCCTCCCCGACGGCAGGGCCGGCGTCTTCAGGCCGTAGACGATGTTGACGTTCAGGGCGTAGTAGCCGGCGGCGTAGATGCCGTCGCGCGGGCAGTTCGGGACCGACCGCAGGGCGTCGACGTAGATCTGCAGCGTCCGGTTCATCCACTCCTGGGGCCTGCGCGAGGTGTCGTCGCCGAACTTCGGCACCGCCAGCAGCGCCGTGCGGATCTCCTGGTTGCGCGCCCCGACGAAGTCGGCGTCCAGCGCCGCGAGGACCTCCTCCAGGCGGTAGAGCCGCTGCCGGAAGACGACCTCCTCGAGCGCGTGGAGCGAGTCCGCGACGTCGGTGATCCCCACGGCCTGGATGCCGCTGCTGTTGAGCCGCGCGCCGCCGTCGTAGGCGTCCCTGCCGCGCTCGACGCATCCCTTGAAGAGCGAGGAGGCCAGCGGCGTGGTGAAGCCCTCGCGCAGCGCCTTCTCGATCCGCTGGTGGTCGGCGAGCACCGAGCCCGCGAGCCGGTTCAGGCGCGCCTGGAAGCGCTCGAGCAGCTCCTCCATCGTCGCCGGCGGGCCAAGGGCCAGCGGCCGCTGCCGCCGCTCGTGCAGCTCGACGGCCTTCCTCGACGCCGCGGACGCGAGCCGCGCGAGGCGCCCGTCGCCGCGGCAGGAGTGCTCCACGAACCGCGTCTGCAGCTTGAGCAGCTGGTCGGCGAGGCCGAAGCTCCACAGGTCGCTCTCGTCGCCCCGGAGCGCCTGCAGGAACGGCAGCGCCACGTTCATGTTGGCGCAGTCGGTGTTGCCGAAGTGGTCGTCGGACGCGTTGGGCTCCACGCAGCCGACGATGGCGTAGTTCCGGGCGTCCTCGACGGTCGTGGCGTAGTGGCGCTGCAGCGTGTCCACGTAGACGTGATCGTTGTACAGGGCCGGCATCGGGGCGCCGGTGAGGTACACCTCGGCCAGGCGCTCGAGATACTCCGGCGGGCTGTCCCGGTGGACCCGCGCCGTCATGTTCACGGCCAGGGGCTGCAGCTCGCAGATGTCGAGGAGCATGTAGGTGACGTCGTTGGTGGCGTCCTTGCCGTCCCTGCCCATGCCCCCCGCCGTGACGGTCTGGTCGGTGGACTGGGTCTCGAAGAGCCGGCCGATCCGCAGGAAGCTGTCGCCGTCGCTGAGCAGGATGGCCTCGTCCATCTTGAGGACGAAGAGCGCCAGCAGCTCCTTCGCCGCCTCGAAGTCGAGCAGACCCGCCGCCCGGTCGCGGGCGAAGTACGGGTAGAGGATCTGGTCGAGCCGCCCCAGCGACACCGCGTTCTCGTACGACTCGAGGCACAGCGCGATCTGCAGGAAGAGCATGCTCTGCAGCGCTTCGCGGTAGGTGCGCGCGGGGAGCCTGGGCACGCGGGCGCACGCCGCGGCGCCCTCCTCCAGCTCCCGCCGGCGGGCGGGGTCGCGCTCGCCCGTCGCCAGGCGCGCCAGGTGGTCCGAGTACCGCTGGGCGAAGGCCTCCAGCCCCTCCAGGGCGATGAGCGCGCCGCGGTAGAAGTCCTGGTCGTTCTCGGGATTCTCCCGCTGCGCCCGGCGGATCTCCTCGGCGATGCCGGTGGTGCCCAGCGTCAGGATGCGCTCGAAGTTGACGACGAAGTGCGCGATCGCCGCCAGGTTGTTGTTGAACCCGGCCCGCATCTCCGCGCAGCGGGCCAAGGTCTGCAGCAGGCCCTTCAGCGTCGGGTTCACCTTGGTGAGCAGGCCATGCCGCGCCCAGAACGGGAAGATCTCCGTGTAGAAGGCGAGGCGGTCCTTCCAGGAGCACTGGAAGGACACCGGCGCCAGGCGCTCCGTCTTGTGGAGCAGCAGGATCAGCAGCGCGCCGAAGTGCTCCTCCCAGACCTGGGCGCCGACGCGCTGCGCGGTGAAGTTGCCGAAGAGCAGCTCCTGCGGATGGATGGCGATCTGCTTGTGCTCCAGCACGTAGGCCAGCCGCCGCGCGCGGTGGATGGGGGTCGGCTGCCCGAAGCCGTGCTTGCGGTAGAAGCGCGTCTTGAGCTTCGAGGACTCGAGGCACAGGTGGTAGTCGCTCTGCCGGATGGCGTCCCGGATGGCGTGGACGCGCGGGCTGAAGGACGCGCGGCGGCGCGGCCCGCCCAGCGCGGTGCAGTGCGCCGCGATGCCCTGGGCCCGGAACCTCGCCACCGCAACATTCACCGCCTCCTGGCTCTGGGCCGGAGTGACGAGGCCCAGCGAGGCCCGCTCGATCGAGAGCCGCCGCGCCTTGTCCACGTGCAGGTCGTGGTACTCGAGCAGCTCGATCGACTCGAAGCCTAGCGAGCGCAGCAGCTCGGCCGTCGCGCGCACGCCCTGCTCGGAGTCGTTGAGCCCCGGGACGACCACCGTGCGGAACCGCAGGTTCGCCTTCAGCTCCACCAGCCGCCGCAGGTTGCTGGCCACCAGCGTGCCGCTCTGCCCGGTGAGCCTGCGGTGGAGCACGTCGTCGCCGACGACCTTCAGGTCCACCAGGAAGAGGTCCACCAGCGGCGCGACCCGGGCGACGGTCCGCGCCGGCGCGTGCAGGGACGTCTCGACCGCGACGTGGAGGCCGCGGTCCTTGAGCGCCGTCAGCAGGCGCACCAGGCTCTCTTCGCCCTGCACGAGCGGGTCGCCGCCGCTGAGCGTGACCCCGCCGCCGGTGGACCGGTAGTACTCGCGGTCCCGCCCGACGACCTCGAGGATCTCCTCGAGCGAGGGACCCTTCTCCGCCGGCGTGCCCGGGTCGGCCTGGAGCGCCTCGGGGTTCTGGCACCAGAGGCACCTCAGGTTGCACCCGCGGAAGAAGATCGTGGTGCGGACGCCGGGACCGTCGTGCACGCAGGTGCGCTGGATCTTGAGGACGTCGAGCCCGCTGGCGCTCTCGTCCTGCGAGGTTCCACCCGCGAGAACAGAGAGATGCGCTTGCGTGGTCTGCATGGCTTGCTCCCAGGTCGCCGGCCTAACATGGACTCGCAGTCCATGTTAGCACGGGCTCGGAAGCTAGCGGCGGCCTGGCCCTGCTCGCCGAGGAGTGTGGCAGGCTTCTCGCTCCGCTCTTGACCGGCTCTGGCTCCTGGGAGGACACGCCATGCGGTTCCTGCTGCGCTTGCTCGGGTCGCGCCTGCCGCGCACCGAGGGACGGCTGGGCGCGCCCGTGCGCTCCGAAGTGGCGATCCGCCGGGACCGCCACGGCATCGTCTACGTCGAGGCGCGAGACGACGACGACGCGTTCTTCGGCCTGGGCTTCGCCGAGGCGCAGGACCGCGCCTTCCAGCTCGAGCTCTTCGTGCGGGCCGCCCGCGGAACGCTCTCCGAGCTGGTGGGCGCCGAGATGCTCGACGCCGACCGCCTCGCCCGCCGCCTGGGCTTCCTGCGCAACGCCCGCGCCCAGGTGGGCAGGCTGCCCGCCGCCGCGCGGGCCCAGCTCGAGGCCTTCGCCCGCGGCGTGAACTTCGCCGTGCGCCAGGGGCCGCGGACCCACGAGTCGGTGCTGCTGGGCGCGCCGCCCTTCGTCCTCGAGCCCGCCGACTCGCTGGCGGTGGTGCAGTTCATCGCCTTCGCGCTGTGCTCCAACTGGGACGCGGAGCTGGCGCGCCTGCGCGTGCTGCTCGCCGACGGCCCGGAGGCCCTGATCGCGATCGAGGCGGCCGACCCTGCGCTGCTCGCCACCGAAGAGGGCTCGCGCCTGGAGCGGGACGCCCGCCTGCTGCAGGCTGCCGACGCGCTGGCGTCCGAAGCGGGGCAGCTGCTGCGCGTCGGCCCGTCCGCGGGCGCTTCCAACAACTGGGTGCTCGCGCCGTCGCGCACCACCACCGGCCGTCCCCTGCTCGCCTGCGACCCGCACCTGTCGCCGATGCTGCCCGCCTACTGGTACCTCGCCCACGTGCGGACCCCGGAGTGGGCGATGAGCGGCGCCTTCTTCCCCGGGCAGCCGGTGGCGAGCTTCGGGCACAACGAGACGGTGGCCTGGGGCTTCACCGCAGGCCACCACGACAACACCGATCTCTTCGTCGAGCGCCTGTCCGACGACGGCACGAAGGCCTTCCGGGAGGGCCGGTGGGAGGGCTGCGAGGTGCGCGACGAGGTCATCCGGGTGCGCGGCAGGCCGGACGTGCACGAGCGGGTGGTCGTCACGGCGCGCGGGCCCATCGTCACCCCCTGCCTATCGACCGGGGGACCGGCCCTCTCGATGCGGGCGACGTGGATGGCGCCCCGCCCGTTCACCTCCTACCAGCTCTTCCGCGCCGCCACGGTGGCCGAGGCCAGGGAGTTCTTCCGCTCCTACCCGGGAGACTCCGAGAACCGGCTCTTCGCGGACGTGAACGGGACCATCGCCTGGCAGCTGGTCGGCGACGCGCCGGTGCGCCGCGGCGGCCACGGCCTGGTGCCGATGCCCGCCTGGCACGGCGACGCAGGTTGGGAGAGCGAGCCCCTGCCTTTCGAGTCGATGCCGGGAGTCACCGACCCGCCCGAGGGCTTCCTGGCCACCGCCAACCAGGCACCGGCGGCCCCGACGCCTTCGTTCCTCGGCGCGGACTGGCTCGACGGCGGCCGCCACGCCCGCGTCGTCGAGCTGCTCGCGACGAAGGAGAAGTGGGACCTCGAGTCGGCGATGCGGATGCAGCTCGACCGCACGACCGTGTACTGGAAGGCGCTGCGCGAGAAGGTGCTCTCGGCGGTTCGCGGATCCGCCGCCACGCAAGCCGTCGCGCTGCTCGAAGCCTGGGACGGCGCGGTGGACCCGGGCTCGACCGCGGCCTCGGTCTACGAGCTGTGGTTCGCGGAGCTGATGTGCCGCGTCTGCCGGGCCAAGGCTCCCCGGGCCTGGCGCGCCGCCCTGGGCGAGGGCCTCAACGCCCTGTTGCCCCACGGGATGATGGGGCTGAGGCGCTCGGCCCAACTGGTGCGGCTCGTCCAGTCGCAGCCCGACGGCTGGTTCGACGGCGGCTGGCCCGCCGAGATCCGCGCCAGCCTCGACGCCGCGGTCGCGCGGCTCGAGCGGGCCGCCGGGCGCGACCCGAAGCGGTGGGCCTGGGGAAAGGTCCGGCCGCTGGTGCTGACGCACCCGGTGGGCACCAAGCCGGTGCTCGGCAGCCTCTTCAACCTGGGCCCCATCGCCTTCGGAGGCGACGGGAGCACCATCCCGCAGGCCTCGGTTCCCTTCGACGAGCCGCTGGCCAACCCCATCGGCGTGCCGAACCTGCGCATGGTCCTCGACGTCGGGAATTGGGAGGCGAGCCGCTGGGTGCTCGCCGGGGGCCAGTCCGGCAACCCGCTCTCGGCGCACTACGGCGACCTTTTGCCGATCTGGGAGCGCGGCGAGGGCGTGCCGATCGCGTGGTCGAAGGAGTCGGTCGCCGAGGCTGCGCGCGAGCAACTGACCCTGGCACCGACCCGCGGCTGAGCTGGTCCCCGAATGGCGCTCATTCTCCCGGCGGCTTGTCGATGACAAGCCAAACCTCGGTGGCTCGGAGCGCCTCGACCAGCGCGCCAAGGTGCTCGGCGCCGCGCGCAGTCCGGCTCCTCCCCGACGACCTCCTTCCCGGCGATCGGTGGCGGCGCGGCCGCCCGGAGGGTTGGACACGAGGTCACCGGGGGCTTCCCACCGCCCGGGGCCTCGACTTCTTCGTCCTCACGTCGTTGTTCCGCTTCCCGATCGACTACTCGTTTGGACGCTCGGTTTCCGAGCGGCTAGCTTGCGTCTGCCTGGCCGCTTGGCCCCCTTCCTGGATTGCGGCCTTGACGCGGGAATGAACCGGGGCCATCAACTCGGTTCCTGGTAGGTGCACGTGTCGGAAGAAGTGGTGAAGCCAGCGACGGAAGAAGCGCCGACGGGCCTCCCGTTCGAGGCGGTGGTGTCTCTTCTGCGGGCCGGCCAGCGCACGATTCCCCTGGCCGGCCTGAAGGGCTCCGCACGCGCGTACGTGCTCTCGCGGCTCGCCCGCGCCGGCCTGGGCCCCTTCGTCTGCCTGTGCTCCGACGAGGAGAAGGCCGACGAGCTGGAGTCGGATCTCGGCTTCTTCCTCGGGCCGGGCACCCCCGAGGCGCCCAGCACCCTGCGCCTGCCGGCCGCCGAGCAGCTGCCCTACGACGCGCTCTCGCCCGACCGGCGCACGGGCTTCGCGTTGCTGGCGACCCTCTTCCACCTCTCCCAGGGCACCCGCGCCCACGCCCTCATCCTCTCCGGCCGGGCGCTGGTCCGCCGCTACCTGCCGCCGGCCGTGCTCGATTCGCACTGCGAGCTGGTCAGCGCCAACCAGGAGCTCGACCGCGACAAGCTGGCCGCCAAGCTCGTCTCCATGGGCTACCAGAGCGTCCCGGTGGTCGAGGACGCGGGCTCCTTCGCGGTGCGCGGCGGCATCGTCGACGTCTGGTCGCCGCTGCACGGCAAGCCGGTGCGCCTGGAGTACTTCGGCGACACGGTGGAGTCGCTGCGTCTGTTCGAGCCGGACACGCAGCGCACCGCCGGCGCGCTGCAGACGCTGCTCTTGTGTCCGGCGCGCGAGGTCCTCTTCGACGAGGCGGCCAAGGCGGCGGGCATCGCCGCGGTGCGCGAGGCGGCCGACGCGGTCAACCGCCCGTCGTCCAAGGTGCGCGAGCTGCTCGACGCCATCCAGGAAGGCCGGCTGGCCTACGGGCTCGACTCGCTGATGCCGGGGTTCTACGGCAAGCAGCTGGGGTCGGTCTTCGACTACCTGGCCAAGTGGTCTCCCGCCCTCCCCCCTGCTGCCCTCCCCCCTGCCCCCTCCCAAACTACGGGAGGGGGTTCGGCCGTGCTCGATTCGACGTTGGTCGGAGCTCATGGCACCGCCCTGCCTCGTGCTGGCGTCACCTTCTTCATCGATGACCCGCTCGCCATCGAAGGGGCGCTCAGCGAGCACGACCGGGCAATGCAGGTGGAGTTCGACGCCTCGCGCCGCCGCGAGGAGCTGGCGCTCGAGCCTTCGGCCCATCAGCTCTCACTGGGCGAGGTCACGAAGCTGCTCTCCGAGAGCCGCCGGATTGTCAGCCACTCTGTCTTCCTGGGCGGCCCGGGCGACAAGCCGGTGAGCTTCAGTTACGGGCCTACCGCGCCCATCCGCTCGGAGATCCTCGCGCACCACGGCGAGCACGGCGCGCTCACGCCCCTGGTCACCCGGCTCTCCGACTGGCGCGAGCGCGGGGTCTTCGCCGCGGTCGCCGCGGGATCGAGCGGCCAGGCCGACCGCCTCAAGCGCCTGCTGCTCGAGCGCAACCTGATGGTGCGCGTCCACCGCGAGGGCTTCCCCGAGAACCCCGAGGCGGCCTTCGAGCCTTCCGTCTACGCGCATGTCTTCACCGGCGAGGTTTCTTCCGGCTTCGTCGACGCCGGCGGCGGCCTTGCGCTGCTCGCCGAGGAGGACATCTTCGGCCAGCGCTCGCGCAAGGCGGCGCGGCGCACCCGGAGCGACCAGCCGTTCATCCAGGCCTTCCGCGAGCTGAAGGAGGGCGACCTCGTCGTCCACGTGGACTACGGCATCGGCCGCTACACCGGCCTGACCAAGATGGAGCTGCGCGGCGTGGGGACCGACGTGATGGTCCTGCAGTACGCCGGGCGCGACAAGGTCTACCTGCCCGTGCAGCGCATGCGCCTGCTGCAGAAGTTCACCGGCGCGGACGCCGAGGCGGTCGCCCTCGACAAGCTGGGCTCGGGCTCCTGGGAGCGGCGCAAGAACGCGGTCAAGGAGCACCTGCTCAAGATGGCCGCGGAGCTCTTGAAGCTCTACGCCGCGCGCAAGGCGCACCCCGGCCACGCCTTCAGCCCGCCCGACCAGTACTTCCACCAGTTCGAGGCCGACTTCCAGTTCGAGGAGACGCCGGACCAGGAGAAGGCCATCGCCGACGTCCTCTCCGACATGCAGTCCAAGGAGCCGATGGACCGGCTCATCTGCGGCGACGTCGGCTACGGCAAGACCGAGGTCGCGCTGCGCGCGGCGTTCAAGGCGGTGCTCGACAAGAAGCAGGTGGCGATCCTGGTCCCGACGACGCTGCTGGCCGCGCAGCACCAGCGCACCTTCACCGAGCGCTTCAAGGACTACGCGGTCACCGTCGACTCGGTCAGCCGCCTGAAGACCTCCGCCGAGAACCGCGACGTCCTCCGCCGCTGCGCCGAGGGCAAGCTGGACGTGGTCATCGGCACCCACCGGCTCTTGAACGCCGACGTCTCCTTCAAGGACCTGGGCCTCTTGGTCATCGACGAGGAGCAGCGCTTCGGCGTGGCGCACAAGGAGAAGATCAAGAAGTACCGCTCGCAGGTCGACGTGCTGACCATGACCGCGACGCCCATCCCGCGCACGCTGCACATGTCGATGGCGGGCATGCGCGACATGAGCATCATCGCCACGCCTCCCGAGGACCGGAAGGCCATCCGCACCTTCGTGCTCAAGTTCGACCCGCCGCAGATCGCCGAGGCCATTCGCCGGGAGATGGGCCGCGGCGGGCAGGTCTACTTCCTCCACAACCGCGTGGAGTCCATCCACCAGATGGAGAAGTTCATCAACGAGCAGGTGCCCGAGGCCAAGACCGCGGTGGCCCACGGCCAGATGCACGAGCACGAGCTCGAGCCGGTGATGGCGCGCTTCGTCAACCGGGAGATCGACGTGCTGGTGTGCTCGAGCATCATCGAGAGCGGGCTCGACATCCCCACCGCCAACACCATCATCGTCAACCGCGCCGACACCTTCGGGCTGAGCCAGCTCTACCAAATCCGCGGACGCGTCGGCCGCTCGCGCGAGCGCGCCTACGCCTACCTGCTGGTGCCGGCCAAGAAGCCGATGACCAAGGACGCCGCCAAGCGCCTCGAGGTGCTGCAGAGCTTCACCGAGCTGGGCGCCGGCTTCTCGATCGCCTCGCACGACTTGGAGATCCGCGGCGGCGGCAACCTGCTCGGGCCCGACCAGTCCGGGCACATCGCCGCGGTGGGCTTCGACCTGTACGCGCAGCTCCTGGACGAGGCGGTGCACGAGCTGCGCGGCGAGCCGCTCTCGGAGGTCGTCGATCCGGACGTGAACCTGCCGGTGCCGGCCTTCATCCCCGACGACTACCTGCCCGACATCCAGATGCGCCTGCTCTTCTACAAGCGCTTCTCGCAGGTCCAGAACGACGACGAGATCTCGGACTTGCGCGGCGAGCTGCAGGACCGCTTCGGCGAGCTGCCCGACGAGATCGACAACCTCTGCGAGGTCATGGCGCTCAAGGCGGACATGCGCAAGCTGCGGCTGCGCGCGCTGGAGAGCGGCCCCGGGCGCCTGGTGTTCTCGCTGGGCCAGGACGCGCAGCTCGACCCCGCCAAGCTCGCGGGGATGGTCCAGCGCTCCAAGGGCGCCTTCCGGCTGACCCCGGAGATGAAGCTCATCTCCACGTTCGACGCCAAGAAGGTCAAGGAGCCCCAGGACCTGCTCGGCGAGACCCGGCGCGTGCTGCGGGAGCTGCTCAAGTGCCAGACCGTGGAGCTGCTCAAGGTCAAGGGCGTCGGGCCCAAGCTCAAGAAGTAGGCGACTCCGACTTCGACGGCCTCGCCCCCCGACTGACGACTCGCGTGTCCTCTGCGCTCTTCACCCTCCGTCCGACTGGCGCGCCTGGCGGCTGCGCCTCGGAGTCGTCTATCCTCACTGCCACTTCGAGGGGCGGACAGGCATCGGGCCTCGCTGGCTGACCTCGGCGATGGGACTCCTCGGCCGCTTCGGCTTCCAAAGACCGCCGTGGATTACGGCTTCGTTCCTCCTAGGCGCCACCACCAGCTTGCCGGGGCTGACCGAGGTGAGGGACCTGTCGGTGCAGTGGACCGGGAGCAGCGCGACCGACCCGCTGGGCGTCTTCCTCTCGGCCTGGGACTCGGGGCGGTGGCGCGCGCTCACGAGCCCCGCCAACGATCCGATCACCTGGGCGACGGCGGACAAGACCGAGCTCCGGCGGCCGCAGGCGAAGCGCCTGCGGCCACTGGGCCCACGGCGGCGCGGAGCCGGTCGTCAGGGCAGCAGCGTGCCGTTCCACGGGCTCGCCGCGGCGTCCACGCTCACCGTGCTCGTCAGCGTCGTGAACCCGGCCTTCGTCGCGCTGATCGCGTACGGCCCGGCGTAGACGTTGTTGAGGATGAAGTAGCCGTTGGTGTCGGTGGTCGCGGCCAGCCCGTACGGCTCCAGCTTCACCGCCGCGCCGCTCACCGCCGTCCCGCCGCCGTCCTTCACGTAGCCGAAGAAGCTCACCTTGGCGGGCGCCGTCGCGCCGACCTGCACCAGGAAGTGCGCCGCCTTCTGCGTCAGGTTGCCCTGCGTGTCCTCGGCGACGAGGTGGAAGTAGTACGCGAAGCCGCTGATGGCCTGGCCCCCGGCGTCCTGCGTGAGCGTGATCCCCGCGTTGGCGGTGCGCGTCCACTGCGCCTTGGCGTTGGCCGGCGAGGTGTCGCTGACGCGGTCGAGGCGGTACCAGAACGCCGGGAAACTAGCCGCGGTGGTGTTCGCGGGCGGCGTCCACGTCAGCGCGATGGCGGTGCCGGGGTACCAGGTGGTGGAGCTCGCGTGGCTCGAGGAGGCCACGGTGTGCGCCGTCTTGTTCACGTTGAAGAGGAAGCGGTTGGCCAGCGTGCCCACCGCCGCCGTGGCGTCCTGGCCGACGATGCTGAAGGCCGAGGCGCCGCCCGACAGGATGGTGGCCGCCGGGAAGCTGGCGGTCAGGCCCGTGCCGAAGGTGCTGTTGGTGGGAGTGACCGCGACGGTGCGGCTGCCGATGAGGCTCCAGTAGCCCTGCGCGCTGGCGAACGGCGCGAGCCAGGAGATCGACAGCTGGCTGAAGCCGTCGTTGTAGGAGAGCGCCGGGTCGGGGTGCGTCGACGAGGTGATCGAGAGCGGCGGCGTGACCGAGACGACCGCGGTGGTGCCGGTGACGGTCGCGGTGTTGGTGAGCTTGGTGCCGTAGGCGATCTTGACCCAGCCCTCTCCGCCCTTGCCGCCGTTGGCGGGGTAGGTCGAGAAGGGGCTGGGCGTGCCGCCAGTGCCGCCGAGGGCGCCCGCCGCGGAGAGGGTGCCGCTGAGCATGACGTCCGCAGAGGCGAGGACGATCGATCCGCCGGCGCCGCCGCCGCTGCCCGCGCCGTAGTTGCTGGCGTTGATGCCGGCCCCGCCGTCGGCCTTGAGCGCGCCGTAGACCACCAGCGTGCGCGCGGCGATGAGCTTGAGTGCCCCGCCGCCCTTGCCGCCGGCGCGGACGTAGGACGCGTTGCAGCTGCCGTTGTTGATGTCGACGTAGTTGCAGCCGCTGCCGCCAGAGCCGCCCAGGGGCGCGTCGAGGTCGAGCGAGCCCTGCGCCGAACCGCCGCTGGCGCCGGTGACGCTGTAGGTCACGCCGCAGACGCTGCCCAGGCAGCCGCCGTACTCGAAGCTCTTGTTGCAGCCCACGGTGGTCTTGGCGTTCTCGCCTGCGGTCTTGTTCCCGCCTCCGCCGGCGCCGGTGTAGGCGATCTCGGTCACGCAGACCGGGGCGTAGTAGTTGTAGCTCGCACCCGACGCATCGGTGGACACCGCGCTCAGGTCGATGCTGGAAGCCGGGTCGATCGAGATGTCGTCGGCGTACACGGTGAGCGCGCCCGTGGAGCAGGTGACCTTGGCGCCGCCCTGGATGATCAGCTTGCCCAGGTGCTGCTCGCCGCACAGCTCGCGGCTCGCGGAGATCGTCAGGTCCGGCAGCGTGATCGTCAGGCTGCAGGTGGCCTGGTTGGTGGCGCCCTTGTCGTCGGTGACGGTGAGGGTCGCGGTGAAGCTCCCGCGCGAGGCGTAGGCGTGCTGCACGCTGGTCGCCGCGCCGCTGGCGGGCGCCGTGCCGTCGCCGAAGTCGAAGGCGTAGAGGACGACGCTGCCGTCCGGGTCGCTGGACTGCGAGGCGTCGAGGGTGAGCGCGGCGCCCTGCGTGCCCGAGGCGGGGCAGGTCAGCTTCGCCACCGGCGGCTGGTTCACCGCCACGGTGATGGCCACGTCGCAGCTGGCCTGCGCGGTCGCGCCCAGGTCGTCGGTCACGGTGAGCGTGACGGTGAAGGTGCCGGCCGCGGCGAAGGCGTGCGTCGTCGACACGCCGCTGCCCTTCCCGCCGTCGCCGAAGTCGTACGCGTAGCCGGCGACGGTGCCGTCGGGATCCGTGGAGGCCGAACCGCTGAAGGTGAGCGCCTGGCCGACGAACCCGCTCGAGGGGCAGGCCAGCGCGGCGTTGGGCGGAAGGTTGGCGGCGCCCGCGGGCTTGCCGGGCGTCGGCACCGCGGTGTGGAAGTCGGTGAGGTTGTCGTTGGTGTCGGTGCAGGCCGCGTCGCGCGTCAGGCTCTGGTCGTCGAGCGTGTCCGGGGCGGCCGTGCCCTCGCCGGCGAAGTGGTCGGTGGCGGTGAAGGTGCCGTAGCCGACCGCGTCGAGGACCGTGGTTCCGTTACGCAGTTGGATGGAGTCCGGGCCGTTCTGGAAGTCGACCTTGGTGGAGGTCACGTCCGCCTGGCTGAGGATCGCCGTCTTGGCGTTGGGGTGCGCGATGACGAAGTAGCCATCGGCGGGGATGGTGCCGGTCAGGGCGATGGCGTTGTAGTCCGCGCCATCGGAGCCGTTGACGCCCACCAGCGTGTGGTTGGCCAGGCTCGCGCCCGCCGGGCCGTGCAGCTCGACGAAGACGTCGTAGTCGGTGCCGGTCGCCCGGTAGAGCACCTCGGAGATCTTGACCAGCGAGGGCGCGGAGACGGCGACGGTGCAGGTGGCGGTGCCGGTGGCGCCCTTGTCGTCGGTCACGGTCACCGTGGCGGTGTAGCTGCCGGCCGCCGAGAACGCGTGCTGCGCGGTCGCGCCGGCGCCCGCGGCCGAGGTCGCGCCGTCGCCGAAGGCGTAGGAGTAGCCGGCGAGGGTCCCGTCGGCGTCGGTCGACTGGCTGGCGTCGAAGGTCACCGCATCGCCCACGTTCGCGCCCGCCGGGCAGGTCAGCGCCGCCACGGGCTTCTGGTCGCAGACGCTGCCGGTCTGGCACACGCTGCTGGCGCAGTTGCTGGCGGTCCCCCACGCCAGGCAGCCGCCCGTGCCGATGGCGCAGGTCGAGACCTTGCCGCTCGCGCACTGCGTGTCGCCGGCCTTGGGGCAGCCGTCGGTGCAGGCCGCGCAGGCGGTGGCGCTGCCGCAGGCCCCGTTGGAGCAGGCGGTCCAGCTCGTCCAGCCGCGGCAGCCGTTGGCGTCGGCGACGCACGAGCGGACCTGGCCGCCGGCGCACTCGGTGGCGCCGGCGGTGGTGCAGCCGTGCGTGCAGGTGCCGCAGGCGGTCGCCGAGGCGCAGAAGCCGCCGGCGCAGGCGGTCTCGGCGCTCCAGGCGCGGCAGCCGTTCGCGTCCGCCTGGCAGGTCTTGGCCTTGCCGCTCGCGCACGCGGTGGCGCCAGCCGTGGTGCAGCCGTTCGTGCAGGTGCCGCAGGTGGTCTGGCTGGCGCAGAAGCCGCCGGGGCAGGCGCTCTCGGCGCCCCAGGCCAGGCACCCGTTCGCGTCGGCGAGGCAGGTCTTGGTCTTGCCCGCCGAGCACTGGGTGTCGCCCTCCTGCGGGCAGGTGTCGGCGCAGGTGCCGCAGGCGGTCGCCGAGGCGCAGAAGCCGTCGGCGCAGGCGCTCTCGGCGCCCCAGGCGAGGCACCCGTTCGCGTCGGCCTGGCAGGTCTTGGTCTTGCCCGCCGAGCACTGCGTGTCGCCCGCCTTCGCGCAGGTGTTGGAGCAGGTGCCGCAGGCGGCCGCCGAGGCGCAGAAGCCGCTCGCGCAGGCGCTCTGCGCGCTCCAGGAGAGGCACCCGCCGGTGCCGGCCTGACAGGTCCTGAGCTTGCCGGCGGTGCACTCCGTCGCCCCGCCCGAGGGGCAGGCGTTGGAGCAGCCCGCGCAGGTGTCGCCGTCGCACTTTCCGGTCGGGCACGCCGTCGGCTCGCCCCAGGCGCGGCAGCGATGGGCGTCGGCGACGCAGGTGCGGAACTCGCCGGCGGTGCAGTCGGTGGCGTCCACCGCGAGGCACTCGTGCTGGCAGGCGCCGCAGGCCACCTCGTCGGCGCAGAAGCCCTCGGCGCAGGCCTCCTCCTCGGACCACTTCAGGCACCCGCCGCTCGTGGCGCACGTCTTGAGCTTTCCGTCGGCGCACGCGGTCTCGCCCGCGGCCGTGCAGTCGGACTGGCACTCCTGCGGCGGCGTCGTGGGACAGCCGGCGAGAGCCAAGGCGAGCGGCGAAAGGATGGCGACGAGTCTCTTCATGGCGGTTCTCCCCGAGTGAGCGGCGGTCGAGCGCGAGACCATACGACCGCCTGTGGGCCCCAACCAGGGTTCCTCGGCCGGAGGAGAAGTGGGAATCGGTTGTGGATTGAGGGGAGCGCGAGGGGAGACTGACAACCTGTGGGCCGCCCAGTGGACTGATATCGGGGGTGGTTGGCAGCAGGGGGTGGTCGGGAAAATCGCTCCTGGGGGCAGCCAGAGGCCTCGTTTTTCGAGCGACAGCACCCAAGACGGCTTTCCCGCCCTTCGCGCTCATGCAGCCGCCCTCGTCGCCTTCGCGCCATGCTCGAACTCCGCTGGGCTCATGTAGTCGAGCGCCGAGTGCCGGCGCTTCGGGTTGTAGAAGGCCTCGATGTAGTCGAACACGTTCGCGTGAGTGCCCGGCGCATCGGCTTCCAGCACCACTCCGACTTCGACGCTGTCGAGCCAGGCCGAGGCGAGCCCGCGGTCACCGTGGACTCGGTCAGCCGGCTCAAGACATCGGTGCGGTCAGCGAGGACCTTCGCAAAGCGGTGCAGGAGGGACGAGCGAGAGGCCTCTGAATTCGGCGGGCCCATCCGACAGGGAGAGGCTTCCGGACGGCGCACCCTCGAGTCGAGCCTGGATCGCCTGCACGGCGTCGCGCGCGGCGCTCTTCAGCGAGCCGTTCACGAAGAGGCCGCGGGCCAGAGGCAGCAGCGGCTGGACGGCATCGATGGAGCCCACCCTGAAGAGCCCCGCAGCGGCCTCGCACCTCACGCGCGTCGAGCGGGCCGCGAGCAGTGAGACGAGCACCTTCTCGGCCTTCGCTCCTCCGATTTCTGCGAGCGCCCACGCCAACGTGGCGCCCAGCCGCTCGTCCTGCGTGCCCGAGAGGGCGGCGAGAGCGTCGAGCGCGCTCGGGTCCCGGGCGTATCCCACCGCGCGGACCGCCGCGCGCTGCACCACGACGCCATCGGCGGAGAGCAGGTGGACCGCGAGATCGGCGAAGGAGGCGTAGGGACACTGAAGCGGCAGACGGTCGAACGCGGCGGCGCGCAGCTCCTCGCGGGCGTCGGAGTCCCGCGCGAGCGACGCGAGGACGCCCCGGGATTCCTCGCTCGGCGCCAAGCCCTGCGCGGCGAGGAACCGCACGTCGGGGTCGCTGTCCGTCAGGGCGTGCACGAACGCCTGCCGGGCCTCCGGCGATTGCGAGCGCGGAGGCGACGAGAGCGCCTGGAGGCTGCGCTGGCGGCGGACCGGGTCCGGGTCCGAGACGACGTTGCGCAGGAGCGCCGGCGGAATCGAGGGCGCGACCAGCGACCGGGCCAGCGCGAGCAGGGTGTCCAGCTTGCGCCCGAGCCCCACCTCGGTGGGCTCCCCCAGCCACCTCCCGGTCAGCGTGCCCTGGCGCAGCTCGCCTTCGGCGCCGGCGACGAACGACGCGACGGCGCATCGCACGTCGAACGAGAGCATGGCCAGGACCATGTCCTCGGGGCCGGTCACGCAGACGTGCGCGTCGAAGCGCTCGCGGAAGCCTTCGCCCGGCTCGGCGGGCCAGGATGGCCTCCTCTTCGCCAGCGCTACCTCGCAGGGGACACGCCCGTGCGAGTCCACGACGATCCGGGTGTAGGTGAAGCTCGACTCCGAGGAGCTCTCGACGACGCGATCGACGAAGACGCCGAAGCCGTCGACGGTCCCGGCGAGGCCGGGCTCGCGGCTCGGGACGAACTCGAGGCCGAGGCCGCGGCCGAGGCAGCGCCAGGCGATCGTCCGGGCATCGGCCATCCGAGCGGACTCGATGCGCGCTGCGCGGGCGAGCGCGACGAGGAAGAAGCCCACCAAGCCCAGGAAGAGGCCGCTGGCGAATCCGGGGCTCTCGCTCATGGACGGTCCTCTCGGGGAAGGGCGCCGTCCGCGGGCAGGGGCCACGCGACTGCCCTCCGTCACGTTCATGAAGAACGCGCCCCGAGAGGTTTCACCGGGCAGGGAGGCCGGCGGGCTACGCGCGCCGGGCGAGGCGCCGCGCCAGCCACAGCGCGGCGGCGAGCGCGGCCAGCCCGCAGGCCAGGCCGGCGCCGCCCCAGGTCAGCCAGCTCCACAAGGTCTTGTTGATGTCGAGGACGGCGTCGTCGCTCGTCTGGACCAGCACCAGGAACGGGGTCGAGCCCACGGGCGCCATCCCGGCCAGCCAGCGCCCCTCGAAGCCGGTCATCGGGTCCCGGTGGTCCTCGAGGCGCACGGCCCTCTCCGCGGGCGGCGCCGCGAAGGAGTCGCTGCCCAGGTCGCGCGACAGCTGCAGGCTTCCGGCGGGCATCGGCACCGCGCGCCCGTGCTCGAGGGACTCGTGCAGGAGCACCAGGTACTCCTGGGGAAGCGGAGCCCTCGCCGTGGCGCGGTCGTTGTCGCGAAGGCCGACGAGGACCCCGAGGCGCCTGCGGTCGTTGGGATCCCCGAGGTCGAGTGCGCCGAGCGCGGAGCTCGTTCCCACCGTCGCGATGAGCACTCCCTGCCAGGCGCCGCCGGGTCCGAAGACGGGGTTCGCGAGCGCGAACTTGAAGCCGCCGTCGGCCTCCGACTTGTAGGCCCGCGAGACGTACGTCTCTCTCCGGCCGGCTTCGCCCAGGCGCCGGGCGCCGCGGAAGTAGTCGCGCCACTCGAAGTCGGTGCAGAAGTAGTCGAAGTCGGGGATCGGCCAGCGCGCGATGACGCGCCCGCGCACGTCCATGAGCGCGACGCTGTCGAAGCCGAACGGCTCGACGCAGCGACGGAGCCGCCCGCTCAGGTCCGCGCGGTGGGCGCAGCCGTCAGCCTCGAGCGAAGCCTGCCCGAGCGCCGCGTCGTCGAGGCATTGCCGCGACTGGCTCGCCTGCCGGCTCAGCTGGTAGAGGACCGAGCCGGCGACCGCGCGCGCGGCGAAGACGTTCGCGTCGAGCGCGCTGCGTCGCAGGTCCTCCTCCTGGGAGCGCGCCACCGAGACCGCGGCTACGGCCACCCCAGCCAACAGCAGCATCACTCCGGCGGCGGCCGCGAGGACGAAGGGATGGCGCCGGGCGAGCCTCGCCAGCCGACCCACCGCGCCCAGCGGACGCGCGAGGATCGGCTCGCCGGCCATGAATCGCTCGAGCTCCTCGGCGACCTCGAGAGCGGTGCGGTAGCGGCGGCCTGGCTCCTTCTCCAGGCACTTGCTGCAGATGGTTTCGAGGTCGATGGGCACCTCGTGCGCCGCCAGCGAGCCCGGCTTGGGCGCGTCCTCGGCGACGACCTTCTGGAGCAACTCGGTGACGGTCTCCGCCTCGAAGGGCGGCCGGCCGGTGAGCACCTCGAAGAGGATGGCGCCCAGCGCGTAGACGTCCGTCGCGGTGGTGACCCCGCGCGCGTCGCCGCGGGCCTGCTCCGGCGCCATGTAGGAGGGCGTGCCGAGGATCCCCGACTGGCTGCTCGGGCCGTCCTGCACGAGCTTGGCCATGCCGAAGTCGGCGACATAGGGCACGCCTTCGCGGTCGAGCAGCACGTTTCCGGGCTTCAAGTCGCGGTGGAGGATCCCGCGCTCGTGCGCGTGCTGCACCCCGCGCGCGATGCCGGCGACGAGCCTCGCGGTGGCGACCGAGTCGCCTTTGAAGCGCGGGAGCGAGTCGGAGAGGGCGCCCTCCATGAGCTTCATGGAGTAGTACGGCAGGCCGTCGACCTCGCCCTCGTGGAAGATCGGGACGATGTGCGGGTGGTCGAGCTGGGAGACTGCGCGGATCTCCGCGCGGAAGCGCGCCACCTCGGCCGGCCCCGGGAGGTTGGAGGAGCGGATCATCTTGAGCGCGACGGTGCGCTCGCCCTGCCTCGCCCGGTAGATGACCCCCATGCCGCCGCGTCCCAGCTCGCCGCACGACTCGAAGCCCTCGGGCATGCGGACGCGCAGCCCGAGCTCGAGCAGGCAGGCCGGGCAGAGGCCGTCGGGCCTCTGGTCTGGGTGTTGGCAGCTCAGTGCAGGCTCTCCCAGAGGTGGCGCAGCTCGTCCTCCACGTCGGCCGGGTCCTCGACCGTCTCGGCGATCTCCTCCTTGAGCATCTCGGCGCACGCCTTGCGCAGCCGGCACGTCGCGGTCTTGAGCGCGCCTTCCGTCATGCCCAGCTCGGCGGCCAGCGCGTGGAGCGGGCCGTCGGCGTCGCCGAGGAGGAACGGGCGCACCTTTGCGAAGAACGCGGACTTGCCGGCCGCCTCCTGGGACGTGCGCAGACGGTCGAACACGCGGTCGATCAAGGTGAGCGTCCAGCGCCGCTCGTAGAGCCGCTCCGGGGTGACGTCGTGCGCGGGCTCCTGCAGGTAGCGGGTCTCCGCGTCGTCGTCGAGCGAGACGATGACCCGCCCGCCGCCGCGCTTCTGGGCGCGCGCGCGGTCCCACTCGTTGGACAGGTGGTGCTTGAACGCGGCGAGGAGCCAGGCGCGGAAACGGCCTCGCGCCGGGTCGGCCCTGGCCACGTCGGCGCGCTCGAGCAGCCCGGCGAAGAACTCCTGCACGAGGTCGGACGCGTCCTCGGGTGGGGTGCCCTTGCGGCGGGCGAACGCGTAGAGCGGGTACCAGTACGCCTGGCAGAGCGTGGAGAGCGCCGCCCGGGCCTCGGCGTCGTCCTTGCTCCGCGCCGCCATCACCACGCTCCAGCGCGTGGTGCGGAACCGGCGGTCCTTGAACTGAGAGTCCACCTGGCAACCATACCCCTGGAGCAGCGCGCCCGTGGAGGCATGGCTGCTCGTGCCCTCGAGGCGTCCCCATCCATCCCTGAAGGATTCGCCGGGAAGGGTTACCGGCGGCCCCCGCCCTCCGCGGCGGCCTGGAGGCGCACGCTCGCGGACTGAAACCTCCGCCGGCCGATTCCTATGAACACCACGAAGTGCCCGATGCCGGGGCGCGGGAAGGCGGCCATGCCCCTCTTGATGCTGGCTCTCGCGGTGTTCCTCCTGCTGTACGGCTCCGCGGCCCTGGTGGGCGGTCGCGAGCTCGCGGTCCTGGAGCGCCGCTGGTTCGGCGACGCGCTGCCGAAAGGAAGAGTGGTGGCGCTGGCCCATGAGGTCGGCGTCCAAGCGCGGGTGCTCGAGCCGGGCCTCCACTTCCTCGTGCCCTTCATCTACAAGGCCACGCCCTGCCCGGTGCTCTCCATCCGCGACGACCAGGTGGGGCTGGTCGAAGCCATCGACGGGCTCGCGGTGCCTCCGGGCCCCATCTTCGCGAGGGTCGTGGAGGGGCATGGCTTGTTCCAGAACGGCGAGGCCTTCCTGCTGTCGGGCGGAGAGAAGGGGCCCCAGCTGCAGGTGCTGCCCCCCGGCAACTACCGCATCAACCCGTTCCTCTTCCGCGTGACGCTCGCACCGGAGACCGTGGTCGCACCGGGCCACGTCGGCGTGGTGCACGCCGAGGACGGCGAGCCCATCTCCGAGGGGCGACTGCTGGGCCGCAGCGTGGAAGGGCACGACAACTTCCAGAACGCCGAAGCGTTCCTCGCCCGGGGCGGGCAGAAGGGGCCGCAGCTCGAGGTCCTGCTCCCGGGCACCTACCGGCTCAACACGAGGCTCTTCCGCGTCCAGCTGGCGCCGGCGACCGTCGTCGCCCCGAAGCAGGTCGGGCTGGTCACCGCGCGGGACGGGGCGCCGCTGCCCGAAGGCGAGTACGTGGCTCGCTCCATCGCCCCGGAGCTGCACTGCGACTTCCAGGCGCCCTCGGCGTTCCTGGCGCACGGCGGCCAGCGCGGGCCGCAGCTCGAGTTCCTCCGGCCCGGCACGTACTACGTGAACCCGCTGATGTTCGAGGTGACGCTCGACGACGTCGCGGTCGTCCAGCGCGGCGAGGTGGCGGTCATCGTCTCCAACATCGGGACGGACCCGCGCGAGGCCGCCGGGGCGGGGGGTGAGGCCCACGGGGTCGAACGCTACGTCGTCGCATCGGGGTGCCGCGGCATCCAACGCGACGTCGTGGGGCCGGGCACCTACTACCTGAACAAGCTGGCGTTCACGCCCCACGTCATCTCGACGACCAACCTCACCATCGACTGGGCCGACGGAAGGGCCTCCGACAGCGGCTCCCTGTTCAGCCCCCTGGCGGTGGTCTCCAAGGACGGCTTCGAGCTCACGGTCGAGGTGAAGGTGATCATCCGCGTCCTGCCGGAGCAGGCGCCGCACATGGTGGCGCGCATCGGCACCGTCGAGAACCTCATCGAGCACGTCATCCACCCGCTCATCGACAGTTCGTTCCGCAACCAGGCCTCGTCCAGCGAGGCCATGAAGTTCATGCAGGACCGCCACGAGGAGCAGCGCAAGGCCGAGGAGCACGTGCGGGCCGAGCTGCAGCGCTACCACGTGGAGTGCGTCAGCGTGCTCATCTGCCAGATCGTGCTCCCCGAGCGCCTGATGCAGACGCTGACCGACAAGGTGGTCGCGACGCAGCAGATGTCGATGTACGACGCGCAGCAGGACGCCGAGGGGCGCCGGCGCGAGATGGCGCGGACGCGCGCCCAGGCCGACCTGCAGCCATCCCTGGTCAAGGCCGAGATCGACGTCAGCATCGCCGAGCAGCAGAAGCGGCAGGCGGTCACCCTGGCGCAGGGGCGCGGCGAGGCGACGCGGCTCGAGCAGGAGGGGGTCGCCGCAGGCATCCTCGCGCGCGGCAGGGCGGAGGGCGAGAAGGTGCGCGCCATCGGGCTGGCCACGGCGGAGAACTACCGGCTGCAATCTGCCGCGCTCGGGCCGGCGCCGCTTTCGGTGATCGAGGTGATGCGGCAGGTCGCGACCGGTCAGGTGAAGATCACCCCGGACGTCCTGGTGCAGGGGGGCGCAGAGGGCGCCGGGGCGGGCGGCAACGTTCTGGCGGGATTCATCGCGAGCCTCATGGCCCGGCAGGGCTTCGAGATCCTGGGACCGAATGAGCTGACAGGCCCGGAGGCACCGACGCAGCAGGATCATGCGAAGAGCAAAGCCAGCCACTCGACGGAGTCAGGGTAAGGGTCCCCTCTGGCGGTCGGGTCGCGAGTCTGGCCTCGAGACGGTCCTGCGCGAGCTGCTCAAGTGCCAGACCGTGGAGCTGCTCGAGGTCAAGGGCGTCGGGCCCAAGCTCAAGAAGTAGGACGGAGGCGGCGCCCGCCCCCTGCTACCCCGGCGCGGCGGCCTTGCCGGCCACGCGCTGGAGCTTGGCCGCGGAGCGCTTCTTCTTCTGCTCGAGCTGAGCCTGGAAGCCCTGGAGCAGCTCGAGGCTCTTCTCCATCATCGCGGTGAACTCCGCGGTCTTCTGGGCGTCGATGCCCGACGGGACGAGGAAGGAGTCTACCGAGGTGGCTGGCTCCGCCAGGGAGGCGATCTGGTCCATGACCTTGCGCAGCCGCGTCAGCGCCTTGTCCGCAGACATTGGGCCCGGGGCTGTTGCCGCGCGGCAACAGTCTCCTGGCGTCACGGCCCCTTCGGCCAGGGGGCTGGTCGGCGCCCACATGTCAGACAGCAGCCACTTGTCAGACGTCTGACAAGTGAACGTCGGCGGGCGGTCCCCGTCGTCCCCTGCCGCCATGCGCTTCCGGCGGTCTTTGCGCTTTTCAGCTTCGTTGTTCCCAGGCGCTCGAAGCCCCAGGTCGGGCGAATCCTGGCTCAGGGCCACAGTCGCGACGGAGCTTGAGCGTGAAGCCGCCGACCGCCAGGCGGTCATGGCCACAGGCAGCGCGTGGCCTCGCTGCGAGCGAGCGCAAACGTTCCGTCGGGCTCGAACACGAGGGTCGTATCGGCACGGGAGTCTTCACACGCCGACATCGAGCCCTCTTCGAACGAAATGAACAGCCGTCGGTCTTGGTAGGCCCAAGCGACGGGCTGCCCCCAGAAGTCAAACCAAGGTTCGTACCGGTAGCGGCCGTCGGCGAGCACGCGGAGCTTGCCTACGCCGCCCGAGCCGCTCATGTGGCCGAGCGAAGAGATCACGAGCACCTCGTCGGGGCTCTCTTGCTCGGCCAGCACTGCAACTGGATGGATGAGCCCGTCGCGGATTATCTCTTCGGAGGTCCCGTCTGGACGGCGCAGCCAGAGGGCTCCGCCGAACTCGCCCCAGTTGGCGGCGAGGATGCAGTCCTTGCCGACGGCGCCGAGGGCCTTCAACTCCCTGTTTGGAGCCTTGCCGGAACGGCGCAGTTCGGTCGATGCGACAGCGGAGTCGGGACACGAGGGAACGGTAGACGACCAGGTGAGCTTCACCGAGCCGGAGGGGCCGGTGAGCGCGCCGTTGGCGACCGTCCATGTTGGAAGAGGGCAGCTTCCGGAGCCGACTTCGACCCCGCGCTTGCGAAGGACCTTGGCGGCTGCGTTGCGCACGTGGGCGGCGCCGTCGCACCGGGCGATCTCCAGCAGCTCGCGCTGGACGGATCCGGAGATCTCCTTCTCCTCGCCGACGGCCTCGATGGTGCCGAGGCGGGCGGACGTGTCGCGGTGGCGGAGAGCCTTCGAGGCCATGGACTGAGCCCAGGGTTCGGGGCGTCCCGCAAGCGCGGCCAGGACCAGGTGGCCGTGCGGCTGAGGGCTCTTGAAGAGGTCCACCAGCCCGCGTCGAGCCTGGTCCGACAGCTTTGGCAACGTGCGGAGCATGCGCGTGCCCGCTCCCACGCAGTACGTGCCGGCAGTGAGCAGCGAGAGTGCCTCGGACTCGCCGCGGGGGTGACCGGCGCCGGCGAGGATGTCGCGGGCGGCAGGCAGAGCGAAGGCATCATCGGGATCATCGAGAGCGCCCAGCGCGGCTTTCACGAAGGCGTCCCGGGCATGGCTCTCGCGCACGGCGGTGAGGATGAAGCCCGCCGGCGAGAGGCAAGGGCCGATCTCCGCGACGCACGGTTCGGGCGGATGCGTGCAAGGTCCCGAGGGTTTCGTGCTGGCCGAGGCCAGCGCCGAATGCAGCGCGGCGACTTCCTCCTTCGTGAAGCGGTGCTGATCGAGCGCCTTGAGCGCCTGAAAGCGCGCCTCCCAGAGGGAGTCGGGGGAGGCGAGGACGCTGACCGCTTGGCCTTCGCTGACATTCGGCGGGTGCTGCGGCTCTTGAGTCCACAGTTGGCCGTGGAGGAGCGCGAGAAGGGCGATGAGCATCCGGGTTCTCCGAAGGCCTGCGGGAACGCCTCACCCCTGACGGACTGGACAGCCACACTGAGAGGATACAGCAACGCCTCGAAGCGCAGCCCGCTTCAGCAAGCGATCCGAACCGAAGGCCGCCAAGAAGCCGCGTGGCGGCGCAGTGGGTCCAGGACATCCGGGCCGACTGCGGCGTGACCCTGCGCGCCATCCGCTCCACCAACATGGCCCCGGCCAGCCGGCATCGACCGGCCCGCCGCCCCGACTCCCCCTCGCAGCGCTTGCCCTGATGCGCTTCGGGCTTCGTGGGATTGGTACGGCTAGCCACTGCACGACCATTTTGCCCAGGCGACCGGGGGCCAGGTCTTCGGCCTTGGCGGGTCGAGGCCCTCGCCCGGGCAACTTGCTGGGCTGCGAAACGGCTACCGGCGGCTTGATCCCTCGTTCAGGTCATGGAATAGCTCGCCCGCCATGAGAACCAAACTCGCCCTCGTCCTGGTGTTGGTCCTGCTGAGCGCCTGCGGCAGAGAGCCGTCCGCCGACCCCGCCGACGCGTCCGTTCAGATTTCCTGCGGCGAAGGCACCGTGCTCAACGACCACACGTGCGTGCCCGCCGAGACCGTGCAGTGCGGGGAGAACACCGATCTCCTGAACGGCGAATGCGTGCCGACCGCCGCGGTCTGCGCCCCGAACCTCGTCTTCCGCAACGGCAAGTGCGAGGTGCCGGTCCCGTCGGCGAACGTGGCGCAGTTCATCGGGCGCACGGACCTCGCGGTCGCCACCTTCAGCACCGACTACGGCTGGGGGTACGGCGTCGAGCACACCTTCCGCTATGTCGGAACGGAATTGAGCCAGACCAACGCAGCGGCCTGGGCGAACTCGGAGACGGCGATGGTGGGCACCGGGCTCGCGTGGCACGTGGCCGGGCGGATCTTCGCGTCCGACTCGAGCGAGGTGAAGTCGGCGCCGGTGACCGACGACACCGCGGCCGATGGGTCGTGCCTTGCCACCGCCAAGCCGGCGGCGGGCGGCTCGCTGGACCAGCGGGAGATCCACATCGGGCTCTTCAGCTGGAACGGCGGGGTCGCGGCTCCAGTGGCCTGCGCCAAGGTGGGGTCGGTCACCTTCAAGCCGTCGTCGCGCGCCATCACCCTGAACGTGCAGTTCGGCGACGGCACGGTGCTCGACAAGACGCTGTCGATGCCCTGCGACAACTGCCCTTAGAGCAAGGTGGGCCGCCCGACCCCGGCCGCGCCTGGGGCGTGCGTCTGGCCCTGCTCGGCACGGCCGTCGGCGCCCCTCTGCCGGCGCCGTGGCCCCAGCCCGCACCGCGGAAGACGGGGAGGGCCGCCTAGTTGGACGGCGTGAACCCCGTCAGGCGGATGGGGATGTACGACCAGGTGTCGAGCGAGTGGCTGCGGATCTCCGCCGGGTGGCCGTAGTCGTATTCCTCGATGCAGCAGTAGCTGGTGTGCGCGCCGTTGAGCCAGCCGCCGAAGAGCTGGATGTGCCCCGTCCCGGCGCTGGGGCTGCCCGGATAGTTGAGGGCGTCGCCGACGCGGATCGCGCCCCACGAGCTGAGCTTGTAGGACTTGCCGTCGTCCCATGGGCCGCCGGCGAACGAGTAGGTCGTGTGCCCGGGCGGCGGCAGGCCCCAGGACATCGAGACCAGCCCGGAGCAGTCGGTGCGGTACCCGCCGAACGCCGACTGCGGGCTCTGGCTGTACATCGCCCCGCGGTGCACCCAGTCCAGCGCGCGCTTGATGAAGAGGACCGCGTTGGCCGGCGCGGCGGCGAGGATGGCGCCCTCGCCGCACGAGGAGATGACGTCGCCGGAGCTCGAGCCGTAGCCGCACTGGCCGTTGACGCACAACAGGTCGCCGCAGCAGTCGGAGCCGTCGGCGGTCTTGCAGGAGTGGCCCTGGTTGCCGCAGCAGACCTGGCCCGCCGTGGTCGAGCCGCAGGACAGCCCCGAGCAGCATCCGCCGCCCGAGCAGGCCTGCAGCGCCGACTTGCAGCTCGTCGGCGCGGTGCACTTGGCGCCCACGCACTCCAGGTCGCCGCAGCAGTCCGCGCCGTCGGCGGTGGAGCACGAGTGCCCGGCGTTGCCGCAGCAGACCTGTCCCAGCGTCGTCGTGCCGCAGGTGAGCCCCGCGCAGCAGCCGCTCCCCGAGCAGGCCTGCGTCGCCGACTTGCAGGTGGTCGGGGCGGTGCACTTGCCGCCCACGCACTCCAGGTCGCCACAGCAGTCCGCCCCGTCCGCCGTGGAGCAGGCGTGGCCGGCGTTGCCGCAGCAGACCTGGCCCAGCGTCGTCTGGCCGCAGGTGAGCCCCGCGCAGCAGCCGCTCCCCGAGCAGGCCTGCATCGCCGCCTTGCAGGTGGTCGGGGCGGTGCACTTGCCGCCCACGCACTCCAGGTCGCCGCAGCAGTCCGCGCCGTCGGCCGTGGAGCACGCGTGGCCGGCGTTGCCGCAGCAGACCTGGCCCAGCGTCGTCGTGCCGCAGGAGAGCCCCGCGCAGCACCCTCCGCCCGAGCAGGCCTGCATCGCCGCCTTGCAGGTCGCAGGCGCCGTGCACTGGCCGCCCACGCACTCCAGCTCGCCGCAGCAGTCCGCGCCGTCCGCCGTGGAGCACGCGTGGCCGGCGTTGCCACAGCAGACCTGGCCCAGCGTGGTCGTGCCGCAGGAGAGCCCGGCGCAGCAGCCGCTTCCCGAGCAGGCCTGCATCGCCGCCTTGCAGGCCGCAGGCGCCGTGCACTTGCCGCCGACGCAGTCGAGATCGCCGCAGCAGTCCGAGCCGTCGGCGGTGGAGCACGCGGCGCCCGCGGAAGCGCAGCACACCTTGCCGAGCGCGTTGGAGCCGCAGCTGAGCCCGGTGCAGCAGACGGCGCCCGAGCAGGCCTTCGCCGCCGGGACGCAGCTCGCCGGGGCGGCGGTGCACGCCCCGTCGACGCACTCGAGGTCCCCGCAGCAGTCCGAGGCGCCCGAGCAGACGGCGAGGTCGGTGCCGCAGCACACCTGGCCGAGGGCGTTGGTGCCGCAGATGAAGCCCTCGCAGCACTCGCCGCGCGTGCAGACCTTCGCCGCCGGGAGGCAGGTCGGCGCGGCGCCGGCGTCGGAGGACGACGGGAGCGAGGCGTCGCCGGGCGAGACGGCGGAGGCGTCGGACGACTGCGAGGAGGCGTCGGGGGCCTCGCCCTCGATCACCGCGCCGTCGCATGCGCCGAGCGTCAGGGCCAGAGCCGCCAAGGTTGAGCGAAGAGGAGTCATGACCGACCTCGTAGCAGCTTGCAGGTGTCGAAAGGAGCCCCCGCAACAGCGAAGGACGGTGGCCAGCCGATGTCGCGCCCGCCCCGCAACCCTCGGCCACCCGGGCCGATTTTCGGGCTCCGCCAGGACGCCGGCGGCGCGCCGAAGCAGCCCTCCTCCCGCCATCAACTCACTCGAAGAGGCCGGTACGCGGTGCCGGATCGGGACCGATGACCGGGTTCAGGTCGTCCTCCATCGTCGCGGTTCCCTTGGCGTCGAGGGTGCGCGAGAGCGAGAAGTCGACCGCGAACGCGGTGGGCAGGCAGCCCGGGGCGGTGCAGGGCGCGGGGCAGCTGTGGGCGTCGGAGACGGTCACGTCGACCAAGCCCTCGCTGTCGTCGTACGGGCTCACCTTGTCGACCTTGCAGTTGCTGGTGCAGGTGGCCTTCACCCTGTCGGCGGTGCTGCTCGCCGCCGTGGGCGGGTTGCCGCGCGCATCCTTGAGGTAGCCCCGGTACTGGAGGGAGGCGCAGTGCGGGCTGGCGCCGCCCGCGCCGGTGCCCGAGTCGTTGCCCGGCGTGAGGATCAGCTCAGTCGGCTCGCCGGTCCAGGTGATCTTCACGCTGGTCCAGATGGCGGTGTAGGCATCCCAGACGCCGTTCCTGTCGTCCCATTTCCCGTTGTGGTTGGCGTCGTAGAACTCCTCGACGTTGTCGTTGGCGGGGTCGTTGTCGCGGGTGCCGTTGTCGTTGGCGTCCACGAACGGCTCGGGCAGGTCGACGAACGCCTCGCCAGGGTCCCGCTCCAAGTTGCCGTTCAGGTCCTGGAACGACTCGCCGCCGGTGGAGATGGCGACCAGGGTGGCCCATCCGTCGCGCGGGTTGCAGGTACGCACCTCGATGCCGGGGTTGGCCTTGCACGGGTTCATGACCGTGCAGGGGTTGCCCGGGTCGCCAGCCGCTTCGCCCAGCGGCGGCACGTCGCGAGGCTCCCGGCACTGCGTGCGGTAGGTGAAGCGGGCGATTCCGCCGCTCGCGGGGTCGGCGCTGAACGCTGCCGACGACGGCACGGCGCCGGCTTCGGTCAGGAGGAGGACCTGGCTGCCCGGCACGAAGGCGCCGCTGAAGTCGGCGCCGAATGCCGTGCACTCCATCTCGAGGCCATGCTTCTGGAAGCCGCCGATCGAGTAGTGCGGGCAGACCAGAGACAGGTTCTTGGCGTTGATGCGGCCGCCCGAGATGGCGATGGCGTCCGATTTCTTGAGGATGGTGTTGTCGTCGGCCGCCAGGACGGTCACGACGACGATCCCGGCGATGGCCCCGGCCGTGAGGGTGGTGGTCACGGTGCCGTCCGCAACGGATTCGCCGGAGTTCTCGACGATTGCCATGCCCCCGGGCGCAACGGAAAAGACGACGGGCAGCCTGGCCACGGGCGTGCCCCACGAGTCGAGCGCCCTGAACTTGACCGTCGCGCTGCCGCCGAGCGGGACCTGCGCCGGGTCGGCGCCGAGGTACGCGAAGGAGGCCACGGGCCCCGCGGCGTCAGCACTTGCCGCCGATGCGTCCATGGACCCCGCCTGCGAAGCGTCCATGGACCCCGCCTCCGATGCGTCCCTGCCGGAGCCCGCGTCGGGCGGGATCACGCACAGGGCAAAGACCAGGCAGTCCTGGTCCGCGCAATCGGTGAAGCCGTCGCCGTCGTTGTCGATGCCGTCCTTGCAGGCGGCGAGTGACTCTTCCTTGCCGGCTCCGGCGTCGGGTTCCGCAGCCGGACCAGGCGGGCACGCCGTCAGCAGCAGGACTGCAAGGGCAAGGAACGACAGCGAGAAGCGCATGGACGACTCCGGTTTCGAGCGACGACGGTCGCACGGAGCATAGCAGGAGCATCGATCGCCGAAGGTGTTGGCGGGCTTCTCTCAGTGAGTAGATCCGGCTCCGTCATCATCCAGGACGGCCGTGCAGGCCGCAGCCCATCGGCCCGAGCGAACGAGATGCCCATGGACCGCTGCATCGGCTCGATTGCCCGTTGGGCCTGGGAGCCGCTGCCCCAAGGCCCGGAAGGCACTGGAAGACGCCTTGGCTCTCAATCTTTCCTTCACAAGCCGCCCGAGTCGGTAGAGGGCGGCTGCACGGGAATGAGATCCGTCCACTCGAGCTCGAGGTGATCCACTCGTCCGCGCCCCTGGAACCAGAAGCGCATGTCCTCCTCGCCGACGTAGGCGACGGAGACGAGGTGCAGTCCCTTCGTGCCCATCAGCCCGAAGTGGTCGGCGATCTTCTTGGTCCCACCCTGGGCGTAATAGGCGTCGATGAACTCCGCGCCCGCCGGGACGGTGTGGCCGTCGGTCTGGGCGTTTGAGGCGATGAGCACCTCGCCGCCGAAATAATCGTCTTGGGGCACCCGGGCAGTGCCGCAGCCTCCACCGGCTGGGCAGGTGAACACCCCGCCAATTCCTTCGGGCGCGAAGAGGTTGATGAACCCGCCGGTGGCTATCGCGATCCCGCCGAGCAGCGCCTCTGTCTGGCCGCGCAGCCCCTCGAGGGAGTCGGCGTCGGGCTCGGTCAGCGCCCGCCGCGCCGCCACGCTGCGGAAGGTCAGGCCCGGAGTGCTCAGCCTGATGGAGTTGTAGTCGTGCAGCGAGACGAGGGTGCCGTGGGCGTTCAGACCGGTCACCACCGTCACCACGCCCGGCCAGGAGAAGTTGACCCAGCGCACCGAGCCGTCGCCCGGCTCGACGGCGTAGACGACGTGGTGTTGCACGAAATCGACGGGCGTGTCGAAGTCGAGCCGCCGCGTGGAGAGCGTCTTGACCGGAGGCTCCACGAAGGACCCCCAGCACGAGTGCGAGCGGCAGGCGGTGGCGTTGCCCCAGTCGCTGTACGAGTTGAGCGCCTTGACGTCCGCGAGGTCGACGGTCGTGTTCGGCAGCACCTCCGCGATCCCGTCGGCGATGCCGCTGATCTCATCCTCGATCTCCGCCGGCCAGGTCATCTGCGCGACCAGCGTGCGCGCCGCGGGGAACCGGGCGAAGCTCCGCAGGCTGGCGATGCCAGCCTCGATCTCTCCGGCGAACGTCCGGCCGATGGCATGGCCCATCTCGTGGTGCGTGCCCCACACCCGGACCACCGTGTAGCCGCGATGGCTCGCGTCCGTGCTGTCGAGGAGGATCTGGAGATTGGGGTCGCAGATGTCGCTTGCCGCCGGGTCGCACGACTGCAGCGCACCGGAGAGGCAGCCCGGAACCGACCGCTGGCACGCGCCGGTCCCTCGGGTCAGGGTCCCGAAACCCTCGTCGGTGCGTCCGTCGCAGTCGTCGTCCAGGCCGTTGCAAATCTCGGCGCTCGGAGCGCCGGGCTCGCAGCGCTGGAGGTTGCCGTCGAGGCAGACCTGCACGGTGCGAGCGCACGCGCCGACGCCGCACAAGAGGGTGCCCATGTCGTCGGTCAGGCCGTCGCAGTCGTTGTCCTTGCCGTCGCAGATCTCGGGCGCGGGCAGCACCGCGCCTAGGCAGCCGCTCCACGCGCCGCCCCGGCAGACCTTGATGCCCAGGCGGCACTCGCCGATCGACGACACCCCACAGGCGAGCTGCTCGCCCTCCTGGCAGACCGGCACGAACCCGGCGTCGGAAGGCATGGCGCACAGGTGAGAAGCCGTCTCGCAGGTCGTCCCGGTTGTGCAGTCCGCGTCGCTGAGGCAGCGGTTGGGCACGAGCGCGCACTGTCCAGCCGGGAGCGCGCAGGAATAGCGCAGGTCGGCGCAGTCGGAATCCGAGGCGCACGACTCTGTCACGCCAGCCTGGCAGCGACCGTCCAGGCAGGTGTTCCCGGAGGGGCAGTCGGGGTCCACCGCACAGGCGAACGACGGCGCGGCCGCGTCAGACCCGGGTGGTCCCAGCCCCGGTTGGGTACACCCCTGACTGCACAGCGCTCCGAAGAGCACCCCCAGCGCCCAGCACGCCCTGCGCATCTTTCCCATCTCCTGCGTGTCGCCCCGAGGCAGCCAAGGGGAGCACGACGGCCGACGCCGGGAGGTTGGAGCTAGCCATTCGTTTTGTGGAGCGCCTGTCGAGGGAGCGGGCAGAGGGATGCCCGGCGCTAAGGGCTGCAGCCGAACGAGGACAAATCGCCAGACGTCGCGGGCCTATGAGACCGTGCGCGCCGTGCCCGCTCGCTCTCCTTGGGCCGAGGGCGCGCCCTCGCTCCCTCGCCTTCCGCTCCCGCGAGCTGCGGGGCCCAAGGCCCGGGTGCCGGCTCGCCCTCCTCGCCGCCGGCGCAAGGCCCTCTTCGCGAGCGGGCACGCGCTTTCCTGCGCGGCGGAAATGGTCGCCGCGGCCGGCGAGCCCACATTCGACGCTAGGAGGAGAGGTGTCGGTTCCCACCGGCCCAGGGCACGCTATGACGAGGAGCGAGCTGGCGCAGCTCGGAGATTCGATGGTTCGCGGAGGCGACGACTACCAGCGCCTGCCGGTGGCGGTGCTGTGCCTTTCCCGCGAAGGCGTCGTCCTCGCCTCCAACCCCGTGGCCAGGGAGCTTCTCGGACCCCAGGCGGAGCCGGGCGCGCGCTCGGACGCCTGGCTCCAGCCGGGCGACCGGGAGCGCTGGGCACGGGTGCTCGCGGACTCGGTCCATGGAGGAGTCAGCCAGGGACACGTCCTGCGCCACCAGGGCCCCGACGGGGAAGGGCGCGTGCTGCAGTGGTCGGTGCGCTGGTGCGAGAGCGAGCGGCACTACCTGGCGGTCGCCCTCGACGTCAGCGCCTGGTCGGCCCACGAGCGCTACTACGAGCAGATCCTCGACTGCCTCGCGGAGTACGTCCTGGTGAAGGGGAAGGGCTCGCGGCTGCGCTGGGCCAACCGCGCGTTCCGCGAGTACTACGGGATGACCAACGAGCAGCTCAAGGAGCTGGTCGACGCCCCGTTCAACGAGCCGGACTACACCAAGCAGTACGTGCTCGACGACCTGTGGGTCTGGAACCACCAGCGGCCGATGCGCATCGAGTGCGAGCCGGTCACCCGCCACGACGGCGTGGTCCGCAAGTGGCGCACGACCAAGTCCCCGGTCCTCGACGAGCGGGGGAGGGTCGCCTTCACCGTGGGCGTCTCGCAGGACATCACCGAGCGCCTGGAGGCCGAGGAGCGGGCCGTCAACGCCGCCCGGCTGGCGGCCCTCGGCGAGATGGCGGCGGGGATCGCCCACGAGATCAACAACCCGCTCAGCGTGATGATGGCCAGGGCGCAGCTGCTGCGCCTGGCGCTCGAGCGCGGGACGCTCTCGGCCAAGCAGCTCGAGGAGGCCTTGAGCGCCATCGAGCGCAGCGGGGCGCGGGTCGCGCAGATCATCCGCGGCCTGCGCCGGCTCAGCCACGAGGGCTCCTCCGACCCGTTCCAGGTCGTGCCCCTGGCGAGCATCTTCGAGGACACGCTGGCCCTCTGCCGAGCCCGCTTCCTCGACGACGGGATCGCCCTGCGGCTGCCGACCCTCCCCGCCGACCTGCGCATCACCTGCCGGCCCGTGCAGATCTCCCAGGTCCTCCTCAACCTGCTGGCCAACGCGCTGGACGCGGTGCGCGCCGACTCGCGCGCAGGCGAGCCCTGGGTCGAGGTGCGCGTCGCCCTGGAGGACGACGACGACACGCTGGCCATCCGGGTCCTCGACTCGGGTCCGGGCGTGCCCGAGGAGCTCGAGACGCGGATCATGCAGCCCTTCTTCACCACCAAGCCGCCCGGGCACGGGACCGGGCTCGGCTTGAGCATCTCCCTGGCGATCGCCAAGGAGCACGGCGGCAGCCTGAAGCTCGACCGCGCGGTCTCGCCCAGCTGCTTCGTGCTGCGGATCAAGACGAACCCCATCCCGGAGAGCGCGATCCGTCCGGGCGTCGGGGGTGACGGCGACCGGCTCGAGGGGGGCGGCAGTGGCGACCGTTCTGCTGGTGGATGACGAGCCCGACGTCCGCAGCGTGCTCCGCGAGGTCCTCGAGCTGGGGGGCCACACCGTCCTCGAGGCCACCTCGGGCAGGACGGCGCTGGCCACGCTCGCCGGGGGCGCCCGGGTCGACCTGGTGCTCTCCGACATCCGGATGCCCGACGGCGACGGCTGGTCCCTGCTCGCCGAGATCCGCCGCCGCGACCCGGTGCGTCCGGCCGTGGTGCTGATCACCGGCTTCTCCGACGTCACCGCCGAGCAGGCCCGGGCCCGCGGCGCCCAGGAGCTCGTCTCCAAGCCGTGCGAGGTCCTGGCGCTGTTGGACACGATCGAGGCCCACGCCGCGCGCCCCGTCCCGAGCCCGTCCGCCTGAGCGCGCTCGCCCGCCTGCACGGCCGCCCGGCCTCGAGCTGGGCCGCGGCCGGCAGATCTACCTTCTCCACGGCCGCGTCGAGTCCAACCACCCGAGGGAGAAGTTCGTCCCGGCAGCCGTCGCGAGGATCACCCGAGGCTTCTCGATCCCGCCCGCCGCGGCGTAGGCTCGGTCCGCGATGCGACGAAGCCTGCGAGCCCTGTCCTGCTGCGCGCTGCTGCTGTTGGCGGCGTGCCGCGACTTCCACGTCCCCGAGCCCCCCGCGCCCCCCAACCGACCGACGGTCGCCAGCCTCCAGCCCTCGGAGTTCTTCGCCGGCCAGCACGTCCAGGTCGCCGGCACGCTCTTCGACGCCGGCGGGGGCGAGACGCCGCAGGTCTACCTGGGCAACGTCGCGGCCATGGTCGTCGGCCTGTCCAAGGACGGCGCGACCGGGCGGCAGGTGGCGGAGGTGGTCGTCCCCGGCGGGCTGCCCTTCGGCGTGGCCATCGGCGTGCGCGTGCACACCAGCGCCGGCGAGGGCAGCCTGGAGGCGACCGGGGCCCGCTACCTCGGCCCCGGCCACCTGCCGGACCGGGTGGACGTCCGCAGCTCGAAGGTCGGGGTCGACCCATGGGGCCTGGCGGTCTCCAGGGAGACCATGATGGTCGTGGACCTCTGGCGAAACCTGGTGAACGTCTTCGACCTCGCGCGGGGCTACCGCACGCAGGTCGTGGCGCTGCGCGTGCCGACCCCGGGCAGCGACCCGGCCGCGGCGAGCTACGAGCGCGCGGTCGTCGACGACGTGGCGCTCGCCCCCGAGGGCGGGCAGGCGCTGGTGAGCTACTGGCTGGCGGGGACGAAGGCCGGCGAGCCGGGCGTCTCCGGGCTGGTGGCGCTCTCCCCCTGCCCCGGCGGCTGGGTCCCCACCCGGCACTTCCAGCTGCCCGCGGGCGGCGGCCGCCTCCTGCGCATCCTCTACGGGGAGGTGGCCAAGGCCTTCTTCGTCGAGCGCTCCTACGGCCACGGGGGGCTGCTCACCGTCCCGGCGGTCTCCCTGCCCCTGGCGTGCAAGGCGGGCACGCCGCCCTCGGACCTCGCGCTGGGGCTCGCGCCGCAGCCCGACCCCACCTGGACCGTGGGCGACCTCGACGAGGCGCTCCCCGGCGACGAGACCACCGCCGACCCCGGGATGTCGATCAGCCCCGACGGCACCCGGCTGGCCGTGTCGCGCGGGTACGAGACCGGCTCCACCGTGGACGTGTACGACATCACCACCAACCCGCCGGCGCCGGCGCGGCCGCGGCTGTACGACGACTCGCTGTGGATCATCGACGTCGTGCTCTACGGCCCCGACGGGCGGCTGGCGGTGCTCGACTGGTACACCTCGACCATCCTGCGCGAGGCCGCCCCGCCGGGGAGCGGCTGGGTCAAGGACGACATCCAGACCGCCTACATCGTCTCCTCCATGTTCCGCGGCGACCGCGACAGCGGGGTGCTGGTCGCCACCCTGGACTCGCTGCTGGAGGTGGACCTGGTCTCCGGCCGCGCCGCCGGGAGCATCGCCATGCCCTACCAGACGGTGCGCGCGCTCCCCGCGCCGGGCCTGTCCCCGCTCATGTACGCCGCGGTCAACGCCTCGGCGGACGAGAGCGGCAAGCTGGTGACCCTCAACCGCGACGCGCAGACCATCACCGACCGCTGGGGCCTGGAGTACCCGATCTGGCGGGCGGCCTACTCCTCGCAGATGGACCTCGCCATCGGCGAGTCGCGCTACGACGTCCCCAGGCCCTTCGTCGCCAGCCCGGGCGCGCACTTCGCCAGCTTGACCCTCCCCTCCACGATCGACGAGAGCTCCACCTCCGCCGTCGCCGCCGACCGCGACCTGCTGGCCATCGCCGGCAAGCGCCGCACGGGCCGGACCGAGACCGACTACGTCAAGGTGCTCAAGCTCTCCACGGACCCGAACGACGTCGAGCTCGTGCCGGGCGTGAACCTGGGCATCGAGAAGCGGCCCCTCTACCTGACGCCCACCCCCGGCTCCTACCTCGGCCTCGCCCCTTACGGCAGCGGCGTGCTCGCGCTCAAGCACGGCAGCTACGAGCGGGTGGGGACCGGCGCCTGCGACCAGCGCGGCCCGGCGGAGTGGACGCTGCCGGCCTCCTGCTCGGTCGCGCTGCCCGCGGGCTGGGAGCCGGAGGGCGCCGCGCCGTCCTTCGCGGTGGCCCAGGGCTCCGACGAGCTGCTGCTGCCGCAGGCGGTGGCGAGCGCCGACTCCACGCGGGTGGCGGCCCGCATTCCGCTCTCCGGCGGGGCCCCGGTCGGGCTGAGCATCGCGGGGACCTGGGCCTCGTCGATGGTGTCCGTCTCGCGCGACGGGCGCCTGGTCGCGGTCAACGCCATCCCGCCCTGCCCGGACGACGCCTTCGACTGCCCGGCGGGGACGGCCTTCTACGAGCTGCAGGGCGCGGCCAAGCCGGGCCTGCAGCCGCTGCCCTTCTCCGCGCTGCGCACCACCGCGGTCGCGGCCAGCGCGGACGCGACCACGGTCTACGTGGCGCAGGACAACGGCCGCGTCTACGCGGTGCACCCCGGCCTCGACGGCGTGGACGCCTACGAGGACATCCGGCTGCTGGTGACGCTGCCGGCGGGCTGGCTCACCTCGCTGAGCGCCGCGGGGGACGGCGCCAGCCTGGCCGGGACGACCGAAGTCCCCGACTCGCAGCTCGTGGTCCTGAAGTAGGCGGGCCGATCGCGGCGAGGGCGAGAGGCCCGCCCGGACGCACCTCTTCCTCCCCCGACCTCCCCCGACCTCGACCCGCGACGGCTCAGTGGGCGCGCGAGGGCCTGGGGCCCAGCGTCCAGGGGCTCTCCGCCCTGCCAGCCTGCGCCGTGCCGCGCGGAGGCCTGCCGTGGAGGCGGCGCAGGATGGCCTTCTCCACCTCGACGGCCAGGAGCAGCCCCACCGCCACCGCGAACACCCGCGCCCAGGAGCCGGCGCCCAGGGCCCGGGTGTCGAAGAGCTTCTGGAACGGCGGCGCGTAGGTGAACAGGACCTGCAGCGCGGCCACCAGCCCGATCGCGCCCCACGCCAGCCGGCTGCCCAGCAGCCCGCTGCGATTCAAGGCCGAGGCCTCGATGAAGCGGGAGTTCAAGAGGTAGGCGGCCTCGCAGGCGACCAGCACGTTCACCGCGACGGTGCGCGCCACCGCCACGCTCGCGCCCAGGCGGCGCTCCAGGAGGTACAGGCCGAAGACGCCGACCAGCAGCAGGGCGCTGACGAACCCCACCCGCCAGAGGAGGAAGCCCGAGAGGATCGGCTCGTCGGGGCGCCGCGGCGGCCGCAGCATGATCCCCTGCTCCGCCGGCTCGAAGGCGATGGCCAGGGCCAGCGTCACCGCGGTGATCATGTTGACCCAGAGGATCTGCACCGCGGTGATCGGCAGCGTGGTCCCCACGGCCACGGCGGCGACGATGGTCAGCGCCTCTCCGAGGTTGGTCGGCAGGATGAAGGTGATCGCCTTCTTGACGTTGTCGTAGACGGTGCGGCCCTCCTCCACGGCCGCGGCGATGGTCGCGAAGTTGTCGTCGGCGAGGACCAACTCCGCCGCCTCCTTCGAGACCTCCGTCCCGCCGCGGCCCATGGCGATGCCGACGTCCGCCTGCTTGAGCGCGGGGGCGTCGTTGACGCCGTCGCCGGTCATCGCCGTCACCTTGCCGCGCGCCTGCAGCGCCCGCACCAGGCGCAGCTTGTGAGCGGGGTTCATCCGCGCGAAGACGTCCGTCTCCAGCGCCCGCCCGGCCAGCTGGGCGTCGTCGTGGGTGTCGAGCTCGGCGCCGGTCATCGAGGAGTGGCCCCGCAACCCGAGCTGCGCCCCGATGGCCTGCGCGGTGAGCGCGTGGTCGCCGGTCACCATCTTCACGTCGATCCCCGCGCGCAGGCAGTGCCCCACCGCCGCGATGGCCTCGGGCCGCGGCGGGTCGGCGATGCCCGCCACCGCGAGCAGGGTGAGGTCGCCCACGTCCTCGGGGCTCAGGCTCGCCGGCTCGCGGTCCAGCTCGCGCGTGGCGATGGCCAGGGCCCGCTCCCCGCGAGAGGCGATCTCCTCGACCCTCGCCAGCCAGTAGGCGGGCTCGAGCGGCTCCCGCCCGCCCCCCGGGGCCCGCTGCCAGGAGCTGAGCTCGAGCAGGACCTCCGGGGCGCCCTTGACGTAGAGCACCCGGCCCGCCGGCCCGGGGTGCGCCGTGGCCATCAGGCGCCGCTCCGGGTCGAAGGGGATCGCGTCGAGGCGCGGCATCTGCGAGGCCAGGGCCGGCAGGTCGAGGCCGGACTTCGCGGCCAGCGCCAGCAGGGCGCCCTCCATCGGGTCGCCGCTGACGCTCCACTCGCCGTCGCGCAGCTGCAGCTCGGAGTCCGAGCAGAGCGCACCTCCCCGCGCCGCCTCCACCAGCTCCGGCAGCGCCTCCGGCGGCAGCTCCCGGCCCTCCCTGCGCAGGGTCCCCTCGGGGCCGTAGCCCACCCCCTGGACCTCCACCACGCCGCCGCGCAGCGCCACCCTGCGCACCGTCATCTCGTTGCGGGTGAGGGTGCCCGTCTTGTCCGAGCAGATGACCGTCACCGAGCCCAGGGTCTCCACCGCGGGCAGCCGGCGGACGATGGCGCTGCGCCGCGCCATGCGCTGCACGCCGATGGCCAGCGTGATGGTGATGACCGCCGGCAGCCCTTCGGGGATGGCCGCCACCGCCAGCCCCACCGCGCCCAGGAACATGTCCGGGAGCGCGAAGTGGTGCACGAGGACGCCGACCAGGAAGGTGGCGGCCGCCAGCGCCAGGATGGCCGCCGTCAGCCAGCGGCTGAACTGGCGGATCTGCTTGAGCAGCGGCGTCTCCAGCTTCTCGACGGAGCGGAGCATGGAGCTGATGCCGCCGAGCTCGCTCTCGAGCGCGGTCGCCACCACCACGCCCCAGCCCGAGCCGCGGGTCACCAGCGTGCCGGCGTAGGCCATGCTGCAGCGGTCGCCCAGGGGCGCAGCGGGGTCGACGGGAGCCTCGCCCTTCTCCACCGGGAGCGACTCGCCGGTCAGCAGGGCCTCCTGGACCTGGAGGTTGCGCGTCTCCAGCAGCCTCACGTCGGCCGGGACCCGGTCCCCGGGCTCGAGCAGCACGACGTCGCCGGGGACCACGCCCTCGGCGTCGATCGCCTGCCGGCGCCGGTCCCGCAGGACGGTGGCCTGCGGCGAGAGCATGCGGCGGATGGCCTCCAGCGCCTTCTCGGCCTTGCCCTCCTGGAGCTGGCCGATGAGGGCATTGATGAGCACCACCCCGAAGATCACCCCGGAGTCGACCCAGTGCCGCAGGCCGAGGGTGATGGCGCCCGCCACGAGCAGGACCGCGATCAGCAGGTTGTCGAACTGGGCCAGGAAGCGCGCCGCTGCGCTGCGAGCCTTGGGCGGAGGGAGCCGGTTGGGCCCATGGCGCCGGAGCCGCTCGGCAGCCTCCTCGGCCGTCAGGCCGTCCCGGCGCGAGGCCATGGCGGCCATCGCCTCGCCCGCCGGCAGGGAGTGCCAAGCCGGCGCGCCGCGGCCCGCGGGACTCTGCGCATTCCCCATTCACGCTCCCCGCATCCGGCCTCCGGCCCTCACCTGGGCCGCGAACGAGTGACCCGTTGGGGAGTGGCCGGCTCGAAGCGGGCGCGCAGCTTTCCACGGCCGTCGAGCGTGGCCAGCCCCTCTCCCCTGGGAAGAGGAGGACGGCCTGCCGGCTGCGCCACCCCACGGCTGGGCGTGAGGCGGACGCGTCTACATGCCCGCCCGATCGGGACGAGCTCGCGCGCCTTCGACCCTCCGCCACCTCGCCGCCAGGACGCTGGCGATGGAGGCGCCGCCCCGCAGACGCTCCCCCAGGTTTCGTCGAGGCGGTGGACCGGGCCAGTAATACCCGCCCCGAGTTCGTTCCGGGATGCGCCGGCCTGAAAGAGCAGGCGACCTGGAACGAGGATCGAACTTGCGGCTGCGTGTGCTGGAGGAGGGAGGGCGTGGTTCGGGGCGGGCGAAATCGCGCGCGCATTCGTGCCGGACTCACACGGACGGTGCCGAGCGCCTCTCTCCCGTGCTCTCATGGCCGAGGCCGTCGAGGAGGGGCTTCACCCGTGACGATCGCGCATCCACGCGCGCGCCGGCCCAACTCGAGCCCTCGAACGTACTCCTCAACCACAGGCCGGATTCCGGAGGCTTCAATGAGAAGGTCGCAACCGCTGCTGGGTGGTCTGGTCGTCCTGGCCATCGCCGCGCTTCTGATGCTCTGGCGCACCGCGGGAGCCGCGCCCAGTGCTCCGCTCGAGGAGACCGTCGGCTTCGGAGGCGCGGAGCCGGCCGCGCCAGCCGGCCCGGTCCATGTCCCCGCCGGCCGCTTCGCCATGGGCAGCGAGAGCGGCGCCGCGGACGAGAAGCCGGTCCACGCGGTCGCCGTCGCCGCCTTCGATCTCGACCGCACCGAGGTCACCAACGCGCGCTATGCCGCCTGCGTCGCCGCCGGGGCCTGCCGCCCGCCGCAGCTCTCCAGTTCCAACAAGCGCGCCCACTACTTCGACGACCCGGCCTTCGCCGACTACCCGGTCGTCTTCGTAGACCACGAGCGCGCCTCTGCCTTCTGCGCCTTCGCCGGCGGCCGCCTGCCCACCGAGGCGGAGTGGGAGCTGGCGGCGCGCGGCACCAGGGATTCCCGGACCTACCCGTGGGGCGAGGCCAAGCCCGACTGCGCTCGAGCCAACATGCTCGGCTGCGTCGGCGACACCGACCGGGTCGGAATCCGCCCCGCGGGCGCCAGCCCCTACGGCTTGCTCGACATGGCTGGCAACGTCTGGGAGTGGACCGCCGACTGGTACGACGCGCGCTTCTACGACAAGAGCCCCAAGGCCGATCCCCAGGGGCCGGCCGTGGGCCATCTCAAGGTCGCGCGCGGCGGCTGCTGGCTCTCCGGCGGCGACTCGCTGCGCTCCACCTGCCGCAAGGCGGAGCTGCCCTCCACCTGGGCCTACAACATCGGCTTCCGCTGCGCCTACGCCGCCTCGAAGGGAGGCAAGTGATGATGCGCTCCCTCCTGGCCACTCTCTGCGCCTGCGCCTTCTGCCTGCTCGCCGCGCCCGCCTACCCCTGTGGCGGCGGCTTCGGCGCCGGCATCACCATCGACTCGAGCCAGACCATCCTCGTCACGCACCGCGCCGGGGTGGAGAGCTACGTCTTCCGGCCGCACTTCTGCGGCCAGGCGGCGCAGTTCGGGCTCATCCTCCCCGTCCCGGCGACGCTCACCGCGAACCCAGTCCTGGCCGACCCGGCGCTCTTCGCCGAGCTGGACCGCATCTCCGCGCCCACCCACGTCGCGCGCACCGAGTGCCGCGGGCGCATCGGCCCGGACGCCGGCGCAGCCAATTACGCCCACGACGGCGGGGTCTCCGGCCCGGAGATCATCGATTACGGCCAGGTGGGCATCTTCGACTGGGTGCTGCTCAAGGCCGACTCCGCCGCCAGCTTCACCGCCTGGCTGGACGCCAACGGCTTCCCGCACGACGCGAGCGCGGAGCCGCTGTTCAGCCACTACGTCCAGAAGGGTTGGTTCTTCGTGGCGTTCAAGGTGACGGCCGGCGAGTCCGCGCCACCCGCCGGCTCGCTGCTGTGCGGCGACCTCGGCCCCATCCAGGTCTCCTTCACCGCCGCCGTTCCGGTGGTGCCCACGCGCATCGCCGCCGCCAGCACCAGCGCCTACTCCACGCTCGCCTGGCGCATCTACGCCGTCGCGGAGCGGCAGCTCGGCGCCTCGATGTCGGAGTACCACGCGAAGTTGCGCTTCTCCGGCGCCCTCGATTCCGCCGCCCTGGCCTCGGCACCCGAGCTGGCCAAGCTCGCCGTCGCCGGCGACCGCCTCACCAAGTTCGAGGTGTTCTTCTCCCCCAGCACCGAGGCGGATCTGGCCCTCGCGAGCGACGTCTCCAACGACTTCCGCGAGACGATCGACGACGTGACCTACGTCGACTGCGCTCCACCGGGAGGCGGCTGCAGCTCGACGGGGACGGGAGCGATGGTCCTGGGCGCCAGTGCGCTGGCCCTGGCTCCGCTGTTGTGGCGCCGCCGGCGGCGCTGACCGCCCGGCGACCCTCGCGAAGGACGAGAGCGGGCGTCCCCCCGGGCGCCCGCGCCTGCTAGTGCGGCGCCGTCGAGATCGGCTCGACTAGTACGAGCATCCGGAAGTTCGTTCAGGGTTCGAGAAGGCCGGTTGGGACTGCCGGCGGCTAAAGCCGCGCCTGAGGTTTCGAGGTCCGCCTTCGCGGACCAGGTGGCGACGGATGTCATGGGCGAGGACAAGGGCGCCCGGGTTCAGGTCTTCGCACTTCTGAAGCTCGGGTTTCCGACTTCGCGACCCGAGGCCACTGCAGCCCGCGAAGGCGGGCATCGCAATGTCAGGCGCGACTTCAGTCGCCGGCATTTGCAGGGCGGCACATCCCGGAACGAACTTGGGGCACCTCGTACTAGCGGCTGCGAGCACGGGGCGCGCGCACCGCAGCCGTTGAAGCCGAGCAAGCCAAGAAGAGCCCTTGGCGCCTTGGCGTTTAAGAATCAGCCCTCGGCGGACGCTCGTTCCCGCTTCCTTGCCTTGCTCTCCTCTGGCCGGCGCCGCCCTAAACGAGCATCGCCGGGCTGGGCTCGAGGGCCGAGGCGCCGCCGAGCTTCCGGGTCCGCTCGAGCCGCTCCGCGCTCAGCTCGCGCAGGGCCTGGGCGACCTTCGGCTCCGGTAGGATGTGCGCCGCGAAGCCCTCGCGGTCGATCCCCAGCAGCAGGCTCGGCGCCGCGGTGCGGACGCTGGCCGTGACCTGGGTGCCGTGCAGCAGCGACGTCTCGCCGAAGACCGCGCCCTCGGTCAGGTCGGGATAGCGGACGAACCCTCCCTCCGCCTTGCGGCCGGCCACCTCGCAGCGGCCGCGCAGCAGCACGTAGAGCCCGCGCCCGGGTTGGCCTTCGACGAGCAGGACCTCGCCCGCGGCCGACTGGTGCAGCCTGAACTTGTCGGCGAGCGCGTGCCGCGAGGCGTCCGACAGCAGGCGGAACACGTCGGAGGAGCGCAGCAGGTTCTCGAGCAGCCGCTCCTTGCAGAAGTGCTGCACGATCTCCGAGAAGCCGGGGAAGCGCGTGAAGAGCTTCTCCAGCGTCTCCCGGTTGACCTCGAGCAGCTCGCAGTCCGTCTTCGCCACCACCGAGGCCAGCCGCGCGGCCCGGGTGACGAGCGCGATCTCCCCGAAGAAGGTGTTGTCCGGCATGGTGAGGACGACCTTCTGCTCCGGCGTCCCCAGGTGCCGCACCACGTCGACCTCGCCGTGGCCGACGACGAACATCGAGTCGCCGGGCTCGCCCTCCCGCACCAGCACCTGGCCCGCCGCGTAGGCGCGGACCTGGACCTCGGCGAGCAGGGCCAGGAAGACGTCGTGCGGGAGCTCGGAGAAGAGCGGGGTCGCGGGAAGGTGCGCGGTGTTGATCTCGAACGCGTCGGCCGCGGACCGCTCGATGGTCATCGGCTCCGACGCCTCGGGCAGGTCGATGGCCCCCGGGCCGGCGCCCGGATAGCGCAGCGCGGCGCTCATCGAGGCGGGGAGTCTCTGGATCAGGGACTTCTCGCCCTCCCCCTTGCGCGCGTAGAGCCCGGCCAGCGTCTCCTGGACCGCGCGGTGCGCCGGGTCGAGCTGGAGGATGGCCTTGTAGATGGCGATGGCCTGCACCAGCAGCCCGTCTGCCGCGTACTTGCCGGCGAGGTGCTGGTACTGGGCGACGGCCTCCGGCTTGCGGCCCAGGCGGGCCAGGACCTCGGCGACCTTCTTGCGCGCCGCCGCGTCCTCGGGAGCCGCCTGCAGCGCCCGCTGGAACTCCTTCAGCGCCGCCTCGACCTTCCCTTTGGCGAGCAGCGCGGAACCTTGGTCCTTGGCCTTGCGGCACTCCTCGAGTCGTTGGGCAGGCACGGGCAAGGGGATCTCGCAGTTCGAAATGGGTTTTCGCCGCCCCCCCCCTGGACTGGTGAATCTACCCCAGGTCCTGGAGCCTCGGGCGCCACCCCCCAGTCGAGGGAGGGTCTCCTGGCTCGGGCGCCCGGGTCTGGCAGGCCACGAGGATCGCCGGCCGGCACCGGTGCTCACGACGGGCGCGGGCATCGAGGGCCGGCATCGCGATAGGGTGCAGGCCGCTCTTGCCCACTGGGGGGCGAGCGGACTCGAGGGGGGAACCATGGCTCATTTCAAGTGGGGCGGGACGTTCAGCGCGTTGGACTCGGCGACTCGCCAGCCGGTGACCGGGACGATCGGGGGCGAGTTCACCGGGGAGTACCCGGCGGACCAGGAGCCGATGGTGAAGTCGCTCATCCTCGCCACGGTCAACGACGTGCTGGGCAGCGGCGGCTCCATCGAAGACGCGGTGGACGACTTCCCTGCGCTGGGAAGGCGTCTGAGCGCGGCGCTCGAAGGCCCGCTGGCAAAGGTGGGCGGCCGCGGGAACACCACCGTCGTGTTCGCGAAGCGCAGATGAAGGCGCGCGGGCGGGCGTAGCTCCGGGCCGCTCGGTCAGAACTCCGCTTTCTCGACGCCAAGACGCCAAGGCTCCAAGGGTCTGGGAATCACAGGCTCGCGGGTGCCTCGACGCGCCGGGGCGGAGCCGACGAGTCCGACCGCGAGCGGCCTGCGCGCGGCAACCCGGCGTCATTGCGGACGAATCCCCCCGCCCGCCCGCGCTCGGCGGCCCAACTCGCGCCCTTCTCCGTACTCCCCTGCAAAGGCCGGACACCGGAGAGTCTGCATGAGAAGGTCACAAGCGCTGTTGAGCCTGGTCGTCTTGACCATCGCCGCCATGCTGATGCTCTGGCGCACCACGGGAGCGGCCTCGGGCGCACCTCCGGAGGAGCTCGCCGCCGGCTTCGGGGGCACCGTCGACGCCGTGCCCGCCAGCGGCCGCGTGCACGTCCCCGCCGGCCGCTTCGCCATGGGCAGCGAGACGGGCGCCGCGGACGAGAAGCCTGTCCACGCGGTCGCCGTCGCCGCCTTCGATCTCGACCGCACCGAGGTCACCAACGCCCGCTACGCCGCCTGCGTCGCCGCCGGGGCCTGCCGCGCGCCGCAGCTCTCCAGCTCCAACAAGCGCGCCCACTACTTCGACGACCCCGCCTTCGCCGACTACCCGGTCGTCTTCGTGGACCACGAGCGCGCCTCTGCCTTCTGCGCCTTCGCCGGCGGCCGCCTGCCCACCGAGGCGGAGTGGGAACTGGCGGCGCGCGGCACCAAGGACTCCCGGACCTACCCGTGGGGCGAGGCCAAGCCCGACTGCGCTCGGGCCAACATGCTCGGCTGCGTCGGCGACACCGACCGGGTCGGCATCCGCCCCGCGGGCGCCAGCCCCTACGGCTTGCTCGACATGGCCGGCAACGTCTGGGAGTGGACCGCCGACTGGTACGACGCGCGCTTCTACGACATG
>DASXVQ010000050.1:0-6679 GCA_036504155.1 Myxococcales bacterium
GGCCACGGGCCCGAATGCGAGGAGCAGCGCCGCGAGCGTCAGGAGACCGTTCATTGGATTGCCTCGTTGAGGTGCCAGCGACATCCAACGCCCCAGCGGCCCGGAAGATCCAGCTCCGGCTGCTACTCGGCCGCCGGCCGCCCGGGCTCGCTGGCGCCGCCGGGCTGGCCTCGGACGCGGACCTCGATCTGCTCGTCACCGGCTCGGCCAGCTCCGCCGAGGGGCCGGGCATCCTCGCTCTCGCGGTCGCCCTCCTGGCGCTGACGCTCCCCCGGCGCCGAAGCCGGCCCTCGGCGCAGGGCTGAGGACGGGCCGTGAAGCGCGCCATCCGCGCTGCCGGCCCAAGTCAGCGCCCCCGAAGTAGGAAAGGTCCCCGAAAGCCCGCGGCGGCTACTTGCGCCCCGGCTCGGCCACCGAGGCCGCCGCCCGCATCACCTCGGCGAGCGACACGTTGCCCACCAAGGTCAGCGCCGTGTCGCCCTGCAGCCAGCTCACCGAAATGAACCCGCCGAGCATGTTCAGGGAGCCCGCGTGGGGCCCGACCTGCACCGGAATGCCGCTGTCCTTTTCCAGGGAGCGCACCGCCCTCCGGATCTCCGTGAGGGTGAGCCAGCGGGCGCCCTGCTGGGAGACGACCGCCGCCATCGGCAGCGCGTGCCGGCCCTTGACGACGCGGGTGACGCGCATGCCGTCGGGTAGCGCGGTCGGCACGAGGAGCTTGAAGTTGAGCCCCCGCTGCAGCGCCTCGACCGGCTGGTCGGGGTCGCGCAGGTCGAAGTCGAACTTGAGGGTGTTGCCGGGGAAGGCCACCCCGTAGCCCACGCCGTCGTCCGCCGCGTTCACCTCCACTTTCTCGAACTCGACCGCGTACCAGACGTGGTCCGGCCGGTCGCGGATCTCGGTCTTGAGCGGCAGCGAACTGGCCTGGTCGAGCCACACGGTGGTGGGCCAGACGAAGGGCTGCGCGCGCTTGGGCGCGAGCTCGTAGCGGTCGGCCGGCCGGCCGGCGACGGTCTCCACGCCGGCGAAACGGACGTCGTTGTGGCGCAGGGTCCACAGCCCGCCCTGGGCCAGGGCGTCGCGGCCTTCGCGCTCGGTGAGCGGGGGCGTGCCGCGGAAGCTGGAGCCGAAGAGCTGCTGCGGCCAATAGAAGTGCAGCGCGGCGCCGTCGAAGGCCACGCGCTCGCCGGCGCGCGACGCAGGCTCGACGACCTTGGCGCTGACGAGGTCCGGCGCCCGGTAGCTCACCTCGCGCGCCACGGCGGGCAGGCCCGCGGCGTGCTCGACGAGCCGCCCCTTGTAGCTCGCCAGGCCGAAGGGCGCTTCGGCCCAGGCCTCGCCCTGGCGTGGGGAGACCGAGGCGCCCACCTTCACCATCTCCGCGAGCGGCAGGTTGCCCATGAGCGTGAACGACACGTTGCCGGCGGCCCAGGTGAGCGAGTTGACCTCGCCGATCATCTGCAGCGCCGCCGCGCGGCCGCCGACGGTGACGGGGATGCTCGCCCAGGAGTCCGGCGTGCTGGCGAAGTGGCGCGCCTCGGTGAGCGTCAGCCAGCTCGCCCCGCCCTCCATCAGGAGCGTCGCCGCCGGGCCCTTCGCGGCCTGGTACAACCTGCGGCGGGTCAGCGTCGCCGGAACGACCGAGGGCGAGAGGAACTCGAAGCCGGAGGCCTTCAGCTCCTCGGCGCTGACCCCGGGCCCGGAGAGGTCCGCGTCGAAGACGAGCGCGTCCTTGGGCAGCTCGAGCGCGAAGGCGCCGGCCGGGACCTCGCCGTCGAAGGCGATGGCCTCGAACCTCGTCGTGCAGATCGGCTTTCCCTCGCGGTCGTCGAGCTCGACCGCCAGCGGGAACTGGTTCTGCGCGTCGAGCCACGCCAGGTTCGCGAAGAGGCCCGGCTCCTCCCGCTTGGGGACCGAGCTCCACAGGTCCGCGCGCCGGCCGGCGACCGGCTCGGTGCGCACGAAGAAGACCCCGAAGTTGCGCAGGTTCCACAGGCCGCGGTCCTGCAGCCTCCGGCGCGTGGCCTCCGGCGCCGGCGCGGGGCGGCCGCCCACGCGCACGCCCACGGCCTGCTGGGGCGACCACGTCGAGAGCGTGGCGCCGTCGTACACCGTGACCTCGCCCGCGTGCTCGGCGGGCTCGACGACCTCCACTCGGAACTTGGCCGGCGCCTGGAAGGTCACCTCGCGCACCACGCGGCTCGCCGCGCGGCCGGGGCACTCCTCGACGTACCGCCCGCGGTAGCTCTGCAGCGCGAGCGGCCCCTGCACCCGCGCCGGCTGGGCGGGGGTCAGCTTGCGAGCCATGTCGACGAGCTGGGCGTAGGGGAGGTTGCCCACCAGGAACATCGCGGTGTCGCCCGCGTACCAGTAGAGCGAGGTGAAGCTTCCCAGGAAGTTGAGCCTGCCGGCCTCGCCGCCGATGGGGATGGTGAGGCCGGGGCCCAGGTCCAGCATCCGCCCCGGGCTGTGCACCTCGCCCAGCGTGACCAGGCGCGCCTTGTGGCGCATCACCACCACCGCGGAGGCCAGGCCCGGCGCGCCGCGGATGATCTTCTCGACCTCCAGGTCCGCCGGCAGGTGGGCGGGGACCTGGAGGTCGAAGTTGATCGACTTCTGCAGCTCCTCGCGCGGCACCGAGCGCTCGCCGAGGTCGAAGTCCACCACCACCGCGTCCTCGGGGAAGGTGAAGCTGAACTCGTCGGGCGCCACCGGGACGTTGAGGGCGAGGTCCCGATACTCCATCGCGTACCAGGTGTGCTCGCGGGTGTCGCGGATGCCCATGCGCAGGGGGATCTGGTAGTCCTCGTCCAGCCACGCCTCGTAGCGGAAGAGCGGACGGTCGCCCTTGGGGTAGGAGCGCCAGACCTGCGCGGTGCGGCCGGCCTGCTTCTCCTTGCCGCGGTTGAACGTGTGGTAGTTGTCCCACGCCCAGCGCACGTCTTCGTAGACCAGCGCGCGCAGCTGCTTGTAGGTCGGCGCGGTGGCGCCGCGCACGCGCATGCCGAAGCGGTCGCGCGGGCGCCAGAAGGTCATGGTGGCGCCGTCGTAGACGACCAGCTCGCCGCGCCGCTCCTCGGGCTCGACCACGGTGATGCGCGCCTTGCCCGGCTTCTGGTAGACGACTTCGCGCACCACCTGCTGCGCCTTGCCGGTCTCGTCGATGCCCAGGTCCTCGACGTAGCGCCCGCGGTAGCTCTCCGCGGACTGCTGGTCGTCGATCGCGCGCTTGGCGACCATGAAGGCGACGCCCGAGGTGCAGCCCGGGAGCAGCGCCGCGGCGAGGAGGACTGCGAAGGCTCTGGTCTGAGTCATGGGGTTGCTCCCTCCGCAGGTCCCTTAGAGGAGGACCTGGTCCAGCAAAGAGAAGAAGCGCGAGGCGAAGGCACAGAAGACCGCGGCCGCGAGCACCCACAGGCCGAGCGAGACGGCGCGCGGTGGAGCGGCCTTTCGGGCGAGGAGCTTCTCGGCCGCGACGATGGCGCCCTGAGCGGAGAACAGCGCCACGACCTCCCAAGGCAGGTGCTCCGTCGACGGCGCGATCATCGCCGCCAGGAGCGCTCCGCCCACGGTGAAGGCGGCGAGCGTCGAGAGCACCGGTCTCTGCCTCCCGCCGAGCGGCCGGTAGACGTGCGAGACGAGCCAGGCGCGCATCGGCCGGTGGAGGTCGCGCCACAGCTGGGAGGGCGAGCGCGGAGCGAGCGGCCAAGGCCCCACCGGCTGCGGGATCTGGTAGCCGGCGGTCCGCCAGTACCCGGTCCAGTACTCGAGCGTCCCCTTGTGGATGAGCACCATGGACAGCGTGGCCCCCAGCCAGTCGAGCGGCAGATACGGGCCGCGCAGGTCGCCCTGGATGGCGAAGTAGAGGACCGTCCAGGACAGCAAGACGCCCAGCCAGAAGCGGGTGGCGCCCGCCCACATCAGCGGCCAGTGCCGGGTCAAGAGCTGCTTGGACTCGTCGTAGACGAACGAGCCCTTCAGCTGCAGCGTCGGGAAGAAGACCAGGAAGGAGAAGACGCGGTAGGAGCTCGTGGTCTGCGCCTCGTCGCTGCGCGCCACGTCCACCGCCTTCATGAGCATGACCACCGCGCTCCAGGAGGCCAGGGCGCGCCAGCCGGTGGCGTACTCCGGCAGCGCCAGGATGCAGCAGCCCATGGGCAGGAAGCACAGCAGGGCCAGCAGGAGGAGCAGGGGCTGTGGCGCCCGGGTGCGCGCCACGCGCGTGACCAGGTAGGCGCTCAGGTCCGTCCCGGCGAGGAAGGCGACCAGCGCGGCCCAGGTCGGCGGCCAGGCCGCGGGCCAGAAGCCCTTCTCCAGCTCCTTGATCCCCGCGAAGGCCGCGAGGCACCCCAGCGCCGCGGCGAGCACGACGGGCGCCGTGCTCGCGAGCGAGGCGACCTTCGGGACGCGCAGCCAGGCCCGGTGCAGGCTGTCGAGGATCCGGCCGTCGAACTGGGCCAGCGTGTAGGAGAGCGGCATCTTGCCGCCGACGAACGGGAAGCTCGCCTTCTCCTCCTCGTCCTTCGCCGGCCACGGGGTGTCGGTCGCGCCCAGCCGCTGGCCCCACTGCTTGTTGTAGGCGCGGTAGGTGAGGTTCGCGACCCAGAACCCCAGGATCTGTCCCATGTTGAAGGAGGACGGCTGCAGCGAGCGCCGGAGGATGGACCCGAAGCTGTAGAAGCCGTCGGTGAAGCGCCGCGCGCCCTCGACGACCTGCTCCGGGGTCATGCCCTGCGGCGCGACCAGCACCCGCGCGCTGTCGTAGTCGCGCAGGTCCCGGGTGACGATGCGTCCCTCCTGCACGAGCTTGGTGTGGTTGGGCAGGCCCGGGAAGTAGGACACGAGGTTGGTCGAGGCGAGGAAGATCTTGTTCTCCTCGCAGAAGCGCGCCGTGGCCTCGAAGCTCTGCGGCGTCGCGCCGTCCAGGCCCCAGATGAGGCCCACGTGCACCAGGATGCCGTGGTCCTGCATCAGGCGGACGATGCGCCGGTAGTCCTCGACCTTGTTGAACCCCTTGTTCGAGGCGGCCAGCGCGGCCTCCTCGATGGACTCCATGCCCACGAAGACCTGGCGGCAGCGGCTGCGCGCGAGCTGCTCCAAGAGCTCGGGGTCGTCCATGGACTTGAGCGTCGCCTGGCCCACCCAGCCCCAGGTCTTGCTCTGCTCGAGCAGCTTGCAGACCTCGAGCGTGTGGCGGCGGTCGGCGGCGAAGTGCATGTCCACCGACTCGACGTAGCCGTAGTCCCACTGGTCCAGGTCGCGGGCGATGGCGTCCAGCGGGCGGGTGCGGAACGGGCCGAAGCCGTAGGGGCCGTAGCAGAAGCTGCAGCGATGGGGACAGCCGCGGGTGAACTCGATGGGGAAGTTGGCGCGGTAGTACTTCTGCGCCTTCTGCAGGTCGCGCCGCGGCAGCCGGGCGATGGCGAGGTCGGGCGGGGTGGGGCTGCGGTAGAGGCCGCGCAGCTCGCCCCTCTCCAGGTCCCGGCAGATCTTCTCGCCCAGGCCCTCGACCTCGCCCACCACCACCGCGTCGAAGTGCTCCAGGGCCGCCTGCGGGGCGGTCGTCGCGTACGGGCCGCCGAGGATGGTCTTGATGCCCCGCTTGCGGAAGCGCTCGGACAGGAAGATCGCCCGGGGCGCGTTGTAGGCCTGCGCGGTGAAGCCCACCAGGTCCACCGGCGACTCGTCGATGGGCTCGACGTTCTCGTCGTTGATCTCCACCTGCGCGTACGGCGCCAGCTCCGCGGCCACGGTGGGCAGGCGCACCTGCCGGTAGTGCGGCACGGCCAGCGGCGCGTCGACGAGCCGGATCTTCAAGACCGCCTCCTCTGGCGCGGCGACCGGTCTTCACCGCGGAACATGCGCTCGACGCCCTCGCGGAAGAGCCTGGAGAGAGCGGCGATGGCCTCGTCGTCGGAGAGCCCCATGTGGCCGCGCGCGCCGATCATCCGCTCGACTACGAAGTAGTTGAAGAACTGCATGTAGACGGCGGTGAAGGCGACCGCGGGGTCCACGCCCTCGGCGACGCGTCCCTGCTCCCGGAGTTCCTGGAAGCGCCGCCCCAGCACCAGGCGGAACCGGTCGGTGAGCCCGTCGTAGAAGGGCCGCACGTGGCGACCGTCGAACGCCGAGATGTCCGCGTAGATCAGGGTCAGGAAGTCCGCGTGCTCTTCCAGGGTCTGGCCCACGGCCCGGCCGAAATCCTCGAGGTCGTCGGGGAAGCGGCTCTGGCCCAGGTGCGTGGCCATCGGCGTGAGCGGCGAGGCGAACTCCGCCCCCAGGCGCGCGAGGATGGACTCGTAGAGGTGATCCTTGGAGCGGTAGTGGTTGTAGAGGTTGCCCAGGGAGACGCGGGCCTTCTTGGCGATCTCGCGAAGCCCGACGCCGTGGAACCCGCGGCGCTTGAAGAGCACCAGGGCGGCGGCTTCGATCTTCCGCTTGCGGGCGGCGACGGTCTGAGCATCGAGCTTGGGCACGGGCGATCCCCTGAAGAAAAACGAACGACCGTTTTTTATTAGGTTGCCGCCCGGCCGTCAACCGATCCGCCCGGGCGGCCGTGAGGGTGCTCGTCGCGCTCCCAATGCCGGCGGCGTTCCAGCACGAGGCGGCGACGCTGGAGAAGCTCGTGGAGGACAAGACCATCGCCCGCTACTCGCTCGAGGGGCGCCGGGTGCTGGTG
>DASXVQ010000051.1:0-17619 GCA_036504155.1 Myxococcales bacterium
ATCGCTCGGACGGACCCAAAGTGATCGGCATTGGGCCTCCGTGCCGGGGGCGTGTCAGTCGGTTGGTCGTGTCGGACTGGGAGTGCCCGGCCGGGCCTGCCGTGATCTTGCCGAAGGGTGCCGGGGTCGTGTCGGTAGGTCGTGTCAGCGGCCCGACAAAGGCCGCCCCCGCCACGGAGGGCGGGCTCTACCCACCTCCGCCGGCTGAAGACGTGGGGTGGCAGCAGGGCTCCAGACCCCGGGCATCGGGACCACCCGCCTCTCCGGCTGCTCGGCCTTGGCGGCGAACGCGGCCGCGGTCAGCAACACCAGCGCGATCCAGTTCAAGTCCGCGACGAACAGGTGCGTCAGCTGCATCGCCACCGGCGCGAGCAGCGCCATGTTCACGAAGCCCACGACGATCTGGGCGGCGAAGAGCGCGACCAGCGACCCGGCGAAGAGGCGCACCGGGCGCGCCTTCCGTGCGGCCCTGGCGTAGCTGGCGGCGGCGAGCAGGTAGGCGCCGACGAGCAGGGCGATGGCCGGGTGCGCCACGCGCAGCCGCACGAACAGGTGCGAGGCGGGCGAGAGATCCTGGGCCATGCCGTGGGCGAGGCTCTGCGCCGGGTAGAGCGTGTCGCCCAGCGCCGTGATGGCTCCGGTGATACCGAGCGCGACGACCCCGATGAGCCCGACGCCGAGCACGGCTCCCAGCGGGCCCTGGCCCCGGACGCGGAAATCGCCGCCGCCGGAGGCCCACCACGCCGTCAGCGTGAGCGAGGCCAGCAGCAGGAACGTGTTGACCAGGTGGACGGGCATCACCAGGCCGCGCGCCAGCGAGGCGTCCTTGGCGACCAGCCCGAAGAGGACCAGCGCCGCGCCGAGCAGGGCCTCGAGCGCCATGAAGCCGGCCGAGAGGACGGCGCCGCGGCGCACGGCATGGCCCTTGGGGAAGAGCCGGAAGGCGAACGCCACGAGCGCCACGGTGAGCACCAGCGCCAAGCCGCTGCTCAGCCGGTGCGAGTACTCGACCATCGTCTCCAGCGCCGGCGCGCGCGGGACGAGGTCGCCCTGGCAGGTCGGCCAGTGCTGGCCGCAGCCGGCGCCCGAGCCCGTGGCGCGCACGTAGGCGCCCCAGGCGATGACGCCGAGGTTGTAGGCGAGCACGCCCCAGGCAAACCGCGAGTAAGCACGCATGGACATCCCTTCGCCTCCTTGGATGCCCCAGGGGTGGACCTGCTTCTCTCGTGTGCCGACGGGCGGTTGCGGGCCGGCTCCGGCGCGCGGCGCATCCTGCCGGCTCGCGAACGCGCCGACGCTCGTGGCCCGACGCTGCGCTACAGCTGAATCCGCCGCGGCGTGACGAACGCGTTGGCGAGCACCAGCCCGGTGGCCAGGCCGACCAGCACGAAGACCATCGAGAACGCCGTGGCCAGGCCGTTGACGACGTCCTGGGCGAGCATCGACTCGATGCTGCGGTAGCCGACCGATCCGGGCACCAGCACCATGATTCCGGGCACCACCGTGATGATGGTCGGGCTCCGCCGCAGGCGAGCGATGCCGTTGCTGACGACGCCGAGCGCCAGCGCGCCCAGGAACGCGCCCAGCTCCGGCCCGAGCCAGGCGGCCCCGATGCGCGCGCCGGCCGCGGCCACCACCGCCGCCAGCAGGATCCAGAGGAAGTCCTCGCGCCTGGCCCGGAAGAGCACCGCCAGCGCCAGGGTCACCACCAGCAGCGCCGGGACGATCGACCATCCGGGCAGCGCCGCGATGGGCACGCTCGCCGGCGCCGGCGGCAGCACCACGTCCATCCTGCGGCCGAGCGCCACGCCGAAGCCCAGCAGCAGGAAGACCATCATCGCGCCGGAGAAGCGGCTGGTCCCGGCGATGAGGTTGCGGGTGGACAGCTCGATCATCGCCTGCGTGAGCGCGAGCCCGGGCAGCAGGTAGACGAGCGCGGCGAGCGTCGCCACCTCGGTGGAGAAGTGGCCGAAGACGCGGGTGGCCGAGACCGAGGCCGCCGAGGCCACGAAGGCGGCGATGGGCTCGAAGCCGCGCTCGAGGGTCGGGACCTTGGACCCCAAGGCCTCGAGCAGGCCGAGCAGCAGCCCCACCCCGCCGGCGACCGCCACCTCCTTGAGCCCGCCGCCGTACAGCTGCGCGGCCGCCGCCGAGCAGAGCGCGAAGCAGGCCACCCGCAGCAGCCGGCCCAGCGCGCTCGGAGGCGAGTCGATGAGCTGGCCCTCGACCAGCGAGGCGCCGTCCGCGGGCGAGGTGCGGCCCTCCACCACGTCGTTGGCGACCTCGTCGATGCGCGCCAGCCGGCGCAGGTCGGCGGTCCCGGGCTCGCCGCGGATGAGCGTCGCCTGCTGGGCCTCGGGCGGGCCGAAGGACGCGAAGATGGCGGTGGGCGTGGCGACGAAGCGCGCCTCGATCCCCAGCTGCGCCGAGACGACGGTCATCACCTCTTCCAGGCGGTGCGCCGGCGTGCCGAAGCGGTGGAGCGCCCGGCCCAGGGTCATCGCGAAGCGGATGCTGGCCTGGGGGTCGGCCACGGCCACGGCCACCGCGGGAGCCGCCGGGGCGGAATCAGGCGCGACGGCCGTGGGCTGGGCGTTCGAGGGCATGAGGGGATCCAAAGACTGAAGGCTGGCCCCTCGACAAGCTCGGGGTGTCGCTCGGCGCGGCGCTCGAGGGAATGAGGGGCTCCAAAGACTGAATGCTGGCCCCTCGACAAGCTCGGGCCCCTCGACCAGCTCGGGGTGAAGCAGTTAGGCGCGGCGCTCGAGGATGGACAGCGCGACCAGCCCGTAGAGGAAGCCGTGCACGATCTCCTCGGGCTTGTTGGCGTAGGCGACCAGTTCGGCGATGGTCCGCGTGCCGTCGGCCCTCGGGAGCAGCGCCGCCTCCCACTTCTCCAGCTCGATGTCGCTCAGCGTGTAGGCGGGCTGCAGCGAGGGCAGCACCCGGTCCTCGGGCGCGAGCAGGCGGCTGAGGCGCTCCGGCTTATAGAGCTTGCGGATGCCGCGCATGATGATGTTCGCGGGGTGGGCGTCGAGCTTGATCGACTCGCCCAGGGCGCTGTGCTTGAACGCCAGCTCGTAGACGCCGTCTTCCCAGCCGAAGAGGCTGTAGATGATGCTCTTGACCTGCTGGCCGACGTAATAGAGCCGCTCGGTCTCCTTCAAGAGGCCCATCTCGACCAGGATCTCGCCGGTGCGGTGCTTGGTCTGCTCGGCCCGGGTGGCGGCGGTCCTCAGGTCGGAGTCGTTGATCTTCCCGACGCGCACCAGGAACTGGCCGAAGCGGTCGGTGACCAGATTGGAGAGCGCGAAGACGGGCTGGCCGTGCTCGAAGTAGACGACCTTCTTCACCTTGCCGCGCTGCACGCCCAGCTCGCCGGTCTCCTGCGACTGGTAGAAGGCGTTGATGAGCTGGGGCAGGTTGTCGCGCAGGTCGCCGCGGCGGATGCCGCGCTCGGCCTCGGCGATGGGGGCGGGGCCGGCGGGGTAGCTGGGCGGCGGCGGGCGGACCAGGACCGGCGCGGCGGCAGGGACCTTGGTGGTCAGCCTCTGGCCGTGCAGCACGGCGCTGATGTTGTCGCCGGTGATGCGGACCATGCCGGTCAGCTCCATCGGGTCCGGCGGCCGCTCGTCCTCGACGTCGATGTCCAGCTCGACCTCGAAGTCCGCCGAGGCCTTGGGATCGGGCTTGCCCGACTCCACCGGGACGACGCCTTTGGCGGTGGCGACGAGCTTGTTGGCCTCGAAGGGCTTCTCGAAGTAGGCGACCGCGCCGTACTTCGCCTTGGCCTCCGAGGCGTGCTTGCCGCCCTTGAAGACGCCGGTCAGGAAGATGATCGGGATGGGCAGCTCGCGGCGGATGGCCTCGGCGAGGTGGTAGCCCATCATGTCCGGCAGCAGCACGTCGATGACCGCCAGCTGCGGCTTCTCGGTGCGCACCAGGTCCAGGGCAGTCTTCCCCTTGGCCGCGGGGACGACGGCGTATCCGGCATCGCCGAATAGACGAGCCAGGAGGTTGAGCAGTTCCTGGTTGTCGTCGACCAGCAGAACCTTGGGGGCCATGAGGGGTGGAGAAATACCATGCCCCCCCTCGCGGGCCAACCTGCGGTTCCCCCGGCCTGCGAAAGCTGGTACCAAGCAGCCGCCATGTCGTCCGATGCCGGTTGCGGGGGGCACCGCGCCGCCGCGCGCACCCAGCTCTTCGCCTCCGGGGTCCTGTTCGGGCTCATGGCGGTGCTGGCCAGGCTGGCCTGCCAGCAGCCGATGGGGTTCACCTCGGGGCAGGCGGCGACGGTGCGCTTCGGCGGCGGGGCGCTCGCTTGCCTGGCGCTCTTCGCCCTGCGGCCCGGGACGTTCCGGCCGGTGCAGAAGCGGCTCCTGCTGACCCGGGGCCTGCTGGGCGGGGCGGCGGCCCTGCTCTACTTCGTGGCGCTGGCGCGCATCCCGGCGGGCGAGGCGACGCTGCTCAACGCGACGCACCCGGTGTTCGCCACGCTCTTCGCGGTCTTCGCGCTGGGAGAGAAGCCGACCGCTCGGCTGGTGCTCGCGCTCGGCCTGACCTCGGCGGGGGTGGGCTGCGTGCTCGGGGGAACGGGCGGCCTGTCGCTGGGCTGGGGCGAGGCCGCGGGGATGGCCTCGGCGCTGCTCGGGGCCGGGGCGATCGTCTCCATCCGCGCGCTGCGGCCCACCGACAACGCGGCGACCATCTTCTTCGCCTTCTGCCTGGGCGGCTTCGCGGTGTCGCTGCCGTTCGCCTTCGACGCCTGGCCGCTCGACGGCAGCAGCTGGGCGCTGGCGCTGGCGGTGGTGGCCCTGAGCGTAGCGGCGCAGCTGCTCATGACGCACGCCTTCGGGTTCCTGACCGTGCCGGAGGCTTCCGTCTGGCAGCAGGTGGCGCCGGTGGCGAGCTACCTGTGGGCGCTCGCCATCCTGGGCGAGAAGACCAGCGCGCTGGGAGCGGTCGGCGTGACGCTGGTGCTGGTGGGGGTCGGCTGGGGGGCGGTGCCGGGACGCCAGGCGTCGGTTCCAGGCGGCCAGCCGAAGGGCGAAGCCGGTTCACCCATATAGATCGTTGCGGGCGAGCGCGTGATCCAGGTCGAAGCCCTGCTGTCACCCCACTTGTCCTCCAACGATTTCAACCACCTGCCTCTTGAGACGGGCGCGCGGGGTAGAGCCCGGCCTCCGTGCCGGGGGCATGTCGGTCGGTCGTGTCGGTCGTCAGCGCCCGCCCCCGCCACGGAGGGCGGGCTCTACCCACCTCCGCCGGCTGAAGATGTGGGGTGACAGCAGGGCCTTCAGCCTCCGGGGCTCCAGCGTACCGGGCTCCGGGCTCCGCTGCGCTAGAACGCGAAGCTCAGCCCGAAGTCCGCCGAGAACCCGTAGGTCAGGCTGGTGTCCAGCGCCGCGCGCAGCTCGGCGACCAGGCCCACGCGCTCCCACGGCATCCAGGTGACGCCGGTGGTCAGGTCGCCGCGGAAGGCGACCTTCTTGGTGGAGTCGAGCATCGCCGTGAAGTAGCCCAGCCCGAAGCCCAGGCCGACGAAGGGCCGCAGCGCCGCGTCCGAGCGGAAGACGAACTTGAGCCCCGTCCCCGCCGGGACGATGGAGAAGGTGCCCTGCGCCTGGGTGGTGTTGCTCTTGGCCTGGCCTATCTGCAGGCCGATCTCCACGTAGCCGTGCAGCCAACTGCTCAGCACCACCTCGCCCTCCAGGTCGAAGCGCAGGGTGAAGGCGTCCACCGAGAAGCCTTCGAGCCCCGCCAGCGTCGAGCCGAGCTTCACGTTGAGCAGCACCACCGGTCCGCCGACGAGGTGCATGCTGCTGACCAGCTCCGCGTCCGCCTCGGCCGGCGAGAGCCCCAGGGACTCGGCGATCTGGTCGCCGAGGCGATCGGCGGCGGGCGGCAGGTCGTCGTCCGACGGCGCATCCACCCGGAAGCGCTTCAGGTCCTTCGCCGTCCGCGGGTCGAAGGTCACCGCGGTCAGCACCCGGCGCTCGCCGAACAGCTCGTAGGTCCCGCGCAGCCCCACCTTCGCGTCGACCAGCGGCGGCACCGTCCCCGGATCCGACTCTCCCAGCGAGAGCGCCCGGGCGCGGGCGAGGTCGATGGTCGCGCGCACCTCCTCCTCGCCGACTACGCGGACCCGCGGGCGCTGCGCCAGCCGGGTCACCACCATCACGCCCAAGGAGCGGGCCTTGTCGGCGCCGTCCGGGAGGCTGGTCGTGAAGTCGAAGGCCGCCACCACCACCGGCGGCGGCGGGGCCTCGGCGGCGCTGGCGATCCCCGCCGAGGCGGCGAGCGCCGCGGCCGCGACGGCGACGGCGACGGCGACGGCGAGGCCTGCCGGCGAGGCTCGGGTGCGGCGGGCCAGGAACCTCACGCGACCAGCGCCTTGACCACGTGGCCCACGTAGGCCCGGTGGAAGTCCTTCTGCGGGTACAGGCCGAGGATGGCGGGGTCGCCGAATCGGGTCGGGTCGAAGTCGAACTGCGCCAGGACCTTGCACTCGAAGCTCAGGCGCGCCTCGGCCACCCGCGGCACGCCGACGCAGAGCGAGGCCTCGCGCGTGAGCTTGGCGGCCGCCCACTTGTCGGTGTCGCGGCCCGACAACTTGCCGCACACCTCCAGCGCCGCGTGGTGCGCCTCGGGGAGGAAGTTGAGCGTGAACTCCGGATGGGAGTTGAGCAGCCCGTAGGTGTGCCGCGTGGGGCGGACGTAGACGGTGACCACCGGGCGGTTCCAGAGCGTGCCGAAGCCGCCCCAGGAGACGGTCATAGGGTTGGGCTTGTCGCGGCCGCCGACCAGGATGGCCCAGTCTTCGTCGAGGGTCTGGAAGGGCCGGAGGTAGACGTCCCTGAGGTCGATCTCGTGCATGGCAGGCCTCCGAGCTTCGGCGCGAGGAGGATACCTCGGAGGGGCGGCGAACGCGCGGGTCGGCCGATAGCTTTGAACCTCGTCGGGAGCGGCCGGCCTCCGGTGCCGGTCGATGGCCGGCCGCCACCCCGGTGGACGGAGGTCGCCGTGGGAACGCGCGCGCAGCCGGTGGTGCTGGTGACGGGGTCGACCGACGGCATCGGCCGCGAGACGGCGCTGCAGCTCGCCCGCCGCGGGGCGAAGGTGGTCCTGCACGGCCGCAGCCCGGAGCGGCTGGAGAAGGCTCGCAAGGACCTCGAGCGCGCGGTCGGCCGGCCCATGCCCGAGCCGGTGCTGGGCGACCTGGCCTCGCTGGAGTCGGTGCGGGGCATGGTCCGGGCGCTGGACGAGCGGGGCACGGCGCTGGACGTGCTCGTGAACAACGCCGGCATCTTCAGGCGCAAGAAGGAGCTGAGCGCGGACGGCCTGGAGCTGACCATGGCGGTCAACCACTTCGCGCCGTTCCTGCTCACGCACCTGGTGCTCGCCGGCCCGAGCGGCAAGGAGCTGCGCCGCGTGGTCAACGTGTCGTCGATGGCGCACCGCAACGGGACGATCGACCTGCGCGATCCCACGTTGGCCAGCGGCCGGTTCGAGCCCTACGCCGCGTATGCCGCGAGCAAGCTCGCCAACGTGCTCTTCACCGTGGAGTTCTCGCGCCGTCTCGTCGGTCGCGGGGTCGCGGTCAACGCGCTGCACCCGGGCGTCGTCGGGACCAAGCTGCTCACGCAGGGCTTCGGCGCCGCGGCGGGCCAGGACTCGGTCGAGGATGCCGCGGCGAGCTCGGTCATGCTGGCGCTCGACCCCGCGGGAGAGCGGGCGACCGGGAAGTACTTCGCCTACCGCCGCGAGGCGCCGATGAGCGCGGCGGCGTCGGACGAGAAGCTTTCGCGCGAGTTCTACGAGGCGAGCGCCAAGGTGGTGGGGGTCGAGCCGCTGCCGGGATAGGTGTACGGACGCTGAGGGCGCGCGGCGGCCGAGCGGGCGCACGGCAGGCTGTGATCTCTTCTGCCCTTGGATTTTGAGCGGGCGTCGCCAGTAGCGTCCGCCCTCCGTGGCGGGGCGTCAGTGGCCGGGGGCGGTTGGTCTTTCGGGACGGCCGCTACGAGATGGACCGCCCGACCCGGCGCGGAGGCCGGCAGCTACCGACCTACGACGCCGGCGCGGCGCTGGGCTTGGCGCGCATGCTCACCGCGAGCCCGCCCGCCCCGAGCAGCAGGAAGAGCACGGCCTGCACCGCGGTCTTGTACTGGACCGTGTCGCCGGAGACCGCCCAGCCGAGGAAGCCGACGCCGAGGGCCGCCAGCAACCCGTAGATGCCCATCATCGCCAGGCGCGCCTTGCTCCGGGACTCGGCGTTGTCCTCGCCGAACTTCTTGGAGAAGAAGAACAGGGCGATCGCGGCCAGGAGGTCGAGCGCGGCGAACGAGCCCCACATGATGGCGGCGCGGCCGCCGGCCTCGGGGGTGTGCGCCACCGGCTTGAGGAAGTTCTTGTAGGCCAGCGCCCCGATGTTCGAGCCGATGAGCGAGCCGAAGACGCCGTAGAGGAAGGCGTAGCCCATGTACACGGCCTTGCGGTCGGCCGGCGCCACCAGGCCGATGAAGCTGTAGTACTTCGGGTGGGCGGTCATCTCGCCGATGGAGAAGACGGCGATGCCGGCGACGAAGATCCAGGCGTTCTGCGAGGAGGCCAGCAGCGCGAAGCCCACCGCGCCCATGGCCATGCCGGTCATCATGGTCGGCAGCGGCGAGCGCTTCTCGACGATCCGGCTGACGAAGAACTGCAGCAGGATGATGGTCAGCGCGTTGATGACGGTGACGTGCTCGGCGTCGAAAGTGAACTTGGCGCCGATGCCCAGCGCGCCCAGCACGGCGTTGACCGCGGCGTTGATGGGCGTCGCGTCGATGAAGTCCTCGAGGTACCAGAGCACCGTGCTGAAGTTCTGGAAGTAGAGGACCCAGAAGCCGGAGTAGACGACCACCATCAGCATGAAGCGCGCGTCGCCCAGCACCTCGGCCGCGCCCAGGAGCGCCTCGCGCAGGGTCCGCGTGTTCGCCGGCCGCGGCGGGTCCCGGTAGAAGAGCAGCGCCGGGAGCAGCATCGCGCCCGTGTAGATCGCCGAGGCGAAGAACACGTAGCTCCACGAGAAGCCCTTGAGGTAGCTGACGACGAGCGGGGCGGCGAGCGCGCCCAGGTTGATCATCCAGTAGTAGATGCCGAAGCCCAGCGCGCTCGACTTCGCGTCGGTGGTGCGGGCGATGGTCCCGCTGATGATGGGCTTGAAGAGGCCGGCGCCGGTGGCCATCACCAGCATGAAGAGGAAGACCAGCGCGTAGGTCTTGGAGAGGCCAGCCAGGAAGTAGCCGGTGGAGAGCAAGCTGAAGGCCAGCATCAGCATCCGGCGGTAGCCGTAGCGGTCGGCCAGCGCACCGCCGACGATGGGGATGACGTAGGTGGCGGCGTAGACCAGTCCCTGCAGGAAGCCGACGGACTGCTCGTCGAATCCCAGCCCGCCCTCGTGCACCTTCCCGGAGAGGTAGACCGCGAGCACCGAGTTGAGGCCGTAGTAGGCCGCACGCTCGAAGAGCTCCATCGTGTTCGCCACCCAGAACGTCCTGGGGAACGAGCGCAGGATGCTGCCTTCAGCCATGGGGGGCTCCGGGTCGGGGAGTCGAGGGGCGCCGAGGGTAGCAGGCTCCGTCCCGCGGGGGCCAGGCGCCGCTGGGTGGACGGGTGGACGGGGTGGACGGGGTGGACGGGGTGGACGGGGTGGACGGGGTGGACCGCGGGGGATCAGCCGGCGCGAAGGTCCTTCGCCAGTCCGCGCGCTTCGTCCCGGATGGCGCGCAGCAGGTCGAGCTCCGTCTGCTGCGGTGGCGGCGCCGGGGCTTCCACCGCGTGGTCCGGGTGGTCGTCGTGGTCGCCCAGCCCCGCCGACTTGCTCTTGCGCATGCGGTCCATGATCCGGTCGCGCAGCGCCTGCGCGTCCTCGATGCCGCGGATGACGCCGCGGTGGTGCTGCAGGAACGGGTCCTGCTTCTCGCTGCGCCCGGCGCTGCCCGCGGTGTCCACCACCACCGAGCCGATGCCAAAGAGCCGCTCGAGCGGGCCCTGGACGACGCGGACGTTCTGCACGTTGGCGTAGGTCAGCGTCGCCTCCACCTGCTCCCAGATGCCGTGGCGGATGCGCAGGCTGCGGTCGGTCATCACGTAGCAGTGGAACTCGTAGTCGAGCCGCACGCTCACCACCGAAAGCGCGGCCCCGATGACGATCGCCACGCAGGCGAGTACCCAGATGACCCAGACGAAGGTGGGCGTGACCTTGCCGCGCGCGGCCTCGGCGGCGATGCCGATGGGGATGATGACCGGCACCAGGAGCGTGGGCAGCAGCTGCACCGCCGTGAAGAGGTAGCGGTAGGCGAGGTAGCGCTCGCTGGCGCGGAAGACGATCGGGTCCTTGCCCTGCGGCACGTGCGGCGGGGTGGGCGTGACCTTGAGCAGCGGCCCGATGATGGCGACGAGGAGGCGGATCACTTGCGCGCCTCCTTCACTGCAGCGCGCGCGTCCTTGAGCGCGTCGCGGACCTCGGCCAGCAGCGTCAGCGCCTCGGCGGAGGAGGCCAGCGCCGGGCCGGGCGCTCCGGCGGCGGCGGTCTTGCCGGTCGCGCCGCCACGCATGCGCTCGTAGAGGTAGTCGCGGACCAGCTCGTAGTTCTGCAGCCCGGGGATGGCCTCGGCCCCGGCGCCGCTGCCCGCCGCGGTCTCCACCTCGACCGTGCCCAGGCCCAGCCAGCGCTCGACGAGGTTGCGGCGGACGTGGATGTCCTGGATGCGCGCGTAGGTGAGGAAGGCCTCGCGGCGGAAGAGGATGCCGTAGCTGACCGAGACGCCTTCCTGGTCGAAGCGGTAGCGCAGCGTGTGGAAGCGGAAGTAGAGGACCAGCGCCAGGACGGGGAAGGCCGGCAGCGAGAGCACCGAGAGGATCAGGTACTGCCAGAGCAGGTTGGGGTGCGGCCGGGTGATCGCGAAGACCTTCGCTGCGTCCACGCTCGGGGTCGACTGGGGCTCGGGCATTGGGGGGCTCCGGAGGGCGGGGCCATCCAGCTTATCGCGGCCTCCCCGACACCCCGAGCCCGTCGAGGGGTCAGAGTTCGGTCCGCGCAGACCCTGGCCCGACACCCCGAACCCGTCGAAGGGCTTCAGCCTGGGCAGACCCGGCACCCCGAGCTTCTCGAGGGCCAGGATGCGGTCTGGGCGAAACCGAGATTGCCAAGTCATCAGAGACCGCAGAGACCGAGCTCTGGCCCCTCGACAAGCTCGGGGTGAAGTCAGTCGATGGCCCGGCAGCGCTGGCGGTACGAGAGCATCACCCGCCCGCCGTCGCGCCAGAGCGCCGCGCCCTCGAGGAAGCCGGGCCAGCCGCCCTCGTCGAGGCCCTCGCGCCAGGACCTTGCCACCAGCGCGCCGATCATCGCGTCGTGCGTGACGAACAGGTGCAGGCCGGCCTGCGCCGAGAGGACCGAGAGCGCGTGCTCGCGCATCAGCCGGGCGCCTTCGGTGGGGTGCGCCAATCCCGGGAGCTCTTCGTCGCCCGAGACCAGGTGCGCGAGGAAGCGGTCGAACCCCAGCTCGCGGATGGTCTTCTCGGCCTGGCGGCCGGCGTGGATGAACGTGCTGGGCACGCCGATGGCCGGGTCTTCCACCGGCGCGAGCGCGCTGCCCGCGCCCCGGAGGATGGCGGCGGCGGTCTGCACGCAGCGGTGGATGGCGCTGGTGCGGGCCTGGACGACGCGCGCGCCCAGGTGCGTGCCCAGCTCGTGCGCGTCGCGCAGCCCCTGCTCCGTCAGCGGCAGAGTCATCCCCATGCTGTTGTCGGGGATGGCCGGGCGCTCGGCGTGGCGTAGGAAGAGCGCGACCGGGCGGTCGTCGGGGAGCAGGGCGGGCAGGAGGCGGGAGAGCATGGTGTGGGGCGTGGGATAGCCCGCGGCTATCGGGGGCGCAAGTCGGACCTCGAGCCCGTCGGAGCCTCGAGCCCGCTACCCTCCGTCGGCCAGCTGATCCAGCAGCCCCTGGACCGCCCCACGCACCTTCTCGTCCAGCGTGCGCACGTCCGCGTCGCTGGGCTCCGAGTCGTCGCCGGGCTTGCGCCGCTTGACCTCGATGGGCTCGCCGACGCGGTAGCGCAGGGTCACCGGCAGGGGCAGGTGCGGCCAGGGACCGATCGCCAGCCCCCACGGCAGGGAAAGGTGGACGGGCCAGATGTGCGCCTTGGCGAGCTCGCGGACGTGCAGCAGCTTGGCGAGCCGCGCGCCGTCCGAGAGGACGAAGAGCGAGTGGTGCGCTCCGGCGTGCGCCACCGGCACCACCGGCACCCCGGCCTTGAGCGCCAGCCGCGCGTAGCCCATGTGGCCCGAGAAGCGCACGCGGTAGCGCTCCTTGAAGGGCCGCCAGGTGTCCAGGTCGCCGCCGGGCATCACCAGCACGTCGCGCCGGTGGTCGCGCAGCGCCGACAGCGCGATCTCGGGGTTGGCCTGCAGGACCCCGATGCGCCCGAAGAAGCTCCCCGTCGCCTCGGTCGCCAGCACGATCTCGTGGGTGAGCGCGTGCAGCGGCCGGTCGTTCGGGAAGCGGCGGTACCAGGAGACGAAGAACCCCCAGGCGTCGATGACCATCGTCCCGCCGGAGTGGTTGGAGACGAAGAGCGCCGGCGAGGGCGGAGCCTTGTGGAAGCCACGGGCATCCAGGCGGAAGTACCGCCGCTCGCCGAACAGCAAGCCAAGCCAGCGCAGCACCGCCTTGACGTGCACCGGATCAAAGGAGAGCGGGTCGCGGCCCCAGCGGGAGGGGGGGACGAGCCTGCTGAGGAGCCAATCCGATTGGGGGGTCGGAGGACCGACCGATTTGCGCTCGGAGACCGTGCCACCGATAGTATGCAACCTTGCGCTCACCGTCATGCCTCCTTCACCGTTCGATCCCAGGGCAGGTTTCTTCGAGCACGCGGCCCTCGCCGCGCTGCGGCTCGCCGGCTGCCAAAGCCATAACGTCGTAACGAGCGGCGGCCGCATCCACGTTCTGTCCGTCCAAGGAGAAGGTGCGGGCGCACCCGTCGTCCTGCTGCACGGGTTCTCCTCGACCTGTGTGCACTACGGCGTGCTGATGCAGCGCCTGCGCCGCCACGTGCGCAGGGTGATCGCTCCCGACGCCCCGGCGCATGGCTTCTCCGACCAGCCGGAGAAGGTCGATCCCGCGGCGCTCCAGGCGGGGCTCCTGGAAGCATTGGACAAGGTGGTGGACGAGCCCTCGATCGTCTACGGGAACTCGATGGGGGGCCTGGCGGCGGCGCGCTTCGCGCTCCTGCGCCCCAGCCGGGTCAAGGGCCTGGTGCTCTGCTCGCCCCTGGGCGCCCCGATGAAGCAGGACGAGATCGACCGGCTGCTGCGCCGCTTCGCCCTGGACGACCACGACCGCGCGCTGAGGTTCGTGGACCGCGTCCTCAAGACCGAAGGCGCCTTCCGGCACCTGCTCGCCTGGGGGGTTCGCCGCAAGTTCGGGCACCCGGTGATGCGCGAGCTGCTCAGCGCCTTCGGCGAGGGCGACCTGCTCCTGCCCGAGGAGATCCGGCGGCTCGCGGTGCCGCTCCTGTTCGTGTGGGGCCGCGAGGAGGAAGTGCTGCCGCCGGAGCACCGCGACTTCTTCCTGGAGCACCTGCCCGCGGGGGCGCAGGTGCACGAGCCGCCGCGCTTCGGGCACGGGCCGTACCTCGAGCACCCCGAGGCCGTCGCCCGGCAGATCCTGGAGTTCGAGCGCTCGCTGCGGGTTCCGAAGTACCTGGACTGACGCGGCACCCCGAGCTCGTCGAGGGGCCAGAGCTCAACCCCTGCAATCCGTGAGCTGGAGTGTCCAACGTGCCTGAAGACCGAATGCGGGCCCCTCGACAAGCTCGGGCCCCTCGACAAGCTCGGGGTGTCGGATGAGCTTCGCTCCGATCGACTGGGCCATCGTCGCCGCCTACTTCGCGCTCACCGCGGTCATCGGCTTCTACTTCACCCGCCGGGGCGGCTCCAACACCACCGAGTACTTCCTCTCCGGCCGCAAGGCGCCCTGGTGGCTCCTGGGCACCTCGATGGTCGCCACCACCTTCGCCGCGGACACCCCGCTGGCGGTCTGCGGCCTGGTCGCCACGCGCGGCGTGGCCGGCAACTGGCTGTGGTGGAACGCGGTGATGAGCGGCGTGCTCACCGTCTTCTTCTTCGCGCGGCTGTGGCGGCGCGCGGGCGTCACCACCGACGTCGAGCTGGCCGAGGTCCGCTACGGCGGGCGCCCGGCGGCGGTGCTGCGCGGCTTCCGCGCGGTCTACCTGGGCGTGCCCATCAACCTGCTCGTGCTGGGCTGGGTCACCAAGGCGATGGTGAAGATCCTCACCCTGTCGCTGCACGTCGACCCCTGGGTGGCGCTGGGCATCTGCATGGCGGTCACCGTGGCCTACGTCGGGGCGGGGGGCCTGTGGGCGGTGCTCTGGACCGACTTCTTCCAGTTCATGCTGATGATGACCGCGGTCATCGTCCTGGCAGTCTTCGCCGCCGACGCCGTGGGCGGGATGGCCGCGCTGCAGGCCAAGGTCGCGGCGCACTTCGGTGGATCCGAGGCCGCGCTCTCGGTGCTGCCGGTCAGCTTCGAAGGCGGCTCGCTGCACGGCTGGGCCTGGATGCCGCTGACGACGCTCGGGGTGTACCTCGGCGTGCAGTGGTGGGCCGCCTGGTATCCCGGCCAGGAGCCGGGCGGCGGCGGCTACGTCGCGCAGCGCATCTTCGCCGCGCGCAGCGAGCGCGACGGGATGCTGGCGACGCTGATGTTCCAGGTGGGGCACTACGCGGTGCGGCCCTGGCCGTGGATCGTCACCGGGCTCGCCACCGTGGTGCTCTACCCGGACGCCGCGGACAAGGAGGGCGCCTACGTCCAGGCCTTCCTCGACCTGATGCCCACCCCGTGGCGCGGCGTGATGCTCGCCGGGTTCGCCGCCGCGTACATGTCGACCATCGCCACCCAGCTCAACTGGGGCGCCTCGTACCTGGTGAACGACCTGTACCGGCGGTTCCTCAAGAAGGACGCGACCGAGAAGCACTACGTCAACGTCTCGCGGGCGGCGACGGTGCTGCTCTTCGCCGGCTCGGTGGCGGTGACCTGGAACATCGAGTCCATCGGGCGCACCTGGGAGCTGCTGCTGGCGCTCGGCGCCGGGACCGGGCTGGTGCTGATCCTTCGCTGGTACTGGTGGCGCATCAACGCCTGGTCGGAGATCAGCGCCATGGCCGCCTCGCTGGTGGTCTCGCTGCTGGCGACCTGGCTGGTGAAGCCGCGCTTCGCGGAGGGCGACCCCAACGGGACCTCGCTGGTCTTCGTCCTCACCGTGGGCGTCTCGACGCTCGTCTGGCTGGTCGTGACGTTCGCGACGGCGCCGGAGAAGCCGGAGGTGCTCGAGGCGTTCTACCGGCGGGTGCGGCCCGGAGGTCCCGGGTGGGCGGCGGTCTCGCAGAAGCTCGGGTTCGGGCGCGAGGGGATTCCCGGCGGGGCGCTGTCCTGGGCGAACTGGGTCGCGGGGATCGTGGCGGTGTACGCGACGCTGTTCGGGGTCGGGAGGATCGTCTTCGGGCAGGTCGCGGCGGGGGTGGGGATGCTGGCGCTGGCGGTCGCGGCGTTCGCGTTCCTGTCGCGGAGCTTGCGGGAGGAGAAGACGGCGTTCGAGCCCGCCCCCCAACCCCCGCCCTGAGGGCGGGGGAGCTCGGCGCTGCGCGACGACGTGACGAGCCGCAAGCGTGAGCGCGCGGCTCCGTACGGTTGCGGTGGGTCGGTCAGTTCGACCACTCGACCTCCACGACGACCAAGCTGATCCGGGACGAGCACGCGCGTGGCGGTGCCGGTGAGCTCCTACCGGGTCATCGAAGGCAACCAACAACTCCCCCGCCCTCAGGGCGGGGGTTGGGGGGCGGGCACCCCGATCAGCAGCCGGTTCCGCGGCGTGATCTCCGCGGGGATCGTGGTGGCGTGCAGCTGGTACCCCGCCGCCTTCAGCCGCAGCGCCCGCTCCACGTCCAGCGCCAGCGCCGGCTCCAGCCAGGGCTCCAGCGGGTGCCGCACGTTCTCGCGCAGGAAGTGGCAGCAGGGCAGCACCGCGACGCTCGCCCTGGCGGCGATGGCGCGATCCAGCACCAGGTCGGTCAGCGCCCCGCAGGCATGCGCGGAGACCACCAGATCGCCCGGAAGCACCGGAACTTCCTCGAGCGAGGTCTCGAGGAACTGCACCCGCCCCGCCAGCCGCGGCCACCTCTCCTCCAGCACCGCCGCCAGCCTGGCCGCCGAGAGCGGCCGCCGCGTGTCGACGCAGACCGCGCCGGGCGAGGTGTCGTCGAGCAGGAGCAGCGCATAGGCGAGCAGCCCGTGCCCGGCCGCGAGATCGACCACGCGGCCGCCGCGGAGGTGCCGGCGCACGCGCCGCGCCGTCTCCCAGGCCTCGAACAGCTCCTTGCGCGGCAGGCACTCGGCCTCGCAGACCGCGCGGGCCAGCTTGTCGAAGAGCGTCTCGCCGGGGAAGTGGGGCAGGGCGCGGCGGGTCAGTCGGGCGCGCGAGGAGTGGCTCAGCGTGGGCATCGCGGGCGCATCAATACCACCCTCCCGGCCGCGGGGTTCGGGTACGCTCGCCGGCCCGACAGCAGGAGGAATCGCGATGGAGCCATCGACGAAGGGCAAGACGTACGCGGTCACCGGCGCCGCCAGCGGCATCGGGCGGGCCACCGCGCAGCTGCTCTCGCGGACCGCGCGGGTCTTCGCGATGGACGTCAACGCCGAGGGCCTGGCGACCCTGGCCTCGGCCTCGCCGCAGCTCGTCCCGGTCAAGGTCGACCTGACGCATGCCGCCAGCGTCGAGGAGGCCACCCGGAGGATCGGCGAGCAGACGAGCGGGCTCGACGGCCTGGTGAACTGCGCCGGGCTCAACCGCTACGGGGCGATGGTGGAGCTGCCGGACGAGGAGTTCCGCGCGGTGATGGACGTGAACGTCCTCGGGACCTACCGCGCGACCAAGGCGCTCTTCCCGCTGCTCAAGGCCCGCCTCGGGCGCATCGTCGTGGTCAGCTCCGAGATGTCGACCGTCAGCGCGCCCTTCGACGGCGTGTACTCGATGTCCAAGTACGCCCTGGAGGCCTACTCGGACGCGCTGCGCCGCGAGCTCGCGCTCCTCGGCATGAAGGTGGCCATCATCCAGCCCGGGCCGGTGAAGACCGCGCTGCTGCAGGACACCGTCCCCGGCTTCGACCGCGCCATCGCCAGCTCGCAGTTCGCCCAGGGGATGCGGGCCATCCGCGACATGGCCTCCAAGGAGTGGGAGAAGAGCATCGATCCCGCCGAGGTGGCCGAGGTGGTCGAGCGCGCGCTGACCAGCCCCCGGCCCGCGCTGCGCTACAAGGTCGGCAATGACCTGTCGCGCGCCGCGGCGAAGCTGCTGCCCGGCAGCTGGTTGGATGCGGTCATGGTTCGGGTGATGAAGGGGTAAACCACCCGCCCCCCAACCCCCTTGTATGACCTGGGCAGTGTCGGGGCGGGCGGGCTTCCGCTCTCTGGTTCCCCGGTGGCCCGCCCGCCCCGGCGCTGCCCAGATGCGAGGGGAGCGCTCATGGCTCTCGGAGCCGGGTGTAGAACGCCGACGCGC
>DASXVQ010000052.1:0-23773 GCA_036504155.1 Myxococcales bacterium
AGAGCCGACCGAGAAGCCCGAGTTCGAGCGTCCGGCGGTCGTGGACCAGTTCGTGGAGTATCTGCAGACGACGAAGGACTCCTCGCCGAACACGGTCAAGAGCTACCTCTCGGACCTCGACCAGTACTGCGAGTTCCTGGAGGCCAAGAAGATCGCCGTCGAGGCCGCGGACCACCTGGCCATCCGCGCTTTCCTCGGGACCCTGCACGCGGAGACCAAGGCCACGACGCGGGCGCGCAAGCTCGCGTCCATCCGCGCTCTCTACGCGTTCCTCTACAAGCGCGGGAAGGTGAAGCAGAACCCGGGGCGGCTGGTGATGGCGCCCAAGAAGCCCAAGTCGCTGCCCAAGGTCGTCCCCATCGACGACGTGATGGCGCTCTTGTCGGTCTCCGGCGACGACGCCCGAGGCAGGCGCGACCAGGCGATTCTCGAGGTGCTCTACGGCGGCGGCATCCGCGTCAGCGAGCTCGCGGGGATGGACGTCGAGGACTGGGACCTGCACTCGAACCTGATCCGAGTGCTCGGCAAGGGCCGCAAGGAGCGCATCGTCCCGCTGGGGAGCAAGGCCAAGGAGGCGCTGGTCCGCTACCTCGAGAAGCGCGACGAGCTGCTGGCGGCGGGTGGGGGATCCGACGACGAGAAAGCGATGTTCCTCAACTATCTCGGAGGCCGGCTCTCGACGCGGTCCGTGGCGCGGATGATCGACGAGGTCGTGCTGGCCTGCGCGCTCAAGCGGCACGTGCATCCGCACGCCCTGCGCCACTCGTTCGCCACGCACCTGCTCGACGGAGGGGCGGACCTGCGCGTCATCCAGGAGCTGCTCGGCCACGCCAGCCTGTCGACGACCCAGCGGTACACCGAGGTCAGCTGGGATCGGCTGCAGGCGGTCTACGACAAGGCGCATCCGCGGGCGATCGCGGAAGGGCCGGCGGAGGATGCGGCGGAAGAGCTGAAGTGATCGCCGCTCATCGGCCACGGCAGTGAGGGAGGGAGATGACGGTTGACCGCGAGAAGTCCGCCAGGGTGAGGCGCCGCGTAGTTGTGGTCACTCTCCTGGCTGGCTTGGCCTGCCTTTTTGGTGCGGCCACATTCCTTTCGTTTCGGAGGTCGGAGACCCTTGGGCAGTGGTTCCGCACCAAGGCGACGGTGCGTCAGAAGGTCACTGCTGTGCTGCGCCTCGACGATCGCTTCCAGGAGACGCTGCGATTCTTTCCATACCCAGGAATCGCTTCCAGGGCGCTCCGCGAGCGTGGCGTCGAGGTTGCGGCGTTCCACTTCGCGAAGGCGAGATGGGCTCCAGAAGCCGATGCCGACGTCGTGCTCACCATCACTGGCGCTGAATCGAGGCCCGAGCTCGGTGGCTGCAGAGTGCGCGTGACAGTCGTTCGCACTCTCCACGGTGCCGAACAGACGGTCACCGGGACAGGGGACGCTCTCACTGCCGCTGAGCGTGAGTACTCGGGCATCGTCTTCGCAGTGCGCTGGGTACGGCAGATGTTCCTCTCGAGCTCCGGGGAGAGCTACTTCGTCCCGCTCTACGAACGCGCGACGATCCGCGCCCTCGACGACGCTCTCTTCCAACTCGCCTCGAAACCGCCAGCGGGGAAGTAGCGGCCGGGCTGATGGCGAACAGGCGAGCCCGAGAAGGAGGGATCGGCTCGCCCGTTCGCCGGCCTTCGCCCGCTACGCCGGCTTCGGCTCGCCCTTCGCGCGGTGGCTCCGCCCCTTCCTCGGCTGTGAGGTCCGCCAGTTCCTTGGCGAGCCGCTCCGGCTCCTTTGCAGCCCGATGCTCGAATTGCCGCGTAACCACGGGAAATCGAGGTAGGCCGCTCGCCCGGCCGCATTTCGAGCGGTCCCGGATGCCTTGTTCGACCACTTGGTATCGGTTAAATTGATACCCGTCATGAGGCCTTCCGACATCTTCCCGCGCTTCGACGCCTACCTGGCGGCCAAGCAACTGTCGCTAGAAGCGGTCGTCGTGGGCGGCGCAGCCCTCGGCTTGCTCGGAGTCATCACCCGCGAAACCAGAGACTGCGACGTCATCGATCCGAACTTGCCCGCCACCATCACGCAAGCCGCCGAGTCCTTCGCGGCCCAGATGACAGCCGATGGAACCGTTCTGCGGGGCGACTGGCTGAACAACGGGCCCATTTCGCTGACCGGCGTTCTCCCGGCTGGCTGGCGAGAGCGGCTACAAGTCATCTTCAGAGGACAGGCAGTCCTGCTGAGGACGCTCGGTCGACCTGACCTGCTCAAGACCAAGCTCTTCGCGCTCTGCGACCGTGGGCAGGATCTGGCCGACTGCGTGGCGCTCGAGCCCTCGGCCGAGGAACTTGCGGAGGCGCTGCCGTGGCTCGAGCAGCAGGACCTCAACCCTCTCTGGCCCGCGCACGTTCGCGCGACCGTCGAGAATCTCGCAAGGAAGCTTGGCCATGGGGTTTAGGCGCCAAATCTCTCCCGCGAAGTTGCCTCAAGGCGACGAACTGACCGCCGCCATGGTCGGCATCGGCATGAACTTCGCCGCCGCACCTCGGCCCGACGCGAACATCGAGGACACGCTGCTCGCCGCATCGGTCGAGGGACTCGAGCGCGACGACCTTCGAGTCCTGGCGGTTCTCGTGACTTGGATCGGAGTCCATGGCGCTGCGATCAACGCTGACCGGGTGATCGCCATCGTCAACGAACAGGCCTCGACGCGCGTGCGCGCGTTCTGGAGCGCAATCGCCAAGTGGCGCTCGAAGGACAGGCGCTTTGCGCGGCTTGCCAAGGTCTACCGCGGCCCGCAGGCCGACCTCCTTCCCGTGGGCACGGAATTCCAGATCAAGCGGGCTGGGGAGGACGAGAGGTTCGCCGGCAGCGCGCTTCGGGTGCCGGCGAACCTCCTGCGCGACCGAGAGGGTGACGTGCTGACGCCACGTGAGCTCGTGACGAAGCACCGCGCCTACCGCTGCCGGGTGATGCTCGGCCCCAGCTACAGGGCGGACATGTGGGCGGAGCTCGAGGCTGACCCGACGATCTCCCCCGCAGAGCTGGCGCGCCGTACCTACGGCTCGTTCGCCACGGCCTGGCAGGCCAAGCGGGACTTTCTGGTGCTCGCGGGGCAACGGACGCCGTCGCCCGGAACCGCTTGATGCCAGCCACCCGTCCGGCCCCGCCCGTCCGCTTGCCCGCCCCCGAAACGTGGTTACATTCCGGACCTTTTTGACCCCAGCCCACCCCCAGGGCAAGGAGGGGATCCAGTGACGACCATTCTCTGCGTGCGCCGCGACGGCAAGGTCTGCATGGCCGGCGACGGCCAGGTCACGCTCGACAAGACGGTGCTCAAGTCGACCGCCCGCAAGGTCCGCCGCCTCTCCGACGGCTCGGTCATCGCCGGGTTCGCCGGCGCCACTGCCGACGCCTTCACCCTCTTCGAGCGCTTCGAGGAGAAGCTCAAGGCGCACCAGAAGAACCTCCCCCGCGCCTGCGTGGAGCTGGCCAAGGACTGGCGCACCGACCGCTTCCTGCGCCGCCTGGAGGCCATCCTCATCGTGGCCGACAAGGAGAAGACCTTCGTGGTCACCGGCTCCGGCGACGTGCTCGAGCCCGACCTGGGCCTGGCCGCCGTCGGCTCGGGCGGTCCCTACGCCCAGGCAGCCGCTCGGGCGCTGCTCGAGCACTCCAGCCTGCCCGCAAAGGGCATCGCCGAGGCGGCGATGAAAATCGCCAGCGAGATCTGCATCTACACCAACGACAAGATCATCTTCGAGGAGCTCTAGGCCGTGACCTCTCCGCTCAAGCCCAAAGAGATCGTCCAGGAGCTGGACCGCTACATCATCGGCCAGGCCAAGGCGAAGCGCGCCGTGGCCATCGCCCTGCGCAACCGCTGGCGCCGCCACCTGGTCCCCGGCGATCTCAAGGACGAGATCCTCCCCAAGAACATCATCATGATCGGCCCGACCGGCGTCGGTAAGACCGAGATCGCCCGCCGGCTCGCCAAGCTGGCCCAGGCGCCCTTCGTCAAGGTCGAGGCCAGCAAGTTCACCGAGGTCGGCTACGTCGGCCGCGACGTGGACTCCATGATCCGCGACCTGGTCGAGGTCTCGATCAAGCTCGTGCGCGAGGAGGAGGCCGAGAAGTTCCGGGTCAAGGCCCGCGACGTCGCCGAGGAGCGCCTGCTCGACCTCCTCACCGGCACCAACGCCGCCGGCTTCGGCCCGCCCGGCCACATCGACCGCGACAAGGTCCGCGCCCAGCTGCGCGCCGGCACCCTCGACGACCAGCTGGTCGAGGTGGACGTCCCCGAGAAGTCGATGCCCTTCATGACCGCCTTCAGCGGGCAGGGGATGGAGGAGATCGGCGTCAACATGGAGAGTTTGTTCGGCAATTTGATGCCCAAGCGCTCCAAGAAACGGAAGATGAAGGTCCCCGACGCCCTCAAGGTCCTGGTCGACGACGAGGCCGGCAAGATGGTCGACATGGACCGCGTCCAGCGCGAGGCCGTCCTGCGCGCCGAGGAGAGCGGCATCATCTTCATCGACGAGATCGACAAGATCGCCGGCCGCGAGAAGGGCGTGGGCCCGGACGTCAGCCGGGAGGGCGTCCAGCGCGACATCCTGCCGATCGTCGAGGGCTCCACCGTCACCACCAAGTACGGCACGGTCAAGACCGACCACATCCTCTTCATCGCCGCCGGCGCCTTCCACGTCAGCAAGCCCAGCGACCTCATCCCCGAGCTGCAGGGCCGCTTCCCCATCCGCGTGGAGCTGGAGGCCCTCACCGGCGACGACCTGGTGCGCATCCTCACCGAGCCCAGGAACTCGCTGATCCGCCAGTACACGGCGCTGCTCGAGACCGAGGGGCTCAAGGTCGAGTTCCGCAACGACGCCATCGCCGAGATCGCCCGCATCGCCCAGGTGGTCAACGAGCGCACCGAGAACATCGGCGCCCGGAGGCTGCACACGATCATGGAGAGGGTGCTGGACGAGCTGTCGTTCGGGGCGCCCGAGACCCTCGAGAAGCACGTCATCATCGACCGGGCGTTCGTCCAGGGGCGGCTCGAGGACGTCGTCAAGGACGAAGATCTGTCGCGCTACATCCTCTAACGCTGCCGGTATGGGTCAGCTATCGACGCGTTGACGAATTTTCGGCCGGCCTTCTATGCTCTGCGTTTCGAGGTGAAGGTTGGGCGACGCGGAAATCATCGCTGGGTTGGGAACGCGGGCCACCTGGGTCCGCGGTGCTCCGGATCTCTTGCAGCGCGCCGCCAGCCCCGACGAGAAGGCGCTCGCGGCCACCATCGGGGGCGGCGCCCAGCTTCGCGACGTGCTCGCCGGGTGCGGGCTGCCCGAGGCCAAGGCCATCGCCGTCCTGCTGGGCATGCGCCTGCGAGGGCTCGTCATTCCGATGAGCCCGCCGCCCGGAGGATCGGCGCCCAGGCCCCTTCCACGCCAGCCGACCGGCGCAGGCGGCCCCGTCCCGGGCCCCCTCCCCCGGCAGCAGGCCGGCGGCGGGCTGGGGCACGGGCCTCTTCCCCGGCAGCAGACCGGCGTCGGGCAGACCGGCGCTCATCCTCCGGCGCGCCCCGCCACCGTCCCGCGCCAGCCCAGGGCGGTCGACGCCGCGGCCCTGAACGAGCCGGTGGACCTGGAGGAGGCGCGCAAGAAGGAGATCCTCGACCTCGAGGCGCGCCTCGACTCCGACGACTTCTTCACGCTGCTCGGGGTGCCGCTGGGAGCCCCGGCGGCGGACTGCAAGAAGGCCTACTACGAGCTGACCAAGCGCTTCCACCCGGACCGCTACTTCGGCAAGGCCCTCGGCAGCTACAAGGCGCGCATCGACGCCATCTTCCGCAAGCTCACCGAGGCGCAGTCGACGGTCTCCGACCCGGCCAGGCGAGGCGAGTACCTCAACGAGCACCCCGAGCTGCTCGCGTCCAACCTGGACGAACCCGGCGAGTCGCCGGTCGACCCGCAGCTGGCCGCGCAGCGGGCCGCCGAGCGCCGGGCCCGCCTGGCGCGGCATCCGTACCTGGCCAAGCAGGGCAAGGTGCACGAGCTCCTCAGCCGGGCCAAGGTCGCGGTCGACGGCGGCGAGTACGCCAAGGCCATCGCCGACCTGACGCTGGCCTCGCAGATGGAGCCCAAGAACCGCGAGATCAGCGATCTCCTGGCCCGGGCCAAGAAGGGCAGCGACAAGCGGCGCGCCGCGGAGGAGTTCAAGGCGGCCACCGAGGCGGAGACCATGAACGACATGGTCACCGCGCTCAGCCGCTACCGCACCGCGGTCTCGCTGGACCCCGAGAACGTCGACGTGGTCTACCGCGCCGGCCGGGCCCTGGCAGCCCACGGTGGAGACAGCGAGCTCAAGGAGGCCCACACGCTCCTGCGCAAGGCGACCGAGCTGGCGCCCAGCAAGGTCGACTACCACCTGGTATTCGCCAAGGTGCTGCTGCGCGCCGGGATGGAGAAGAACGCCCAGCGAGAGTACGAGGCGGTGCTCAAGCTGGACCCGGAGAACGCCACGGCGAAGGAGCAGGCGCGCAAGCTGAAGTGGAAGTTCTAGGCCACGGGAAGGGAAGGGCATGGATCAAGAGCCGGTCATCGGCATCGACCTCGGGACGACCAACAGCGTGGTGGCCACGGTTCAGAACGGCCAGGCGAGCGTCATCAAGAACCGCTCGGGCGCCAACCTCACCCCCTCCGTCGTCGCCATGGCCGTCAACGGCAAGCGTCTGGTGGGCTCCATCGCCCGCCGGCAGGCCGTGACCAACGCCGAGAACACCGCCTTCGCCGTCAAGAGGCTCATCGGGCGCAAGTGGTCCAGCCCGCAGGTCCAGGAGGCCCTCAAGGTCCTGTCGTACAAGCTGGTCGGCGGCGAGCACGACGACGTCAAGGTGGTGCTGGGCGACAAGGACTACTCGCCGCAGGAGATCTCGGCGATGGTCCTCGGCGAGCTCAAGGCCGACGCCGAGGCGTACTTCGGCTGCGCGGTGAAGCAGGCGGTCATCACCGTCCCCGCGTACTTCAACGACGGGCAGCGCCAGGCCACCAAGGACGCCGGGAAGATCGCCGGCCTGGAGGTGCTGCGCATCATCAACGAGCCCACCAGCGCCGCGCTGGCCTACGGCTTCGGCAAGCAGGTGGACGGCAAGGTCGCCGTCTTCGACCTGGGCGGCGGCACCTTCGACATCTCGCTGCTGCAGATCTCCAGCGGCGTCTTCGAGGTGCTGGGCTCGGGCGGAGACACCTTCCTGGGCGGCGAGGACTTCGACTTCGCCATCATCAAGAAGCTCGCCGACGACTTCCACCAGGAGCACGGCCCCGACCTGCGCAAGGAGCGCATGGCCCTGCAGCGGCTCAAGGAGGCCGCCGAGAAGGCCAAGTGCGAGCTGTCGACCACCGCCGAGGCCCACATCAACCTGCCGTTCATCTACACGCCCACCAGCGGCGCCTCCGCGATGCACCTCAACGAGACGCTCACCCGCGACGACCTGGAGGAGCTGACCCGGCACCTGGTCTCGCGCTGCATCGAGCGCACCAAGGCCACGCTCGACGAGGCGGGGGTGAAGAAGGAGGAGATCGGGGAGGTCATCCTGGTCGGCGGCATGACGCGCATGCCCTCGGTGGCGCGGGCGGTGCGCGAGTACTTCGGCCGCGAGCCGTGCAAGGGCGTGCACCCCGACGAGGTGGTGGCGCTGGGCGCGGCCATCCAGGCCTCGGCGCTGGTGGAGGAGCACTCCAACGTCGTGCTGCTGGACGTCACGCCCCACTCGCTGGGCGTGGCGCTCGTCCACGGCTACGCGCGCACCCTCATCCCCAAGAACACCACGGTCCCCACCTCGGCGACCGAGATGTTCTCGACCTCGGCGGACTTCCAGACCTCGGTGAAGATTGTCGTGCTTCAGGGCGAGAGCGAGATCGCCACCAAGAACGAGCCCTTGGGCGAGTTCCTGCTCAGCGGCCTGCGGCCGGCGCCGCGCGGCGAGGTGGAGATCGCCGTCACCTTCGAGATCAGCGCCGACGGCATCGTCTCCGTCTCCGCCAAGGACACCACCACCGGCAAGCGTCAGTCGATCACCGTCACCGCCTCGGGCGGCCTGACGCAGGACGAGCTGGTGCGCATCATCGACGAGCAGCGCGACTACCTGCTCGAGGCCCAGGTGGACGAGGAGGTACGCAAGAAGCGAGCGGAGGTCCAGGAGCAGATCTCGCAGGTGGAGGCGCTGCTCCCGAAGATCAAGGAGCTGGTCGCCGCCAAGACCCTGGGCGCCGAGGTCGTGAACAAGGTGGAGAAGGTGCTGCGCTCGGCGCGCGGGGCCGTGGACGGCCGCGAGCTGTCCTCGCTCTCCACCGCCGGAGACGACCTGGGCAAGACGCTGTCCGGCCTCGGGGCGGTGGTGAACCGGCTGGGCTCCTAAGGTCGCAGGCGCGTGCGAGCGCTGATAGGGTACGGCCCAGCATGCCGGTCCATCGCGTCAAGGAACTCGTCCAGGAGGGGCTTCGTCGCAAGCTCTCGGGTGACCTGCAAGGCGCGGCCGACATCTGGGCCGAGGCGCTGCGGATGGACGCCACGAACCGGCGGGCCGCGGAGGGCCTGGGCGAGCTCAAGCTGGCGGGCATCGTCCCTCTGCCGCCGTCGAGCACGCCGACCCCGGCGCTGGGGCTCGCCATCCCGCAGGCCGGACCCGGGTCGAAGGACCCCTTTGCCAAGCCGGCCGAGCCCCGCTTCGAGTCGACCCCGAGCCCGTTCGCGCCCCCCGGCGCCACCCCGCTGTCGATGGTGGCGCCGCCCAAGCCGGCCGAAGCCGCGCCCAGCGAGCCCTTCGCCTCGAGCGCCACCACCGTCTTCGGCGGCGCGCCGGCCGCGCCGGCTCCGCCGTCCCTGACGCCCTCTCCCTTCGAGAGCAGCCACACCATGGCCTTCGGCATGCCCTCGCCCGGCGCGCCGAAAGCAGCGCCCCAGGCTGCCGCCCCGCTGCCGTCGCCGGCACCCCCTGCGTTCGCGAGCAGCCACACCATGGCGTTCGGCATGCCGGCGCCTGGCCTGCCGCCCGCGGCGCCCGCGGTGCCCGAGTCGCCGCCGCAGGGCGACCGGCCTCTCGGGCTGCCGCTGACCTTCGAGCGTTCGGGTTTCCCGTACGACCTCGAGTCGACCACGCTCGAGCAGACGGTGAAGGCCGCCGCGGCCCACAAGCCGACCCCGACCCCGGGCACCCCGCTGCCGTTCGAGCCCGAGCCCTTCGAGGGCGCCAGGCGGTCGGCCCTGGCGGTCCCCGTCGCCAATGCCATCCCCGAGCCTCCCGAGGAGGGCACCTCGGCGACGCTCGTCTTCGGCGGTGCCGCGCGCCCGGCGCCGGCCAACTCCGCGCCTCCCGCCGCTGCGCGGCCAGCCACGACCCTGGAGTTCGGGCTGAAGCAGCCTGCGCAGCCGGCGGACGCACCGCGCGACGCCATGGCCTTCGGCTTCCGGGCGCCCGCCGGGGTCATGCCGCAGGCGGCTGCTGCCACCTCCGCGCCCAGGGGACCGGGGGCCGACGGGGTCGAAGCCGAGCCCCTGGTCGCCTCGGGCCACACCATGGCTTTCGGCGCGGGCGCTGCGTTGGCCCCGCCCGCTCCGACCCCTGCGGCACCCGCGCCGGCGCCCTTCGCCTCGTCCGGAACGATGGTGATGGGGCTCAAGGTCACCGGCCCGGGACTGCAGGCCCCGGCGGTACTCCTCGAGCGCGGGAAGATGCCCTCGGCCTTCAACGAGCCCGACGCGCCCAAGACCAGCCCGTTCGGCCAGTCATCGCTCGCCGACCAGGCGTTGATGCCTCCGCCGAAGCCGAAGACCAGCCCCTTCGGGAATGCCTCGCTCGCGCGGGAGGCGCTGCGAGGGGCGTCGGCCGACGAGAATCCGCAGCGGCCGGCCGCGGTGATGGACCCGGTCGGGACCGCGTTCGACTTCCAGCCGGAGCTTTCCGCCGAGACGCCGGCCGCGCCCGCGGCGGCGGCGCCCATCGAGCCGCCCGCCCCTGCGCCGCAAGCCGCTCCCGCCGCGCCGGAGGGCGCGGGGTCGTGGAGCTTCACTCCGTTGTCGATGGTCCAGCCTAAGCCCGCGCCGGCCTCCCTGCCGAACTTCACGCCGCTGTCGATGGTCCGCCCCGCCGAGCCCGGGCTGACGCCGATGCCGGCTCCGGTGCCCGGGCTGCCCAGGCCGGCCGCGCCTGGCTCCTTCACGCCGCTCTCCATGGTCAAGCCGGCGGCTCCAAAGCCGCAGGCCGCGCCGACCCTGACTCCGACCGCGCTCGTCGCACCGACAGCCGCCCAGCCCGCGCCAGGGCACGGCCACGGGCACGGGGCGCCCGCGCTGCCCAGGCCGGTTCCGGCGCCTCCCGCCGCCGCGCCCGCGCCGCCGAGCGAGGAGGTCGAGGTCGACCTGGACATCGACGTCGAGGAGAGCGCGCCCGTCGTCGCGAGCGCCGCGGCTCCCGCGCCGCCTCCCCAGGACCCCAACGACGTCGGCGGCCTGCTGCTGAAGGCCGCGGACCTGCTCGACCTCGACGACTACACCGGCGCGATGGCCGAGGTGGAGCAGGTCCTCCAACTGGATCCCTCCAACGCCACGGCGCAGGAGCTCAGGGGCCGCTGCGAGGCCACGCTGCTGGCGATGACCGAGAGCAAGCTGGGCGACTTGACGCGAAGGCCCAAGACCCTGATGACCCCGGACCAGATCGTCTGGCTGAACATCGACCACCGCGCCGGGTTCCTGCTCTCGATGATCGACGGAACGGTGAGCCTCGAGGAGATCTTCATGCTCTCCAGCATGCCGCGCCTGGAGACGGCGAAGCTCCTGCTCAAGCTCCTGCAGGAGAAGGCGATCCGCTAGGCGCGAGTCCCAGGCTCCAAGGACCTGGGGCCTGAGGCTCACGACGGCAGGCCCGGCGGCTACTTCTTCGGGTCCCCCAGCAGCGCCTGCTCCAGCATCGCCATCTGCGTCTTGAGCTGGGCGTCGACGGTGCCGTTCTCGGTCTCGATGATGCAGCCGCCGCGTTCGACCTCGGCGTCCTCGCGCACGGCGATGTCCTTGGTGCGCCCCAGCATGTCCATCAGCTTCTTGCGGCTGTTGCGCAGGAGCTGCGCGTCCTCGGGGTTGACCCTGAGGATGATCTCGCGCTGCTGGCGCACGCTCTCGATGGCCTGGGCGGCGATGGAGAGGACGAGCTCGGAGTCCTCCTCGAGCATCCGGCCGATGAGCTTCTCGGTCATGACCAGCGCGAGCTTGACGACCTGGGGCTCGAGGTCCCCGACCAGACGCGCGGCCTCCTGCTTGGCCTTGAGGATGATGTCGGTGGCCTGGGCGAGGCCCTCCTGGCGGCCGGCCTCCTTCGAGGCGGCGACGGTGGCGTCGCGCTCGGACCTGGCCTTCTCGAGGAGCTGCGCGGCCTGCCGCTCGGCCTGCTCGACGATGTCCTTGGCCTTCTGGTGGGCGTCGTAGACCTCGGACTCCACCACCGGGCGCGCGGCGCGCGGCGCCGGGCGCTCGGGCATCGGCTCGGGGAAGTCCTCGCCCTTGATGATCTTGCTGGGCATTCTCGGCGCTCCTTGCTGAAGGCCTTTAAGGCTTGCGCGGTCCGCGCACTGGGTTGGTCCGGACGACGGACGGCCGGCGGACGGGCTGCTCGTGCGAGGGCTGGCGGCTCACCGCCGCCGCGCCGCCGCGCTGGATGGTCACCTGGTCCCGGGAGTTGGTCGGCGGTGGGCCGCCGCCGCCGGACGGCCGGGGCGGGGCCGACGGCCGCTTGGCGGTCGCGACGCCGAGCTCGCGGGGCTCCCCCACGCTCGGCCTCTTCATCATCGGCGGCGGGGGCAGGCGCACCGGCTTCTCGACCACGCCGCGGGTGGCGAGCTTGGCCAGCTCGGCCAGCACCTCGTCGCGCGCGCCCGGGTCGCCGCGGCTGCCCTTCTGCCGCTCCTCGGAGACGAAGTGGGCCAGCTGGCGCCCCAGCTCGTCGCGGTGCTGCTCGATGACCCGGGCGGCGAACTCGCCCGACTGCGCCAGGCAGGCCTTGGCGATGCGGCGCACGCCCATCAGGCGCACCGCGCGCTTGGGCTCCAGCTCGCGGAAGTGCTTGTCCAGGATGTTGCGCGCCCGCTCGACGTTGAGGCGCCGCCCGGCGCTGGGGTCCACCGGCTTGGAGGCGACCTGGCGCTGCTCGGGCGCGAGCTTCTTGAGGACCTCCTCGCGCTCCGCGTCCGGCAGCGGGGCGAGGACGTTGGAGAGCGAGCGGGCCCCCAGCACGTCGGCGAGATAGAGCAGGTCCTTGGACGGCATCACCATCAGGTCCGACATGGAGAACGCCGTGATCTGCGGGACCTTGCGCGCCAGCTGCTCCTCGAACTTCCAGCGGATCACGCGCAGCACGTCGCGCCGGGGCTCGTGCTTGAGCTCGACGACGGGCTGGGCCAGGTTGTTGCGGACCTCGTCGGCGACGGCGGAGGGCAGGGCGCGCAGCAGCACCTCGACCATCGCCGGCCGCTCCTTGGCCAGGACCTCGCTGACGACCTTGGGGTCGGCGAAGAGGAGCATGTCGCGGGTCTCGGTGGTGATGAGCCGCTTGATCTCCTGGGCGAGGAAGGCGACCCGCTTGTCGCGCGGGATGGCCAGGATCTGCGCGGCGCGGTCCCGCAACAGCTCCGCCTCGTCCGGCGTCAGGAACTCGAACGAGTCGACCCCCTCCTGGCCGCCGAAGGCGACCGCGGTCAACAGCAGCATGGCCTGGCGCTTGGTCAGGCCGGAGAAGAGGGCATCCATTCCAGTTCCGGACTGTAACCCGCGGCCACGCCCGGGCAAACTCCGCGGCTCGCGGCGCGAGCCGCCCCGAGGGGCGATGTGGTAGTCTTTGCGGATAGTTGCGCTGCCGGAGGAGCGGAGATGGGCAAGATCCTGGGCTACCTGTCGGGTGTCGGTGCTTGCGTCCTCGTCGTCGTCGCCATGGTCCCGTCGGCGACGGCCATTCCCGGGGCGCGCACGCCGTCGGTCGGCTGGCTCACCGAGATGGCCAAGCCTGCGGTCGCCACGCCCACGGCCACTCCGACCCCGACCGATCCCGCCAAGCCCACGGCGGCGCCGGAGAAGCCGGAGCCGGACCTCGGCGCCCTGGAGCCGGCCAAGCCCGACCCCGCCAAGCCTGCCGAGCCGGCCAAGCCGGAGCCCGCGAAGGTGGCGACGCCCGAGCCCGCCAAGCCTGAACCCGCGAAGCCTGCGGAGCCTGCCAAGCCGGAGCCGGCGAAGGTCGCCACGCCCGAACCGAAGAAGCCCGAGCCCACCAAGCCGGCAGAACCCGCCAAGCCCGTCGAGCCGGCCAAAGTCGCCACTCCCGAGCCGGCGAAGCCCGAGCCCAAGCCCGAGCCTGCCAAGCCCGAGCCCGCCAAGCCCGAGCCCGCCAAGGTTGCGACCCCCGAGCCCGCCAAGCCGGAGCCCAAGCCCGAGCCGAAGCCGCTGGTGGCCAAGCCCCCTCCGGCCGAGCCCAAGCCGGTCGCCGTCGCGCCCAAGCCCGAACCCGCGGCTCCTGCCGAGCCCGAGGGAGTGGGCACGCTCAACGTGACCTCCGAGCCCGCGGGCGGCGCGGTGTTCCTGGACGGCGCCAACGTGGGCCAGACCCCCATCGAGATCGACGTGCCCTCCGGCGTCCACAAGATCCGCGTCGTGCACCCCACCGACGGGACGGAGAAGAAGCAGAACGTGAGCATCAAGGCCGACGGCACGGCGAACGTCCAGGTCACCTTCTGACCCGACCGGCTCGCTGGCCGGACGCCGCTCTTCCACGCCCGGAAACGCAGTTGACCCTCGCGGCCTAGTCGGGGATAACCCCGCCAACTTGCCGACGTCCCTGTGGAATTCGGGGGCGCCACCCGCGATTCCCTGACCTTAGAGGACACGAGAAATGCGCTACTCGCAGACCTTCATCCCCACCCTCAAGGAAACCCCGGCCGACGCCGACGTCGCCAGCCACAAGCTGCTGCTGCGCGGCGGCTACATGCGCCAGCTGGGCGCGGGCATCTACAGCTACCTGCCGCTGCTCAAGCGCGTGCTCCACAAGGTGGAGACCGTCATCCGCGAGGAGATGGCGGCCATCGGCGCCCAGGAGTTCTTCCTCCCCGCGCTCAACCCCAAGGAGATCTGGGAGCAGTCGGGGCGCTGGTCGGTGATGGGCCCCAACATGTTCCGCCTCAAGGACCGCAAGGGCGCGGACCTGTGCCTGGCCATGACGCACGAGGAGATCTTCACCGCCATCGCCCGCGACGAGCTGCGCAGCTACCGGCAGCTGCCGCAGTACTGGTACCAGATCCAGACCAAGTTCCGCGACGAGCCGCGCCCCAAGTCGGGCCTGCTGCGCGTGCGGCAGTTCACCATGAAGGACAGCTACTCCTTCGACGCCGACTGGGCGGGCCTGGACAAGGCCTTCGAGGCGCACCGCCAGGCCTACGTGAAGATCTTCAGCCGCTGCGGCCTGAAGTTCGTCGCCGTCGAGGCCCACTCGGGCTCGATGGGTGGCTCCGCCTCGACCGAGTTCATGGTCAAGACCGACGCCGGCGAGGACCTGGTCGCCGCCTGCGAGAAGTGCGGGTACGCCGCCAACACCGAGAAGGCCACCAGCAGGCTGGCGCCCCTCGCCGACGAGAAGGGCCCCGACGCCCCCGAGAAGTTCCCGACCCCGGGCGTGCACACCATCGAGGATCTCACCAAGAAGCCCTTCGACGTCGCGGCGACCCGGCAGATCAAGACGCTGGTCTACGCCGCCGACGGCAAGGCGGTGCTGGCGCTGCTGCGCGGCGACCACGAGCTCAACGAGGCCAAGCTGCAGTCCGCCACCGGCGCCACCGAGGTCCGGCCGGCCCACGCCGAGGAGATCAAGGCCTGGATGGGCGCCTCCGCGGGCTCGCTGGGGGCCGTCGGCAAGGACAGCGGCGCTCCGTTCGAGGGCCGCGTCTTCGCCGACAAGGCGCTCGAGGGCCGCACCAACATGGTCACCGGCGCCAACGCCGACGGCTTCCACCTCAAGGGCGTGACCCCGGGCGTGCACTTCAAGCCGACCTGGGCGGACCTGCGCACGGTGCAGGCCGGCGAGGGCTGCCCCAAGTGCGACGGCAAGCTCGACGTCTTCAAGGCCCTGGAGATCGGCCACATCTTCAAGCTGGGCCTGAAGTACTCCCAGTCGATGGGCGCCAAGATCCTCGACGAGAAGGGGCAGGAGACCCCCATCGTCATGGGCAGCTACGGCATCGGCGTGGAGCGCGTGGCCGCCGCCGCGGTCGAGCTCTACAACGACGCCGACGGCATCAAGTGGCCCATGTCCATCGCCCCGTTCCAGGTCGCGCTGCTCGCGCTGCAGACCCAGGACGCCGCGGTCAAGGAGGCCTCCGACAAGCTCTACCAGGAGCTCGTCGCCGCCGGCATCGAGGTGCTCTACGACGACCGCGACGACCGGCCGGGCTCGAAGTTCAAGGACGCCGACCTCGTGGGCATCCCGCTGCGCTTCGCGGTGGGCAAGAAGGGCCTGGCCGAGGGCAAGGTGGAGCTGAAGGTCCGCGGCGAGAAGGACCTCAAGCTCGTGCCCGTCGCCGACGCCGTCAAGGAGGCGAAGGCGATGATCCAGCAGATGATGCCCAAGGCGCTCAAGCCGTAGGGCGAGGTCCCTCCGCCATGCCGACGCCGCCCGCCAAGCTCACTCGGTTCTCGGGCGAGCGCGCCGAGCTGGAGGTCCCCAAGGAGATCGCCGACCGCGCCGGGCTGAAGGCGGCCGAGGAGCTCTCGGCCTTCGTGCCGGGCAGCGGGGTGCTGGTGCTGTGCCGCGAGGCCGCGCGCAAGGGCTACGTCGCCGGGGCCCTCGGGGCCCTGAGCGTGGCGGAGCTGATGGGCCTCATCAGCTCCGGGCTGCGCACCGTGACGCTGGTGCTGCAGGGGCCGACCGCGCGCCGGCGCTTCGCCTTCCGCGACGGGCAGGTCGTCTTCGCCAGCTCCACCGAGCTGTCGGAGCGGCTGGGCCCGGTCATCTGGCGGCACGGGATGATCACCCTCGAGCAGCTGCAGGAGGCCGAGCCCAAGGTCTCGGCCACGGCCAAGCTCGGCAAGGTCCTCATGGACGCCGGCCTGGTGAGCGCCGCGCAGCTCTACCGGGGCATGCAGCTGCAGGTCAAAGAGATCCTCTTCGGGGCGTTCGTGGAGGCGGAGGGCGAGTTCTCGCTGCTCGACGAGGGCGAGAACCCCGAGCTGAACACGGTCCGCCTGCAGGAGCGCTCGCGCGACCTGGTGCTCGAGGGCATGAGCCGCGCCGAGGAGATGGTGCTCTTGCGCCAGGCCTTCGACCCGGACGGCGTGCCCAAGCGCAAGGACGGCGCCAAGCCCACGGTGATGGAGCAGCTGGTGGTCTGGAACCGGGTCGACGGGAAGATGAGCGTGCGCGACGTCGTGCGCTCGAGCCGGCTGGGCGACTTCGCAGCGCTCAAGGCGCTGCGCGATCTCGTCGGCGGCGGCCGAGTGATCGCCAGGCCGCCTCCGCCCAAGGCGCCCCTGGCCCGGCAGCCCAGTACCCGGCCCGCCATCGACGCTGGCGCGCTGCAGCTCTTCAAGGCCGCCTGCGAGCGCATCCGCACCGCGCTGGGGACCCGGGCGTTCGCCGCGCTGCGCTGCTACCCGGACTCGCTGCCGACCGCGCAGCGCGGGCTGTTCGAGGGCGTCTGGACTACGAGCCTGCCGGACTTCGAGCGCCTCACCCTCAACGCCCAGAAGGCCCACCCGGGGGCGATGGGGCGCGCGCTCGCGCACGAGCTGGTCGAGGGCTACCTCGCCTTCGCGCTCTTCGAGGCGCGCAACTCGTTGCCGCTCTCCAAGGCAGGCGAGCTCTCCCGCGACGTCGCCAGGTGCCTGAAGGGCAAGTAGCTCCAACCCGAACCCGAACCCCAACGCCCGGCTCCTACCTCGCGGAGGCGCGAGATGGACTGGCTGGGGCTCATCCTGATGATCGCCGTCTGGTGGTTCGTCCAGGGGTGGTTGCTGCCCAAGCTCGGCGTGCCTACCTGAGCGGTCCCGCAACCGCGCCGGTCGGCGCGGAAGGGCGAGGACTCCGAGGACGAAACGACAAGGAGCTGCTGACCATGGCCGACTACGCGATGAAGCGGGTGCTGAAGATCTCCTTCGACGACGCGCTCAAGCGCATCCCCGAGGTGCTCAAGGAAGAGGGGTTCGGGGTGCTGACGGAGATCGACGTGCAGGCGACGATGAAGAAGAAGCTGGACCTCGACTTCCGCCGCTACCGCATCCTGGGCGCCTGCAACCCGCCGTTCGCCCACCAGGCGCTCACCGAGGAGATCGACATCGGCGTGATGATGCCCTGCAACGTGGTGGTCTACGAGGGCGACGACGGGGCGACCCACGTCACCGCCATCGACCCCGGGGTGACCATGGGGATGCTCGGCAAGCCGAAGCTCGCCGAGCTGGGAAAGCAGGTCTCCGCCAAGCTGGCGCGGGCGATGGAGAGGCTCTGAGCTGCTGCCGCCGCGGGCGCGCCGCCGCTACTGCCGGCCGATCGCGTCGTAGCGCTCGAGGTGGTAGCGGCGGATGAGCGAGGTGAGCGCGGTGGCGTAGTTGGGGTCGGTGGCATAGCCGGCCCGCTGCAGCTCGCGGCAGAACTGCGCCGGGTTGTCCTGGTAGTTGAAGCAGTTGGCGTAGCGCGAGTTGCGGCGCAGGAACTCGCCGTGGTCGGTGAAGGACTCCTGCGCGCTGTGGTAGGCGCGGAAGTTGGCGTTGACGTACACCGACTGGCCGTTGACGACCTCGCGGGTGCGCATGTTGACGTGGCCCGCCGGGCCCTCGCCCTTGATGCCGAAGTAGTTGTTCGCCCGGCTCGACAGGCCCGAGCTGCCCCAGCCGCTCTCGAGGATCGCCTGGGCCATCGTCACCGACGCCGGCACGCCGGTCTCGCGCTGGCTGCGGATGGCGTCGGCGGCGACCGAGTCGATGAACTGGTTCCCGCTCTGCGGGATGTTGCCCACCGGCGTGTTGCCCTGGACGCCGCCGGGATTGAAGGTGGAGCTGCCGTCGTCGCGCGGCCCGGTCGGGCCCTTGGGGTCCTCGAAGGCGTCGAGCGCGCCCCAGGTCTGCGGGCCGACGATGCCGTCGACGACGAGCTTCTTGTCCGCCTGGAACTTCTTGACCGCGGCCTCGGTCCGGGGACCGAACTGTCCGTCGACCGGACCCGGGTCGAAGCCGGCCGTCTTCAGCCGCTCCTGGATGTCCTTGACCTGGAGACCGCGAGAGCCGGAGCGCTGGAGTTGGTGGACCATGGTGTCTCTCCTCGACGGGGTGCAGTTCGTGATTCCTGAATGAATTCTCGGCTGTTCCTCGCCGCCGGTTGCTCCCACCCGCTCCCACCCGGCGCCGGGCCGGCAGCGGGGCCATGCTATCGTCGCCGCGATGCGGCCGGCCCTTCTGTCCGAGCGATGGCGGTTCGTCCTGGCCTTCTCCAGCGAGGCCGCCGCCCTGTTGCTGGTGGTCGCCGCCTACCGGGCGCGCTGGAGCAGCCTGGAGAGCCTGGTCGCGGCGGTGGACCACTGCGAGCTCTTCTTCTGCGATTTCATTAGGCATTTCTACCCGGCCGGCCGCGCGGTCCTGAGCTCGGCCGGCCCGTCGGGCGGCTTCTACTACCCGCCGTTCGCGGCGCTCTTGTTCGCGGCGCTCTCGGCGCTCCCGCTCGCGTCCGCCGGACTCGCCTGGCTCGTCCTCCAGCTCGCGGCGGTGGCGGTCCTCCTCGTCGTGCCCGCCCGGCTGCTGCTCGGGCCCCGACCGGGATGGGCCGTGCGCTTCGGCAGTGCGTGGGTGCTGGCGGCAAGCCTCCCGGTCATCCACTGCCTGAAGTGGGGCCAGGTCAGCCTGGTGCTGACGGCGCTGGCCATCGCCGCGCTCTGGCAGCTCGAGGCCGGGCGCAAGACTCTCGCCGCCGGGCTGCTCGCGGCGGCCATCTCCATCAAGCTCTACCCCGCGGTGGTGCTCTTCTACCCGCTGGTGCGCAAGGACTGGCGGTTCCTCGGCCTGTGCGCCGGCTTCACCGCGGCGCTCTCCGTCCTGCTGCCCGCGGCGGTGATGGGCCCGGGCGAGGCTTGGGGCTTCTTCGTGGCGGTCCAGGCGAGCGCCGAACAGGCGTTGGGCACCTGGGTGCGCCAGGACGTCAACAGCCAGTACCTGGGGCACGTGCTCGGGCGCTGGCTGGGCGATGGGGCGCTGGGCGCGTCCTGGATCTGGTTGGCGCTGGGGGTGGCCATCGCCGCGGCGAACCTCGGACTGCTCGGCAAGGCGCTCGTGGCGAAGGTCGACAACCCGGTGCTCTGGGTCTGGACGCTCTGCCTGGGGAGCCTGCCCTTCGTCCTGAAGACCTCGTGGCCGCACTATTTCGTCTTCCTGCCGGCGATCCAGGCAGGGCTGTTCGTCGCCGCGCGCCAGGCGCAGCGGGTCCGCGCGCCGGCGATGGCGCTGCTGGCGCTGTCGGTGGTGGGCTCGTCAGCCGCGACGCTGTTGGTCGTGGGCCGCTGGGAGGCCGTCAGCGGCTGGGGGCTGCTCTTCCTGGCGAACCTCGCGGCGCTGGTGGCGACGTGGCTCGTCCTGGCCGACCGGCTGCTGGAGCTGCGGCCGGCGCTCGCTCAGAAGAAGTAGCCCCAGCAGAAGCCGGCGACGCCGAGGGCGCCCAGGCCCAGCGAGAGGAGCCAGAGCCACTTCTTCTTGGTCATTCCGGCGACCGAGGAGAGGACGATCGAGACCTGCAAGGCGATGAGCGCCCTGCCGTACCGGGCGGCGTGCTCGACGACGACCAGGCGCTCGTTCTTCTTCTTCTCGGCCTCGGCCTTGATCTCGCCGCGCTCCTTCTCGTACCGCGCCGACTGCGCGACGTAGTCGTCGTGCCTGGCCTTGCGGGCGGCGTCCAGGGCGGGGTCGGGCGGGAGGAGCTCGAGCATCTGCGATTGCAGGTCGTAGGTGTGCCCCTTGATGCTCTTGGCCTGGTAGAACGCCCACTGGTCGCTCTCCTGGCTCTGCAGGATCTGGTTGCGGCCGCCGGCGACGCCCAGCTGGGAGGCGTCGAGCGCCGCGACCACGGCGATCACCGCGGTGGAGATGGCGACGTAGTCGCTCCAGCCCTTGGACTTGGGCGGCGCGGCGGCGGGGGCCGGCGCGGCCGCCACCTTCGCGGGCGGCTCGTGAGCGGGCTTCTCGGGGACCGGGTTCGGGGCGGGGTCGGCCATCGGCGCTCCCTGGCACTGGGAAGCCGGCGCGGGCGCCGGCTTGCGGCGGGAAGGGTCAGACGTTGAAGCGGAAGTTCACCACGTCGCCGTCCTGCACCACGTACTCCTTGCCCTCGAGCCGCAGCTTGCCGGCCTCGCGGCACTTGGCCTCGGTCTTGAGGGTGAGCAGGTCGTCGAGCTTGATGACCTCGGCGCGGATGAAGCCGCGCTCGATGTCGGAGTGCACCTTGCCGGCGGCGCGGTGCGCGGTGGTCCCGCGGTGGATGGGCCAGGCGCGGCACTCGTCCTCGCCGGCGGTGAGGAAGCTGATGAGGTCCAACAGCGCGAAGGCGGCGCGCACGAAGCGGTCCTTGGCCGGCTCGGTCAGGCCCAGCGAGGCGATGAAGTCCTTCTGGTCGGCCGGGGCCATCTGCGCGATGTCCATCTCGACCTTGGCCGACAGCTGCACCAGGCCCAGGCCGCGCTCCTTGGCCGACTTCTCGATCTCCGCCGGCGGCGGCTGCGAGACCGCGCCCTCGTCGACGTTGAGGACGAGCAGCAGCGGCTTGAGCGAGAGGAACCGCAGCGACACGAACATCGACCAGTCTTCGTCGGTGAGCTTGAGCGAGCGCAGCGGCTTGTTGGCGTCGAGGTGCTCCTTGAGGACCTTCAGGCCGGCCACCTCGCGCGGGCTGCCCTTCTCCTTCTCCAGGCGCTTGAGCCGCTTCTCGACCAGCTCCAGGTCCGCGAGGATGGTCTCCATCTCCAGGTCGCTGATCTCGCGCAGCGGGTTGGGCGGGGCGGGCTGGGTCTCCTCGTTGAAGGCGCGCACGACCTGGCAGAGCGCGTCCGACTCGCGCATCCCGTCGAGCACGGTGCGGTCGAGGCTGGCGCCGCCGCTGGTCGCGCCGGCGGCGACGTCGGTGAAGGTGATTTCCGCCAGCACCTTCTTCTTGGGCTTGAACAGGGCGGTCAGGGCCTCGACGCGCGGGTCGGGGACCTTCACCACGCCCAGGTTCTGCTTGCCGCGCGCGGCGGAGAGGCCCGTCTCGGCCGACAGGCCGGTGAGCGCGTTGAAGACGGTGGTCTTGCCAGATCCAGAGAAGCCGACGAGTCCGATTTTCATGGCGGCGGAAGATAGCAGGAGGCGCGTCCGGCCCCAATCTCCGCGTTCAGCCCTCGGCCGCGGCCGCCACCGCTTGGGGTGCCGGCGTGCGCAAGGTCGCCATCAGCGAGGCCGAAACCAGCAGCGCCGCCGCGCCCAGGGCGTAGGGCAGGAGCATCGAGCGGTCGAACAGCCACCCCGCAAGCAGCGGGCCCACTGCGCGCGCCGCGGCGGAGACCGACTGGCCGATGCCCAGCGTGCCGCCTTGCCGGTCGCGCGCCGCGGCCTTGGAGAGCAGCGCCGTGATGGTGGGCGAGAAGAGCGCCTGCCCGCCCGCGAGGAGGGCCAGCATGACCAAGGCGATGGACAGCCGGGGGGCGAAGGGAAGGGCGAAGAGGCCGGTCGCCATCAGCAGCGCTCCCGCGACGGAGAGGGCGCGCTCGCCGAGGCGGGGGACGAGCCGGCCGACGACCCCGCCCTGCATGACCACCATCACCACGCCGACGAAGGTGAAGACGAGCCCCAGCTTTCCGGAGTCGAGGCCCAGCCGGTGCTCGCCCAGCAGCGCGAAGGTGGCCTCCATGGCCACGAAGGCCAAGGTGGAGAGGAACATCGACAGCGCGATCCGCGCGATCTCCGGGGTGCGCACGGCCGAGCCCAGCGCCGCCAGGCTGGCGCGTCCAGGGGCCGCGCGCCGGGCCGGTTCGCGCAGCACCAGGGCGGCGAACACGAAGTTGGCGGCGGCGAGGCCCGCGGAGGCGAAGGCCGCGGCGCCGAAGCCGAAGGGCGCGAGCAGGGCGCCCAGCGCCGGGCCGAAGACGAAGCCCATCCCGATGGAGGCGCCGAGCAGGCCCATGTACTTCGCCCGCTCCTCCACGCCGGTGACGTCGGCGACGTAGGCCTGGGCGGTGGCGATGCTGCCGCCGAACAGGCCCGCCAGCGCCCGAGCGGCGATGAGCATCGGCAGGCTCGAGGCCAGCCCGGAAAGGGTGAGCGAGAGGGCCGAGCCCGCGAGGCTGAGCAGCAGCAGGGGCCGGCGGCCGAACCGGTCGGACAAGCGGCCGAGCAGCGGGGCTCCCAGGAACTGCGCCGCCGAATAGGAGGCCATCAACGCGCCGACCCAGACCCCGGTGGCGCCGAAGTGCTCGGCGTAGAAGGGCAAGAGCGGCAGGATGATGCCGAAGCCGAGCAGGTCGATGAAGACGGTCAGGTAGAGGGCGAAGAGCGAGTTGCGATGCATCCGGGCTCCGGGGCGTTCGGCAGGTGCTGGTTGGATGCGCGGCCGCGCCCCGCGTCGCGCGCCAATCGCCCAGGAAATGCGGGAGGTTCGCCCACTGGGCGCCGGCCTGCTAGGTTTCGCCGCGAAAGGAAGAACCCATGAGCGCTCTCGCGCTGTGCCTCGCAGTCCTGTCGGCGGCGAGCCCGTCCGAAGGCCCGGTCTCGCCGGCCGTCCAGCAGGCCGTCGAGACCCGGTTGGCCAGGCTCGCCGTGGAGATGGTCCCCGGCAGCCTCGAGCGCGCGCCGGGACCCGACAGCTCGCCGTACCGGTTCTTCACCTACCAGGACGCGCGGGCGGCGCAGAGGCGAGGCGTGGCGGTCTCCGACGCAGGCGAGGTCGCGGTGGCCGGCGACCCGGAGTCGCTGGGGCGCTTCTTCGCGGGCTCGAAGTTCTTCGCGCGTCACGGCCCGGCGGACGCGCTCGAAGTCTGGAGGCTCCTGGCCCAGGCGGCGCCCCTCCTCGACCTGGCGGCCATCCAGGCCCTGCCCGAGGACGAGAAGAAGGCGGTCTACCCGGTGCGCCGTGAAGAGCGGGAAGGCGGGGTGAGGGTGACGGGCTTCGTGCGCCAAGGTGAGGAGATCTTCCGCGTGCAGCTCGAGGCGATGCCGGGGCGGGCCGAGGTCCAGCTCAAGGCGCTGGGAGAGCTCTTGGGCCGCGACGAGATCGACGAGGCGGCGCGAGCGCTGCATTCGGCCGACGAGATCGTGCGCGCCGCGGCGGCGTTCGAGCTGGCCGAGAAGAAGGCCCCGCGCGCCTTCGAGGCCCTGGTCGCGGCGCTCGAGGATCGCTCCAGCAACGTGAGGGCCACGGTCGCCGATTCGCTGCTGCGGCAGGTCAAGCTGGACGAGTCTCGCAAGGCCGCCGCCCACGCCGCGCTGCAGAAGGCGCTGGCCAGGGAAGAGGACCCGGCCGCCAAGGAGGCGCTGACGCAGGCCGTCGCCGCCTCGGCGCCGCCGGCGCCCGAGAAGAAGGCTCCTGCGCAGCAGGCGCCCTCGGCTGGGAGCGGCGGGCCTCAGCGCCCGTCGAAACAGAACAAGGGCAAGTGACGATGCTGGTCGGCCTGATCTCCGACACGCACGGCCGCTTCGACGAGGCGCTGCCCCGGCTGCTCAACGGCTGCGATCTCATCGTCCACGCCGGCGACGTGGTGGGCCAGGA
>DASXVQ010000053.1:0-13832 GCA_036504155.1 Myxococcales bacterium
GCGGGCGCGGCTTCCTTGGTCTTGTCCGCGGCCACCTGGTCGGCGGCCTTGTGGGCCTCGTGCTCCTGCACGACGCGCAGCGCGGTCTCGAAGTCCTTCTCGGCGGTGGGCAGCCAGGCCTCGACGCGGAAGGCGTCGTTCATCAGCGCCTTGCCCTCGGGCGAGTCGGCCATCTTCTTGAAGACCTCGGCGAGCGCCTCGGCCTTCTTGGCGTCGAGCTTGGAGCCGGCGGCGATGACGTCGTTGGGGATGGGCTCGCTCGCGGCGATGACGCGGAAGTCCTCGACCGGCGGGGCGTCCAGGCAGCCGTCGGCCACGAAGTCCTTGCCGGGCAGCGGCGGGTCGGCCAGCGTCGCGCCGATGTCCACCTTGCCCTCGCGCACGGCCTTGCAGACGTTGGGGTGCGAGCCCGCGAACATCTCGGAAGCGAAGTAGGTGTCGGGGTCCTTGCCGGCCCAGGAGAGCAGGGCGCGCGCGAAGAGGTAGCCGGAGGCCGAGCTGGGCGAGACCCAGGCGACCTTCTTGCCCTGCACGTCGGCGAGCGACTTGGCGGGCGAGTCCTTCTTGACGATGTAGGCGGTGCGGTAGCTGGTCTTGCCGTTGCGCTTGGCCTTGACCAGGGCGGTGACGTCCTTGCTGGCCACCTTGGCGCGCGCGAAGGCGATGGGGGTCATCCAGGCCGCGTCCACCTCGCCCTTGGGCAGGGCCACGGCGAGGTCGGCGTACTCCGGGATGATCTTCACCGTGACCGGCTGGCCCATGGCCTTGGTGAGGTACGGCTCGATGAGGCTCTTGGCCTTGACGGCGTGGTCGTCGCCGTTGGGGGCGCCGATGCCGAAGAGCAGCGCCGGCTGCTTGGCGGCGGCGGCGGGCTTGGAAGTGGCCGGCTTGGCCGCGGCCTTCGCGGCGGGCTTGGCGGCAGGGGCGGCGCCCATGAGCATCACGGCCAGGGCTGCCAGCAGGGTGGTTCGCATCGGTTTCCTCCGGGGCGAAAAGGGTCTGTGGGGCGGGAGAGTACACCCCCCACCCGCCACCCCTCCAACTTCCCGTCTACGGCTTCGCTGGCGGGGTAGAGCGCGGCCTCCGTGCCGCGGACGGGCGGTCGTGTCGGCGGTGTCGGTCGCGTCGGTCGCGTCGGTCGTCGCGGGTCGCGAGTACCCGCCCTCCGCGGCGGGGTCGGTCGGTCGGTCGGCGTCGTCGGGCGTCGCGAGTCGGGAGTACCCGCCCTCCGCGGCGGGGTCAGGCGGGCGGTCGTATCGGCCGCGCCGAAACGACGACACAGACAGAGGTGGGCCCGTTGGCAAACCGGGGGCTGAAAAGCCCCCGGCTACTGGGCCCGAAGCCCACTGAAGGGGCTGGCCCCCGACGCGGCACCGTGGAGTCGAAACCACCTCGGCGCGGTATCGTGGCGCGTGTGAACGCAACGATCGACAGAGACTCCGGCGGCAGACAGGACGAAGTCCACCCCTGGAGAATCCGGCGCTAGATGCCCTACGGCTCCGCCGCCTCCGCGCTCCTCGCCGCCGCGCCGCTCCTCTGGCTGCTGCTCGGCTTGGGCGTCCTGCGCATGGCGGCCTGGCGCGCCTGCGCCATCGGGCTGGCGGCGACGATGCTGGTCGCCGCCTTCGCCTGGAAGATCCCGGCCGACGTGGTGGCGCTCTCCGCGGTCGAGGGCGCGCTCCTGGGCGTCTGGCCCATCCTCTCGGTCATCTTCGCCGCGATGTTCACCTACAACCTCGCGAGCGCCACCGGGGCCATGGACAAGATCCGCGCGCTCCTCTCCGGCGTCTCCGGCGACCGGCGCGTCCAGGCGCTGCTCATCGCCTGGGGCTTCGGCGGCTTCCTCGAGGGCGCCGCGGGGTTCGGCACCGCGGTGGCCATCCCCGCCGCGGTGCTGATCGGGCTGGGCTTCGAGCCGCGGCGCGCGGCCGTCGTCTGCCTGGTCGCCAATACCGTGTCGGTCGCCTTCGGCGGCGTCGGGCTGCCGGTCATCACCCTGGCCAAGGTCACCGACACCGACCTCGCCCGCGTCACCTACTTCACCGCGCTGCAGCTGACCCCGCTGGTGGTGGTGCTCCCGCTGGTGCTGGTCCCGATGGTCACCGGCGGAATCAAGGGCCTCCGGGGCGTGGTGGGGATGTGCCTGGCCTCGGGCGTCGCCTTCGCCGTCCCGCAGCTGGTGCTGGCGCGGTTCGTCGGCCCGGAGCTGACCGCCATCGCCGGGTCGATCGTCGCGATGCCGGTGGTGATGCTGTGGGCCCGCTGGTGGCCGCCGAAGACCGCCTGGCGGTTCCCGGGGGAGGCGCAGGCCCAGCCGCTCCCCGCCGGCCACACCTCGATGCGCGAGCAGTTGGTGGCCTGGGCGCCCTACCTCCTGATGCTCGCCTTCATCCTCGGCACCGGGACGCTGGTGCCGCCCGTCAACCGCGCGCTCGCGGCGGCGCAGTCGAGCCTGGCACTGGTCCACGGCGCCAAGCCCCTGACCTTCTCATGGCTGCTCAACCCCGGGACCCTCATCTTCCTGGGCGGGCTCGCCGGCGGGCTCATCCAGGGCGCGCGCGCCGCGGCCATCGGCAAGGTGCTGCGCTCGACGGGCCGGCAGCTGGCGGCGACGGCGCTGACGGTGACCTCCATCGTGGCGCTGGCGCAGGTGATGGGGCACTCGGGGATGAGCGCGGCCATCGCGGTGGCGCTGGCGGACGCGACCGGGAAGTTCTACCCGGCCCTCTCGCCGCTCATCGGCGCGCTGGGGACGTTCCTGACCGGCAGCAACACCAGCTCCAACGTGCTCTTCGGCGCCCTGCAGAAGCAGACCGCGCTGCAGATCGGCGCGGACCCGAACTGGCTCGTCGCCGCCAACGCCGCGGGCGCGACCGCCGGGAAGATGATCTCGCCGCAGAGCATCGCGGTGGCGGCGAGCGCGACCGGGCAGCAGGGACGCGAGGGCGAGCTCTTGCGCGGGACGCTCGCCCAGGCGCTGCTCTACACGCTCATCCTCGGCGCCATTGTCGTGCTTCTGGCGCCGTGAGGCCGAGCGCGGCGCCGGGACAAGGAGATGCCGCCGAACCGGGAGGGAGGCCGGCCAGGAGCTCACTCGAACGCTTCCTCCAGGGACGCGGGGCAGCCGCGCGACGCCGCGTGGCAGGAGACCGTCCACGCGGAGTGGCGACTGGCCGAAGGCGTCGGCCGACGTGCTGCATCCGCGCGAGGGCGACGGCACCTTGTCTGGGGTCCGCACTCCGATGGCTAGCGACGACGATGCGCGAGGACCGGACGGCTTGGAGCCGGGCGAGCGTCGATGGAAGAGCCTGTTCGACTGCGCCCCGATCCCCATCTGGGAAGAGGACTTCTCGGCCGTGCGGCGGAGGTTCGACGAGCTCCGCGCGGCTGGCGTCGAGGACCTGGCCGGGTACTGCGCCCAGCACCCGCAGGAGTTCGAGCACCTTGCCTCGCTGGTCCGGGTGGTGGCGGTGTCCGACTCGACCGCTGCCTTCCTCGGCCTGCGCTCGAAGGACGAGGTGCCGCGCCGCTTGACGGAGATCTTCGACGAGAAGTCCTTGGAGGTCTTCGCGCGTGAGATGTCGGCGCTGTGGCGCGGCGAGACCAGCTTCGAGGCCGAGGGCGAGATCTGCGGCCCCGGGGGTGCGCGGCGCGTCGTGGCGCTGCGCCTCTCGGTGGCGCCGGGGTTCGAGCGGACCCTGTCGCGGGTGGTGGTCTCGTTCCTGGACGTGACCGAGCTCGCCCGCCAACGCGAGGCGACGCGCGAGAACAGCGAGCGGCTCGATCTCTTCTTCTCCCTGGCGCTCGACCTGCTCTGCATCATCGACGCGCAGGGCCGCTTCCTACGCCTCAGCCAGGCCTGGGAGGGCACTCTCGACTACCGGCTCGACGAGTTGCTGGGGAAGTCCTTCATCGATCTCGTCCACCCCGAGGACGTGGCGGCGACCCGGGTCGCCTTTGCGAACCTGAAGGGCGGCAAGTCGCTGCTCTGCTTCGTCAACCGCTACCGCCGCAGGGACGGGACGTACCGCTGGCTCGAGTGGCGCTCTTCGCCGTTCTTCGGGTCGTTCCTCTACGCGACGGCGCGGGACATCACCGACCGCAGGCGCGTGGAGGAGTCGAGCCTCGCGCACCTGCGGTTCCTCAAGGACCTCGAGCGCTTCGACCGCGCCCTGCGTGAGAGCGACGATCTCGAGCGGATGATGGAGGCGGGGTTGGACGCCGCCCTGTCGATCTTCGGGAGCGATCGCATCTGGCTGGTCTATCCCTGCGACCCGGACGCGCCGTCCTGGACGGTCCTCATGGAGCGGACCCGCGCCGAGTATCCCGGCGCGTTCGCGCAGCGGGCGGTGGTCCCGATGATGCCGGACGCCCGCGAAGTCCTCCGGCTGGCTCTCGCCAGCGAAGGCCCCGTGGCCTTCGACTCCTGCTCCGGACGCTCGCTGGAGCAGGCGGCAGAGCGGTTCTCCGTCCGCTCCCAGATCGTCCTCGCGGTCCACCCGAAGCTGGGCAAGCCCTGGCTCCTCGGGATGCACCAGTGCTCGCGCGCACGCGTCTGGGACGACGAGGACCAGCGCCTCTTCCTGGAGATCGGGCGACGGCTGGCCGACGCGCTGAGCAGCCTGCTGCTCCTCAAGGACCTGCGCGAGAGCGAGGAGAAGCACAAGCGGCTGATCGAAACGACCGACACCGGCTACGTCATCCTGGACGTCGAGGGACGGGTGACGGACGCGAACCTGATGTACCTGCGGCTGACGGGGCGGCCGGCGCTGGAGGAGATCCTCGGGGTCGCGGCGGCGGCGTGGACGGCCCCGGGCGATCGCCAGCGGTGGGCCGCGGCGATCGCGCAGTGCCTCGAGCTCGGCCAGGTGCGCAACCTGGAGCTCGACTTCGTCGGCCCCGATGGGCGCGCCACTCCCGTGGAGATCAATGCCTCGCGGCTCTCCACTCCCAAGGCGACGCGCCTCATGGCGGTGTGCCGGGACATCACCGAGCGGCGGCACGCCGAGGACGGCCTGCGCGAGGCGGCGCGCCGCAAGGACGACTTCCTGGCGATGCTCGGCCACGAGCTGCGCAATCCCCTGGCGCCGATCCGAAACGCGATTCACCTGCTGCAGCGGACCGGCTCCCCGGATCCGCGCGCGAGGAAGGCCGAGGAGATCATCGAGCGCCAGACCGCGCACCTCGCGAGGATCGTGGACGACCTGCTCGACGTGTCGCGCATCGCGCGGGGCAAGGTCGGCCTGCGCAAGGAGCGGCTCGATTGGGCTGCGGTCGTGCGCCATGCGGCCGAGGACTACCGCGCCAATCTGGCGGCGAAGGGCATCGAGATGACCGTCGCGCTCCCCGACGCCCCAGTGTGGGTCGAGGGCGACCCCACGCGGCTGGTGCAGGTGTTGGGCAACCTGCTGCACAACTCCGAGAAGTTCACCAAACCCGGTGGAAGGGTCATGCTCGACCTGCGCGCCGAGGAGCGGTCGGCCGTGCTGACCGTCGCCGATACCGGGATCGGGATGAGCGCAGCCACCCTGGAGCGGTTGTTCGAGCCGTTCGCGCAGGCGGGGACCGATCTGGCGCGCAGCCGCGGCGGGCTGGGCTTGGGCCTGGCGCTGGTCCGCGGGCTGCTCGAGCTCCATGGAGGGACCGTCCGCGCCACCAGCGAGGGGCTCGGCAGGGGCAGCCGGTTCACGGTCGTGCTCCCGCTGCGCCAAGCTCCTCCTCCACCACGGCAAGGCGTGGCCGTCGCCGCCGCGGCGCCCCGAGCCGGAATCCGAGTGCTGATCATCGAGGACAACCGCGACGCCGCCGAATCGCTGCAGGCCTTGCTCGAGCTGCAGGGTCACCGGGTGCGGGTCGCCGGCGACGGCGTCGCGGGGCTGCGGGCCGCCCGCGCGTTCCTGCCCGACGCCGTCCTCTGCGACATCGGGCTGCCCGGGGAGTTGGACGGCTATGGAGTCGCCCGAGCCGTCCGGGCCGACCCTCGGCTTCGGTCCGTCCTGCTGATTGCGATCTCGGGCTACGGACAGCATGAGGACAAGGAACGCGCCGCGGCGGCGAGCTTCGACCTGCACCTGACGAAGCCGGTCGAGCCGGACGCTCTCGAGAAGGTCCTGCGGGCGGCGCGGCACGAGGGTGAGCCGCCGCCTGCCTTCCCCGCCTGAGGCTCCCAGGCGCCCGTTGTTGCTCCACGTGGAGCAACAAAGCCGGCATCCGTCGTGGGCGCGGCTCTCCACCGCCGAGCTGCTCGCCACCGACCGGCGGGCGGAACACGGGGCTCGGTGTGCCGGCGGTTGCACAGGGCAGGGGCGCGCCCAACCCACCTGCCCTGACGCGGTGCTCCAAGTGCCTGTGAACAGGCCAGTCCCGACGTGGCGGGGCGATTGCAGAGGAGGGCAGCCAGACACCGCGCCAGACCCCTCGCCTACGGAGTGATGCCATGAGGAACCCGACCAGGCTGCTCGTCGTCGTCGCCGCCACTCTCGCGGCCGGCTGCATCCCCAGCAATTCCTACCGCGAGTACCAGAACCACAACAACGGCGAGCAAGCGAAGCTGACGTTCCCGATGGTCTCGGCCCTCGCGCTGAACGAGACGGTGACGTTGCCGATCACCCGCTCGGAAGAAGGAATGTACGACTGCGCCGACTACCCGCTCGACATGGACAACCGTGCGGAGTGCACCTTCGCCGGTACGCTGTCGCCGGTCGCCGAGATCGTCGAGGCCCGCTGCGAAGGCGCCGGCTGCACGGTCGCCACCGTCGGGACGAGCGCCGTGGTCACCGGGGCCGCCGCCGGGACCTTCCGGCTCGCGATCCAGGCGCGCCTCGCCGACGGCACCCTCCTGGACGACGCCATCACCCTCACCTTCGCCCGGGTCGACTCCATCGCGCTCAGCTGCACCGAGACCTACAAGTGCCCGGGACCCAACGCGGTGTTCGCCGGTGCCACCTTCCACTGGAGCTTCTACCCCTCGAGCGACCAGGCCGGACCCCTCGACGGCCCGGTCGCCATCGCGGGCGTCGAGCCGGCGGGGATCGTCGACGCGGCCTTCACCACCGAGCCGGCGCGGGGGACCTGGCTAACGGTGCGCGCCCTGCGCTCCGGGACCGCCACCCTCCGCCTGACCGCCGGCGGCGTCGAGCGCCGGCAGGTCGTCCGCGTCGTCGACGAGGGCGAGGTGGTCTCGGCGAAGGTCCGCACGTCCCCGTCGGAGATCGCGGGAGTCGCCTCCTGCGACGCCGACACCAACGTCATCGGCGCCGAGCCGCCGGCGAGCACCGACCTCTTCCCGGCCCGCTTCGTCCCGGTGTGGGTCCTGGGCGACGGGACCTACGCCCTCGGCGGCGCCGGCCGGGTGCGCGCCGAGACCGCGGGCGTCGAGATCACCTGGCCCGGCACCCCCCGCGCCGACGATGTCGAGATCATGGAGTTCATCGTGGGCAAGGTCGAATGCCGCCCGGGCAACACCCGCGTCTCGGCGCGGATGGGCGCGGCGACTCTCGACTTCTCGTACGAGCAGCTCTGCCGCAACTGAGCGCAGGTCGCGCCGGGGTCCAGCGTCGCCGCCGGGAGCCCCGACCTGCGGAGCCACAAGCGTCAGCGCGTGGAGGACACCTGCCCCGCGCGGTGACGAGAGACGACTCGAGCAAGGTCCGGCACCGCTGCCCGACTCGGGACTCGAAGGCCTCGCGAGCCTCCGGCGACCCGCAGGGACCACGCTCATCCTCGGCGCCATCGTCGTGCTGCCAGCGCCGTGAGGCCGAGCGCCGCCCCGAGCAAGGAGACGCCACCGGCCGAGGTCGAGCAGCCGCCGGCCTTGCCCGCTTCTCCTGCGGTGCTCGCGTCGCCGGCAGGACCGGAGTCGGTCGCCACGCCCGCGTCGATCGCCGTCGAGCTGCAGTCCGCGGCGCCTTCCTCGCAGAGCTGGGCGACCGGGGCGCAGCGCTGTTCGCTGCGCAGCTCCACGCGAGCCCGGTCTCCGTAGCCGAAGGCGGTGATGGTGGCGCAGTACTCCCGGGTGGGGTCGAGGTCCGGGCTCCAGATCATCGACGGCATGTAGCTGGGGGAGACCGGCGCGTGGCCTGCGAAGTGCTGGCCGCCGAGGAAGGTGAAGGACTGCACGAGCCCGCCGGTCTTCGGAGCCAGCCAGATCTTGTAGACGACGGCGTCCGCGCCCGTCGCGGGGACGAGCGCCGCATCCCAGTCCAGCTCGACGAAGCCGTGGTACTCCGCGAAGACGCACCCGCCCGCGCCGATCTCGGAGACCGGGTAGCGCACGCGAGTGAGGTTGATGGAGCGCAAGACCGGGGCGGTCCCGGAGTCCTTGTCGTAGCCCGCGGCGGTCGTGAAGCGCGTCAGCTCGGCCCCGCCGCCGTCGGGCTGCGGCTGCGACACGACGATCTCCGAGGACGCGGGCAGCATGTCCGGGAAGGGCACCTTCCACATCCCGGAGGGGCCGGCGCCGAAGTCCCAGATGCGCTCCACGAAGACCGGCGGGTCCAGGGCCAGGAGGTTGCCGTTGACCCGGACCTCGACCTTGGGATTGGGCGCGAGGTTGGCGAGGACGAAGACGTTCGTGGCGGTCGACACGCCGGAGGCACCGGGGCGCGGCCAGCCATGGGGCTCGGCGGGGAACGGCGGGCTGCAGGCTCGGCTCGGGCAGGCCAGGAGCAAGCTCGACACGAGGGCGACGAGCACGGCGACGATGAAGCGCATGGGCGACTCCCTCCACGTGCGGGACGACGCCGGGATGTTCCACCTCAAGTCAGATCCAGGCAACACACAGAACTACGGACGAGGGCAGGTTCTGGGCCGCGCAGTCCGGTCGCGGCCCGATTCGTCCGGGACGTCGCCGGTTTGCTACCGTTTGCCCCATGACCCACTTCTGCACTTCCTGCGGCAAAAGGCTCGACCGACCCGACTCGAAGTTCTGCACCTTCTGCGGCCAGCCGCTCGCCGCCGGCGGCGCTCCGGCGCCGGTCTCGACCACGCCCACTGCGACTCCGGTCATCCGGCCGCAGCCGTTCGTGCCCACGGCACCGGTGACGCTTCCGCCGCCGCCCGCGCGCAGCGAGCCGGCCGCACCTGCCTACCGGTCGCAGCCGGAGCCCAGGCCTGCTCAGCGGCCGCGTTCCGCCGACCGCATGGACGAGCCGGCCCGCCCCGAGAGCAGCGACTCCGGCCAGACCCTCGGCGAGATCGCCGGCGTCCTCGGCGGGCTCAGCGGCGTGGCCTCGAGCATCGCCTCGGCCATGGGCGCCAGGGACCTCGCCGCCGGGCTGTCGGTGGCCTCCAACGCCGCCAACACCGTGGCTTCGATGTTCAAGAAGATCCGCACGCCCAGCGGCCGCGAGGTCGTCGTCGGCGCCTGCACCAAGTCCAAGGAGGACGACCGCGACGCGCCCTACGAGGGGCACGACGAGGTCGACCCGAGCGACCTGCCCGAGTTCGTGGATCTGCGCGAGCACCTGTCGGAGATCGAGAGCCAGGGCGAGATCGGCAGCTGCACCGCCAACGCCATCGCCGGCGCCTACGAGTACCTGCAGAAGCGCCTCACCGGCGACTACGTCGACGTCAGCCGGCTCTTCATCTACTACCTGGAGCGGAAGATGGATGGCACGGAGGACGAGGACGCCGGCGCCAACCTGCGCGATGGCATGAAGGTCCTCAAGAAGCACGGGGTCTGCGAAGAGGAGATCTGGCCCTACGACGTCGACCGCTGGGCGGAGGCGCCCTCGGAAGAGGCGATGGCCGCCGCGCGCGAGCACACCATCGACGAGTACCGCCGGGTGCCCATCGAGCTGGAGGCGATGAAGGCCTGCCTCGCCGAGGGCTACCCCTTCGTCTTCGGCCTCGAGCTGTACAGCTCGTTCGAGAAGCACGGCACGCACGGGATGATCGCCCTGCCGGACGAGGGCGAGGAGAGCCTGGGGGGCCACGCGATGCTCTGCGTCGGCTACTCGGACGAGGACCAGGTCTTCGTGGTGCGCAACAGCTGGGGCAGCGACTGGGGCGACGAGGGCTACTGCTACATCCCCTACGACTACCTGACCGACGAGGACTACGCCCACGACGCCTTCACGCTGCGCAAGGCGCACAACCTCGACTTCTCGACCGGGATCCACGGCGGCGAGCAGCACGTGCGCAGCGACGGCACCAAGAGCTTCTTCGGCAACGTGGAAGGCGTGGTGGATATCGCGGCGGGCATCTTCGGCGGCAAGAGCTTCGTCGACTCGCTGAAGAAGGCGGTGGCCGAGGGCGAGGAAGACGAGGAAGAAGAAGGACGATGACCTTCCCCAACGACGCGGCCTTCTGCACGGCCTATGACGACCTGCCGCTCTGGTCGGCTCCCTTCGGCCTGGCGCTACTGGAGCGCGTGCGGCTGCGAGGCGTGAAGGCGGCGCTCGACGTCGGCTGCGGCACCGGCTTCCCGCTCATCGAGCTGGCCGACCGGCTCGGGGCCCAGGTCCCGGTGACGGGCGTCGATCCCTGGGACGCGGCGCTGGCCCGGGTCCGGATGAAGCTGCGCGAGCGGCGGGTCGCGAACGTGACCTTCGTCCTGGGTTCGGTGCAGCGGCTGCCGTTCCCCGACGGTTCCTTCGACCTGATCGTCTCGAACAACGGCCTGAACAACGTGCCGGACGCCGCGGGCGCGGTGGCGGAGATTCGCCGGGTGGCGCGCGCCGGTGCCCAGGTCGTGATGACCGTGAACCTGCCGGACTCGATGCGCGAGCTCTACGACGCCTTCGACCTGCTGCTCGACGAGAAGGGGCTGCAGGCGGCGCGGGTCCGGATGCGCGAGCACATCGCCGCCAAGCGCGAGCCGGTGCAGATCTGGACCCGGCGCTTCGAGAAGGCCGGGTTCACCATCGTCCAGGCGCAGATCGGCTCGTTCCGCTTCCGGTTCGCCGACGCCGAGGCGATCTTCGCGCACTCGTTCATCCGCGCGGCGTTCCTGCCGCCGTGGATCGAGGTGCTGGCCGGCGAGGCCGAGCCGCAGGGCTTCTTCCGCGAGCTGGCGCGGCGCATGGACGAGCGGTCGCGGGAGGCGGACGCGGTGATCCTGACCATCCCATGGCTGTGCCTGGAGGCGCGGGGCTGACCCAACACCCCGAGCTTGTCGAGGGGCCAGGATCGCCAAGCCGCCAGAACTACTGGGTCACAGAGATTGAGCTCTAGCGCCTCGACTGGCTATGCCTGGAGGCGAGGGGCTGACCCGACACCCCGAGCTTGTCGAAGGGCCAGGATTCAGCCTTGGAGGGACCGGGATTGCCAAGCCGCCAGAACTACTGGGTCACGGAGATTGAGCTCTAGCGCCGCGACTGGCTATGCCTGGAGCGCGGGGCCAGGGCCGCAGAGATTGAGCTCTGGCCCCTCGACAAGCTCGGGGTGTCGGGGGTCAGGCCCTACTCGCGGGTGCGGCAGGGCCGCAGCAGCCAGACGGTATCCTCGCCGGTGAAGGAGCCGAGGGTCTCGTCGCGGACCATCGCCTCGTTGGAGGATGCCTGCGCGCAGGCGACGGTGCCGTCCTTCTCGAAGTTGTTGCCTACGACCACCCGGCAGTGCCCGCCGTCCGAGCCGCCACCGCCCTGGTGCTTGACGATGATCAGGTCGCCCGGCTGGGCCTGCTTGAGCAGCTCGGCCACGCGGGTCTGCTTGTCCTCGTAGGAGAGGGCGTTCAGCGTGATCTCGCCCTTCTGGTCGAAGACGCGGTTGGGGCCCTTGGCGAAGTCGTGCAGGTCGCAGGCGATGGGGTACCAGCCGTCCTTGTAGGAAGCCGGGACGAAGCCGGCCTGGTAGAGGGTGTCCATCGCGAAGAGGTTGCACTTCCAGCGGCCCTCGGTGGCCGAGAACTCGGTCTGCTCGGGGCGGCGGTTGCCGGGCATCTTCGGGTTCGGGGTGACCCACTTGCCGGGCACGCCGTAGTTCTTGCCGAAGCGCGCGATGCGATCGAGCGCGGCGTCGGCGATGGCCTGGGTCTTGGACTGGAAGGTCGGGTCGAGCGCCTCGAGGATCCGGCCCGCGGCGGTCTGGTTGCCCTCGGCGTCCAGGACGTTCACGCTGGCGACCGAGCCGTTCTTGTCGAAGCGGTCGACCTGGGTGAAGAGCGCGTTGAGCTCGGCCTGCCCGGAGACCTTGCCGTCCTTGTTCAGGTCGGCCTTGGCCACGTCGGCGGCCTTCATCCCGGCCTTGCCCAGCGCCTCTTGCGCGGTCTTGTTCTCGCCGAGCTTCTTGAGGTCGATGGTCGAGGCGGCCTTGTTGGCGATGAAGTCGCTGCGATTGATCTTGGTCATGGAGGGCTCCCAGAGAGGCGGGTCCAGAAAGGTAAGCAATTGTCGCACACGCCTCAAAAGAGTTGCCGACCGGAAGGGGGGTGGGCTGGTTCCCGGCTCTGGAATCGGGCCGGGACGAAGCCTGGCACCGGGCCACGACTAGGGTCGGACTCGAGTGTGGCACCGGGCCCTGTGACAGATATCTCTAGCGATTACAGGGTATTGGAATGCTGGCTTGCAGAGGCCCTGGCACCTGGTGGCCGATTCGGATTAGGAGCCTGGCACCGCTCCGGCACCTGGGCGGCCAATTGGCAGTCAATTCAGCGACTTGGGCTGTTTATGGAGTCCCGGTGGGCCGGTGCCAGGCTCGAGTACGAAAGCCTTATTTGCCTGCAAATACATCAGCTTACTTGATGGCCGCCGCGCGGTTCGCTACCCGCACGAACCCCATCCGCCTGGCGTCCGCTTCGATGGACCTCCCTGCGGCGACGGCCTCGGGCTTCCGGCCCGGCGCGGAGTCCACTTCCGCCGGCAGGAGCCGGGCCTCGAGAGTCGCGCCCGGGCGATAGCGAAAAGGCGGGCGATGCGTTCGTTGAGCGACTCGCCGGGAGAGCAGTTCCATCGTCAGGAAGAGCAGGTCGTCCTTGGCTGCGTCGGCGGCGGCGCCTCGTGCGCCGGTCCGCGACCTCGTGCTAGGAACTGGACGTTGCCCGCCGCTGCCTCCGGCGGGGCCCGGGCTCGTCCACGAGGCAGCGCACCGGACCCGCGCTACCGCCGGGCGGCCGCGCCAAGCGAGGAGAACCTCATGACCCGCATCGCGCGCCTTCGCGCCTTCCTGCCGTCGCTCGTCGTCCTGCTGTGCAGCTGCGGGCTGGGCGTGACCATCGTCCGCCAGGCCAGCCCGAACCCGATGTCGGGCAGGAAGTCCTTCTCGGTGGCGCCGGTGGACTTCTCGAAGGTCCAGTACGGCAACCCCGGCCGCTACGCCGAGGAGGCGTACCTCGAGAAGAACTTGAAGAAGGACAAGAGCCTCGACGAGGCCAGGGCGGCGCTGCAGAAGGGCAAGGAGCTGTTCGGCCAGAGCTTCGGCAACGGCGTCATGTACCACGGCCGGAACAAGGGCCACTTCGAGGTGAACACCAAGGAGATCGTCCCCGACAGCTTCGTGATCAAGGCGGTCGTCACCGACCTCGAGCCGGGCTTCGCCGCGACCATCACCGCCGCCCCGTGCGTGGCAAAGGCGACCATCACCATCGAGGACCCGACCGGCAAGGAAGTGGACGTGTTCGAGGTCAAGGGCAGCAACGTCCACGACGCCTACGCCTTCTCCTACGACAAGCGCGTCGGGCCGTGCGGCGACCCGCTGGGCGCCGCGGTCGGGAAGTACCTTGCGGAGCGGATCAAGTAACAACCCGCCCCCCGACCCCCTTGTATGACCTGGGCAGTGTCGGGGCGGGCGGGCTTCCGCTCTCTGGTTCCCCGGTGGCCCGCCCGCCCCGGCGCTGCCCAGATGCGAGGGGAGCGCTCATGGCTCTCGGAGCCGGGTGTAGAACGCCGACGCGC
>DASXVQ010000054.1:0-6150 GCA_036504155.1 Myxococcales bacterium
GCGCGAGCAGGTCAGCACCTCGCCGCCGCTGGTGACGATCTCGTACTCGAGGCAGCCGTCGTGGAAGCCGCCGTACTTGTAGGACATCGATTCCACCGAGCAGCCCGCGACCGCGCCGCCCAGCGTGATGCCCTCGAGCTCCGGGACGACGGTGGGGATGAGCCCGTGCGCGAGCGTCGCCTTCAGCACCGCCGAGAACGGCACGCCCGGCTCGGCGACGCAGGTCCTGGCCTCGCGGTCGATGGCGATGACCTGTTTCAGCCCGGAGACGTCGATGGGCGCGCCGGCCAGCCGCTTGTCGCCGGGGAGCGGGACGACGTGCTGCACGCCGCCCTTGGAGATGTGCACCGGCTCGCCGCGCTCGGCGCGCTCGCGCAGTGCCTGGGCGACGGCGGCCACCTTGCGGTCGTGCTCCTGGTGCAGGTCCATGGCGTCCTCGGGGGCTGGGGAGAATGGCGGACGTCATACTGCCGGGCGGGGCTCGGACTCCAGGGCTTCGAGCGGGGAGGGCGCCGGAAAGCCTCCACCTATAAGAGGATGCGGGGATTTCGTGACCCGGGTCGCCGGGCGCGGAATCCTTCAGGCGTCTCGGGAGGATGCTCAGCCCTTCACCCGCTCCGGGGGCGTCGAGTCCGCCTCGGCCTCCGCCGGCAGGCTCACCGCGCCCGCCGCCCCCCGCTCCGGGGCCACCGACAGCCGTCCGGCCTCCGCGTCGCCGAGCCGCGCCTGGACCCGCCGGATGGCTTCCCGCGCCGCGGCCCGCAGCGGGCCGGAGGCGGCGAGCGCGGTGAGCGGCTCCACTGCGCGGATGGTCCCGACCTGCCCCAGCGACAGCACCGCCGCCTCGCGCGCCGCGGGCCTCGGGTGCGACAGCAGGCCGAGGAGCACGGGCTCCGCCCTCGAGTCCCCTAGCGTGCCGAACGCGCGGGCGGCGGTCTCGGCGAGCTCCTCGTCCGCCGCCCAGCCGCGCAGCGCCTCAGCCAGGAAGTCGGGCCGCAGCTCGAGCAGCGTCTCCAGCGCCCCGACGCGCACCTCCGCCGGCACCGTCGCGTCGTCCGCCAGCTGCCGCAGCGCCACCGCCGCCTGCTCGTCGGCGAGCAGCCGCGCCGCGGCGAGCCTCGCTCGCGGGTTGGCGTCGATGATGGCCGCGTGCGCGGCGCGCTTGGCGGCCTCGTGCTCGCGCCAGGTCCGCAGCAGGACCTGCAGGCTCCTGAGCCGCACCTCGGGGTTCGGGTCCACCCGGGCGCCGTCGGCCAGCGCCTCGGGCACCGACGCGACACACAGGGCCCGCGCCGTCTCCGCCATGCCCGCGAGCATCCGCCTCACCAGCTCGCCGTCGACGACGCCGTGCAGCTCGACTCGCAGGACGCCGTCCTTGACCGTGGCGCGGTGGCCGGTGAGCAGCGGGAGGACGGCCCGCCGCGCCGGCTCCCGCAGCGCCGCCAGCACCTGGTCCTCGGGCCCCTCGACGTGGGCGCCGGCGTCGAACTCCGCGTCGCCCAGCAGCACGTCCTCGCCCGAGACGGCCTTGCGGACCACGTCCAGGCCCCCCTCGGGCCGGAGCGCGACGCCGGTGGGGATGCGCCCGCGGCCGTCCACCTCGAGGGCGATGCCGGACGACCCGTCACGGTCGGGGCCTTCCGCCAGGGCCAGCTCGCTCACCGAGACGCCCAGCGTGCCGAGCGAACCGACCATCAGCCGGCCGCCCGCGCCGCCGCCGGGCGGCACGTACTCCAGGCCCAGCTCGGAGGCCAGCCGCCGCCAGTCGAAGGCGCTCTGGTAGCTCACTTCGAAGTCGGAGGCGTCGTTGGCGTCGGGCACCGGAGCGTCGCTGGCGAGCCTCCTGGCGTCCCGCCGGGTCGTGACGATCCACGCGCCCAGCCCGGCGAGGACGGGGGTTCCGAAGAGCAGGAACAGCAGGAACGCCTCGCCCGAGTCCATGGGCGGATCATCCCTCGCGCCCGCCCGGGCTGTCCAAGCGGGACCGCCGGAGCCGACGCTATACTTCCGGGCACCGTGACCCGACTCCAGATCTTCAAGTTCGGCGGCACCTCGATGGGCTCCGCGGAGGCCTTGCGCCTGGCCTTCGCCCGCATCCAGGAGGCGCGCCCGCGCCCCGTGGCGGTGGTCTCCGCGATGAGCGGCGTGACCGACCTGCTCCTCGGCGCGGCGCGCTCGGCGCTCGAGGGCGACCCGGAGGCGGTCCGCGCCGCGGTCGGCGCCTTCCGCGACAAGCACCTCCAGCTCATCGCCGGGCTCGTCCCGCGGCGCGCCGCCCGCTTGGCGCTCGAGGCGCTGGTCGACGAGTCGGCCGGCGAGCTGGCGGCGGTCTGCGAGAGCGTGCGCGTGCTGCGCGAGCTGACGCCGCGGACCCTGGACGCCGTGGCGGCGCGGGGCGAGCGCGTCGTGGCGCGCGTCTTCGCCGAGTTCCTCACCGAGCGGGGCGTGCCGGCCGAGTACGTCGACGCGACCGAGATCCTCTTCACCGAGCGCACCCTCGACAGCCTCTGGCCCGACCTGGCGCGCTGCGAGAAGGAGTCGCGCAAGCGCCTGCTGCCGCTGGTCAAGAAGGGCAAGGTGGTCGTCGTCCCCGGCTTCATCGCCACCGGCCCCGACGGGCAGGTGGTGACGCTGGGCCGCGGCGGCTCGGACTTCTCGGCCTCGCTGCTCGCGCGCAGCCTGGGGGCGCAGAAGGTCACGCTGTGGAAGGAGGTCGACGGCCTGATGACCGCCGACCCGAAGGCGGTGCCCGACGCGCGCGTGCTGCCGGAGCTGCACTACCGCGAGGCGGCGGAGCTGGCCTACTACGGCGCCAAGGTCCTGCACCCGCGCACGATGGTGCCGCTCATCGACCGCCAGATCCCGCTGTTCCTGCGCAACAGCTTCAACCCCTCCTTCTCCGGCACCCGCATCGCCGGCGACGTCGGCGCGGGCGAGTACCCGGTCAAGGCGCTCACCGCCATCCACGCCCAGGCGCTGATCTCGGTCGAGGGCAAGGGGATGCTCGGCGTGCCGGGCATCGCCGCGCGGACCTTCGGCGCCCTCTCCAAGGCCGGGCACTCGGTCTCGATGATCAGCCAGGCCTCCAGCGAGGCCTCCATCTGCTTCGTGGTCCCCGCCGCCGAGGCCGACGACGCGGTGCGGGCGCTCTCCCAGGCCTTCGCCGCGGAGCTGGAGGGCAAGGTCATCGACGCGGTGAAGGTCGAGCGGCCCGTCTCGCTGCTGGCGGTGGTCGGCCTGGGCATGGCCGGGCGTCCGGGCATCGCCGCGCGCACCACGGCGCCGCTGGCGCGCGACAAGGTGAACATCCGCGCCATCGCGCAGGGCTCCTCGGAGCTGAACATCACGCTGGCGGTCAAGGAGGCGGACGCGCCGCGGGCGCTCAAGGCGCTGCACGCCGAGTTCCAGCTCGACAAGCTGCGGCCGGTGGCCGACACGCACGGCCGCGGCGCCTCGGTCGTCCTCTTCGGCACCGGGCAGATCGGCCGGGCGCTGGCGCGCCAGCTGATCCACCAGGAGACCTACTTCCGGCACGACCTGGGACTGCAAGTCTCCGTCGTCGCCGCCTGCGACCGCTCGGGCTTCGTGTTCGAGGAGAAGGGCTTTTCGCGCGACGGGCTGGAGTCGCTGCTCGCGCGCAAGGAGGCGGGCAAGCCGCTCGTCGGCAAGAAGAAGACCGCCGACCTCGCCGAGGGCGACCTCCAGAAGCGCGGGCCGGAGCTGGTGAAGGCGCTCGGCGCGCTGCCGCTCGCCAACCCCGTCTTCGTGGACGTGACCGCCGTCGACGACGCGCCGCTGATCCGCCAGGCGCTGGAGCGCGGGTTCCACGTCGTGCTCGCCAACAAGAAGCCGCTGGTCGCGCCGCAGGCGCAGTACGAGGCGCTCTTCGCCCTCGCCAAGGAGCGGGGGCTCTCGCTGCGCTACGAGGCCACCGTCGGCGCCGGGCTGCCGGTGCTCGACACGCTCAAGAAGCTGCGCGAGGCCGGAGACCGGGTGCAGACCGTGGTCGGCGCGCTGTCCGGGACGCTGGGCTACCTGATGACCCAGCTCGACGAGGGCGTGCCGTTCTCGGAGGCGGTGCGCACGGCGCACAAGCTCGGCTACACCGAGCCCGACCCCAAGGACGACCTGTCCGGGATGGACGTGGCGCGCAAGGCGCTGATCCTGGCGCGGACCATCGGGATGAAGGCGGAGCTGTCCGACGTGGCGGTGGAGCCGCTCTTCCCGGCGTCGATGGCCAAGCTGTCGGCGGCGGAGTTCCTCGCGCGGGTCGGCGAGCTGGACGCGGACTTCGCGGCGCGGGTGGCCGAGAACAAGCGCCAGAAGAAGGTGCTGCGCTACGTGGCGCGCATCGAGAAGAGCGGGCTGCGCGTGGGGCTCGAGGCGGTCAGCGAGGCTTCACCCACCGGCCGGCTCAAGGGACCGGACAACCAGGTCGTCCTCTACACCGACCGCTACAAGGCGAACCCGCTGGTGGTCACCGGACCGGGCGCGGGCGCGGAGGTGACGGCGGCGGGGGTGCTCAACGACATCCTGGCGATAGCGACGTCGGCTCCGGCGGGCCCTCCGAGTGGGCTCAGGGTGAATTCGCGATGATGACCGGGAAGGCGGCGGCGTTCGCCCCGGCGACCATCGGCAACGTCGGCCCGGGCTTCGACGTGCTCGGGCTGGCGGTCGAAGGGCTGGGCGATCGCGTGACGGTGGAGTTGGCCGACGCGGGCGCCGACGAGGTCGTCGAGGTCACCGGGCGCGACGCCGGGCTCGTCCCCCGCGAGGCCGCCCGGAACGCGGCGGCCATCGCGGCGCGGGCGATGCTCGACCGGCTCGGCGCCAGCAAGTCCGCGAGGATCTGGATCGAGAAGGGGCTGCCGCTCGCGGGAGGCCTCGGCGGCAGCGCAGCCAGCTCCGTGGCGGGGGCGTTGGCGGCGAAGCTCGCGGCCGCAGGGGATGCGTCCGTCCCCGAGCTGTGGATCCTCGAGGCTGCGCTGGCCGGGGAGGCCGCGGTCGCCGGCCGGCACCTCGACAACATCGCGCCGTGCATTTACGGAGGCCTGACCCTCGTGCGCTCGGTCGAACCGCCGGACATCGTGAAGATCCCGGTGCCGGCGGACTGGTGGCTGGCGCTCGTGACGCCGGCCGTCCGGGTCGAGACCAAGGCGGCGCGCGCCATCCTGCCCAAGGCCTGGGAGCAGGCCGAGTGGGTCCAGCAGATGGCCAACACCGCCTCGCTCGCCTGGGCCTTCGCCTCCTCCGACGCCGCGCTGGTTCGCCGCTCCCTGGACGATCGATACGCCGAGCCGCGGCGCGCCTCCTTGATCCCCCGATTCGCCGAGGTCAAGGCCGCGGCATTGGCCGCCGGCGCGCTCGGTTGCAGCATCTCGGGTTCGGGCCCCACCGTCTTCGCCCTGGCCGAGACCAAGACCCTCGCCCAGGCCTGCGCCGCTGGGATGCAGAAGGCCTTCGGCGAGATCGCCAGCACCGCGCACGTGGGAGCCATCTCCCGCTCAGGAGCCCGACCCGCATGACCGTCGTCCGAGAGAACGCCTGGCTCGAGTGCATCCGCTGCCACACCCGGTTCCCGCTCGCCGAAATCCGCTACCAGTGCGACTGCGGCGGCTTGCTCGGCTGCGAGCGATCGGCCGGGTGGGGCACGAGCCTCGGCCCCAAGCTCTTCGACGCGCGGCTGTCCATCCGGTCCGGCCTGGACGCGAGCGGCGTCTGGCGCTTCCGCGAGGGCGTGCTCGACGTGCGGCCCGACGAGGTCGTCAGCCACCCCGAAGGCGGCACGCGGCTCTACCAGCGCGGCGTGCTCTGCGACTGGGCGGGCATCGACGCGCTGCAGTTCAAGCACGAAGGCGAGAACCCGACCGGCTCCTTCAAGGACCGCGGGATGACGGTGGCGATGACGATGGCCAAGCGGCTGGGCAGCAAGGCCGTGGCCTGCGCGTCGACCGGCAACACCAGCGCGTCGCTGGCGGCGTATGCGGGGCAGGCGGGGCTCAAGGCGGTCGTCTTCGTGCCGGCGGGCAAGGTCGCGGTGGGCAAGCTCGCGCAGACCTTGGCCTATGGCGCGCTGACGCTGCAGGTGCGCGGCGACTTCGACGCCGCGATGGACCTGGTGCAGAAGGCGAGCGCCGCGCTGGGCATCTA
>DASXVQ010000055.1:0-39563 GCA_036504155.1 Myxococcales bacterium
ATCGCCACGCTCGACAAGTCGTTCCACCTGAAGAAGGGGCTGGGCCTGGTCGGGCAGGTGCTGGACGCCGCGACGGTCAAGACGCTCGCCGGGCCCTGCGGCATCGGCCACGTGCGCTACGCCACCCAGGGCAGCCGCGACGTCCTCGACGCCCAGCCCTACGCCATCAACTACCCCTTCGGCCTGGCGATGGTGCACAACGGCAACGTCATCAACTTCAAGGACCTGCGCCGCCGCTTCACCGAGAAGCGCCGGCTGCTGGAGACCTCCACCGACCTGGAGCTGATCGTCTACTCGCTCACCGCGGCGCTGGAGAAGACCTGGCCGCGGCTCGCGCCCGAAGACGTCTTCGCGGCGGTCTCCCAGACGCAGCGCGAGGTCATCGGCGCCTACTCCACCCTGACCCTGCTCGCCAACCGGGGCTTTCTGGCCTTCGCCGACCCGTTCGGCGTGCGCCCGCTGGTGATGGGCGAGAAGCAGACCTCCAAGGGGCCGGCGTACGCCTTCGCCTCGGAGACGGCGTGCCTGGACTGCCTGGGCTACAAGACGGTGCGCGACCTGCAGCCGGGCGAGGCGATCTTCGTCGACTCGGACTTCAAGGTGCACTCCAAGGTGTGCCACCCGCCGCGCCGGGCGTTCTGCGTCTTCGAGTACATCTACTTCGCCCGCGAGGACTCGGTGCTGCACGGCAAGCTGGTGGCCGGCGAGCGGGTGCGCATGGGCCGGCGGCTGGCGCAGACCTTCCGCAACACCGGCCTGAAGCCGGACCTGGTCATCGACGTGCCCTCCTCGGCCTACTTCTTCGCCTCGGCGCTCGCCGAGGAGCTGGGCGTGCCCTACCGGCGCGGCCTCGCCAAGAACCCGCACGCGGGCCGCAGCTTCATCGCCTCCACCCAGGAGCAGCGCGAGCTGATCGTCCGGCAGAAGCTCAACCCCATCCGCGACGTGGTGAAGGGCAAGAAGGTGGCAGTGGTCGACGACTCCATCGTCCGCGGCACGACCTCGAAGCACATCGTCAAGCTGCTGCGCGAGAGCGGGGCCACCGCGGTCTACTTCGTCTCCGCCTCCCCGCCGGTGCGCCACCCCTGCATCTACGGCATCGACATGTCGCTGCAGCGCGAGATGGTCGCCTCGGGCGCGGACGCGCAGGCCATCGCCAAGGCCATCGGTGCCGACGCGGTGGTCTACCAAACGCTGGAGGACCTGAAGGACCTCTACAAGGACGAGTCGAGCTGCTTCGCCTGCTTCTCGGGCGAGTACCCCATCGAAGGATCGAAGGACTTCCTGGGCGACGTGGAGCGGGAGAGGGAATGGTCCAAGCAGGAGTAAAGCGGATCGCGGTGCTCGACTACGGCGGCCAGTACGCCCACCTCATCGCGCGGCGCGTGCGGGCGCTGGGCGTCTACGCCGAGATCTTCGCCCCCAAGCGCTTCAAGCCGGAAGACAACCCGGACGTGATCGGGGTCATCTTCTCGGGCAGCCCGCGCTCGGTGCGCGCCGCCGTCCCGCCGCTGCCCAGCGCGGACGTCGGGGAGGTGATGCCGCTGCTGCTCGCCCACCTGAAGCACCAGCCGAACGCGCTTCCGATCCTCGGGCTGTGCTTCGGGCACCAGCTGATGGCGACGGCACTCGGCGGGGTCGTGGAGCAGGGCGGCGCCGCGCGCGAGTACGGCATCGCCGAGGCGCGCTGCGACGACGGCTCGAAGCTGTTCCGCGGCTTCGCGCCGCTGCAGCGCGTGTGGATGAGCCACGGCGACCACGTGGCGAAGCTCCCCGCCGGCTTCAAGGTCACCGCCTCGACCGACCGGCTGCCCATCGCGGCCATGGAGCACGAACAGCACCCGCTCTTCGGCCTGCAGTTCCACCCCGAGGTCACGCACACCGAGCACGGCAACGACATGCTGCGGCGCTTCCTCGAAGTCTGCGGCGCGAAGTTCGACTGGAAGCCCGAAGGCCAGGTCGGGCGGATCGTCGAGAGCATCCGGGAGCAGGCGAAGGAGCGGAAGGTGTTCCTCCTCGCCTCGGGCGGCGTGGATTCGCTGGTCAGCCTCGCGCTGTGCATCCGCGCGCTCGGGCCGGACCGCGTCTACTCGCTGCACGTGGACACCGGCTTCATGCGCCTGAACGAGTCCCGGGAGATCGTCGACGCGCTGCGGGCGCAGGGCTTCACGAACCTGCACGTGGCCCAGGCCGAGTCGCGCTTCTTCGAGAGCCTGAAGGGCATCGTCGATCCTGAGGAGAAGCGGGCGCGCATCGGCCGGCTATTCGTGGAGGTGCTGCACGACGAGGTCGGAACGCTGCCGCTCGGCGACGACTGGATGCTGGTGCAGGGCACCATCTACCCCGACACCATCGAGAGCGGCGGGACCGAGCAGGCCGCGCGCATCAAGACGCACCACAACCGCGTGGAAGAGATCGACCGGATGATCCGCGCGGGCAAGGTCATCGAGCCGCTCGCCGACCTCTACAAGGACGAGGTCCGCGCGCTCGGCCGCGAGCTGGGGCTGCCCGAGACGCTGCTGCTGCGCCACCCGTTCCCCGGGCCGGGGCTGGCCATCCGCGTGCTGGCGAGCGCCGACGGCGAGCCCGAGGCGGGCTTCGACCGCGATGCCGAGGCGATCGCGGAGTTCGTCTCGGGCAGCGGGCTCGCGTCGTCGGTGCTGCCGGTGCGCACCGTCGGCGTCCAGGGCGACGAGCGGACCTACCGGCACGCGGCGGTGGTGTGGGCCCGGGACGGAGGCTTCCCGGGCTGGCCGGCGCTCAAGAAGGTGGCTGCGGGCCTGACCAACCGCTTCTCCTCGATCAACCGGGTGCTCTTCTCGCTCGAGCCGCTGCCTCAGGGCTGGCTGAAGCTGGGCCGGTGCCTGCTGGAGAAGCCCCAGCTCGACAAGCTGCGCGAGGTCGACGACCTGGTGCTGCGGCGCGTGTCCGCGGAGCCGACGATCTGGCAGGTCCCGGTGGTGGCGCTGCCGCTGTTCGGCCCGAACGACCGCCAGGCGTTCGTCGTCCGCCCGGTCTGCTCGCAGGACGCGATGACCGCCGAGGTCTTCGAGATGGAGATCGGCGCCTGGCGCGAGCTGGCGGCGGACGCGCGGCGGATCGACGGCGTCGGGCAGCTGCTCTACGAACTGACCACCAAGCCGCCCGCAACCATCGAGTGGGAGTGACGGATGGCCGACCTGACCATCAGCAACGCCGACTGGCTGGGGCCCGACGGCCGCTTCCACCAGGGCACGTTGGTCGTGCGCGACGGGGTGCTGCGCATCGGCGAGGCGCCCGACCGCGACGCCCCTTCGCTCGACGCCCAGGGCCTGCGGGTGCTGCCCGGCGCCATCGACGCGCACACGCATTTGCGTGAGCCGGGCCAGGAGCACAAGGAAGGCATCGACCGCGGCACGCGCGCGGCGCTGGCGGGCGGCGTCACCACCGTGCTCGACATGCCCAACAACCAGCCGCCCATCGACTCGGACGGGATGCTGGAGCGCAAGCGCGCGCTCTTCCGGGAGAAGTCGCGGGTGAATTGGGGGCTGCACGTGCAGGCGCCCTTCGCGGGCAGCGCGCGGCAGGTGGCCTCGGCGAAGGTCTACCTCGCCAGGTCCTCGGCGCTGCCGGCCGTGCGTGCCGAGGCGCTGGCGGGGATCTTCCGGGCCCACAAGCGCGTGACCATCCACGCCGAGGACGAGTCGAAGTTCCTGCCGTCCTCGGCCTTCCTCGACAAGCGCAGCCACCACCTGCAGCGTCCCCGCGAGGCCGTCGTCTCCGCCCTCGACGCCGTCGAGCGCGCGCTCTCCGCGCTCAAGCCGGCCGAGCGTCCCCGCGTGGTGCTCTGCCACATGTCCACCTGCGAGGAGGTGGCCTGGCTGGAGCGCGTCAAGAACGTGCAGTGGGACGTCTGGGGCGAGACCTGCCCGCACTACTGGCGGCTCACCGAGCGCGACTACCTGCGCGCGGGGCCCCGGCTCAAGGTCAACCCGCCGCTGCGCACCGAGGCCGACGCCCAGGCGATCCTCGACGCGGTCGCCTGCGGCACCATCGACTTCGTCTCCACCGACCACGCGCCGCACTCGCTCGACGAGAAGGCGGACGAGGCGAACGCGCCCTCCGGCATCCCGAGCATCGAGTGGTACCTGCCGCTGGTGCTCGAGCTGGTCGAAGAGGGCCACGTCGGCTGGGCGCGCTTCGGCGAGCTGACCAGCCGCAACGCCGCGCGCTGCTACGGCATCCGCGGCCGCGGCGCCATCGCCGAGGGGATGGCCGCCGACCTCGCCTTGGTGCGCAAGGGCAGCCGGTCCGGCCCCAAGCCCAGGCCCATCACCGGCGCGGGCTACGACCCGTACCCCGACGACCAGTTCGAGTTCCAGGTCGAGGCCACGGTGGTCAACGGCATGCTCCAACCCCGAGGGCAGGAGGTGCAGTTCGAATGAACCAAGACAAGCGGGAGCTCATCGCGTTCCTGGCGGAGTGCGAGGCGCTGAAGTTCGGCGAGTTCACCCTCAAGTCCGGAGACAAGTCGCCGTTCTTCGTGGACCTGGGCCGGGTGCGCACCGGCCGCGCCATGGACTTCCTGGGCCGGCGGCTCGCCCGCGCGGTCCGCGAGCGCTTCCCCGACTGCACGCTGCTCTTCGGCCCGGCCTACAAGGGCATCGCCCTGGCGACCGCGGCCGCGCTCGGCTTCTGGGCGGAGCAGAGCCGCGACCTGCCCGTCTGCTACAACCGCAAGGAGGGCAAGGGGCACGGCGAGAAGGGGATGTTCATCGGCCAGCTGCCGACGCCGCAGGACAAGGTCGTCATCATCGACGACGTGCTCAGCTCCGGCGGCACGAAGCTCGAGGCCGCCCAGGCGCTGGAAGAGGCCTTCGGAGTGCGGCCGGTGGGCGTGGTGATCACGGTCAACCGGATGCGCAAAGGGGCGGAGTACGACCACCAGGCTCTGCCCGCCCACGCGCTGGCCGACATCCGGGACTTGGCGGAGTACCTGAAGGAGAAAGGCGACGACCGGGCCGAGCTCGTAGCCCGCTTCTGGGAGGGGAAATGACGCAAGCGGCAGACAGGAAGCTGGGGCTCGTCCCCGCACTCGACTGCGACCTCGAGAGGGCGATCGAGATCGTCTCCAAGGTCGATGCGGTCGAGGGCGTGTACGGCTACAAGGTCGGCTTCGTCCTCGGGCTGGGCTACGGGCTGCCCGAGGTCGTGCGGCGCATCCGTGAGAAGTCGAAGAAGCCGGTCATCTACGACCACCAGAAGGCGGCGACCGACATCCCGGACACCGGAGTGGCCTTTGCCAAGACGCTCGCCAAGGCGGGCATCGACGAGGCGATCCTCTTCCCGCAGGCCGGCCCGGCGACGCTGGAGGCGTGGACCCGCGCCCTGCAGGCCGAGAAGCTCAAGGTCATCGTCGGCGGGGTGATGACGCACGCGAAGTACCTGGCCTCCGAGGGCGGTTTCCTCCAGGACGACCGGATCCTGGGCGCGTATGCCGAGGCGGCGAAGCTGGGGGTGAAGGCCTTCGTGGTGCCGATGACCAAGCCGGAGCGGGTGCGCGAAGTGGCCGAGCGGCTCGGGGCCGGCGACTGGGAGTTCTACTCGCCGGGGCTGGGCGCCCAGGGCGGCACGTTCGCGGGGTTCGAGTCGGTCCGGCGCCACTACGCCATCGTCGGCCGCTCGCTCCTCGAGGCGGCTGACCCGGCGGGCTACCTGCGCGGGCTCATGGAAGGGAGGAAGCCTTGAAGCGCGACCTCATCTCCATCGACGACCTGAAGCGGGAGGAGATCGACCGCTACCTCGCGCTCGCCGCGAAGGTGGAGGCGCTCTCGCCCGAGGCCAAGCGCGCCAAGCTGCCGGGCCGGGTGCTGGCCGTCCTCTTCTACGAGCCGAGCACCAGGACGCGCCTCTCCTTCGAGTCGGCCATGTGCCGGCTGGGCGGCAGCGTCATCGGCTTCGCGGACGCCGGCGCCACCTCGGTTGCCAAGGGCGAGTCGCTGCGCGACACCGGGCGGACCGTCGAGCGCTACGCCGACGCCATCGTCATCCGCCACCCGCGCGAGGGCGCGGCGCGCGTGGTCGCCGAGGCGGTCCAGGTGCCGGTCATCAACGCCGGCGACGGAGCGAACCAGCACCCGAGCCAGACGCTCCTGGACCTGTACACGATCCAGAAGTTCTTCGGCGGGCTGAAGAGCGGCCTGCGCATCGCGCTGGTGGGCGACCTCAAGTACTCGCGGACCGTCCACTCGCTGGTGCAGGCGCTGGCGCTCTTCTCGGGCATCGAGTTCCTGCTCGTCTCGCCGCCGCTGCTCAAGCTGCCTTCGTACCTGCGCGAGGTCGGCCACGCGCGCAAGGCGTCCTTCCGCGAGAGCGAGGACCTGCGCGAGGCGATCCAGGGCTGCGACGTGGTCTACATGACGCGCATCCAGAAGGAGCGCTTCGGCGACCCGGTCGAGTACGAGAAGGTCAAGGACGCCTACCTGCTGACCGCGGAGATGCTGGCCGGCGCCAAGGCGGGGCTGCGCGTGATGCACCCGCTGCCGCGGGTCAACGAGATCGCGCCGGACGTCGACGAGACCGAGCACGCCGGCTACTTCGAGCAGGTGGGCAACGGGATCATCGTGCGCCAGGCGGTGCTGCTGGACCTGCTGGGGGTGACGCCATGACGGGCGGAGAGAAGCACCTGCTCATCCCGAAGATCGAGGACGGGATCGTCATCGACCACATCCCCTCCGGCTTCGGCCTGAGGATCCTCGAGGTCATCCACCGCTACGCGGAGATGACCTCCACGGTCGGCACGGTGGGGCTCAACTACACGAGCAGCAAGCTCGGCAAGAAGGACATGATCAAGCTCAGCGCCGAGGAGCTGCCCGCCCCGGTGCTGCAGCACATCTCCATGGTGTGCCCGGGCGTGACCATCAAGCGCATCAAGAACTACCAGGTGGACAAGAAGTTCACGATCAGCCTGCCCGACGTGATGATCGGCCTGGCGCGCTGCCGCAACCCGAGCTGCGTCACCCACCACGAGCGCGACGTCGTCACCCGCTTCCGCTGCGTGGACGCCGCGTCCCAGCGCTACAAGTGCGCGTTCTGCGAGCGCATCTTCGCGCTCAAGGAGCTGGAGATCATCGCGTGAAGCCTTCGCTCAAGGTCCGGCTCGCCGGCATCGAGCTCGAGTCCCCGCTGGTCCTCGCCTCGGGCATCCTGGGCGTCACCTCCTCGTCGCTGGCCATGGTCGCCCGCCACGGCGTGGGCGCGGTCACCACCAAGAGCTTCAGCCTGGAGGAGCGCCCCGGCCACAAGGGGCCGACCATCGTGGCCTTCGAGCACGGCTGGGTGAACGCGGTGGGCCTGTCCAACCCGGGCTGGCAGATCGCCACCGACGAGATCCGCGCGTACAAGGCGCGCACCCGCACGCCGATCATCGCGTCCATCTTCGGGCGGACCATGGAGGAGTTCCCGGCGGTCGCCGAGAAGGCGGCCGCGGCCGAGCCGGACCTGATCGAGGTCAACGTCTCCTGCCCCAACGTCAGCAGCGAGTTCGGCACGCCCTTCGAGGCCGACGACGCGGACCTGGCCTGGATCACCAGCGCGGTGAAGCGCGCGGCCGGGAAGGTCCCGGTGGCGATGAAGCTGTCGGCCAACTTCGGAGGCATCGGGCGCAAGGCCAAGGCCTGCGAGGACTCCGGCGCGGACGTCATCACCGCCATCAACACGGTCGGCCCGGGGATGCTCATCGACCTCAACGTGCGCAAGCCGGTGCTCTCCAACAAGGTCGGCGGCGTCTCCGGGCCCGCCATCCTGCCCGTCGCCGTGCGCTCGGTCTTCGAGATCTCCCGCTCGGTGAAGATCCCCGTCATCGGCACCGGCGGGGTCTCCTGCGCCGAGGACGCCCTGCAGATGATCGTCGCCGGCGCCACCGCGGTCGGCATCGGCAGCGCCTTCGCCTTCGACGGGCTGGAGAAGGTCCCCGCCTTCCACCAGGGGATGGAGGACTACCTCGCGCGCGGCGGCTTCCCGACGCTCGAATGGATTCGGGGTGCCGCCCATGGCTAACGACCGGGCGAAGATGCGCACGCAGCCGGTGCTGGAGGTGGTCTGCCACGCGCCGGGCCTGAAGAGCCTCTACTTCGAGAAGCCGTTCGAGGCGGAGCCGGGGCAGTTCGTGAACCTGTGGGTCCCGGGCGTGGACGAGAAGCCGTTCTCGGTCTCCGACCTCTCGGGCGGGCGGATGGAGATCTCGGTGAAGGCCTACGGCGCCTTCTCGACCCGGCTGCTCGAGGCGAAGCCCGGCGACTTCCTGGGCATCCGCGGGCCGTTCGGGAAGGGCTTCGAGCTCGAGGCCGACGGCCTGCTGGTCGCCGGGGGCATCGGACTCGCTCCCATCCGCTTCCTCTCCAAGCGGCTCCAGGCGGCAGGCCTGGAGCACCGCACCGTCATCGGCCTGCGCTCGCGCGCCGACCTGATCTTCCCGGACGAATACGCGTCCGGCGCGGACCTGATGAGCGAGGACGGCTCCGTCGGCGGCAAGGGCCTCGTCACCGGGAGGCTCGAGGCGATGCTCGCCGAGCGCCGGCCGAGGGTCGTCTACGGCGCGGGTCCGGAGAAGATGCTGCTCGCCGTGCGCGATCTGGCCGACCGCTTCCAGGTGCCGTTCCAGCTCTCGTTCGAGCGCTACATGAAGTGCGGCTTCGGGTTGTGCGGCCAGTGCTGCCTCGACGGCGAGGGCCTGCGCGTCTGCTGCGAGGGCCCGGTCTTCAACCGCGAGGACCTGGCCAAGATCACCGAGCTCGGCAAGCCTCACCGGACGGCGTCCGGTCGGCGTCCCGCCGGGAGTTGAGGCGAAACGGCGGCCTGGAAGGGGCATCCAAGCTGCCGGGCTCACTGCCTTTCTCTCGCTGGATCTCGGAGCGACCCGATGCACGTCAAGCTCGTCGCCGCCGCCGTGAGCGCCTCGTTGGCCCTCGCGGGGTGCGCCGCCATGCTGCCGGCCCCGGTTCCCATGGCCTCGGTGAAGTCGGCGCGCGAGGAGGGCAAGCCGCACAAGTGCCTGCTGGTCATGCTCCCCGGCCGAGGCGACCGCGCCTCGGACTACCGGACGCACGGCTTCTTCGAGGCCCTCGAGGCGCGCCCGCTCTCGGTCGACGCGGTCGCCGCCGACGCCGTCTTCGGCTACTACGCCCGCCGGACCTTGTTCGAGCGGCTGCGCGTGGACGTGGTCGAGCCCGCCAAGGCCCGCGGCTACGAGCAGGTCTGGTTCCTGGGCATCTCGATGGGCGGGCTGGGCGCGCTACTCAACGCCAAGAGCGAGGGCGGGGTGACCGGCGCCGTCCTGCTCGCCCCGTTCGTCGGCGACGAGGACGTCATCCAGGAGATCGAGAAGGCGGGCGGCCCCGCCGCCTGGAAGCCCGGCGTGATCGCCCAGGACGATTACCAGCGCGAGCTGTGGAAGTGGCTGCAGGGCGCGCTGCCCAAGGACGAGCCGCGCCTCACCCTGGGCTTCGGCGAATCGGACCGCATGGCGGCCTCCCACCGGCTGCTCGCCTCGGCCCTGCCCGAGGGCCGCGTCTTCCGCGCCGAGGGCGCCCACGACTGGCCGACCTGGAAGAAGCTGTGGAACGCGGTCCTCGACGGCTCGGACTTCTCGCGCTCCTGCGCGGAATGAGCCGGTAGCGCCGGCAGCGCCGCGTTGCGGGCAGGCTGCGTCCTGCGCAGCTTGCCCCCATGGGGGCGACAATCCTGCACGAGGGGAGCGCCTTCGTCGTCTCCTCCGAGGACGGCGACCTGCGGCCGGGCAGCCAGCAGGGCTACTACTTCCTGGACACCCGCTTCCTCGCGACGCGGCGACTGCGGCTCGACGGCCAAGAGCCCGTGTTCCAGAGCGTGTCCACGCCCCAGGCGCACGAGGGCCTGTTCGCCCTGACCAACCCGCGCCTGGCGGGCGCCCTGGAGGGAACCGTCGGCCTGGTGCTGCGCCGGCTGCTCGGCGGCGGCTTCCACGAGGACCTGGATCTCGAGAACTTCGGCGACGGCGAGGCGCGCCTCGAGCTGTCCCTCGAGCTGTCGACCGACTTCGCCTTCATCCTCACGATCAAGCGCGAGCTGGAGGGCGAGTCGACGCGGTGGAAGCCCTCGGTCGCCCTCTCGCCCAAGCCCGGCGGGCTCGACCTCCGGCTGGAGCACGCACAGGTGCTGCACGAGCTGCGGGTGCGGTTCTCGCCGGCCCCGGACCGGTTGCAGGGCGCGCGCGCGTGCTGGGACATCCGGCTCGCCCGGCGGGCCCGCACCCGGATGTGCGTGGACTTCGAGGCCCGGCTGGAGGACCGCAACGCCCGGCCGCGCTTCAGCTGCCAGACCGCCGGCGCGGACGAGCGGGTCCTCTGGCGCGAGCGCCGCCGCGGCGAGCTGGCTCGCAGCTGCGTCAGCGTCGAGACCGACCACGGGGTGCTCGCCGCCGCCTTCGACCAGGCCGCCCGGGACGTCGCCTCGCTCGCCATCGCCGCCGAGGACAAGTCGCGCAGCGAGCCCGACGCGCCCGAGCAGTACGCCCTGGCCGCCGGCATCCCCTGGTACATGGACCTCTTCGGCCGCGACAGCCTCATCGCCTCCTACCAGGTCGGCTACAGCTACCCGGCCCTCGCGCGCGGGACCCTGTCGGCGCTGGCGCGCTTCCAGGGCCAGAAGCTCGACCCCGTGACCGAGGAGGCGCCCGGGAAGATCCTCCACGAGTACCGGCGGGGGCCCATCCCCGAGGCGGCGCGCAGCCTCATCCCCGCCTACCCGTACTACGGCACCATCGACGCCACGCCGCTCTTCGTTATCGCGCTGTGCGAGCACGTGCGCTGGACGGGCGACCTCGCCTTCGCGCGGGCCCTCTGGCCGAACCTGGAGGCGGCGGTGGAGTGGATGCGCGCCTGGGGCGACCGGGACGGCGACGGGCTGCTCGAGTACCAGCGCGACTCGGACACGGGCCTCGTCAACCAGGGCTGGAAGGACTCGACGGACTCGGTGCGCTTCCGCGACGGGACGATCGCCCAGGGGCCCATCGCGCTGGTCGAGGTGCAGGGCTACGCGGTGAGGGCGCTGCGCCAGGCGGCGCAGCTCGCCGAGGCGCTCGGGCGCGCCGACGAGGCGCAGGCCTGGACCGCGCGCGCCGCCGCCACCCGGGCGCGCCTGCTCGAGGCCTTCGACCTGCCGGAGCGCGGCTACTTCGCCGAGGCGCTCGACGGGCGGAAGAGGAAGGTGGACTCGCTCACCTCCAACCCCGGGCACCTGCTGTGGGCCGGAGTGGTCGAGCCGGCGCAGGCCCGGCGGATCGCGGGCGTGCTGCTCTCCGACGAGCTCTTCTCCGGCTACGGCGTGCGGACCATGGGGGTGAAGGAGGGCGGCTACAACCCGCTGAGCTACCACAACGGCTCGGTCTGGCCGCACGACAACGCCCTGATCCTCGAGGGGCTGGCGCGCTACGGGCTGCGCGACGAGGCCGCGCACCTGGCCGAGGCGCTGCTGCGCGCGCTGGCCCGCTTCGACCGCCATCGCCCGCCCGAGCTGTTCTGCGGCTACCCCAGCGAGCGCTTCCCGGGGCCGGTGAGCTACCCCAACGCCAACGCACCGCAGGCCTGGGCCTCGGGCGCGGTGCTGCAGCTGGTGAAGGTGATCGCCGGGCTCGACGTCGACGCGCTGGCGAAGAAGGTGACCGTCCGGCCCCTGAGCGTGCGCGGGCTGGGCCGCCTCGTGCTCCGGGGCCTGCCGGTCGCGAACCGCTGGCTGGACCTGGAGCTGACGTTCAAGGACGGGACCGCCCGGGTCGAGGAGCCGGAGCTGCCGCCGGGGTGGCGGTTGGAGCGCTGAGCCGGGAGGCGACTGGGCTTTTCGGGGCGGGGGAGGGCGGATGGCCAGGCGGGTCGAAGACCAGGTGGTGGTGGTCACGGGGGCCTCGAGCGGAGTCGGCCGCGCCATCGCGCGCGCGTTCGGCGCCCGGGGCGCCAAGGTCGGGCTCATCGCCCGCAACGGCGAGGCCCTGGAGAACGCCGCCCACGAGATGGTCTCCGCGGGGGGCGAGGGGTTGGCGCTGCCGCTGGACGTCTCGGATGCCGGGTCGGTGCAGCGGGCGGCGGACGAGGTCGTCGCGCGCTGGGGTCGCATCGACACCTGGATCAACGACGCCATGGTCTCGGTCTTCTCCCCGGTCAGCCAGATGACCCCCGAGGAGTTCCACCGCGTGACCGAGGTGACCTACCTGGGCACCGTCTACGGGACGCTGGCGGCGCTCAGGCACATGCGCGATCGCGACGAGGGGACCATCATCCAGATCGGCTCGGCGCTGGCCTACCGGTCCATCCCGCTGCAGAGCGCCTACTGCGCCGCCAAGGCGGCCATCCGCGGCTTCACCGACTCGCTGCGCAGCGAGCTCATCCACGACGGCAGCCGGGTGCGCCTCTCGATGCTCCAGCTGCCAGCGCTGAACACCCCGCAGTTCGACGTGGTGAGGTCGAGGCTGCCGCGCCGCCCGCAGCCGGTGCCGCCCATCTACCAGCCGGAGATCGTCGCCCGGGCCGCGCTGCGCGTGGCCGAGCACCCGACCCGAGAGCTCTGGGTCGCCGGGAGCGCGTGGAAGGCGATCGTCGGCCAGCGGCTCATCCCCGGCCTTCTCGATCGATACCTCGCCAGGAAGGGCTACGACGCGCAGCAGACGTCCGAGCCGGCCGAGCCCGGTCGCCCGGACAACCTGGACGCGCCGCTGCCCGGCGACCGGGGCGCGCACGGCCGGTTCGACGAGCGTTCCCGGCGCAAGAGCCTGGAGCTGTGGGCGCGGCTGCACCCCGGGTCCCTGGCGGCGGGGCTGGCCGCCGCGGCGCTGCTGACCGCCGGCCTCGGGGCCCGGGGGCTGAGGTGAGGCCGGGTGCCGTCGCCCCGAGGATCCTGGCGGGGGCGGCCGCGACCTACGCGCTGGCCCGCTTCGAGCGCCTGGCGACCCGGTGGCTCGGGGCGGCACCGGTCTTCTCTCCAGAGCGGATCGCCGCGCGCGCCCTGACGCGGGAGTCGGTGGCCAAGGCGGCAGGGGCGGTGCTGCGGGCGGGCTATGGCCCGGCCCTGGGGCTCGCGTGGACGAGCGCGCCTGCCTGGCGGCGCCTGCAGTGGCCCCTGCGCGCGCTGCTGGCGGGGGTGGGCACCTTCGCCGTCGAGCTGTTCGCGATGCCGGTCTCCGGGGCCACGCCGCCGCTCTCCACCTGGTCCCGGTCCGAGGTCGCGCTCCTGCTGGGGCAGACCCTGGTCTTCGGCGCCGTGCTCGCGGCCGGGTCCGCGCTCGCCGAGCAGGGGTAGAATCCCGCGCCTCCGGGGGCTTGAGCGGGAGCGACCGTGGCGGCGTACATCGATTCCCACACCCATCTCTACCTGCGCGGCGCCGAGGACCTGCTGGCCATGGCGCAGGCCGGCGTGCGCGCCGCGGCCATCTGCGCCTACCTGCCGGTCCGGCCGTCGGGCTCCTCGACCCTCCTGGACCTGTTCCGCTGGCTCGTGGAGCAGGAGCCGGCGCGTTTCGAGAGCTGCGGCTTGCGCGCCTTGCCGGCGGTCGGCATCCATCCCCGCTGCCTGCCCGAGTCCGGGCTCGAGGAGGTGCTCGAGTCCGTGGACCGCCTGCTCGCGAGCCGCGCGGCGGTGGCGCTGGGCGAGGTCGGGCTGGACATCGCCAGCGCCCGGGAGAAGGAGGTCTTCGCGGCGCAGCTGAACGTGGCCCGGGAGAGAAGGGCCCCGGTCATCGCGCACACGCCCCGGGCGGACAAGGCTCGCGTGCTGGACGAGCTGCTGGGAGTCCTCGAGGGCTCGCGGATCGACCCGGCGACCGTGGTCATCGATCACCTGTCGGCGGATCTGGTCGGGCGGGTGCGCGAGAGGGGATTCCGGGCGGGCCTGACCGTTCAGCCAGGCAAGCTCTCGGTCGACGAGGTCGTCTCCATCGTCAGGGCGCAGGGCGCCGAGGGCCTGCTCGTCAACAGCGACGCGGCGAACGCCCAGGCCGACCTCTTGGCGGTGCCCAAAGTGGCGAGGGGCCTGGGGAAAGCTGGCTTGCCCGCCGAGGAGATTTCGCTCGTCACCGGAGGCAACGCGGCGCTTTTTTTCGCTCTCGAGAGTCGTTAAAGCGACTCAGTTGTTGACAAGCGTCGCAGGCTCCGTTAAAAACCGCGCCGCTTTCAACGGGCGCGTAGCTCAATTGGCAGAGCAATGGACTCTTAATCCATAGGTTGTCGGTTCGATTCCGACCGCGCTCACTTCGGGCCGGAACTCCTGAAGAGGGGTTCCGGCCCGAGACTTTTTGGGGCTCGGGAACTCCGCGGGAACTCCGAAACCTCAATCGCGTGCGCCGGCGTCCGAGATCTCGACCACCGCGGCATCTGGCGGCTCCGCGAGGGTGGCGTCTGGCGGCTCCGCGAGGGCCGCGTCTGGCGGTTCCGCCTGTCCCGCGTCGCTGGGGTCGATGGTCACCGGCTCGGCGGGCGTGAACGGCGGGGGATCGAAAGCGCCGGTGCGGTTGCCGGTGAAGCCGGTCTCGATGGTCAGGGTGGCAGCGGCGACGATGGGCCCGAAGGCGCAGGCGCCCAAGTAGCCGACGAAGATCCGGCCCTCGGCGATGCCGTTCACCGTGGCGCCCTCCGGGTATTCAATCCGGCTCACCTCGACGGCCTGACACGGCTCGGCGTCGCCAGCATCGCCGGCGTCGAGGGCCGGGAAGCCGCCGTCGAAACCGCACGCCTTTCCCGAGGGGGTGCGAAACGCGGTGGACCGCACCGTCTCCTCGCCTGCGTGCGTGAACCGGCCTCCGGCCAGCGAGATGCCCAAGGCTGCGCAATTGCCGCTCGCGCCGCCGCTGCCGCCCAGCCCGACCAGGAGCTGGTACCGGCCCAGCTCTTCGCGGGCGACGAGGCCGCCCAGGGTCTGGGCCTTCTCGCCCAGCGGGAGGTCGCGCTGCTCGTTGTTCACGACCTGGACGCCGTGGACGTTCTGCGCCTTGGTGACGTCGTCCTCGTCGATGGCCACCTTCTTCCACAGCGACTCGCCGGGGCAGACGACCTCCGGCTTGGCGCAGAACGCGCTCAGGTCCAGGGTCAGGGGCTGGCCGTTGTAGGTGCCGAAGTCGACGACCTTGCCGTAGCCGCTCGCGGTGGCTTCGCGGACCGCCCCGGCGAGGTCCAGCTTCAGCGTCAGCTGGTTGTCGTAGGCGAGGTCGTAGTTGCCGCGCACGTCCCAGTCGGACTGCTGGCCCACGGTCGGCAAGCAGCGGACCAGGACGGCGACGGCGAGAAGAGAACCTGCGGCGACGAGCGTTCGGCGCACTTTCATGGACGGCTCCTCGGGCCGCCTCCGGAGCCGGCGGCCGGGTCGCATTCTAAGGCAGTCCGTGTTGCCGGCGACCAAGCCCGTTGGTAGTCATGCCCTCCTTTCGAGTAGGAGAAAGAATGGGTGAGGGCAGGGCGAGGCCGCTCGCGCAGCGGCTGAGCGGCCGGAGAGTGGGAGTCGCGCTCTCCGCCGGGTACTTCGGCTTCTTCGGCCACGCCGGGTTTCTCCAGGCGTTGGACGACGCGGGCATCGCCGTCTCTTGCTGGGCGGGCACCTCCGCCGGCGCGCTGGTGGGCGCCATGGCGGCGTCCGGGATGAAGGGGACCGAGGTGGTCGAGCGCCTGGGCCGGGTCCAGCGGCGGGACTTCTGGGATCCCGATCCGCTGGGCGTGCTCGCCGCCGGCCTGGGAGGGTACGGCGCCACCGGCCTGCTGGCCGGGCTCAAGCTGAGGCGGCTGCTCGAGCGGGAGCTGCCGGCGCGCTTCGAGGACCTTCGCTCGCCCTGCGTGGTGGTGGCGACCAACCTCTCCCGGAACGCGCCCCAGGCCTTCGACCGCGGCGAGCTTCCCGCCGTCGTCCACGCCTCCTGCGCCTACCCCGGGATGTTCCGGGCCGCCGAGGTGGGCGGCGAGCTCTTCTGGGACGGGGGCCTGCTCGACAAGGCGCCGGTGCTGGCCCTGCACCGCTCCCAGAGACCCGAGGTCATCCTGGTCCACTACCTGCCCTCCCGGTCCTCGTCGGGCTCGGAAGGGGCGGCGCCGACGGGGTGGGGCGCCTGGCCCAAGGCGATGGCCGCCGCCATGGGCGCGCTGCGCCAAGACCACTTCCGCCTACAGGTCGACCAGCTGCGGCAGGCGGGGATCGAGGTCGTCGTGGTGGAGACCGACCTGCCGGCCCTGGGCCCGACGAAGCTGGCCGAGGGCGCCCGGGTGGCGCAGCTGGCAAGACGCAAGGTCTCGGAAACCTTGGCAAACTTCTTTACCGAGCCCTCGCGAGATGGCTAAGATTCCACCCGAGCACGTGGGCGGGTGGCCCAGACCGTTGGCCATGGGTTTGGTGCATTGCAGCGAGAAATCGCCTCCCTTAGAGGGACTCGGGCTTGACGCATTGCAAAAATCTGGATTATTTCGGGGACGAAGGGCCACGGCAGGGGACGGTTGAGTAGGCGTCGTGGCCACGCCAGCCGGCACCGCGCGCGGTGCGGCAACGGCGGCGAAGCTTAGACTGAACCTGGCTTTTTTTAACGGTGCACCTCAGCACTGGAGACTGACATGACACGCTTGAAGAGGCTCGCGAACCGACTGCTGCCGGTGGCCGCAGGGTTGGCGGTCACGCTCCTTTCCGGGCTGGCCCACGCCAGCGAGGCGGACCTGGTCATTCCTGACCCGGGCAAGGGCACCTTCCTGACCTCGCTGATCTCCGGGGGCATCAACGGGCGCGCGCTGCTCATCGGCGGCCTGGTCATCTGCCTGCTGGGCATGGGCTTCGGCTTCCTGCAGTTCAACCGCCTGCGCAACCTGCCCGTGCACAAGTCGATGCGGGACATCTCGGAGCTCATCTACGAGACCTGCAAGACCTACCTGTTCACCCAGGGCAAGTTCATCCTCATCCTCGAGGCCTTCATCGGCGCGATCATGGTGGTGTACTTCGGGTGGCTGCAGCACATGGGCGCCTCCCGGGTGATCACCATCCTCCTCTGGAGCCTCATCGGCATCGGCGGCTCCTACGGGGTGGCCTGGTTCGGCATCCGCATCAACACCTACGCCAACAGCCGCACCGCCTTCGCCTCGCTGCGCGGCCAGCCGTACCCCACCTACGCCATCCCGCTGCAGGCGGGCATGAGCATCGGCACCCTGCTCATCTGCACCGAGCTGGTGATGATGCTCGCCATCCTGCTCTTCGCCGACTCGCACAACGCCGGCAGCTGCTTCATCGGCTTCGCCATCGGCGAGTCGCTGGGCGCCTCCGCGCTGCGCATCGCCGGCGGCATCTTCACCAAGATCGCCGACATCGGAAGCGACCTGATGAAGATCGTCTTCAAGATCAAGGAAGACGACGCGCGCAACCCCGGCGTCATCGCCGACTGCACCGGCGACAACGCGGGCGACTCGGTCGGCCCCACCGCCGACGGCTTCGAGACCTACGGCGTCACCGGCGTGGCGCTCATCACCTTCATCGCGCTGGCGGTGCCGGAGGAGCTCAACAAGGTCCAGCTGCTGGTGTGGATCTTCTCGATGCGCATCATGATGATCATCACCAGCGTCGCGGCCTACGGCATCAACCAGGCCTGGGCCCGGGCCAAGTACGGCAAGCTCGACCACTTCGACTTCGAGATGCCGCTGACCGTGCTGGTGTGGCTGACCTCCATCATCTCCATCGGCATGACCTTCCTGCTCTCGGCGCTGCTCATCCCCGACCTGGCCGGCGGGCAGATGTGGTGGAAGCTGGCGACGATCATCAGCTGCGGCACCATCGCCGGGGCGATCATCCCCGAGGTGGTCAAGGTCTTCACCTCCACCAAGAGCGCCCACGTGCAGGAGGTGGTCAACTCCTCGCGCGAGGCCGGCGCCTCCCTCAACGTCATCTCCGGCCTGGTCGCCGGCAACTTCTCCGCCTTCTGGATGGGCGTGGGCGTGTTCGTGCCGCTGATGGGCATCGCCTACGGCATCTCGACCTCGGGCATGGAGATCTCCGCCGCCGCCCCGGCCGCGCTGATGCACGCCCCGGCGGTCTTCGCCTTCGGCCTGGTGGCCTTCGGCTTCCTGGGCATGGGCCCGGTGACCATCGCCGTCGACAGCTACGGCCCGGTCACCGACAACGCCCAGTCGGTCTACGAGCTCTCGCTCATCGAGAACGTGCCCAACATCAAGGAAGAGGTGAAGAAGGAGTTCGGCTTCGACCTCAACTTCGAGAGGGCCAAGCACTTCCTCGAGGAGAACGACGGCGCCGGCAACACCTTCAAGGCCACCGCCAAGCCGGTGCTCATCGGCACCGCCGTGGTGGGCGCCACCACGATGATCTTCTCGATCATCGTGCTGCTCTCCAAGAGCTTCGAGCTCAAGAACGCCGCCGAGGTGATCCCCGGCCAGTTCCTGCAGCCGGCCTTCCTCAAGAACCTCTCCATGCTCCACCCGCCGTTCTTCCTCGGCCTCATCGCCGGCGGCGCGGTCATCTACTGGTTCTCCGGCGCCTCGATGCAGGCCGTCTCCACCGGCGCCTACCGCGCGGTGGAGTTCATCAAGGCCAACATCAAGCTCGAGGGCGTGGAGAAGGCCTCGGTCGAGGACAGCAAGAAGGTCGTCGCCATCTGCACCCAGTACGCGCAGAAGGGCATGTTCAACATCTTCCTGACCGTCTTCTTCATCACCCTGGGCTTCGCCTGCATCGAGTCCTACTACTTCATCGGCTACCTCATCTCCATCGCGCTCTTCGGCCTCTACCAGGCCATCTTCATGGCCAACGCCGGCGGCGCCTGGGACAACGCCAAGAAGGTCGTCGAGGTGGACCTGAAGGAGAAGGGCACCCCGCTGCACTCCGCCTGCGTCGTGGGCGACACCGTGGGCGACCCCTTCAAGGACACCTCCTCGGTGGCCATGAACCCGATCATCAAGTTCACCACCCTGTTCGGCCTGCTGGCGGTGGAGCTCGCCGAGGGGCTGCCGACCACCACGCGCCTGGCCATCGGCGGGGTGTTCGTCGCCATCGCGCTGGTCTTCGTGTGGCGCTCGTTCTACGCCATGCGCATCGTCATCGCCGCCAAGCCGGCGCAGTCGGCCGGGATGGCGGACAAGAGCGCCGCCTAGTCCGGCGGCCCGAAGGCAAGGCAGAATCCGAGGGGCGGGCCCACGCGGGTCCGCCCCTCGCTCGATGGATCGGTAACCGGTGGCTGGTGGTAGGTAGCGGAGGTTTCATGGACCGTGCGTTGGCTCGCCTATCCCGTCTCGGCCTGGCCTGGGCCGCCTTCCTGTGGTGCGCGGTGGCGAGCGCCGCCGAGGAGCTCCCCGGCACGAGCGGCGAGCAGTACCAGGGCAAGTCGCTGGAGCAGTTCGGCCGCGGCTCGGCCGGCATCTGGTCGACCATCACCCAGGTCGTCGAAGACCTGAACCTCACCCGCGCGAAGATGCTGATCATCGTCGGCGTGGTGGGCACCGTCTACACGCTGAACAAGAACAAGCGCCTCTTCCACTGGGGCGTGGTGGCCGCCATCTCCTACGCCCTGATCGCCGCCGGCGCGCTCGCCCTCTACAAGGGCTGGCCGTCGATGAACTAGCCGATCGGCCTGCCTGGCCGCCTGCCCGCCCAGCGGGGGTTCCTCCCTCGACAATCCCGGGCAGGGGCCGCGGCGCGGACGTTAGGATTTCCGCGGGGTTGCCGTGCCCCGCGACCGAGGTCCGAAGAGCATGCGCGTCCTGTTCGTCACGCCCCCGTACCACTGTGGAGTCGTGGAGGCCGCCGGCCGGTGGATTCCGCTGCAGTTCGTCTACCTGGCGGGCGCGGTGCGCGCGGCGGGCTTCGACTGCGAGATCTACGACGCCATGTCGCTGGGCGTGGACCACGCGGCGATCGAGCGCAAGCTGGACGAGGCCCGGCCCGACGTCGTCTGCATCTCCGCCATCACCTCCACCTTCCCGGACTCGGCGGTCGTCGCCCAGGCGGCCAAGGCCCGCGGCGCGACGACCGTGCTGGGCGGGGTGCACCCGTCCTTCATGCACCAGGAGGTCCTCGCGGGCGGCGGCGTCGACTTCGTGGTGGTGGGCGAGGGCGAGTCGGCGCTGGTGGACCTGCTGCGCTGCCTGCAGGCCAAGGACGACCCGAAGAAGGTCGCCGGGCTGGCCTTCCTGTCCGACGGCAAGCCGGTGCGGACGGCGGGGCGGCCCCGGCTCGACGCGCTGGATCCGATGCCGATGGCCTGGGACCTCTTGGACTGGAAGACCTACACGCTCTTCGTGCAGCCCGGGTCGCGGCTGGCGGCGGTGAGCACCTCGCGCGGCTGCATGTACGCCTGCTCGTTCTGCTCGCAGACCCAGTTCTGGGAGAAGACCTGGCGCGCCCGTTCCCCGGAGTGCGTGGCGAACGAGATCGCCGCGCTGAAGAAGGACTTCGGCGTCACCGTGGTGCTGCTCACCGACGAGTACCCCACCGGCGAGCGCGAGCGCTGGCAGCGCCTGATGCAGCGGCTGGTGGAGATGGACCTCGGCGTGGACCTGCTCCTCGAGACCCGGGCGCAGGACATCGTGCGCGACGAGGACCTGCTGCCGCTCTACCGCAAGGCGGGAGTGCTGCACGTCTACATCGGCATCGAGGCGACCGACCAGGCGACGCTGGACTTCGTGAACAAGGAGTCGAGCGTCGACGCCGGCAAGCGCGCGCTCGAGCTGCTGCGCCAGCACGGCTTCATCTCCGAGACCTCCTTCGTCCTGGGCTTCCCCAACGAGACGCCGGAGCACGTCAAGGAGACCCTGAGGCTCTCCAAGCTCTACGACCCGGACTTCGCGCACTACCTGGCGATCGCGCCGTGGCCGTACGCGCCGCTGGGCAAGGAGCTGGACTCGAAGATCGCCACGCGCGACTACCGCAAGTACAACCTCATCGATCCGGTCATCAAGCCCGACGCCATGAGCCTGGCGGACATCGACCGGGCGATCGCCGAGTGCTACCGCGGCTTCTACATGGACAAGGCGCTGGAGTTCGTGAAGCTCCCGCCCGGCCCGCGCCGCGACTACCTGCTGACCTCCACGAAGATCATCATGGGCACCTCCTTCGTGAAGTCGAAGATGGCCGCCGCCGGCGGCATGCCCGAGGACGTCAAGCGGATGCTGGCGCACCTGGGCCGTTGAGCCCTCCCTCACTCCTGCCCCCTCCCAGCCCTCCCTCCCTTGAGTGGAAGGGGGGTTCGCTGGTTGCCTTCGGCGATGTGTGTCGGAGCTGCTGGCACCGCCACTCCTTGGGTCGACTCGGTCGGTCTCGGGCACGACGTGACGGTGTCGTTGATGGAGACGACGCGCAGTCAGCGCGAACGTGCCTTCTCGGTCGAACGCCTGGTACGAGCACGGACGTGGAGGTGCCGCTAGCTCCTACCGGATGGCCGAAGACAACCCGCGTACCCCCTCCCGCAGTTTGGGAGGGGGCAGGGGGGAGGGCGGGCTACTGGAAGTAGGCGGCGTGCAGCGAAGGCAAGAGGTACGGCAGGACCAGGAAGGTCAGCACCAGCACGACGAAGCAGCCGACGGACGCCCACGCGGCGCGCCTGCCCTTGAGCTTGAAGAAGAGCCGGGCGTGCAGGAACGTGCCGTAGACGAGCCAGGTGATGAGCGACCAGGTCTCGATGACGTCCCAGCCCCAGTAGCGGCCCCAGGACTCGTTGGCCCAGATGGCGCCGGCGACGGTGTTCACGGTCCAGAACAGGAACCCGAAGCCCACGAAGCGCAGGCCCAGCGCGTCCAGCACCTCCACGGTGGGCAGGCGCGCGAGCCAGGGGCGGGGAGAGGGGCGCTCCTTGAGCAGGACCAGCACCGCCGAGCCCAGCGAGAGCAGGAACGCCGCGGTCGAGAGCTTGGCGAAGGTGATGTGGAAGACGAGCCACACGGACCGCAGCGAGGGCGGAAGCTCCTTGAGCGCCGGGTTGGAGAACAGGCCGAAGGCCACCAGCAGGACGCAGGCGGGCATCACCACCAGCGACAGCGCGCTCCAGTTCGGCCGCCTCCACAGCACGAGCGAGAGCAGCACGACGGCCACCCAGGCGTTCGAGGAGAGCACCTCGTACTTCATCATGTAGGGGCCGTGGCCCGAGGCGACCCAGCGCAGGAGCAGCGCGGCGCTGTGAGGAAAGAGCCCGGCCAGCGCGGCGAGCTGGCCCCACTTCAGCCGCTGGGGGTGGCCGAAGATGACCGCGTGGGCGAAGACCGCGGAAGCGGCGATGTAGAAGCCGGCGGCGACCCAGTGCAGCACGATCTCGGGGAAGGCTTGGTTCACCGGGCTGGCTCTCCTGCTGCTGCCGCTGAGTTCGCGAGCACTTCGCGCAGCGCCGAATCATAACGGCCTGCCTCCTCCGGCGGCGCCTCGGAGATGGCACCCATGTACTCCCGTGCCGCCTCGGGCAGCCGGCCGAGCGCCGCGAGCGCCTCCGCCCGCAGGCCGCGGACCTCGAACGTCCGGCGATAGCCCTTCTCCCGGGCCAGGACGAGCGACCGGCTGGCGTCCGCCAGCGCGCCCGCGGGGTCGCCGTCGTAGAGGAGGTGCCGGGCCCGGAAGTAGTAGGCCTTCCCGACCTGGCCCGGGAGGACCTCGATCACTCGGGTCCAGAGCGTCCCGGAGTCGTGCCAGATGGGGATGAGCCGCTGCGTCACCGCGAGCAGGCCGACGACGGCCGCCAGGCTCGCCGCTCCCACGGCAAGCCGTGCTGCGCGGCCGAGGCGCGGCTCGAGGAAGCCTACGAACGCCGCCGCGCCGAAGGCGAGCAGGAGGCTGGGCGCGATGGACGGCAGGTAGGTGAAACGGTCGCCAATCCGCTGCCCTCCGGCTTGCGCCAGGCCCAGCACCGGGACGAGCGGGAGGAGGAAGAGGAGCCAGGTCGCCAGCAGCCAGGGCGCGCGCCGGCGCAGCCCGATCGCCCCCGCGGTTATCGCCAGCACCGCGGCGATTGAGAGGAGGTAGGTCGGGTCTCCCAGCTGTGCAGTCGCTCCCGGGTGCAGGTAGTAGGGCATCAAGCCGCTGGGCCAGACCATCATGCCGAGGTACTCGAGGATCGCCTTGAAGGCCACGAGCACTCTGGAGAGCGCGGGAGTCTCGCCCAGGGGAACGAGCGCCGGTCGCTGCGCGATCGCGGTGAGCGCCGCGTCGACGCCGGCGAGGACCAGCAGTGGCGCCTTCTCGAGCAGCAGGGCCGGCCAACGCTCGCCGCGTTCGTTGCGGCGCAGCGGCCAGACGTCGAGCACCAGGAGGGCGAGCGGGAAGACCAGGAAGGTCGGCTTGGCCAGCATGGCGAGGACGGCCAGCGCCGACGCACCCCAAAGGCGCGGGTCGGACCGGCGGCGTTGGCCCGCAGCCGCAGCGCTCGCGTAGGCGAGGTAGAGCACGAGGGCCGGGAGCCCGAACGCCGCGCTCAGGACGTCCTTGCGCTCCGTGGCCCAGGCCACCGACTCGACGCGCAGCGGATGCAGCGACCAGAGGAGGCCGGCCAGCACGGCGATCGAGGCGCTGCGCCATCCGCCCGCCGACGGTTCGAGGATCCGCTGGAGCTCGAGCGCGAGGAGCGTCACGAAGAGCGCCACCCAGGCGTGGAGCAAGATGTTCGTGAGGTGGAACCCGAGCGGCTGCAGGTCCCAGACCTGCCGGTCGAACCACAGCGAGACCCACGTGAGCGGGATGTAGAAGGCGCCGTGGAGGGTGCCGAAGGCGCGGGAGAGCAACTCCGGCAGGCTCGCCGCCAGGAGCGGGTTGAGGACGATGGTGTCCCCGTCGTCCCAGTCGACGAAGAGATTGCCGAGCGCGGGGACGAAGGCCGCGAGGGTGACGGCCGCCACGGCGGCGCCTGCGATCCGAACGGGCCAGCGCTGGATCGGTTTGCCCAAGGACTCGCGACCTCTCTTGGCTACCTGGGCTGCTCGCCGGCCGCCGGCATCCCGTGGAAGACGGCGGGAGAGGCGGTGTTGGGCGCGGTCTGGCGGCCGACCGACGGCGGATGCTCGAAGGAGACCGCGCCGACGACCCACCGGCCTTCGACCTTCCGAAGCGCGTAGCGCATGAAGTAGTGGTCGTCCGACTCCTGGCCCACGGTCTCGCCAGAGCCGACCTTGCGGTCCCGGTAGTGCCAGCGCTCCTCGGTGAGGACGTGGACCTCGCCGCTGGGCGGGCGCTCGACGCCCAGCCACTTCAGCTCCTTCAAGGTCGCCTCGAGCGTCAGGCCCATGTCCAGCTTCACGCCGATGAGGCCGAGCAGCTTCTTGCCCTCCTCCTCGCCGACCAGCGGGTCCACGATCTTCTCGTCCCCGGTCCGGTAGGCCTCGACGAGCTTGTCGTCGTAGGCGCGCACCAGCCGCTGCGCGTCGGCGTCGGAGAGCCAGCCGCTGCAGGCCGGAGCCGCCGCGGCGAGGGCGAGGGTGAAGAGGAGTCGGTGAGGGCTCATGGCGGGGGCTTCTCCGGTCCCCCCATCTTGCGGACCAGGTGCTCGAAACGCTCCTCGAAGAGCGCCGAGAAGCGGCGGGCGCGCAGCGCCACGACGACCGTCTCACCCTCCGGGCCGGGCTGGACGAGGACGGCGGTGTCGACCTTCACCAAGCCGAACATGAGCGCGGTGCCCATCAGGCAGACCACAAAGCCCAGGTAGATCAGGGGCGTGGACGGGTCGCGCTGTGCGGTGAAGCGGGCCCACTGGCGCGCCCCGACCAGGGTCAGCGTGTCGCCGCCGCCCGGGACCTTCACCGGCATCCCGCTGCCGATGAGGCCGGCGAAGACCAGCGAGCGGTCACGGAGCACGCGGCACTGCAGGCGCTCGGGGACAGGAGTGCCCGGCCTCCACTCGCCTCGCAGGCGGACTTCGAGGTCGCCGACGGTGGTCGTCGCCGAGAACGAGCCGGACGCCGCCTCCGGCTGGAGCAGGACCGCCACCGGCTCGTGGCCGCTCGGGCCGTCCACGCGCACGAGCGCCGCGGGGCCCAGGCTCTGCGACAGGTAGAAGGCGGTCAGCCCCTGCCGCAGCGGCGCGTTCACCGCCACCCGCTGCGCCCGGGGCTCGCCCTCGAAGCGCATCTCGGCCGAAAGCAGCTTGAGCCCACCGGACGGGTAGGTCTCGGCGGAGAGACGTTCCAGGCGAAGCGGGCGATCCAGCGCGAAGGGCTGTGCGAGCCGGCCAGGCCACTGCGCTCCGAAGGCGGCGGGAAGCGGGGGCAGCACCTCGTCCTCGTAGAGGTCCACCACGGCCTCGGCCCCGAAGAGCATCCGCACGACGCCGGCGGCGATGATCATCAGCAGCCCGGCGTGGAACAGCGGCGAGCCCAGGAGGCTCAGGCGGCCGGTCGTCTCGATGGTGGAGCGGGCCCCGGCCGAGGGCTCGGTCGGCGGCCTCGTCCACTGCCGGCGGAAGGGCGCCTCGCGGAACGAATCGGGAGTCGGCTTCTCGCGCCAGACGGAGCGGGCCGACTTCCATTGGTCCCAGGTGACGATCCACAGCGACGCCGCGGACAGCGCCAGGAGCGCCAGGAACCACCACGAGCCCAGGACGTGGTCGAGGCCGAGCGCGGAGGCTGCCGCGCCCAAGGCGGAGGGCTCAGCCCGGCGGTCCGCCGGATCGGGCGCCTGGGGGATCGCCGCCATCAGCGCCGCGGCCAGGGACACCAGCCCCAGCTCGGCGATGATCAGCCGAGGCGCGCGCAGCCAGCGACGGAGCGTCTTCCAGGTCATCTCGAGGCGGGCCCCGGACAGACCTCTACCACGGCAGGTGGAGGTCGAGACCAGGCGGGGGCCCGGCTACCAGTTCTCGGTGGCCGCGGTGCCGTGCTCGGTGGTGCAGCTCGCCTGGCAGTTGCTCTTGCTGTAGTTGCCGCGCGTGGCCTTGGTGAACGACCGGACGTACAGCGTGTTCTTGTCGTTGTTGTACGCGTAGCGCGAGGGCATGGCCGCGCTGTCCCGGTCGCCGATGAGGCGCGACATCTTGCCGCCGTGCGGAACGACGACGTGGCAGCGGTAGCACGGGACGCTGTGCGCGCCGTCGACGGTGTGGATGGGCGCGTTGTTGTGGCAGTTGGAGCACATGGTCGTGCCGAAGCCGGTGGCGCTCGCGCTCGCCGTCGGCCAGCCGGTCTTCCCGCCGCGGACCATGAAGGCGACCGCCGAGCCGTGCGGGCCCTGGGCGGCCGGGCTGGCGGCGTCGGTGTTGTGGCAGTCGGAGCACATCATCGTCTGGGTGCCGACGTTGGTGCTCCAGGGCGCGACCAGGTCGAGGGCGTCGAGCGCCCTGGGCGCCGCCGAGTTCGCGTAGTTGTTCAGCCCGGTGACCACCGGGTGGCCGGACTTGTTGTTCGGGTTGAACTCCTGGGCGAGGTCGGTCTCCACCGGCGCCGTCGCGCTGCCGTTGGCGGACAGGCCGTTGGGCGGGGTGGCGCCGAAGGTGAAGCTCGTGTGGCACTTGAAGCAGATCTGGTACTCGGCGGTGGCCGCCGGGGTCCAGGCGAAGTTCGCGGCCGCGGGCGCCGCGAAGTTGCCCAGGCCGGAGGAGTTGAACTGCACGCCGCTGACCCCGGTGAGCGGGCCGGAGACCGCGTTGCGGGTCGAGGTGGCGGTGGTGGCGTAGGCGTGGGCGCCGGCCTTCGACTCGTGCGGCGAGTGGCAGTCCTGGCAGTTGGCGTGGCGGTTGGCGCCGGAGTAGCGGCCGTTGTTGTAGGTGCTGGCCGGCGCGGCGTCCTCGGCGGCCGAGTCGTGGACCGCGTCCGCGTCGACCGGGTGGCTGGCGGGCTTGGCGATCTGGGTGGCGACGTCCTTGCCCGAGAGGTCCTGGCCGGTCGTGGCGTTGCCGTGGCAGCGGTAGCACAAGAGGTTCGCCGGGGCCCCGGCGGAGCGCGGAGTGCCGGCGAGCAGGCTCGGGTTGGTCGAGAAGTGCACCGCGCCGAAGCTGGTCCCGGTGGCGCCCGGGCGGGCGTCGGCCGGGTCGGCGTGGCACTTGGTGCAGTTGCGGGCGAAGGCGCTGCCGTCGTGCAGCGCGTACTGCCAGGTGCCCTGGGCGTTCGAGGTGTAGTTGTGCGCCGAGGCCGCGAAGGCCGCCTGGTCGAGCGCCGGGTGGGTCGCGTCGACGGGCTTGACGTGGCAGGACAGGCACAGTCCGCCGGTCCCGGAGCTCATGAAGTCGGTGGCGGCGCGGGTGGTGCTGGTGCGGTTGGCCGACCGGGCGTTCGCGTCCAGGTGGACGTTGTTCTGGTGGGTGGCGGTGGCCGGGCTCGTCAGGTCGTGCGGGTGGTCGCCGTGGCACATCGAGACGCAGGAGGCGCTGGCGTAGAGCGGCGAGGCCTTGAGCGTCGCCGCGGTGTTCCAGGCGCCGCCCGGGTCGACCGGGTCGTCGCCGCCGCCCAGGGCGTGCCTCGTGGCCTTGGCCACCCCGCCGGTCATGCCCTGGAAGATGGCGTCGTGGCAGCCGGCGCAGCTGCTGCCCGGGGTGGAGGGCTCGCCGCCGCCGTCGATCTTGCCGTTGACGTGGAGCGCCAGGTTGACGGTGGTCCGGGTGTAGCCGTCGTGGCAGTCGCCGCAGCTCTTGGTGGGAGCGACCGCCGGGTGACCGGAGACGGGCGTGGGATCGGTCGGGGTGCCGTGGCAGGTGCCGCAGGCGGCCTCGCCGGCGCCGCCGGTCCAGGTGGGCTGGTTGGTGGAGTTGCCGTTGCGGAACTGGCCGTGGCAGTAGGCCGACGAGCAGGTCGTGCCGGAGTAGCTGGGGGTGGCCCCGCCGGTCCTCGAGAGCGTGCCGAACGTGACCGTGGAGGTGCCGTCGGCGTGGGTCATCCCGGTGGGGACGACGTGGCACTCGCCGCAGGCGACGCCGTTGGAGTACGGGCCGGGCTGCAGGTGGGCGAGGTGCGCGCCGACGGCGGGGTCGGTCGTCGCCGTCTCTCCCGCGGTGCCCACCGGCGGCGCGGCCGCGACGTTGGGGTCGGACCCGGTGCGGGTGGGGTCGCCGTGGCAGCTCGTGCAGGCCAGGGTGGCGTAGTCGATGGTCCCGTTGACGTGGGTGGCCAGGTTCACGCCGCCGGTGGTGGCGCCCGACTTCGAGTAGCCGGGGTGGCAGTTGCCGCAGGCGTCGTTCTGCACGTGGGGCGCGGGAGGCGGGTTGCCGTGGCAGCTGGTGCAGTTGGTCGTCGTCGTGCCGTCGTTCCAGACGATCGAGGGCTTCGTCGCGCCGTGGAGGAGCGCGTTGCCGCCGTGGCACCAGGTGCTGGCGCAGGTGCCGCTGCCGGCGGTCCAGGTCGGGGCCGAGCCCTGCGCGCTGGCCACGGTGCCGAACGTCACCTGGCGCGTCCCGTCGGCGTGGCTCATCGCGGAGGGCACCGGGTGGCACTGGGCGCAGGCGACGGGGTTGGAGACCGCGCCGGCGCCGTGGTTGACGTGCGCGAGGTGGGCGCCGACCTGGAGGTCGGTCGCCGCGGTGGCGCCGGTGGTGTCGGCGGGAGGCGCCGCGGCCTGGCGGGGATCCGCGTTGGCGACGGAGGCGCGGCCGGTCGTGCCGTGGCAGGTGGTGCAGGCGAGCGCGACGACGTCGACCGTCCCGTTGACGTGCCTGGCCGGGTCGACGGTGCCCGTGGCGGCGCCGGTCTTGGCGTAGCCGGTGTGGCAGCTGCCGCAGGCGTCGTTCTGGACGTGCGGCGGCGGCGGCGGGTTGCCGTGGCAGCTCTGGCAGGTCTTCTGCGTGCCGTCGACCTTGGTCCAGACCGGCGTGGTCTGCAGGCCGCCCTTGAGCGCCGGGGAGCCGCCGTGGCAGTAGTTCGAGGCGCAGGTCGCCGTGCCGGAGCTCCAGGCCGTGGCGATGCTCTGGTTGGCGAGCGCCCCGAAGACCATGTCCACGGTCCCGTCGGCGTGGATCATCGTGGTCGGGTCGACGTGGCACTCCGCGCACGCGAAGCCCTTGGCGAGCGAGCCGGCGTGGACGTGGCCCTGGTGGGCGCCGACGCCGCGGGCGGTGGTGGCGCTGTTGCCGGCGGTGTCGACCGGCGGCGCCGGGTCGTTGGTGGTCTTGTCGCCGTGGCAGCTGGTGCAGGTCATGCCGGAGACGTCCACCACGCCGTTGATGTGCTTGGCGAGCGCGACGGTCGTGCGCGTGTAGCCGGCGTGGCAGTCGCCGCAGCTGGTGGTGGGGGCGACCTTGGGGTGCGTGCCGCCGGGGGTCGGGTCGACCGCGGAGCCGTGGCAGGTGCCGCAGGCCGCTCCGGGCGCGCCGGCGGTCCAGGCCGGGGCGTTGGCGAGGTTGCCGTTCTTGAACTGGCCGTGGCAGTAGGCCGAGGCGCAGGTCGTGCCGTTCCAGGCGGGGGCGGCGCCGCGGGTCTTGGCCAGCGTGCCGAAGGCCATCTCCACGGTGCCGGTGGCGTGCGTCTGGCTCGACGGGACGGCGTGGCACTCGGAGCAGGCGACGGGGTTCGAGAGCGCGCCGGCCTGCAGGTGGGCCAGGTGGGCGCCCACCGCGCGGGCGGTGCTGGCGGTCTCGCCGTGGGTGCCGGCGGGCGGCGCCGCGGCGACGGCGGGATCGGCGCCGGTGCGCCCGGTCGTGCCGTGGCAGCTGGTGCAGGTCAGGTTGCCGACGTCGATCTTCCCGTCGACGTGCGTGGCCACGTCCACCGTGCCGGTGGTGGCTCCCGTCTTCGAGTAGCCGGTGTGGCAGGTGGCGCAGGCGTCGTTCTGGGGATGAGGCGAAGGAGGCGGGTTGCCGTGGCAGCTGGTGCAGTCGGTCGGGGTCGCGTCCGTCCAGACGATGGCCGGGCGCGCGGCGCCGCCCAGCTTGGGGTTGCCGCCGTGGCACCAGGCCGAGGCGCAGGTGTTGGAGGCGCGGGTCCAGGTGGGCGAGGAGCCCTGCGCGGTGGCGAGGGCGCCGAAGGTCATGTCGACGACGCCGATGGCGTGGTCCATCTGCGTGGGGACGGTGTGGCACTGGCCGCAGGCGAAGGGCTTGGCCACGGCCCCCGCGCCGGGGTTGACATGGCGCAGGTGCGCCCCGACGCCGCGCGAGGCCGCGGTGGCGTTGCCGGCGGTGTCGAGCGGAGGAGCGGCGGGCTGCAGCGCGTCGGCGCCGGCCACCGAGGTGCGGCCGTCGGTGCCGTGGCAGCTGGTGCAGGTCAGCGCCGGGAGATCGACGACGCCGTCGATGTGCCTGCCGCCGGCGACGTCGATGGCGCCGCTGGCGAGGACGGTGCCGGGGTGGCAGGTGGCGCAGGCCGGGTTCTGGGGGTGCGGCGCGGGCGGAGGGTTGCCGTGGCAAGTGCCGCAGGCCGCCTGGGATCCATCCAGCGTGGTCCAGACGGGGACCTTGTTGCTGCCGCCGGAGAGCGAGGCGCCGTGGCACCAGTTGCTCGAGCAGGTGTGGGCCGCCGGGTCCTGGGAGGGCGTGAGGTTGCCGGTCTTGGCGAGCGCGCCCCAGACGAGCTTGGGGCTCTTGCCGTCGGCGTGGGCGGAGTCGGCGGGGACGGCGTGGCAGTCGCTGCAGGAGATGGCGCTGCGGATGGCCGAGTCGGTCAGGTGCTTCAGGTGGGCGCCGACGGCGGGGCTGGCGGTGTCGGTCTCGCCGTGCGTGCCGAGCGGGGGGGCCGCGTCGAGATGGGGATCGCTTCCGGTGCGGCCGGCGGTGCCGTGGCAGGAGGTGCAGCCCAGGCCCGGAACGTCCAGGACGCCGTTGATGTGCAGGCCGCCGGCCAGGTCGATCGTCCCGTTCGCGTGGACGGTGCCCGGGTGGCAGGAGGCGCAGTCGGCGCGCTGGGGGTGCGGCGCGGGAGGCGGGTTGCCGTGGCAGGTGCCGCAGGAGGCCTGGGTGCCGTCGACGAGCGTCCACTTCGGGAGCTTGTTGCTGCCGCCGGAGAGCGTGGCGCCGTGGCAGTAGGTGCTCGAGCAGGTGCGGGTGGCCGGGTCCTCGCTGGGCGTCACGCCGCGGGCGGTGGCCAGGGGGCCGAAAACGAGCTTGGGGCTCCTGCCGTCGGCGTGCGCCGCGTCGCTGGGGACGGCGTGGCACTCGCCGCAGGCGACGCCGCTGCGGATCAGGCCGCCGGAGAGGTGCTGCAGGTGCGCGCCCACCGCGGGGTCCGTCGTCAGGGTCTCGCCGTGGGTCCCGACGGGCGGCGCGGCGTCGACGTGCGGGTCCGCGCCGGTGCGGCCGGCGGTGCCGTGGCAGGAGGTGCAGGCCATGCTCGGGACGTCGAGGATGCCGTCGACGTGGTGCCCGCCCTCGACGTCGATGCTCCCGTCGGAGCGCACCGTCAGGGCGTGGCAGGTGTTGCACTGGGAGGCGGCGGGGTGGGGCGCGGGAGGCGGGTTGCCGTGGCAGCTGCCGCAGGCGGCCTGGGTGCCGTCCAGGACGATCCAGTCCGGCTTCTTCAGCGAGCCGCCGCCCAGGGTCTGGCCGTGGCAGTACACGCCGGAGCAGGTGTGCTCGGCGTGGTCCCAGGACGGGGCGAGCACGCCCTGCTGGCTGGCCAGCGGTCCCCAGGCGACGGTGGCGCGCCCGGTGCCGTTGTTGTGTCCCGGTTCGTCCCAGGTGAGCGGCACGGGGTGGCACTCGGAGCAGCCGACGGCCTTGCGCAAGGCGCCGTCCCGGAGGTGCTGCTGGTGCGCGCCGACGCCGACGAGGCGGGGGTCGGACCTGCCGTCGAGGTCGGCGGGCGGCGCCGGGTTGCCGGTGGCGGGATCCCCGTGGCAGCGCGTGCAGGTGATCGTCGCGGGGTCGGGCATGCCGTTGCCCAGCGGCGCCTCGCCGCAACTGCAGGCCGCGCCGAGAATCGAAGCTCCGACGGCGGCGAGTGCTGCGCCGAAGAGGCGAGCGCGGCAGAGGACGGGGGCGGGGTTCATGGGGCTCCTGGCGATGCTCCGGCACGGGTACGCCTGGCCGAGCCAGGCTCGGTCACCTGAGGGCGTCGTCAGCCTCAGGATTTTGCCCAATCGCGGACATCGGCGGCAGGAGGGACCCCGTTTTTCCGGGGTCGCCGACTGCCGCCCTCACGTTTGGGGGGCTCGGCCGCGAGCGCCTTCTCGATGGCCCCCGACATCGCCGAGGCGATGCCCAGCGAGGCCAGCTCGCTCCGGGCCACCATCCGCTGCTCCAGGTAGCCCTCCAGCCTGGCCTTGGGCGGATCGCAGACGAAGAGGTGGAGGCTCAGCGCACGGTGCGTCAGCTGCCTGCGCACGGTCGCGACGCTGGTGGCCGAGCGCGGGTGCAGGCCGGCGTGCTCCAGCTCGCGCAGCGCCGACGACGGCCGCGCCACGGGGACGCAGGGCAGCTCCCACAGGCCGCCGAAGAGGCCGTGCTCGGGGCGGCGGGCGAGGAGGATGCGGTCGCCGCCGCTGCGGACTACGGCGCAGGCGAGCGCGAGCTTCTTCGGGGCGGCGCGGGGCTTGGGCGGCGGGATCGACGCCTGCCGACCCTGGCGCCGGGCCTCGCACCACCGCGTCCACGGGCAGGCCTGGCCGCAGCGCGGCTGGGAGGGGGTGCACACCAGCGCGCCCAGCTCCATCAGCGCCTCGTTGAAGGCGCCCGGCTGCGTCGGGTCGAGCAGCGCCTCGGCTTCGCCCCACAGGCGCTCCTCGCGTCCCGGAGAGCCGGGGGGATCGGCGAGGCCGCGCAGGCGCGAGAGCACGCGCGCGACGTTGCCGTCCACGAGCGCCGCGGCCTCGCCGAAGGCCAGCGAGGCGACGGCCGCCGCCGTGTACCGCCCGAACCCGGGCAGCTCGCGCAGGCTCGCCGCGGTGGTCGGCATCCCGTCCCGGGCGATCTGCTGGGCCGCGCGGTGGAGGTTGCGCGCCCGCGAGTAGTAGCCCAGGCCCCTCCAGAGCGAGAGGACCTCGGTCAGCTCCGCGCCGGCCAGGCTCGAGGCGTCGGGGAAGCGGGCGACGAAGCGCTCGAAGTAGGGGGTGGCCGTGGCGACCTGGGTCTGCTGCAGCATCACCTCGGCGAGCCAGACGCGGTAGGGCGTGCGGCCCCGGCGCCAGGGCAGGTCGCGCCGGTGGGCCTCGAACCAGCGCAGGAGCGAGCGGCGCAGGGAGGAGAGGCTAGAAGCTCGTGTCACAACACCCGTTGCCTTGCGTGCAGACGTTCGCCTCGGACTTGGGGACCGCGCACTTGGTGCGCTCCCCGGAGCGGACGCAGGTGCACTCCCAGTCGGACGAGGAGTCGAGGCGAACGCAGTCCGCGGTGTTGCTGCGCGTGGTGCAGGAGCACTTGGCCGTGCAGGCGGTCGGCGTGTAGTCGGACGAGCAGGACGGCTGGGACTGCGCCAGGCGCTGCACCAGGCGGTCGAGGTTGCCGCACGGGTCGCCGCCGAAGTCGCCCTCCAGGGTGCCGCCGCCGCTCATCTTGAGCGTGTAGCGGCCGGCGACGCCCTCGCCCGGGGTCAGGGCGGTGAAGGTGACCACGCCGGAGAGCGCGGTCTCCTTGTAGGTCACCGCGGTCGCGGAGCGGACCAGGAAGACGACGTCGGCGCGGCGCGAGCTGTCCTTGCCCGCGACCTCGTACTCGCCCGCCTGCTTGCCCGAGACCGTGAGCGCCAGGTAGGTGCCCTCGCCCGGGGTCGCCGCCTGGGCCGCCTCGGTGCAGGCGTCGGCCTTCTCGTACAGCTCGCACAGGTTGGGCAGGTCCGAGAGGATGACCTTGGTGGAGTCCGCCGAGCCCTGGGTGCCGCTCCAGAAGACGTTGCTGGCCGGGTCGAGCCGGTGGCCGCCCACGGTCACCGGCGTGCTGGGCTTCGGGCAGCCGGCCAGGAGCGCGCAGGCGAGCGTGAGGAGGAGCGGGGAGCGGGGCGACTTCGACATGGTGGTCAACTGCTTGATTATCCCCGCAATGCGCCGAAATCCAACAGAAGCGCCGGGGGCGAGGCGGCCTCCCCTCCGCCCCGGGCCCCTTCGACGCGCTAGGGCGGCGGTCGATCAGCGCTCGAACAGCTCGGTCACCGGCTTGACCTCGATCTGGTCGGCGGTGAGCCCCAGCGGCCTGGCGATGAACCTCTGGTCCTCGGCCAGCACGTCCGCGGAAGGGTTCTCGGCCACGTACTTGGTGGGCGAGGGGGCGTTCTGGAGGATCCGCTGGCGCAGCCCGGCCGCGTCCCGGGTGACGATGGCCAGCCGCAGCTCCTCGGGCCGGATCCACCTGCGCAGGGCCGCGTTGACCTGCTCGAGCGTCATGGCCGGCAGGCTCTGGCGGAAGCCGTCCAGGAAGCCGGGAGTGCCGTTGATCACGTCGTCCATGGCGTAGCCCAGCCGCCGCATCGGCGTCTGCTGCCACAGGAGCGAGTAGCCCTCCAGGAAGCCGCGGGTCGAGTTCAGCTCCTCCTGGGTCATCCCCTCGGTGCGGAACTTCTCGATCTGCTGGAGCGCGGCGCGCACCGCGAAGAGGTCGTTCTCCGGCGAGACCGGCCGCAGCCAGACGGAGAAGTCCTGCTGCCGCCGGCCGATGTTCAGCGCGGCGTACGTGCCGCCGCCCGCCTGCGCGAAGTGCTCGACGTAGGCGTAGTCGCCGTAGTTGAGCCCGCGGGTGACCCGCAGCGCCCGCATCAGCCGGCCGTTGAACTGGCGGTGCTCCCCCAGGGCGCTGCCGGCCACCATCATCGGGTAGAAGTCCGGGTCGCCCCGCTTCAGCGCGTAGGGGTAGCCCATGGAGATGGCCACCGACTCCGCGTTCTTCTGCACCAGCAGCGCCTTGGGGCCGTCGAGCTTGGGCGCCGGCAGCGCCACCAGGTCGGCGCCCTTCTCCGGGAGCGCCGCCAGCCCGGTCTGGAGCGCGCCGACGACCGGGGCGTCCACGGCGCCGCCCACGCCGACCAGCATCCGGTCGCGCGCGAAGACCCGCGCCGCCTGCGCCCGGCAGTCCTCCAGCGTCGCGGCCTTGACGCCCTGGATGGTCCCGCCGTCGTAGTGCGCGTAGGGGTGGTCCTTCCACATCACCAGGTCGAGCGCCGCCTTGCCGAGCGTCTCGTCGTCGCTCTCGCGCAGCCCCTTGTCGATCCCCTGGACGTAGAGCTCCTGCAGCCGCGCGAACTCCTTGGGATCCCAGCGCGGGCGGGTGAGCGCCGCCACCAGCAGCGAGACGAATTTCTCGGCGTGGTCGCGGTGGACCTTGCCCGAGAAGACGGTGAGCTCCTTGCTCGTCTGCACGCTGATCCCGGCGGCCATCGGGAAGAGGGCCTCGAGCAGCTGCGCGGCGGTCAGCTCCCGGGTGCCGCCCTCGGCCATCAGGTCGGCGGTCAGCGCGGTCAGCCCCTCGCGCCCCGGGGGATCGTCGATGGAGCCGGCCTGGAAGGCGACCCGGATGACCACCAAGGGCAGCCCCGGCGACGGCAGGGACACGAACTTGTTGCCGAGCTTGGCGGGAGTGAGCGAGGGGGCGGGCAGCGGGACCTCCGGGGCCTGGGCGGCGGGCGTGGGGATCACCGTCATCTTTCCGCCCGCGCAGCCGGCCATCGGCGGAAGCAGGACGGAGAGGGCGAGCAGCGTGGCGAGGCGGTTCATTGCGCACCTCCCTTCTTCTCCGGCGTGGCGGAGGGCGGCTGGTAGTCGGGGATCCCCGCGGGCGGCGTCTGGCCCGGGCCCACCAGCGTCGCCAGGGTCGAGTTGGCGGGCTCGAGGTACGCCTTGGCGAAGTCGGCGAGGTCCTGCGCGGTCAGCCGCTCCATGTGGTTGAACAGCGCGTTGAGCGCGTCCGGCTGGCCGGTGGGACCGATGGCGAAGACCAGCTGCTCGGCCACCGACTCGGGGTTGTCGAAGGAGTTGAGCAGCCCGTACTTCTGGTTGCTCTTGACGGCCTCCAGGCGGGCCGCGTCCACCTTGCCTTCGCGCAGGTCGGCGACGGCCTGGTCGATGGCCTTGCGGACCTCGGCGAAGTCCTGGTCGCTCTTGAGCGCCGCGCCCACGCCGAAGAGGTTCGGGTCGCGGTGGTCGTAGTAGGTGGGGCCCAGGCCCAGCACCAGCTGCCGCTCCAGCACCAGGTCGCGGAAGGTCGGGCTCGTCGGGCCGAAGAGGTAGGGCCCGAGCACGTTCTGCAGCGCGGCGTACTTGGTGTCCGGCCGCGCCTCCGGGGTGTGCCAGACCAGCGTCAGCCGAGGCTGGGTCGGGTTCTGCCAGCGCAGGTTCACCGCGTGGGCGGCGGTCTGCTTGGGCTCCTGGGGGATGGTGATGCTGGAGGCCTTGCCCTGCCAGGCGCCGTAGTCCTTCTCGATGAGCGCGAGGGTCGCGGCGTGGTCGAAGTCGCCCACCAGGATCAGCGTCACGTTGTCCGGGCGGTACCAGCGCTTGAAGAACTCCAGGCTGTAGGCGTAGCGCGTGGGCATCGCCTCGATGTCGGGCTTGAAGCCCATCACCGTGTGCTTGTAGGGGTGCACGGCGAAGGCGGTGTCCAGCAGCACCTCGGACATCTTCTCGCCGGGGTCCGCGAAGTTCTTGTTGTACTCGCCGAGCACCGCCTTGGCCTCGGTCTTGAAGGCGTCCTCGGAGTACTCGAGGTTCTGGAAGCGGTCCGACTCCAGCTCGATGACGAGCGGCAGCGCCTTGGAGGGCCCGAAGGCGTGGTAGGCGGTGAAGTCGTCGGTGGTGAAGGCGTTCTTGGCGATGCCCGCCGCCGAGAGCAGGGCGTCGAAGTCCGCCTCGGGGTGCTTCTTGGTGCCCCGGAACATCATGTGCTCGAAGAAGTGGGCGAAGCCCGAGAGCCCGGGCTCGACCTCGTTGCGCGAGCCGGTGCGCACCAGGCTGAAGTAGGCGGTCAGGCCCGGGGAGTCGAAGGTCACGAAGAGCACCTTCAGGCCGTTGGGCAGGGTGTGCTCCTCCAGCGGGAAGGGGAAGATGCGCGCCGCGGGCTTCTCGGGAGCGGGCGCGGGCTTGGCTTCGACGGCGGCCGGAGGCGTCGCGGGCTTGGCGGCGGGGGGCTTCTTGGCTTTGGGCGGTGGAGCCGCGGAGGAGGTGGCCAGCGCCAGGCAGGCCAGGCCGAGGGCGAGGGGAGTCGACATCGAGGGCGCTCCTTGTCGGGGAAAAGGGGGGAGGAGTGATGCGGCCGGAGGGCCGCCTGGTTCAAGGGGCCCGGTCGCGCTGGGCGCGCTGCTGTTGGCTACCGCCTCTTGGCGACGAGCAGATCGTTCGGCCCGCCGAGCTTGAGCTGCGCGGGGGCCTCGAACCCGGCCTCCGCCAGCCAGTCCGAGTACTCCTTCAGGCTGAAGGTCGATCCGCGCGGGGTCCCGACCAGCATGTTGACGGCGAACAGGGCGCCGGCGCGCGGGCTCGTCTTGTCGTCCTGCATGACGTGGTCCTGGATGGCGACGCGGCCGCCGGGGGCGAGGCAGGCGAAGACGCGGCGGAGGAGGTCGCGGTTCTCGTCCGGGCCGAGCATGTGGCAGATGGCCGAGAGCAGCGCCAGGTCGTAGCCCGCGCCGAAGGCGTCGCGGCGCAGGTCGCCGATCCGCGTGCGGACCCGGTCGGCGAGGCCGGCGGCGGCGATGTGGCCCGAGGCGATGGGGACGACGGTGGCCAGATCAAAGACGTCGACCTGCAGGGCGGGGTTCGCCTGCGCGAAGGCGATGGAGTAGGCGCCCGAGCCGCCGCCGATGTCGATCATCTTGCGGACGCCGTCGGTGCCCACCGCCTTGACCACCATCGGAGCGCGCAGCGCCGCGTTCTTGTGCATGGCCGCGATGAACGGCGTGGTCCAGTCCTGGCCGCGGGAGTCCATCTCGCCGCGGTCGACGATATGGCCGGTGCGCACCACCTCGGTGAGCGTGGACCAGGTCTGCCAGAGCGACAGGTTGTGCTTGAGCGCGTTGGTCGCGTCGTCCTTGGAGCCGGAGACGAGATAGCGGGCCGCGTTGGCAGTGTTGGAGTAGGCGCCGCCCTTCTTGGCGAGCAGGCCCAGGGCGACCAAGGCGTCGAGGAGCGTCGTGGTCCCGCGCAGGTCGGTCTTCAGCGCGGAGGCGAGGTTCGCCGCAGTCGCCGGGGCGGACGAGGGCACTCGGGCGATCGTGGTGAAGACGTCCAGCTCGAGCCCGGTGAGGACCACGCGGCTGGGCATGTAGCCGCGGACGGTCTCGGACAGCTCGTCGGGGACGGTGCCAGCGGCCTCGCGCGCCTGCACCCCCGCCATGAACTTGGCCCGGTTGCCGGAGATCTCCTGCTTGAGCGCGGCCTCGTCCTTGCGCATCAGGCGTTCGACCGGGTGGCCGCCCTCGAAGTGCGAGGAGACGATCTCCGGGACGTCGGCCGGCGTGACGTGCGAGTACCAGACGCCCTCGGGGTAGACGACCAGGTTGGGGCCGTTCTCGCACATCCCGAGCGAGCCGCAGGTCGTGACGGCCACGGCGTCGGAGAGCTTGCGGGAGGCGACCTCGCGGCGAAGCGCGTCGATGACGGCCTGCGAGCCGTGGGCCGGGCAGCTCGGCGCGCCCTCGGGCTTGCGCTGGTCGCAGCAGAAGACGTGGTAGCGGAAGGGAGTCATGTCGCTGGTCCTCCGAAGCGTTCCTTCACGGGCGCAAGGATATGCCCGGCGCAGGGCGGGCGCCGCCGGAACGGAGGAGACTGGCCGCTGCCTATCCGAGCGCTCCCAGCGCGCGGCCGAGCCAGGGCGTCCGGCTCTTGCGCATCGCGCCGTCGGGGCAGACCTCGGCGCAGCAGTAGCAGCGGATGCACTTGCTCGAGTCGATGACCGGCTTGGCGGGCTTCCCCTCGGAGAGGGTGATGGCGGCGGCGGAGCAGATCTCCCTGCACTTCTGGCAGCCGGTGCATTTCTCGGTCGCCAGGACGGGCCGCTCGAGGATCTGGTTCTTGAGCCAGGGGCTGCGCATCAGCCGGGCGCCCAAGCCGTCGGGGTTCCCCGAGCCTTCGGGAGGCGTGAACTTCACCTCGCTCCACGTCGCCAGCGGAGCGCCAGTGCACCGGATTCGCTCGAGGTCGCCCTCGCCCAACCCTCGGGACATCGCCTCGCGCACCACGACCAGCCGGTCGAAGTCGAGCCCGGCGACCTTGCAGGCGACGCGATCGAGGGCGGCGGCGTCGAAGGACGCCAGCAGGCAGCCCAGCTCTCGCGGGTGGCCGCTGGCGCCCGGGCCGTCGCCTTCCATCGCGAGGATGCCGTCGCACAGGTGCACCATCCGGCGCTCGCCCTGGAAGTGGCGCTGCAGCGCTCCATAGAGGTCGCAGACGAGCGTCGCGAACTCCTGGGGCGACTGCGCCCGCAGGTGCCAGCGCGCCTTCTCCGTCCCGGGGATGAGCCCGAACAGGTTCTTCATCGCGCAGGTCATGTACGTCAGGGCGTGCGTCTTCAGCTTCGGGAGGTTGAAGAGCAGGTCGCAGTCAGCGATGGCCTTGGAGACCTCGAAGCTGCGGAAGCACTTGCCCTGCGGGTTCTCAAGCCGCACGACCGGGCCGAGGTCGGGCACCTCGACCTTCTCCTCCTCGAGCACGGCGAGGATCCCCGACTTGCGAAGCGCGGTGAGCGTCTTGGCGATCGCCGGGTTGTCGCCGACCAAGGGAACCCCGCCCAGCCGGCGGATCTCGCGCACCACGGCGCGGACGACCTCGGGGTGGGTGGAGACCGCCTGCTCGGGGCT
>DASXVQ010000056.1:0-84240 GCA_036504155.1 Myxococcales bacterium
GATGGCTTCGTGCCGGCAGGGACTGCCTGCCGCGTCGCCGCTGGCGATTGCGACCTCGCCGAGTCCTGCACGGGATCCTCCGCGTCCTGCCCGGTTGATGGCTTCGCGCCGGCAGGGACGGCCTGCCGCGTCGCCGCCGGCGATTGCGACTTGGCCGAGTCCTGCTCCGGATCCTCTGCGTCCTGCCCGGTCGATGGCTTCGTGCCGGCAGGGACTGCCTGCCGCGTCGCCGCTGGCGATTGCGACTTGGCCGAGTCCTGCTCCGGAGCAGCCAAGGACTGCCCACCCGATTCGTTCCTCGCCTCTGGCACCCTGTGTCGCAACGGCGCCTGTGCGGATGGAATGGCGATGCCCGCTTCCAGTTGCGACGGCTCGGGCGATTGCCCCGCCACGACTCCCATCTCCTGTGGTGATTACGCCTGCGCAACCAACGAGTGCCGCACCGACTGCACGGGTCCTTCGGACTGCGCACCCGGCCGCGCGTGCATCAGCAGCCGCTGCGTCGTCACGGATGCTGGCTTCGCGGTGCTCGACGGGTCCGTCCCCGAGGACTCCGGAACGATTGGCGAGGATGTCGGTGCGATTGGCGACGCCGCGGTCGTCGATGGCGGCGGCGAGAATCCTGCCGATGCGGGCCCACCTCCCGACGGAGCACTTGCGGACGCTGGCGGCGTCGTCGTCGCTGACGCGGAGGTCGTGTCCGAAGAAGACGGCGGCGGATCGGACCCCGACTCTGGCTCGCTGTCGCAGGCCGATGCAGCGGCCGCTCGCGACGACTTGGGCAGTCCGGTCACTGTCGAGTCCGGCTGCGGCTGCGGGGCGACTCGGAGCGGATCCAGTCTCCCGGCGCTGGTCGTTGTCGCGCTACTGGGCCTTGCCTTCGGTGGGCGGAGGCGCGGGCAACAGGTGCGCCGTTGATCGCCGTGCAGAGGAGCGGCGAGAGCCAGGGGACCTACGCCACGCCGGCGCCAGCTCCGGCTTTCGGCAGCGCGTCGAGCTGTTTGAGCAGCGCGAGTCCCTTCTGCCGGTCGATCATCATCACGTAGGCGATCTTCCCGCGCAGCCAGGCCTCGAAGTGCGGCAGCTTGTCGCGGTTCTGCGCCGCCAGCCCGGTCTTGCGCGCGTTGTGCAGGATGGCCCGCAGCTGCCGCAGCTCCTCGCGGGGCAGGCTCGGCTTCTCGTTCACCACGATGCCGGTGACGCTCTGCCGGCCCGAGGCGCGTTGCACGCGGCCCTTCTTCGCGTTGATGGCGAAGCCTTCCTCGTCAACGATGTGCCGCACCCGCGCCATCAGCATCGCGACATTGGCTCCCCCTCCCGCTTTTGGGAGGGGGTTGGGGGGAGGGCTGCTGGGCGGAGGGCTGCCGAGGGAGAAGGTCAGGTCGTCGGCGTAGCGCGTGTACGTCCAGCCGTGCTTCTTCGCCATCCCGAGGAGCCGCCGGTCGAGCTTGCGCGAGACCTGGTTCGACAGCGCCGGGCTGGTGCACGCGCCTTGAGGCAGTCCGCGCGGCCCCACCGCGACCCAGTAGGTGGTGCCGTCGTACTCCATCTTCCGCCGCGGCGACTCGGTGCACAGCAGCGCCAGGACGGTCGCCGCCGCCGGCGAGTATCCCAGCCGCTGGAAGACGCCGCGCACGCGCGGGAAGGTGATCGACGGGAAGAAGTCCGAGAGGTCCAGGTTCACCACCAGGTCGCGCTTGAGGTGCGGCCTGGCGTTGGTCAGCGTCGAGCGGCCGGCGATGAAGCCGTGCGCGCTCTCCTCGGTGGGCAGCTTCTGCAGCACGTTCTCGAAGATCCACTGCTGCGCCTTGCCCATCTCCTCGTGCGGCGCGGAGAGCAGGCGCATGCCGCCGGAGCGCTTGGGGATCTCGAAGTAGACGTAGTGGATGCGCTCGGCGGCCTCGCTGTGGAACGCCAGCCAGCGCAGCCTGGGGATGGTCAGCCCGAGCGCGTGGGCCACGTCCGCCGGGGTCGAGAGCACCGGCAGCCCCAGCGCCTGCAGCGACTCGGCGTTGGAGCGGCGGTCGGCGAGCCCGCCGGAGACTCCGGCGCCGAGGTGGATGATGTCCTCGGCGCGGCGCCGGGCGACGTCCTCGGCGTGCCTCACGGCGCGCTCCGCGGCCCGCTGCCGCAGCTCGGCCTTGCGAGCGGCGCGCTCCTCGCGCAGGCGCTTCACCGCCTCGTCGGCGGTCTTGGCGGCCAGGGCGTGCGCCATCCACTCCTGGTTGCGGAAGAGGCCCCAGCGTCGCCCGGTGTCGTGGATCTCCTTGATCTGCGCTTCGGTGAGCAGGCCGCGCATCACCAGCCCGCGGTCGATGGCGGCGATGCGCTCGTCCTTCTCGTCGGGGATGGCGGTGGCGGGCCCGACCCACCCGGTGCGAACCGGGTCGACCTTCGCGCTGCGGCGGGCCAGCTCGTCTTCCGAGAGACCGAAGAGAGTGGGGTGCGAGAAGACGTCGTCGGCGGCGGGCGGGACGGAGACGCCGAGCGAGGCGAGCGAGGCGAGCGAGCGCGGGTCGGCGGGCGAGGAGGCGCCGTCGGGCGGGGGCGAGCCGACCGGGTGGTAGACCCAATTGCCGTTGCTCTGCGACCGCGTGTAGCCCGCCGATTCCAGCGCGCCGCTCTGGAACACCTCCTCGAGCGCGCCCACCGCCACCAGGATGTCGTGGGTCTGCCGCGAGTTCGGGAGCGAGCGGTCGACCACTTCGATGGCGATGAAGGTCTGGCCGGCGCGGGCGAGCGCGAGCGCCGCGGCCTCGACCCTGGAGCGCAGGTCGGCCGGAGCCGGAGCGGGTCCGGCGCCGAAGACGGCCTTGAGCTTGTCCCAGAAGCCCATCTTGTTGCCCTAGTTCGGAGCGGCAGGCCTCTGCGCCTGCCAGCCAGAATGCGACTCCCAATCGAGTCGACTCCAGCCCTCCAAGGAAGTACGACCACCCGACTTCGAGCTCCGTACCGCAGCCGATCACCAAGGCGCCCACGCCCATCGTGCGTCAGGACCCTTGGGTCGCTTGAGTGCCCACGCACGTTGGGCGTGGGCGCCCCCAAGAAGATCGGGTGCGGGGATGCATGGGAGAGCAATCTCCGCCGCGGCGTATCACCGCAGCATGCGGGCTCGGGTGGTCGTACCTCCTTGCAAGGCTGGAGTCCGCCGGGGGTTGAAACCTCCGGCTACGTCTGCAAAGCCCCTTCGGGGCTCCAAGCTTCTTGCGGATTCGACTCTGGTCCAAGAGGGGTTGCGCCTCATGCGGTCCCCTGTTGCGCCGCCAGCCTAGCCTGGACGGCGAGCTTCAGCGCCAGGAGGTGCCGGCAAGGGCCCTTCCGGAGCCTGAACTTGTAGAAGTGGCTGCAGTCGCACTGGGCCTTCGACAGCCCGCCGTCGAGGTCGAAGGTCGCCTGGCACGGCACTCCCCGGACCTGAGCAGTGAACTTCGTCCCCCCCTCCCGTTTTTGGGAGGGGGTTGGGGGGAGGGCCGCCGGGCCCAGCTTCAGCTGGTCCTCGAAGTAGAGGATCTTGCCGGCCACGACCTCTTCCGGCTCGGGACCCAGCACCGCTTCGGAGAGCGCCACCGGCATCACCGGACGCCAGCGGTAGGTCTGGGCCGCGAAGTCGTAGACGGCCTGGCCCTGCTTGGCGAGCGTGTGCAGCGCGCCGACCACCTCGGGCTCCGGCGCGGCGACGGCCTTCACCAGCGCGGCGAGGTTCGCGGACTTGAGCGCCTCGAGGTGCCGGGACGCGTTGGCGACGAGCGCGGGCGAGGCGGCCCGGTGCTTGCCCAGGCCCTCCAGCGCGGCGCCGCTGGACCAGTCGTTGGCGGTCCAGCCGGAGAGGGCGAGCACGAAGCGCATCTCGCCCATCGAGACGCTCCACACGCTCGGCAGGCCGCTGCCCAGGAGGCGCACCTCGATCTTCTCGGCCAGCGGGAGCAGCCGCGCCAACGCGAAGAGCCGGCGGCGGCCCCAGACCTTGATCTCCTCGGGCTTGCCGTCCCACACCGGCGCGCCGTGGCAGACGATCGACACGCCCCAGGGATCGAGCACGATCACCGGGACGCGGCCGGGCACCAGCTGGAAGCGCAGCGAGCGCGGACCGGACTTCTCGCGGTGCCGGCGCAGGTAGGCGAGCACCGAGTAGACGGCCTCCACGGGCACGACCACGCGGCGCGATGGCAGGGCCATGGCGGCCTGCAGCTGGCCGAAGCCGCGCAGCCAGCTCGAAGGCAGGTCGATCTTCTCCTCGCGCAGGTCGGCGTGGCCCTGCACCTGCACCTCGAAGCCCTGCGGGTCGACCTGCAGCCGGGTGTTGCGGTAGCTGCGCAGGCTCTGGAGGTGCTGGAAGAGCGCGGGCGAGTAGTCGACGTTGGTCGTGCCCAGCCCGGCGCCGGTCTCGCCGCGGAAGGCGCCGCGGTCGACGTAGAGGCAGCCGTAGCTCGACTCGTCCTTGGCGAAGGCCTCGAAGAAGACGCAGTCCGGGGCGACGGTGACCACGGGATCGAAGGCGATGAGGTGCCGCACCAGCTCGGTGGCCCAGACTTCCTGTCCCCAGGCGTGCCAGGCCGCGGTGTACATCAGGTGCATCGCCTTGAACCGGAGACCCATTTCGACGCGGGAGCCGCCGGCCTCCGCGCCGGTGGGGGGCCTGGGCGCGGCGAGCTCGAGGGCGGCTTCACGGCGGGCGCGCTCCAGGACCGCGACCCGCAGGCGCTGCTCCTCGGCCTCGCGCTCCTTCAGGAACTCGCGGTAGCCGGACTTGTCCCTCTTCTTGAAGCGCAGGTCGCCGACGACCACCTCGTGCAGCGCGCTGATGGCCTCGCGGAAGCGGACCGGGCTCGCCAGCTCGGCGTCGTAGAAGACCTTCGGCCGCGCCAGGTTGGGCGAGAGGCGCAGCGAGACGCCCGAGGCGGTCTCGACCGCGCCGCTGCGGCCCAGGTAGCGCAGGTCGAGGTTCACGCGGCTTCCTCGGCGAAGAGCTTCAGCTCCGGCAGGGCGGTGGCGATGGCGGCGCGCAGCCTGGGCTCGCGGAAGGCGGCCTGCGCCAGGCCCGCCAGCGCGCCGCGGCGCTCGGGCGCGCGCACCGAGCGCAGCGAGACGGAGAGCAGCGGCAGCAGCGACCTCGCCTCGCCGGGCGCCTGGGCGATGCGGTCGGCGAGCTGCTTGACGACGCGACGCTTCTCGCGGCCGCCGCGGTGCACGCCCAGCAGCACGCTGGCCCAGACGTGGCGCACCGACTCCGGGCTCAAGACCTTGGCGCGCTCCTCCAGGTGCTTCGCGAGCGCGGCGCGCACGTCGTCCCAGGGAGACTCGGCCAGCGCGGCCCAGAGCAGGGTCTGGTCCTTGAAGCGTGCGTCGCGGAGCATCAGCTCTAGCGCCAGCTCGCGGACCTCGCGGTGCTGCGAGTCGACGAGCTCGCGGATCAGCTCCGGCGTCGTCTCCGGCCGCCCCTCGAGGACCGGCACGACCCAGGCGGCGGCGTCGGCGCGGATGCGCGGCGCCTTGGCGTTCAGGCACAGGCGGACGAGCGCGCGCAGGTCCTCGGCGTGGATCGGCTTGGACTTGGCCCAGGTCAGGCCCAGCTCCGCGGCGGGCGCGGCGGGAGAGGCCGCCAGCTCCAGGCACTGCGCCAGCGCGAGGCGATCCGGCGAGACGTGCTGCTGCACCAGGTCGCAGATGGCCGGCAGGACCGTCGAGCGCTCGAGCGAGAGCAGGGCGAGCCAGTCGGCGAGCGGCAGCGACTCGAGCCCGGAGGCGGACTGCAGGAGCTCGACGGCGAAGGCCTGGACCTCGGGCGTCTCCGAGCGCAAGAGCGGCAGCAGGCGGTCGACGCGCAGGTTGGCGAGGTCGTCGGCGTGGTGCTTGCGCAGGAGCATCAGCATCGCGTCGCGGACGGTGCGCGAGCCGGCGGTCGCGAAGACTGCGAGCAGCTCGTCGAAGCCCTCCCACCAGGCGTCCTCGAACATCGGCGCCGGGGTCAGCTCCTTGAGCGCGTGGCCTTCGGCGAGGCGCACGCCGCCGGGCTTTCGCAGCAGCACCGGGCTCTTGCCGTAGAGCACGTGGCACAGGCCCCAGGCGTCCAGGAAGCGCGAGGCGGTGCGCAGGTCCTTGTCCTGGTAGAGCGGCAGCGCGAAGGCCATCCCGCGGCGGAAGCGCGCCGGGTCGCGGAAGCCCAGGAGGCGGAAGTAGCGGAAGGCGCGGCGCTTCAAGTACTCGCGCGTGTGCCGGGAGAACTCGGTGCCGCCCGTGGGGCGACCGCTGCCGGCGTCGCAGGGCGCGACCGCGGGCGGGCGCAGGTCGTAGGTGAGCGTGGGCTCCTCGACGTAGCGGCGGCTCTTGGAGTCGAAGCGGAAGCCCTTACGGACCGTGCGGTGCGAGAAGCGGTCGAAGGCGACCAGGAAGTGCGCCATCGCCTCGTCGTCGCCGGCCTTCTCGGCGAGCTTGAACAGGCGCTTCACCAGGACCTGGTGGTAGTCGAGACCGCAGCCCTCGTCGACGTAGCGCAGCAGGGCGCGGCGCAGCGCCGGCCGGGGATCCGGGTACCAGACGTCCGCGAGTGCCCGGAGATGCTCGGGGTGGTCGCAGGCACGGACCGCCTCGACGACCCGCTCGTCACCCGCCGCGAAGAGCGCGTTGACCTCCGGCGAGGAGCGCGGGTCGGACATGGGCGAGGACTGTAGGAGGCCGGCCGCGCGGGGGTCAACCCCCGACACCCCGAGCTTGTCGAGGGGCCAGAGTTCGGTCCGTCAGACCTGGGCAATCCCGATTTGGCTTTGGGCGGGCGAGGCTCAGGTTGGGCGGGCAGGCGCGAGACGGACTGGACTCTGGCCCCTCGACAAGCTCGGGGTGTCGGGGTGGATCAGAGGATGGTCGCAGTGATCCGCGCCGAGACCACGTTCGGCCACTCCGAGGTGCGCATCTCCGCGCGCGGGCAGACCGTGACGTCGTCCATCCTCACCCCGCCGCGGATGTTCTCGGTCTCGTCGCACGAGGCGATCACCGCGCCGGTCCGGTCCAGCAGGGTGGTGTTGAGCCGCACCTTGATCCGGTCGCCGGAGGGATCGGGTCCCGGGGCGTGCCCGGGGCCTGGGGTGGAGTCGGGCCTCAGGCGCGGGACGCTGTGGCTCGTGCTAGATTCCCCGGCCTCTTCGGGGACCACGATGCGCATGCGCTGCCTCCTGCCGACCTTGATCGTCGCCGCGGTGTTCGTCGTCTCGCCGCTCGCCGCGCAAGCCGCGGCGCCCAGCGACTTCCCCAAGTTCTTCGCCTCCGGCGTGCGCCTCTACAAGGACATGGACTTCGAGCGCGCGCTCGAGCAGTTCCAGCTGGCCCGCACCCAGCCCCACGGCGCCGCCGAGGAGGTCCAGGCGGCCCTCTACGCCGGCATCCTCCACTTCGAGCTCGGCAACGAGGCGCAGGCCCAGGAGCTCTTCCGGCTCGCCGCCTCGCTCGATCCCCAGGCGCCGCTGCCGGTGAAGGTCTCGCCGCGCATCGAGATCGCCTACGAGAAGGAGCGGGCGAAGTTCGCCGCGCTGATGCAGCAGGCCGCGCCTCCGCCGGGCACGCCGCCCGTGGCGCTGCAGCCGGTCTACCAGGTCGGGCAGGCGCCGCAGCCGCAGCCCCAGGCCGTCCGGAATCTCGAGCCTGTTGCGCCGGTGGCCACCCGAGCCGGCGCCGCGCAGAGCAGCGGCCCCGGCGGCAAGAAGGTCGCGGGCGGCGTGGTGCTCGGGCTGGGAGCCGCGGCGGCCATCGTCGGAGGGGCCGCCTACGGACTGGCCTGGGCCAACTACCCGAAGTACCAGCGCAACGAGGCGAGCCGCGCCGAGGCCGAGCAGATGGACCTCGACGCCAAGCTGGGCCTGGGCCTGCTCATCGCCGGCGCAGCGACGGCGGTGGTGGGGATCGTGCTCCTGGCCCTGCCGGACGGCACCTCGGCGACGGCTTCCTTCTCTCCGCTGCCGGGCGGCGCGGCCTTCGCCGTGCGGGGGACGCTCCCGTGAGCGCGCGCTCTCGCCCCTGGGCCGCCCTCGCGGCGACGGCCGCCGCGGCGCTCGCGGCCGCCGCCTGCCCGGAGTTCGACTTCCAGAGCCACTCCTTCGCCTGCGCCAGCGAGATGGACTGCCTGTACATGAGCGGCGAGGAGTGCGTCCAAGGTCACTGCGTGGCCTGCGCGAGCGGCGACTGCGAGGCCGGGGACGCCGGCGTGCAGGGCTGCCCGGTGGACGGGCAGTGCGGGGGCGGGTTGGTCTGCCTGGCCAACAAGTCGGGCGGCAACCGCTGCGCGCCCGCCTGCTCGGCCGACTCCGACTGCGCGCAGGGCCTGGCCTGCAAGCTGGAGCGCAACAGCGAGGGCACGGCCTTCGTGACCGCCTGCCTGAAGAGCGGCCCCAGCGGGGTCGGCTACCCGTGCTCGATGAGCGAGGACTGCGCCCTCGAGGCGTCGTGCGCCGCCCCGACGACCTGCCGGGAGACCTGCTCGCCCGCGCACGCGACCTGCGCGATCAAGGCGTCCCAGCACTGCGAGCTCAACGCCGCCCTCCCCGAGGGCTGGGGCTACTGCGTCGATTGATCCGGCTCTTCGGGTCGCGCGGAACGCTGAATCGGTGGTGGCCGGCCCCCACGCTGCGGCGGCAGGAGTCGGTCGCGTCGCTCGTTTGTGGCGTCGAGACTCGAGGCTCGAGACTTGAGACTTGAGCCCGCCCGCGGACACGACCGACCCGGCACGGAGGCCGGCAGCTACTAGAACGTCGACCCCCAGGTCAACGACACCTGGTACATCGCGTTGCCGCCGTTGAGCAGCATCAGGCGCATGAACTTCTGCTTCAGCTTGCCCTTGACCGGGTCGTACTTCGGGGTCGAGAGCTCGAGGAACGGGCCGACCAGCAGGAACGAGCTCTCCCTGAGCCCGCCCCCGGGCACCTTGTCGGTGAGGTCGCTGCCGCTGCCCGTGTCGACGGAGGCCAGCAGCGCGCGCCCGAAGTACTCGTAGTTGATGCTGATGCCCGCGGAGACGCCGATCGCCGTCTGCACCTTCTCCTGGGCGCCCGGCTCGAAGGGCCGCAGCTTGAGCAGCTGGTAGCCCAGGTCGAGCCCGCCGCCGGCCTTCCACAGCGGGCCGAAGAGGGTGTGGCCGCCGTAGTCGCCGCCGGTGAAGCCGACGCGCACGCCCAGGTGCACGTCGATGAGCCCGGCGTGCAGGTACCCGCCGCCGACGTCCGGCATGCGCGTGCCGATGAGGAACCGCCCGTCGACGTTCAGCAGCGCCAGGCCGAAGCCCGCCGAGCCGGGGGTGTTGCTCACGCCGCCGCCGACGCCGCCGGACATGCCCACGCCCCAGTGGAACATCTTGCGCGCGGCGTACACCGGGGCCGGGGCCTGCGGCTGCACGGGCACGGGCACCATGACGCCGGGCTGCCCGGGGAGCGGTTGGCCGGGGACGGGCTGCGCCGGCAGCGGCTGCATCACCGCCGGCTGCGCGGGATCCGGCTGCATCAGCACCGGCGGCGGCGGGGGTGGAGGAGTCTCGCCGGCGGGCGCGGGTGGGGGCGGGGGAGGCGGCGGCAAGGGCTGCGCCGTGGCGGCGGGCTCGGCGGGGGCCGGGGCGGCGACGGGCTGGGCCTGCACCGCCGCGGGAGCCGGGGACGGCTGCGAGGCCCAGGTCTCGGCGGCTGCGGCGCGCGGGAAGCCCAGGGCGAGCGCGAGCAGGCAGGACGAAAGGCGACGCATGGTGCTCCTCCTCGGATGAGCTCGACCACCGAAAGCCGCTCGGTGCCTGCCGCGGGTCAGCCACAATCCTAGGAGAGAAAGGTTCACTGGGAAACTTACGAGCCGTGCGCGGACTCGAGCTCGAAAACGGCCGCCTCCGCCGGGGAGGTCACTGGCAGACGCGGGGGCCCAGCGGCAGGGTCGGGTCCTCGGCGATTCCCAGGGTCAGGTTGCGCTCGCCGCCCAGGTAGAAGTGGGTCTCCTCGGGCGTGCCGCCGATCTTCGCGAGGTCGCCGGGGCCGCTCTCGTAGCCCGCGGCGACGACCACCGCCCGGCTCGTCCCCGGGAGCCGGAAGATCATCCGCGTGCCCCGCGCCGGCCGCGCCGCGCTGGTCCAGTACATGTTCACGTACCAGCCCTCGTCCTCGACCGGGAAGAGGGTGGGCGAGCCGATGCCGCAGCCGTAGAAGGTGCCGCCCTCCAGCGGCGCCCACGGCTCGGCGCGGTGCATGACCAGCCCGGTGCGCGACTGCGAGAGCGCGTAGTGCGCGGCCAGCTCCTCGGTGGAGGTGCTGGGGTAGGGCGGCGGCTCCTCCTGGGTGACCAGGTGGGCCTCGAGCACCACCGGGCCGGTGGCGGGCATCGCCAGGGAGTTGCCGCCGTCGCCGACGCGCGCCATGGCCCCGGTCTTCAGGGCGCAGGAGCCGCGCGAGGGCTCGAGGAAGCCGATGTCGACGTGGAAGGCGCCGGCCTGCGCCACCCCGCCGGCGACGAAGGTGTCGACGACCACGAACCAGGTGCCGGCGGTGACGTCGGCGCTGGCGTGGAAGTTCCCGCGGTCCAGGCAGGCGGAGGGGTCGAGCGCGGAGAGGATGTGGACGTCCACGTCGGCGCCGCCGGACTCCTGCACCGCGGCGGAGAGGAAGCCGTCGGCGGGGACGGTGACCTGGTAGACGATCTCCGGGCCGCTCTCGTCGGTGGCGGGGCTGCAGGAGTAGCCGTCCAGGCTGGCGAGCGGCGAGGTCGAGGTGTCGCGGTCCTCGCCGAAGGGGAAGGCGGCGACGCAGGTGCGGCCGGAGGGGCAGGGAGCGGGGCCGGCGGCGTCCGGCTGGGCGGGGCTTCCTGCGTCGGGGCCCGCGACGCCGGCGTCGGGGCGGGCACCTCCGGCGTCGCGACGCCCGGTCGAGGTGGAGGCGTCCTCGGGCTCCGCCGCGCTGCCGGAGTCGGCGGGGTCGGCCGCACCTCCGGCGTCGTCCTCTCCCTCCAGGCGACCGCCGATCTCCGTGCAGGCGGCGAGGCAGAGCGCGAGAGCGGCGAGCGGGAAGGCGAAGCGCATGGCTGCATGGTACGGCGGGCGCGGGCGGCCGGGAACGGCGATGCGGTGGACACTGACCGCCTGCGGAAGCTCGCCGGCGCGCCGTGCGCGCAGCCCGGGTGCGACGAGGCGTCGTCCCGCAGCATGGCGGGCCATGCGCCCGCTCCGCCGCCGCCTCGCGCCGCTCGCCGTCCTCCTCCTCGCCGCGCCCGTCCGCGCCGAGAACGTGGAGGTGCTCTTCGAAGACGTGGACGGCCTGCGGCGCGGCTACACCGTGCTGCGCGTCTGGGGGACGCCGCAGGAGCGGGGCCGGGCGCTGGGCACGACCTTCGCGCAGGAGCTGACCGCCGAGCTGCCCAAGCTGCGGGCGCTGCCGGGCTACGCCTGGTCGGCGCAGGTGGCCTCCCAGGCGAGCTGGCCGGCGGAGGTCGCCGAGGAGCTCGCCGCGATGGCCGAGGGCATCCGGGCCGCCGCGCCGGGCTCGACGGTCACGCTCGCGGATCTGCAGACGCTCAACGGGCTCGACTGGACCTTCGGGGACGCCTGCCGGTCCCACTCCTGCTGGGGCCGCTACGTCGAGGCCCCGGTGCGCACGCTCTCGACGCGGCGGCTGGACCTGGAGACGCCCTTCGACCTGGCGCTGCACCACGTGGTGGTGCTCTTCGAGCCCGACTCCGGCCCGCGGTGGCTCAACGTGGCCTGGCCCGGGTTCGTCACGGCGATCACCGCGGTCGACGCGCGCGGCACGCTCGTCTCGCTGCACGACTTCGAGGGGACCCAGGTCGCCAGGCCCGGGGTGACCTTCCGCGGGATCGCCGCGCGCCAGGCGCTGACCTCGCCCGCCGCCGGCGATGCGGCGGCGCGCCGCGACGAGGCCGCGGCGCTGCTCTCGAGCCTGCCCCTGGCGACGTCGACGTTCCTCAACTACTACGCGCCCGAAGGCGAGGGAGGCGTGTTCACCTGCGCCGCCGGGGTCGGGTGCGCGGCGCCGCGCCGGCCGCAGCCCGGCTACTTCTCCGGAGAGGTCCTCGTCACCTCCAACTCGCAGACGGACGGGTGGTCGGTGCCCGCGGGCGCGGAGTTCATCGACGCGTACTACCGGCAGGGCGGGGTGAAGCGGCTCGCGGACCACTTCGCGCTGATGGGCGGCTCGGGCCTGCACCTGGTCTCGGTGGAGTACCGCGCCGAGTCGGACCTGACGGTGTGGATCCACGGCCGCGGGCGCGGAGACGTGCTGCGGCTCGAGTGGGGCTCGGCCGGCGTGGGGGTGGACACGGTGGCGCCCAAGGGCTGCGGGTGCGGCGAGGGTGGCGCGCCGCTGCCGATCTTCGCCGCCGCGGCGCTGTCGCTGGGCCTGGTCCGAGCGAGGCGGGCGAGCATTCCTGCGGGAGCCGGTCCTGGCGCCGTCGGCGACGCACGGGCTGGGGCCAGGCGCTCTCCCAGGACCTGCCGCTGACGACAAGTGCAGCGCCGTCGAGATCGGCTCAACCGGCGGCTGCGAGCACGGGCCGCACGCACTGCAGCCGTTGGGGCCGAGCAAGCCAAGAAGAGCCCTTGGCGTCTTGGCTCCCTTGGCGCCTTGGCGTTGAAAAGGCAGGCCTCCGCGGACGGCCAATCCCGCTTCCTCTCCTCGCTCCCCTCTGGACCGCGCCGCATTAGGGACAGGTGGCCCGCGCGAGCGTCTCCTGGCCGCGCGATTCGGGCGCGGTGCTGGAGACCGTGTGAAAGCCGAGGACAGCGAGGTCCGAGGCCGGGCAGTAGAGCGCGAGCATCGTGACGCGGATCTTCCCGCCGGACTTGTCCAGGGTTTCCCCGGTCCAAAGTCGGCGCTCGTCACTGCCGGACGCGCCCACCTCGCGAAGCTCCGTCCCTGGAAGCTCGAGCTCCGCGGCGACCAACTTCTGCCGAAGGTCCTGGTTCTGGGCCAGGAGGCCGAGGAGGCGCCTGCCAGGAATGCCCGGCGAGAAGTCCACGAGCTCTCCCTCTCCCGAGTAGACGAGGTTCACCGGGTGCTCGCGCCGGGTCAGCCCGGGGCCGGGGTCGAATCGCACCGCCGCGGCCGGCGCCTGGGCGGTCCCCGAGTGGCAGGCAATCCCGGAGAGGAGGCGCTGATGGAGCGCTCGCAGCTCGGACGGGCTCCTCTCGAGCAGAGTGACCAGGGTCAAGGTGCGATGGTCCGTGGGGCAGCTCCAGCCGGTCAACGCCAGGTGAAGCTTCCCGTTGCTCGTGTGCGCAGACGCGGTCGCGCCCGGGTGACCTCCCACCGCTGCGTCCTCGCGGGAGTCGAACTCGATGCTCGCGGGCAGAAAGGCCCGGTGCTGGTCCAGGATCTGGTCCGGAGTCGCCTCGGAAGAGGCCATCCAGCGCAGCGCGATGAACCCGTTCGTCCCGGGCTCCTCGACGACATGAGCGCCGAATGCGGAGTTGCTGCTGGTCTCGCGAGTCGCCCATTGCGGAAGCTGGGCGCGGACTCCCGGAAGCTCCACCGCGCGAAGACTCATGCTCTCGACCGGTTCGCCCCGGGTCGCGACCGCGAAGCCTGCCGCGATCAGGGCCGCAGGGATCACGGCTCCGAGCGCTGCGGCGGGCAGCGGCAGGCGCGCCTGCGCCGCGCGCGCGACGCGCCAACCGCGCCACCCGGTCAGGACCAGCGAACAGGAAGCGCCGACGATCAGCGCTTGGAGCAGGACCCCGAGGCGCAGCGGCAGGAAGGCGTAGCGCGCAACGGCGAGAGTGACCCCTGCGCTGATCGCCGCGATCGATGCCCATGGCGGGAACGAGCGCGGAGAGTCTCCGCGCGGCTTCCCGGTGGGCGCCTCCACATCTCGTTCTGGAGTCAAGGTCTGGAACGCCTCCGGCAGCTCGCCCTCGATGGGAACGCCCAGTCTACCGGCGTTGGCAGGAACCGGGCGGTGCGGGCGCAGCAGCGCCGGCTCGCCATGCGCAGCCGCAGTCCTCGCCGCGCCAGGCCCGCTACGAGGCGGCATTGAGGATCCTTGTGCCGCGGCATGGCGCGGGAGAGGCTGGCGCCTCAACTAGGAGACAGCAGCCATGGACGGCATCGCGACAGGCGCAGAGAAGGGCCCGACTCTGGACGAAGTGCTGCAGAGGCGCCGGTCCGTCCGCACCTTCAAGGAGCAAACGCCGCCGCCCCACCTCGTCGAGGAGGTGCTCCAGGCGGGGATGCTCGCGCCGTACGCGGCGCTGGCCGGGGGAACGCCGGCGGACTGCCGGCGCTTCTTCGTCTTCACGCGGGGGACGGTCTCGCACCGGAAGGCCGAGGAGCTGATGCGCCGCCAGGTGGCCAAGAACGCGTTCAAGCTCGCCATCGCGGTGCGGATCGTGCCGGCGATGCGCAGGAAGGCGCGGCCCTTCGCCGAGCGGGTCAGGGGCTTCGCCCAGAACGGGATCCCGGCGTTCAAGACCGCGCCCTACCTCGTGGTCGTCGCGGAGCGGCGCGGGTTCCCCCCGGCGCAGAAGCAGTCGATCGCCCACGCCATGGAGAACATGTGGCTGAAGGCCACCGCGCTGGGGCTCGGGTTCCACCTCTTCTCGGCGGTCGGGATGATGGCCGACAACCGAGCCTTCGCCGAGCTCTTGGGGCTGCCTCCGGGAGAGTTCGAGATCGACGGCTGCGCGATGGGCTACCCGGGCGGGCAACCGGTCCCGCGGGAGCCGGTCTTCGCGACGCAGGTGACGCGCTGGATGGAGTGAGCCGCTTCGATGACCTGCTGCTGACGGCTCGTCTCGCCCGTAGTCAGGGGTAGGTTACGCGCAGCCGCAGTCCTCGCCGCGCCAGGCCTGGCGCCCCTCGGCCACCAGGAACCAGGTCATGACGAGCGCCGCCGCCGGGTCCGCCCACCACCAGCCGAGCGCCGCGTTCAGCCCGATTCCCGCGAGCGTGATCAGGGACAGCCAGAAGCAGGCCGTGGTCTGGAAGGAGTCGGCTTCCAGGGCCTTGCTCCCCAGCCCCAGCGCGGCCCGCTTCTTGGCGCGCGCCAGCCACCACATCATCGTCAGCGACAGCGTGGTGATGCCGATGCCCACCGCGCTCGGCTCGGGGCGCTCGCCGGCGATCAGCGCGTGGACGGCGTCGAAGGCGACATAGGCCGCGAGCAGGAACAGCGACAGGCCCACCAGCTTGTGCGCCCGCTGGTCGAGGCGCTCGATCTCCTCGTGGTCGCGGGCGTTCTTCTCGGCGCGCAGCCGCCAGATGAGCACCAGGCCCGAGGTCGTCTCGACGAAGCTGTCGATGCCGAACCCGAGCAGCGCCACGCTGCCCGCGGCGAGCGCCGCCGCGATCGAGACCACGCCCTCGACGATGTTCCAGCCGACCGTGAAGTACTCGAGCTTCAGGCTGTGCTGGACGAGCTCGGCGCGCGCCGCGGTGCCGCAGCCGCCGTGGCAGCCGCAGGGCTCGCGCTCGGGCAGGGGCGCGGTCTCTGCGACCTGCGCCGCGTGGCAGCCGCAGCCTTCCGCCTCCTGCTTCTCGGAGGCGCAGCCGCCGTGGCACCCGCAGGACTCGCGCTCGGCTCCGCTCTCGTTCGCCTCGTAGCCGTCCTTGCACCCGCACGGCTCCTTCTCGGGTGCGGGCTCGCCGCTGCAGGGCTTCTCGGTCGATTGGCATCCGCAACTCATCGGCGCGCTCCCTTTCCCTGGACGTGGCGGGTGCAGTCCTGCAGCAGGGCGACCACGAAGGGGTCCGCCAGCGAGTAGTGCATGAGCTTTCCTTCGGCACGCGGGCGTACGAGGCGCCGCGTGCGCAGCAGGTGCAGCTGGTGCGAGGTGGCGGAGACCGAGAGGCCCAGGACCTCGGACAGCTCGCAGACGCACAGCTCGCCGGCGGCCAGGGCCTGGATGATCCGCAGGCGCGTCGGGTGCGCCAGCACCTTGAAGGTGTCCGCGATGTCCGCGTTCACGTCCGAGGGCAGGACCGCCGCGCGGGAGCGCTTCACGCGCCGGGCGTCCACCACGAACGTGCCGCAGCGGTCCGCGCATTCCGACGGCGACTTCATGCTGCGGGTGGCCATGGCCGGCTGCCTCCTGGTGGGCTCGATGCGACGTGTGAACAGATATCGAAATGAACGAGGCGCGTCCAGGAATGGTTCCGGACCAAGGGGCCAGGCCCTCGCTTCACTTCGCGGACTTGCCCGCCAGCCAGGCCTCGATGCGGCCGCGCAGGAACTTGTGGCTGGGCTTGTCGAACGCCGCCAGCGCCTTCTGCGCCTCGGCCAGGGCGCGCGCCTTGTCGAGCCCGCTCGCCCACAGCGCCTGCGCCAGCGCGAAGTGCGCGTAGCCGCGGGTGAAGGAGTCCGCCGCCTCCCGGCCGAGCTTCACCGCCTGCACCGCCGGCGGCAGGGCCTCGTCCAGGCGGCCTTGCGCCACCAGGGTCCGCGCCAGCCCGCCGTGGGCCTCGGCGAGATCGACCTCGCGCAAGAGCTTGGGCTGCGCCAGCACCTCGGCGTAGAGCTGGCCCGCCTGCGCCACCTCCCCGCGCAGCTCGAGGATCTCCGCGCGGCACAGGTCGACCCACAGCGCCGTGTAGGCGTTCTGGGCGCGCACCGGCGCCAGCGCCTGCAGCGCCCGGTCGACGCTCGCGAGCGCCTCGTCGAGCTGGCCCTGGTTCATGCGCATCAGCGCCAGGTTCGCCCAGGCGAGCGCCAGGTCGGTCGGCAAGGTCTCCTCGAACGCCTGCAGCTCGACGATCTGCCGCTCCTGCGACTCGATGGCCTCCGCCATCCGCCCGGCCTGGTTGTAGGCGAGCGCGAGATTGTTGAAGGCCTTGCTGGCGTGGGTGCGGCCCTCGCCCTTGGACAGCTCGACCTGCCGCTTGAAGTAGCCGATGGCCTCCTCGCTCTTGCCGGTGTCCAGGGCGATGGACCCCAGCGCCACCACCAGGTCCTGCTCCAGGTGCGGCAGCTCCCCGGTGCGCTGCAGCCAGGCCATGGCGTCGAGCGCGAACGGCTCGGCCTCGGCCGGCTTGCCCGCGCCCTGCGAGAGGAACTTGGCCAGCTCCACCCGCGAGGAGAGGCTGAGCTTGTCGCGGCCCGAGGCGTCGGCGTCGCGCACGGCCTGGCGGAAGATCTCCGCGGCCTGGGCGCTGGGGCCGTCCCGGTTCCACAGCGAGCTGGCCAGCGCCGACTCGAGCTCGGCCACCTCGGCGAAGGCCTTGCGCTCGCGCGCCTGGATCAAGAGCCGCTGCGCCCCGGCGATGGCCTGGTCGTGGCGGCCCAGGAGGCTGGCGAGCACGACCTCCTCCACGCCCTGGCGCAGCCCGCGCTCCTCGGGGCTCGCCGCCGGCGGCTTCACCGCGGCCGGGGCCAGGCACGAGAGCGGGTCTTCCCAGCGGCCGAGCACGCGGTCGAGCGCCGGCGCGCCCTCCGGCAGCGGCCGCGAGAGCACCCGCACCACGGCGTCGGCGCGCAGCGCGTTGCCCTCCAGGCACTGCGCCGCCTGCGCCAGGCCCGAGGCGTTGTGGCGCGTGCGCAGGGCGTCGCAGACCCGGGTCTGGGCGAGGGCCCACTCGCGCATCGAGCCGTCCAGGCGCTCGAGCGTGGCCCGGACCGCGGCCTTGGGCAGCGCCGAGCCGGAGCCGGAGAGCGCGGAGGAGACCGCCTCGCGCTGCTGCGGGCTCCACAGCTGCCCCACCACCTGCCCGGCCTCGCGGGCGCAGCGCACCTCCTCCCGGTGCGAGCGCAGGGCGAAGAGGCCGAGGGAGCCGGCCAGCAGGAGCAGCGCGGCGGCCACCGCCAGGGTGCGCTCGCGGGCGCGGGCGAGCCGCCGGCGCAGGAACTCGAGGATGACCTCGAGGTCGGCGTGGCGGTCGTCGGGCCGCACGCGCAGGCCGCGCAGCAAGAGCCGCCGCAGCTCGCCCGACATGCCGGGGTGGCCGGGGCGGCGCCGGGTGAGGCGCACGTTGCCGTTGACCACGTTGTTGCGCAGTGTGGCCAGGTCCTTGCCCTCGAACGGCCGCTCGCCGACGAGCGCCTCCCACAGCGAGACGCAGAAGGCGAACTGGTCGGCGCGCGCGTCGGTGGCGCCGCCGGCGAACTGCTCGGGGGCCATGTAGGCGGGGGTGCCGCTGATGAGCCCGGAGATGGACTGGCTCACGGTGTTGGGCGACTGGGAGCCGGCCCCGGTCAGCGGCGGGGCGGGCCAGCTGGGCAGCTCCGACATGTGCGCCAGGCCGAAGTCGGTCACCCGCACCCGGCCGTCGCGGCCGATCATCACGTTGTCGGGCTTGAAGTCGCGGTGGACCATGCCCGCCCGGTGCGCGGCGACCAGCCCGCGGCCGGCGTGCAGGAAGGCCTCGAAGATCTCCCGGCGGGTGCGCGGCTTCTCGCGCAGCCAGCGGAAGAGGTCGGGCCCGTCGACCAGCTCCATGGCCACGAAGAGCTCGTCGCCGAACGGGCCGGCGTCGAAGACGGCCAGCACGTTGGGGTGCGCCAGGCGGGCCATGGCCTGCGCCTCGTGCAGCAGGCGGGCGCGGGCGGAGTCGGCGTCCTCGCCGGTGAACTTCACCAGCTTGATGGCGACCGGGCGGCCCAGGTCCGGGTCGTAGGCCGAGTAGACGGTGCCCATGCCGCCCTCGCCCAGCACCCCGGTGACGAGGTAGCGGCCGATGACCGCGCCCTTGGGGAGCTGGTCGCCCTTCTTGGGCGCCGCGGCGGCCGTCCGGGCCAGCGATTCGCGGGAGTCGAAGCCGGTCGGGCCGTCGCCGCAGGGGGCGGCGGGGGCGCTGGGCTTCAGGGTCGGGTCGGGCGCGTCGTCGCTCACGGCGGAGGCATTATCGCCGGTCTGGCCCGCGGCGGCTGGCGGCGACGGCCCGAGGGCGCAGCGCCGGCCGAGCGCAGCCGGAGCCTCCGCACGGCCTGCCGTCCGCCCCTCTCGGGGTCGCGGATTTCCCTCGGGTAGCAGGCTTGTTGGATCGGCGAGGGACACCGTGGAAGGCGATATGGCCCCGGAGCGCGCTCGAGCATTTCTCCACCCTCCGAGGCTCTCCTGGCCTCTGAGGTATGCGACCGCCCCGGCGATCGCTCTCCTGCTGCTGGGGGTCCAGCGCGCGGTCTTCCCGAGCCCGAGCATCGCGCCGTTCGTCCTGTTCACCGCCGGGGTGGCGCTGACCTCGTGGCTGGCAGGACGCGGCCCCGGACTCGTCGCCACCGCGCTCTCGGCGGCGCTGGGGAACTACTTCTTCATCGGCCGCAGCGACGAATGGGACTTCACGCGCCCGGCGCTCCTCGCCACCGGGCTCTTCGCGGTCGCGGGCGCGGCGATCTCGCTCCTGTCCGGATGGCTGCGGGCGGCCCTCGACGACGCCGAGAAGAAGGCGGGCCACCTGGAGACGGCGCTGGCCGAACAGGCGAAGGCCCAGCAATCGCTGCGCGCGAGCGAGGAGCGCCTGCTCCTCGCCCGGACCGCGGCGCGCTTGGGCATCTACGACCACGACATGCGGACCGACAGGATCGAGTGGGACGACCGGATGCGCGAGCTGTGGGGCCTCGCGCCGGAGACGCCCGTCACCTGGCAGCGCGTCCTGGCGGGAGTGCACCCCGACGACCGCCCCCTCTTTCTCTCGACGGTGAGCAAGGCCCGCTCCGACGGCCACTTGCTGCTCGAGTACCGCGTCGTCGACCTCCGCGACGGCCGCGTGCGCTGGGTGCGAGTGACCGGGCACGTGGCCTTCGCCGACGGCCAGCCGGTGCGGCAGGTGGGGACGGTGGAGGACGTCACCGAGCGCAAGCGGGCCGAGGAGGACCGGGCGAGGCTGGCGGCGATCGTCGAGAGCTCGGACGACGCCATCCTCTCCGAGGACACCCGCGGCGTCGTCACCAGCTGGAACCGCGGATCGCAGCGCATCTTCGGCTACACGGCGGAGGAGGTCGTGGGCCGGCCGATCGCATTGCTGATCCCACCCGACCGGCAGGGCGAGGAGGCCAGCATCCTGAAGCGGCTGAGGGCCGGGGAGCGGATCGAGCACTACGAGACGGTCCGGCTGACCAAGGACCAGCGGCGGATCGACGTGTCGGTGAGGGCGTCGCCGCTGTCCGATCGCGACGGGCGCGTCACGGGCGCGTCGAAGATCGTGCGCGACATCGGCGAGCGCAAGCGGGCCGAGCGGGTGCTGGCGCACTACGCGGCGCGCCTGCAGGGGACGCTGGAGAGCATCGGGGACGCGTTCTTCTCCTTGGACGAGGACGTCACCGTCACCTACTTCAACAAGGCAGCCGAGCGGGTGCTGGGCAAGCGCCGGGAGGAGGTCGTCGGGCGCCGCCTGTTCGACTCGTTCCCCGAGGCGCGCGGCACCATCTTCGAGGAGCGCTACCTGCGCGCGCTCCGCGAGAAGAAGGCGGACTCGTTCGAGACCTTCTTCGACCGCCCGCCCTACGTGAACTGGTTCGAGGTCCGCATCTCCCCGTGGGAGGAGGGGATCGCCGTCTTCTTCCAGGTCATCACCGAGCGCAAGGCCGCCGAGTCCGAGCGCGAGCGGCTCTTGGAGGCGCTGCGCGAAGCCGACCGGCGCAAGGACGACTTCCTGGGGATGCTCTCCCACGAGCTGCGCAACCCGCTCGCGCCCATCCGCAACAGCCTCTACATCCTCGAGCGCGCCGCGCCCGGCGGGGAGCAGGCGCGCCGGGCGCACACGGTCATCGACCGCCAGGTGGGCCACCTCGCCCGCCTCGTCGACGACCTGCTCGACGTCACTCGAATCAGCCGCGGCAAGATCCGCCTGCAGCGCACCCGCATCGATCTCGTGGAGGTGGTGCGCCGCGCCGTCGAAGACCTCAGCGCCCCTCTCCAGGGCCACGAGGTCGCCATCGAGCTGCCCGACGAGAGCGTCTGGGTCGATGGCGACCCGACGCGGCTCGCCCAGGTGATCGGCAACCTCCTCACCAACGCGGCGAAGTTCACGCCCCGCGAGGGCGCCATCTCGGTTTCGCTCCGGCGCAGGGAAGGTCGCGCGGAGCTGGAGATCGCCGACACCGGCATCGGCATCGACGCGGAGATGCTCCAGAAGCTCTTCGAGCCGTTCGCCCAGGCGGACCGCAGCCTCGATCGGAGCCGCGGCGGGCTGGGGCTGGGGCTCGCGCTCGTCAAGGGCCTGGTCGAGCAGCACGGCGGAGAGGTGAGCGCGCACAGCGACGGCCCCGGGAGGGGCGCTCGCTTCACCCTCGCGTTCCCGCTCGACCAGCGGGGCGCGGCCGCGCCCGGTCCCAGCCAGGTCCAGGCCGCGGCCGGTCCGCGGCGCAGCGTGCTGATCGTCGAGGACAACAAGGACGCGGCCGACAGCCTGTTCGAGGCCCTCTCGCTCTCGGACCACCGGGTCACCGTCGCCTACGACGGAGAGGCGGGCGTGGCGAAGGCACGCGAGCTCCGCCCGGAGGTCGTTCTCTGCGACATCGGGCTCCCGGCCGGGATGGACGGGTATGCCGTCGCCCGCTCGCTCCGGCGAGACTCCCGCACCACCTCGGCCTACCTCGTCGCCTTGACCGGCTACGCCCAGCCCGAGGACCGGCACCGTGCGCTGGACGCCGGCTTCGACACCCACCTGGCCAAGCCTCTGGATCTGGCGGAACTCGAACGGCTCCTGGCGCAGGCGCCCGTTCACCACACGCAGGCGGGCGGCGAGGCGGTCCCCTCGTAGGCGCCCCGCTCCTCGCGGCGCGCGGAATCCGGCGGTGCCGAACGGTCAGGGGCTTCGATACCTGCGAGCCACCAGTACCGGGTGCCCCCAGTTCGTTCCGGGATGTGCCGCGCCGCAGAAGCCGGCTTCGGCTTCAGCCGGCGGCACTTCCAACCGGCCTTCTCGAACCCTGATTGAGCTTGCGGCTGCGCAACTAGCTCGCCACCACGTGCAGGACCAGGTCCGCGCAGAAGTGCGCCGCCATGGCGTGCTCGAGCCCGCGCTTCCAGAAGAGCAGGCCGAAGGCGATGCCCGCCACGCCGTTGAGCACCAGCACGCGGCTGACGACCCAGGCGTCGAGCGGGGCGAGCTGCGCGGCCGTGGGCAGGTGCGCGGCGGCAAAGGCCAGCGCGGCGACGACGGCCGCGGCCGCGAACACCGCGGGGCGCTTGCCCCGGGTGACCTTGCACAGCACCCAGGCGACGAGCGTCATGATGAACAGGCGCGTGAGCACCTCTTCGCCGATGCCGCCGTAGAAGGAGGCGAGCAGGCCCTTCCAGCGCGCGATCTGCGCCCCCATGGCCTGGATGGCCTCGGGCTGGTGGGGCATGAAGACGAACCGGTCCAGGCCGACCAGCAGCGCGCCCGCGCCGAGCCCGACGAGCGCCGCCAGGCCGAACTGCCTGCGCGGCTCCGGCTGCGGCAGCGGCCGCCGGTAGACGAACGCCCGGAGGAACGGGGCGTCGAGCCCGAGGGGCGCGCCGAGGTAGAGCCCCGCCCAGGCGAGCAGGAACAGCTGGAGGCCGGCCTGCAGCGCCTGGATGGGCACCAGCAGCGCCAGCGGAATCGGCGTCGTCGCCAGCTTGGGGACCAGCACCAGCAGGTACGGATAGAGCAGGACGACGGTCAGGCTCGAGGCCAGGCCGAGGACGAGCGCGAGCCGCAGGTGCTTCATGGAAAGCGCCTCTCCAGCGCGGGCGTCACGGCTTCGCGGCAGGCGCGGCCGGTGAGCCCGCGGGGGCCGGCGCGGCCGCCTCGGGCTTCTTGGCGTCCGCGGGGGCCGCAGCGGGCTCGGCCTTCTTCGGGTCGGCGGCGGCGGCGGCCGGCGCTTCGACGGCGGCGGCGGGCGCGGGCGCCTTCGGGGGCGTCCTGCCAGCGAAGACGAACAGGTAGAAGACGGCGCCGGCGATGATCGCGATCGTCGCGAGCGCGACGGCCAGCAGCTTCATCGCGGGGCTGGCCTTCTCCTTTTCGTGGCGCAGCCCGGCGGCCCGGGGCGGCGCCTTCGGGGTCACCTTCTTCGGGGCGGTGATGACGGTGGAGATGGCGAGCTCGTCGTCCGCGAGCGGAGCCGGCGCGGGCTTGGCCACGGCCTTCACCCGCCTGCGCGGAACCGGCAAGGGCTCGTCGGGCATCTTCAGCATCGTCGCCTGCTCGCCGAGCGGCGCCTCTGCCTCTTCCTCGGAGTCCTCTTCCTGCTCCTCTTCGGCCGGGGTCTCGTCCGGCCCCATCATGACCGTGGCGCCGTCGTCGGAAGCAGGGAGGTCGTTCTCGTCGTCGTCTTTCACTGGATGCTCCTCGGTGTGGGGCAATCACAGCAGGAAACGCCCTCCGGAGGTGAGCGGGAATTTGGGCCACTTCTGGAGGGAACGACGCTCGTCCGTGCTGGAGCCCGCGGCGGCGGCCCAGGTGTCGAGGCGAGGTGACCGCGGAAGGCCCGGGTGCCAGGCTCGAGCCCGCTGCGCCTGTCCATGCAGTCCAGTCAGTCCATGGACCGAATGGACTGCATGGACTCAATGGACTGGATGGACCGACAGGCCGCCGGTGCCGGCTGGCGTGCCCGCCGACCGCGCACGACGCTAACGCCCCTACTCGCCCTTCACGGCAGGCGCGACCGGCCGGCGGGAAGGCTCAGTCGGCTGGGGAGCGGCGGCAGCGGCCTCCGGGTTCATCAGCAGGCGAAGGAGGTCCGGGTCCTCGAGGAGCCGCCGGGCCGCGTCGAGCACCGCGCCTGCCATCGCCTGGGAGTAGTCGCCCGAGCTGCCGGTGCCCACGCGCAGCGACGACCCCTGCACCTCGCCGGCCCGGGCGAACGACGGCTCCGGCGGGCGCCGGGAGCCGAGGAGCACGAGGAAGTCCCCGACGTGGTTCTTGATGCCCCACGACCCGTCGCCGCGGGTGCCCAGCGCGCGCCGCACCGACAGCCGGACGACGAGGCTCTCGCCGTGCTCGACGACGCGCAGGCCGTGGCTCGCGAGCGCCTGGATGAAGTGGCCCGCGTAGAACGCGGCGATGTCGTCCGGCGTCGCGATCTCCCGCTCGCCGTCGCGGAAGGCGACCTGGCCCTCGTCCCGCTGGTCGGCCACCTCGAACCTGAGCTGCTCGCCGAGGAACGCCGCGCGCTCCGCGCTGGCAGCCGAGAGGGTTGGACGCTCGACCGGGGTCCAGGCGAGCGGCTGCGGTCCGTGCGCGCAGGCACCGGCGGCGAGGGTCAGCGGGAGGCAGAGCGCGAGGCGCATGGGTCGGGACGTCGCGCCGCCGCGGCCATCAGCGCTCGCTCTGCTCCTTGAAGAAGCAGACCTGCTCGTTCGAGCGCCGCAGGCGGGCCGCCAGGTACTTGCAGAACGCGCCGTGGATGGCCGCCGACAGCACCGGGTCCGTGGCCAGCAGCTTCTGGAAGGCGTCGCGCGCCAGCACGATGATGCTCGTGCTCTCCGCCGCGCTCACCGCCGCGGACCGCGGCTGGTCGTCCACCAGCGACATCTCTCCGAAGTGCGAGCCGCTGCCCAGCCGGGCGATCTCCTTGCCCTGCACCGTCACCGAGACCGAGCCCAGGTGGATGAGGAACATCGCGTTCCCGGGCTGCCCCGCGTCGAAGACGATCTCGCCCTTGCCGTAGTGGGCGGTCGTGGAGATTCCGGCCAGCTTCTCGGCCTGCGCCGGGGTCAGGTTGCGGAACAGGAAGCACTTCGAGAGCAGGTTCTCCGTGGGCATCGACGCCCTCCCTTGGCCTGCACGACTAGCACTGGCTTCGAGGCCCCGGCAAGCCGCCAGCGGCGCGGAAACGGCCCGGGACGACCGGGATCGCCGCGGGGTCGCGGGGCGGGGCTCAGCCCTTGATGGAGAGCACGGTGTGCAGCGCCTCGGTCAGCCGCGAGTTGACCACCGGCTTGCTCACGAACGCGTTGGCGCCCAGGTTCAGGGCCTGGTCGCGCGTCTCGTCGGGCGCGCTGCTGATCACCACGATGGGCAGCCGGGAGAGCGCGGGGTTGGCGCGGACCTGCTTGAGCACCTCGCTGCCGTGGAACTTGGGCAGGACCCAGTCGAGCAGCAGGAGGTCGAACCTCTCCTTGGCCAGGCGCTCCAGGGCGCCGCGGCCCTCGGTGAGCTCCACCAGCTCGTAGCCGCGGCCGTCGGCCTTGAGGACCTCGGCGAGGCTCGAGCGGATGAGGTCCCGCGCGATCGAGCTGTCGTCGACGAGGAGCACACGGAGCTTCTGGCTGGGGGCGATCATGGCAGTCCTTGGGGTGGAAGCTTCGAGTCGAGAGACACCGTGACTCTAACCGGGAGTCGCCGGCTCCATCCAGGGGTGCGTTGAGGCAAGAGCGGGCCGCCGTCGAGGACGGCGAGCCCGTCCGTGCCCCCGGGGACCGAACAGCTGAACCCTGAAAGGAGCGGAGGCCCAGTGGAGGCAGGCCTCCGCGCCTGCCAGGCCTCACGGCCGCGGCGTCGTGGCCGTGGTACTCGGCTCGAGCTCCGAGAGAAGGACGAAGTCGGCGGAACAGCCGTCGGCATCGGTGCCATTACCAGGCAGCGCGTCGGATTGATTTCCACCAACTAGCCGGCGAGTTGGGTAGAGCCCGGCCTCCGTGCCGGGGGCGCGTCGGTCGGTCGTGTCGGTCGTGGTCGACGCCCGGCAACAGCCGCCCCCGCCACGGAGGGCGGGCTCTACCCCCCCTTCCGCCGACTGAAGATGTGGGGTGACAGCAGCGGGGAAGGGCCCGGGCGCAGGGCGCTCCCGACGCCGGGAAGCCACAGCCCCACCGGCGGCCGCCGCGCAGGCCGATGGCCCTGCGCAGCGCCCGGGCGCCCCTCATCCGAGCCACGCTTCGGCTGGGTTCCAGCCTCTCCGGGCAGTCTCCCGCCGAGACCGTCGCCCCCACTCTTTGCCGGCTGGGAGGGGGCCTCGCGATGGCGCGCATCTACCTGTCGGTACCGCATCTGGGCGAGCGGGAGCAGCGGTACGCGAGCGAGGCGTTCGCCTCCAACTGGGTCTCGACGGTGGGGCCCAACCTGGAGGCCTTCGAGCGCGACTTCGCGCAGCGCCTGGGCCGGCCCACGGTGGCCCTGGCCAGCGGCACCGCCGCCATCCACCTCGGGCTGCGCCTGCTCGGCGTGGGACCGGGCGACGAGGTCCTGGTCTCCGACCTGACGTTCGTCGCCAGCGTCAACCCCATCCGCTACCTCGGCGGGACGCCGGTGTTCGTCGACAGCGAGCGCTCGACCTGGATGATGAGCCCGGTCCGGCTCTCCGAGGCCCTCGAGGATCGCGCGCGGCGCGGGCGCCGTCCCAAGGCGGTGGTCGTCGTCCACCTCTACGGCCAGAGCGCGGACATGGATCCCATCCTCGAGGCCTGCCGGCGCCACGACGTGCCGGTGCTCGAAGACGCCGCCGAGGCGCTGGGGACGCTCTACAAGGGCCGGCCCGCCGGCTCGCTCGGGGCGGTGGGCGCCTTCTCGTTCAACGGCAACAAGATCATCACCACCTCCGGCGGAGGGATGCTCGTCGCCGCCCGCCAGGACTGGGTCGACCGGGCCCGCTTCTGGTCCACCCAGGCCCGCGACCCCGGCCCCGCCTACCACCACACGGAGCTGGGCTACAACTACCGGCTCTCGAACGTGCTCGCCGGCATCGGGCGCGGCCAGTTGGAGGTGCTCGACGAGCGCGTGCGGGCCCGCCGCGCCGTGGCCGCCCGCTACCGGGAGGCCTTCGCCGACCTGCCGGGGATCGAGTGGATGCCCGAGGCGCCCTACGGCCTGCACACCCGGTGGCTCTCCTGCCTGCTGGTCGACCGCCGCGCGCTGGGCGTCTCCCGCGACGATCTCCTCGCCGGCCTGGCCGCGCAGGACATCGAGGCGCGGCCCTTGTGGAAGCCCATGCACCTGCAGCCGCTCTACGCGGAGTGTGCCCGGTTCGGGGGCGAGGTCTCGGAGGACCTCTTCGAGCGCGGCCTGTGCCTGCCCAGCTCGAGCAGCCTCTCGCAGGAGGACCAGGGCCGGGTCGTCGAGGCGATCCGCGGCACCCTCCTGCGCGGCCGCCGCGCCTCGCGCTGACCGGAGGCGCCGGGCCTGGCCTTCGTGCCGCTCAGCGTTCGGCCTGCGCGGAGGGCAAGCCCCACCCAGGTCGAGGGCGTCGCCTCCTACGACTCCGGCATCGCCACGCGCTGCCGGACGGAGCCGGCCCCGAGCTTGCCAAAGGCTCAGAACGAGCGGTGGCGCCCGCCCCGAGCGCAGAGCACTAGCGCTGGTACGCGGCCAGCTCGGGCACCGGCTCGAGCAGCATGGGCGGCGCGTGCAGGTAGGCGGTGGTGCGCCGCTTCTGGTCGATGTCGTCGTAGACCCGGCGCACCTGCTCCGGCGAGAGCAGCAGCACCTGCGCCGCCTCCTCCACCGGCACCTCGTGGTTCTTGGCCCACAGCAGCAGGTCGAGCGTGCGCAGGTCCACCGAGAAGTAGAACTCGTCCTGCCCCTGCGCGAGGCTGAAGGTATCGGTGGTGGGGGGACGCTCCAGGATCTCGGGGAGCACGCCCAGGTGGCGCGCCAGCGCGTAGACCTGCGTCTTGTAGAGGCTGGCGATGGGCTTCACGTCGGCCGCGCCGTCGCCGAGCTTCACGAAGAAGCCCTGGTCGTACTCGAGCCGGTTGGGCGTCCCGGTCACCGCGTAGCCCAGGCGGTCGGCCCAGGTGTACTCGAGCATCTTGCGGGTGCGCTGCTTGAGGTTGGTCGCCGCCACGATGTCGGCGTAGGCCTCGGGCGGAAGGCGGAACCGGCGCTCGCCTCCAGGCGTGCGCACCACCGCGTACGGCAGGTTGAGCGAGTCCAGGTGCAGCCGGTCGCCGTGCATCGCCAGCTTCCAGGGCATGTCCGAGGTGAACTCGGGGTACACCGACCGCAGCGCCTCCTCGCGCATCCGGTAGCAGCCGGCCGCCGCGAGCACCGCGGCGATGTCCTGCATCCGGTGGTCGATCCCCAGCGCCTCGCACTGGGCGCGCCCCAGGCGAGTGGAGTCCGACGACGACTCCCGCTCCGGCAGCAGCAGCGCCAGCACCCGCTCCGGCCCGACCGCCCGGGTCGCCAGCGCGGCGACGCAGGCGGAGTCGACCCCGCCGGAGACCGCCACCACCACGCCCCGACGGCGCAGCCGCTTCTGCACCGTCTCGCGCAGCGCCCGCGCCAGCGTCGCCGCCTTCTCCTCCGCGTCGAACTGCAGCACGTCCCTGGAGAACCCGCTCATGCTGCTCCCTCCCCGGTCGGCAAGAGGCGGACGAGCTCCGCCCGGCGAAGCTTCCCCGACGTGCTGCGCGGCAGGGCCGCCACGAAGTGCACCGCCAGCGGCACGCAGTAGGCCGGCAGGTGCTGGCGGCAGAAGGCGCGCAGCTCGCGCTCGCCGACGGAGCGCTCCGGCCGGCGGACCACGAACATCACCGGGGCCTCGCCCAGGACCGGGTCGGGCACGCCCGCCACCGCGGCCTCCAGCACGTCCGGGTGCTGCAGCGCCACCTGCTCGATCCGCGAGGGGCTCTCCCGGTGGCCGCCGATCTTGAGCATCTCCTTGGCCCGGCCGGTGATGAAGAAGAAGCCGTCCTCGTCCCGCCGCGCGAGGTCGCCGGTGTGCAACCCGTCGGCGCGGAAGACGGCGGCCGTCTCCTCGGGGGCGCCGAGGTAGCCGGCGGCGACGTTCTCCCCGCGCGCGACCAGCTCGCCGACCTCGCCGGCGGGCAGCTCCTGCCCGTCGGGCCCCGCCACCCGCAGCTCGACGCCGGGGATGGCGATCCCGATGGAGCCGGCCTTCTCCTCGGCGCGCTCCGGCGGCAGGTAGGCCAGCCGCGCGGTCGCCTCGGTCTGCCCGTACATCACGTAGAGCGGCGCGGGTCGGAAGCTGTGGCGGACCCAGCGGATGGTCTCGTGCGCCATGGCGCCGCCCGCCTGGGTGACGTAGCGCAGGCGCGGCTTGGGCGCCGCGGCCACGTCGCACTGCCGCCGCAGCAGCTCGAAGGTGAGCGGCACGCCGGCGAGGCCGGTGCACCCCTCGGCGGCCAGGCCGTCGAGCACGACGCGCGGGTACGCCGAGCGCGGCTCGAGGAACACCGACCCGCCCACGTGGAGGTGGGTCTGCAGCACCGACAGGCCGTAGCAGTAGAAGAGCGGGAGGATCGCCAGGGCGCGATCCTCGGCGCCCAGCCCCAGGTAGCGCACGATCGACCGGGTGTTGGCGAGGATGTTGCCGTAGGTCTGGACGACGCCGCGCGGCTCCCCGGTGCTGCCGGAGGTGAAGAGCACCAGCGCCTCGTCGCCGGGCGAGACGGGCCAGGGGTCGGCCGGCGCGCTCGCCGCGGGCCGCTCGGGGACGCCGTCCGGCCCCAGCCGCGAGGCGCGCGGGTCCGAGGACGGGGCGCCGCCTCCCCGGGGCTCGTCCGGGGACACCGTCCACAGCCGCTCGAGCCGCTCCATGCCCGGCGCCGACCAGGCCGCCAGGTCCGGCTCCCACACGACGGCGTGGCGGGCCCCGGTCTGGGCCAGGACGTTGCGCAGCGCCGCCCCGCCCGCGCTGCGATCGAGCGGCACCGCGGAGCCGCCCGCCGCCTGGGCCGCGAGGACGGCCACCACCGCGCACGGCGCCGCCGGCAGCGACACCAGCAGCCGCTGCCCCGGACCGAAGCCCTCGGCGCGCAGCTCGGCGGCGAGCGCCCCCACCGCCCGCGCCAGGGCCCCGTAGGTCAGCCGCGCCCCGGCCCCATCCACCGCCGGCGCGTCCGGGCGCACCCGGGCGTGGCCCTGGACCCATTGCGCAGGGGAGAAGAACCCGGTCATGCGGCCTCCGGCTCGAGCACGAACGGCGCCCCGGACGGCTCGGGCCGCTCCCGCCGATGCAGGAAGGCCCTCGCCAGAAGCTGCGTGCTCGCGACGGCCATCAGCGCCATGGCATCGGCCTCGCTGGCGCGGGAGGGGTCCGGCGCGAGCTTGGCGCGCAGGCGGGCCACCTTGGTCTCGTCGAACACGCCCGTCTCGCGCAGCGCCTCGGGTGAGAACGCCTCCTGCGTCCAGCGCGGGGCCGCGGGGCCCACCAGCGCCGCGGCCACCGGGGCGCGGTAGGGGAACTTGGTGCGGGCGAACAGGGCGGCGGGCAGCCAGCGCGCGGCCACCCGGCGCAGCAGGTACTTCTCGCGCAGGCCGCGCAGCTTGAGCCGCTCGGGCAGCCGCGCCGCCAGCTCCAGCACCCGGTGGTCGAGGAACGGGAAGCGCGCCTCCACCGCGTGCGCCATCTGCATCCGGTCGCCCTGGGCGGACAGCAGGTACCCGGAGAGGAGCGTCTCCATCTCCAGATATTGGGCGCGGGCGAGCGGCCGCCAGCCGGCGACGCGCGAGGGGACGGTCGAGAGCAGCTGCTCGACCGGGTCCACCGCCGCGGTCCGCTCGAGGAACGCGGCCGAGCAGAAGCGCAGCACCCGCCCGCTGCTCGCCCAGCGCAGCAGGTGCGAGAAGTCCAGGCGCCCCGGCTGGTCGAGCCCCGCCCCGTAGAACTGCTCCAGCAGCGCCGCCGCGCCTTCGCCCACCGGGGGCAGCGAGGGGTAGAGCCGGCGCAGCAGCGCCGCCCGCCAGCGCGCGGAGGGGTTGCGCGCCCAGAACTGGCGGACCTTGGTCTCCTTGAAGATGTCGTAGCCCAGGAAGGCCTCGTCCGAGCCCTCGCCGGTGAGCACCACCTTCACCCCGCTGTCGCGCACGAACTCGCTGAGCGCGAAGAAGGGCGCCGGCGCGGAGCGCAGCAGCGCCTGCTCCGCGTGGGCGACGGCGGCCGGGAGCAGGTCGCCGGTGGCGCCGTCCGGCATCTCCAGCGCGTGGTGGCGGGTGCCGACGTGCCGCGCCGCCTCCTCCTGGTGCGCGCGCTCGTCGTAGCGCGCGTCCTCGAAGGCGATGGAGAAGGTGGAGAGCGTGCCCCCCAGCTGGCGGTTGGCGATGGCGCAGATCAGGCTCGAGTCGAGGCCGCCCGAGAGGTAGGCGGCCACCGGCACGTCGGCGCGCAGGCGCAGCCGGACCGCCTCCTCGAGGCAGCCCTCCAGCTCGGAGAGCGCCCCGGCCTCGTCCACCTCGCCCGCGGCCGCGTCCACCGAGAGGTCGATGTCCCAGTACCGCCGCACGTCGAGCCGGCCCTCGCAGAAGCGCGCCACCGAGCGCGGCGGGAGCTGCCGGACGCCCTCGAAGCAGGTGCGCGGGGCCACCGGCGCCCAGAGCTGGAGGGTCTGCTTGAGCCCGCCGGCGTCGAGGGCGGCCCGCACGCAGCCCCCCGCGAACAGCGCCTTCGCCTCCGAGGCGAAGGCGAGCCCGAGCGGGGTCTGCGCGTAGAAGAGGGGGAGGATGCCGACCCGGTCGCGCGCCAGCCACAGCGCCGACGAGCGCGGATCCCAGAGGGCGAAGGCGAACTGCCCGTTGAACTCCTCGAGGCAGGCCGGCCCCCAGGCCAGCCAGGCCGCCAGCAGGACCTCGGTGTCCGAGCGGGTGCGGAAGCGGTAGGTGCCCTCCAGCCTCGCCCGAAGCTCGAGGTGGTTGAAGATCTCCCCGTTGAAGACGACGGTGGCCCCGGTGGCGGGGTCGCTCATCGGCTGCTGCCCGCCCGCGAGGTCGAGGATGGCGAGCCGCGCGTGGCCGAGCGCCACCCCGTCGAGCAGCACGCCGCGCCGGTCGTCCGGCCCGCGGTGGCCGATGGCCTCGGTCATCCGCTGCAGCGGCTCGGCGTACCGCGCGCGTCGCTCCGGCGCGGTCAGCCCGGGAGGGAAGGTGAAGCCGGCGATCCCGCACATGGTCCGCTCAGCCGCCCGTCCCGCGCCTGCGCTCGACGAACGCGACGAGGCGGTCGAGCGAGTCGAGGTTCCCGGGGATCAGCTCGTCGTCGGAGACTTGGAAGCCGAACTCCTTCTCGACGAAGGCCACGAGCTGCGTCATCCCCATCGAGTCGATGATCCCCTCGCGCAGGAACGAGGCGTCGTCGGCGAAGTCGTCGACGAAGAAGTTGTCGACGATGAAGTCGCGGAGCACCTGCCGCGGGTTGGATGCAGGTTCGGATGTCAGCGGATTGCTGCCCATGGAGCCCCCGTGTTGCCGCCCGGCTGCACAGCGGGAAAGGTGTCAACGCGGTCGGTCGCAGCAACGCCACGTTCGAGGGAGAGGCGACGCCGGGCAGCCCGCCTGGAGCCCCTCCCGGCGCAGCCCGGTCAACTCCTCGCTGGCCGCCCAGAGCTTCGCGGCCGCCGCGCTGCGGCCCGCCAGCACCACCGTCCCGCCGAGGCGGGCGAGCCCCTCGGCCGTGGCCTGCCCGATCCCGGAGGTCGCGCCGGTGACGAGGCAGATCCTTCCGTCGAGGGCCGCGGGGCGCGGGGCGTCCATGCGCGTGTCCAGCGCCTCAGGCGCGGTACGGCGGGAAGAAGTCCCGCCGGGGCAACCAGGGCTTCTCTGCCCGCCGGGCCGCCGCGGCGCGGTCCTCGCCGAGGGCGAGGCAGGCGTCCTCGTCATGGGTGAGGCAGGCCACCCGGAAGGGGACCACTCCGCGCGGCGCGAAGGCGTGCTTGTACCGGAAGATCCCGTCGTCCGGCTCGTAGCCGCCGCCCAGGACGTACCAGCGCTTGCCCTCGGCCGCCGCCCAGGTGGCGATGGCGTGCTTGAGCAGGTAGTTCGGCCCCAGGTCGGGCAGGTCCCTGAGCGTGCCGCCCAGGAAGTAGTAGATGTGCTCGGAGGAGCACAGCACCAGGTCGGTGGAGACGACCCGGCCTGCGTCCAGCGCGTAGAAGAACGCGTAGTGCCCGCGCAGCCGGTCGACGATGGCTTGGAAGAAGGAGCGGGGGAAGTAGTACCAGTCCTCGGCGTGGTGCCGCTCCATCGTGTACTGGTAGATCCGCATGAACTCGTCGAGCCGCGCCCCTTCGCCATCCCTCTCGACGGAAAGCCCGGCCTCCTGCGCGATGCGCACCCACCGGCGGACCTTCGAGCGGTAGCGCTGCCAGACCGCGTCGCCCCCGCCTCCCAGCGGGACGACGACGTTCTGCGCGCGGACCTCCACCCGCCCGGGGATCGAGGCGAGCTGCTCGGGGAAGACGGAGAGCCGAGCGAAGGTCGAGACGATTCGCTCGTCGCGGCACCACTCGCCGTAGGCGCGCCAGAAGCCAGAGTCGTCGCGCAGGATCTCTCCGAACGCGAACGGACCGCCGTAGCCGTAGGGCGTGATGGCATCCCACCGCGGCTCGCCTTCGCGGGCCCACGGCTCGGCGGCGAGGGGCCGCAGCAGCAGCGGGAACAGGATCGTCGCGCCGCCGCCCTCTCCCACCGCGCAGACCACCCGGTCGCAGGGCCGCGCGAAGAGCCGCGCGTACTCGGGGTGGGCCATCACGTCTCGGGTGGGCCACGCACTCCAAAGCGCGTTCCACGCCAAGAGCCCTTCTTCGCACCCCGCATCCAGGATCCGGAATTGCACGCGTGCATACCTCCGCCGCGCACGGACCGGCGCGGCGCCCCTTCTCCAGCGCTACAAGGCCCGCCAGGTCACTCCGGCCACGCTGTACCCGGTGAGCAGCTTGCGGATGCGGAACCCCAGATCGAGGCACCCGTTGAGGGAGACGACGTTGTCCTTGCGGACATAGGTGTGGCAGAGCCGGAACCCCTCGCTGCGCGCCCGCTCGAGCACGAAGTGGTTCACGGTCTCGAAGGTGCCTAGCCCGCGAAACGCGGGGAAGACGAAGAGGTTCTCGATCATCACCTCGTCGGGCTGCAGCCGGTAGTACAGCCCGCGGCAGGCCCGGCTGAGCGCCTCGTTGTCGCGCGGCCGGATCAGCCATTGCAGGGACACCACCTCCCCGCGGTCGTTGCGGCCGACGTGGCAGCCGGGCACGCCGCTGCGGTGGAAGCGGACCCGGGTGATCACCTCCCGGCGCGAGTCGGCGTCCAGGCTCCCCAGGCCGCCCAGGATCTCCGCGAGGTCCGCCTCCGTCGCCTCCGCGAAGCGCAGGTCGGACCGCAGCCGCGGGAAGCGCAGCCGCCGGAGCGCCGCGCTCAGATGGAAGAAGTGGTCGACGTGCCCCAGCTTCCTCAGCGCGTAGAGCGCCGGAGTCCAGAGGCCGAGGTGGGAGACGACCAGCCGGGCATCGCGAGCTGCTGCCAGGGCCATGCGAGGGTTCCCTCCGCCGCGGCCAATTCGGGGCTCTGCAACCCTAGGCATCCGCCGCTCCGAGGGCCGCTCGATCCTGGGCGATTGAAGGGTGGCCCCGCGTGGTGGGCCGGGCCGCGCTCCCTTCCTTCAGGCCGGCTGCGAGACGGACGTCCTCGCCTCCGCTGCCGCCGGCGGGTCGGATCGGTAGGCCGGGAAGTAGCGGGACGGTTCCGGCCGCGCCCCGTATCGGGCCGCCCAGGCATCGACGAGGGCGGCGTACCGCTCGGGGTCGTGGATGCGCCGGTAGGTGCGGAACTGCATGCGCAGGGGAGAGAAGGCGCCCTTGAAGCGCAGCAGCCCGTCTCGGGGCGCATGCCCGCCGCCGAGCAACATGCGCCGCTTGCCGGCGCGGGCGGCCCACTTGATCGCCTCCCACTGGCAGCCGTTGACGGCCCGCAGCCGCGAGTGCTCCAGGTCCGCCGCGGAGAAGTGCCAGTACACGTCCGTCGCGTCGAAGAGGTAGAGGCCGCCGGCGACCGCCCGCCCCTGGTGCTCCGCGAGCAGGAAGAGCGAGTGGTCGGACATGGTCCGGAAGAACTCGAGGAAGTGCTCGGGCGGGAAGCGGTAGCGGTCGGCCGCCGAGACCCGGTCCATCGTCAGCTCGTACAGCCGGTGGAACTCGAGCACGTCCTCGGGAGAGGAGGCCGGGCGCACGCGGACCCCCAGCCGCGCGGCCTGGAGGGCGTGCCTGCGGGCTTCGCGGGTGAAGGACTCGGACCAGATCCGCTCCAGCCCCCAGGACAGGTCCACGTAGACGATCTGCCGGTCGCACTCGACGAACTCGGGGTCGAGCATCTCGGCGGCCCCGTGGAACGGGCTCAGGTGCGCGAACTCCGCCACGATCCGCTGGTCCCGGCACAGCTCCGCGAAGGCCCCTGCCAGGCCGGCCTCCTCCCGGCCTGGTAGCCGCGACCCGAGCCGGAGAGGGCCGGTGTACTCGGGGGTGAACGTGTCGAAGCTGCCCCGCCCGGCCTCGCCGGCGAACGGCAAAGCTTCGAGCGGACGCAGCAGCGTGGGGTACGCGATGCGCCCGCCGTCCCACTCGGCCAGGAACAGTCGCGCGAGGAACCCAGTCCGCCGCTCGCAGATGCGCGCGTACTCCAAGCTGCCCATGACGCGCTCGCGGGCGGGAAGCGCCGCCCTCCAACTCTCCGAGTCCTGGGAAGTGATCAGGCTCAAGCGGACCATCGAAGGTTCCCTGCCGCAGTCGGGCCGCCCCGTCCGTCGCGCCCCGAGCCGCCCCTGTTCGGCCAGTCCCAAAGTTGTGCCGCCCAGGCCCTCCAGCCACGGCCCCAAGACGGGCGTGGCGCCGAGCGGAGCGCACCCCCGCGCGGCGCTCAGCCCTCGACGCCCAGGCTGCCCGGGCGCGCGCCGGCCCGATAGCGGGCGTACCTGTCCCGAGGGGCTCGCACGGCGTTGAGCACCAGGCCCTCGACCCGCGCGCCTCCCCTCTCTAGACGCTGGAGGGCCTCCAACGCCTCGCGCTCCGGATCCATCCCTTCGCGGACGACCAGGAGGTTGACGTCCGCCAGCCGCGCGACGGGCAACGCGTCGGCGACGGCCAGCACGGGAGCGGTGTCGACGAGGACGACCTCGTAGCGCCCCGCCAGCTGGGCGAGCAGGGTCTCGAACGCGGCCCCGGCCAGCAGCTCCGCCGGCTCGCCCCGCTGCGTCCCCGCGCGAAGCAGGTCCACCCCGCGCGCGCGGATGAGCGCGCCGTCCAGCGGAACCGCTCCCAGGACGACGTCGGACAGGCCCGGCTGGCGCGCCGCCGCGAAGTAGCGGTGCAGCGCGCCCCGGCGCAGGTCGGCGTCCACCAGCAGCACCCTGCGACCCGAGGCGGCGAGCACCTGGGCGAGGTTCGCGCACAGGAACGACTTGCCGACCTGGGGCCCCGGCCCCAGGACCGCCACCACCACGCCAGTCGGGCGCCCGACCAAGGCCGGCTCCAGGCCGGCGCGCAGCGCCCACAGCTCGTCGACCGCGGCGTCGCCGGGCTCGAGCGACGCGAGGAGCCGCAGGGAGGCCTGCGGGCGCCACCGGCTCGAGAGCTTGCCCTGGGCGCGGCTGCGCGGCACGGCCGCCAGGACGGGCAGGCCGGTCTTGCGCTCGAGCTCCTCGGCGCCCGCGGCGCGGCGGCCGGAAGCCCTCTTGGCGAAGGCGGTGCCGACGCCCACCGCCAGGCCCAGCAGGGTGGCCAGGCCGAGCACCGGTCTGGGCCGGGGGCTGAACGGCAGCGCGGGCACCAGCGCCGAGTCCAGGACCGTGGCGCGCGAGACCACCGCGGCCTTCAGCATCCTCAGGCGCTCCGCCTCGCCGAGCAGCTGCGTGTACTGGTCGGTCGCCGTCGTGAGCTCGCGGGTGAGGCGAGCGACGACGAGCTCGGTCCGCGGGAGCTCCTTCTCACGCTGCGCCAGCTGCGCCCTGCGCGCGTACAGGCCGCGCAGCTTCGCCGCCACCTCGGCCACCGCGGGGTGGCTGTCGGTGTAGCGGTGGCGGAGCTCGGCCTGCTGCTGCTCCAGGAGGACCAGCTCCCGGTCCAGCTCGGTGCTCTGGGCGACGACGGACTGCCCTTCGACCGCCACGCTGGCGGCCCGTTTGCCCTGCTGGAAGGCCTTCAGCGCCCCCTCGGCCTGGTCGACCTTGGCCTTGCGCAGCGGCAGCTGCGCCTCGACGATCTGCAGCGCCTGGCCGGCCTCCGCCGCGAGGCGGGCCTGGCCCCGGGACAGGTAGTGCCTGGCCAGGCAGTCCAGCACGGCCGCCGCCCGCTTCGGGTCCGGGCCCTCCAGCGTGACCGCGATGACTCCGGACCGCCGGGTCTTCTCGGACACGCGCAAGAGCTCCTGCAGCGCCCCGACCGCGTCCTCGGCGCGGCGGCGCCGGAGGATGAACTCCGTGCCCGGCCGTGCGACCAGCTCGGAGACGACGAGCTCGGGCCGGCGCGGGCCGTCCGCGTGCGCGGCTTCCCCCACCTGCCCTTCGAGCCAAGGGGTGCCGTCGGGGCGCAGGAGGCGGTAGCGCCCACCCTCCAGCGCGACGAGGCGCAGCGGTCGACCGAGGAGCGGCTCGTCGACCTCGAGGCGCTCGACGCGGATGCGCTCGCCGCCCCATCCGAAGCGACCGAGGCCCCGCGGGGGGGCGGCCGGCTCCTCCCCGGCGTACCGGCGCGCGAGGGCCGCCCCGACCAGCGGAAGACGCCGCGGCGCGGCCTCGACCGCCAGACCCAGCTCGTCGACCACCTCGCGCAGGAGCGAGCGCGAGCGCAGGAGCTCCAGCTCGGGCTCGAGGTCCGGCCGCTCGCCGGCCGCCCCCGCGGGCTCGCCGAGAAGGGGGCCGGCCCTCGACGGGCCCTCGACCTGGATGAGGACGTTGGACTGGTAGCGGGGCGGCGCCAACGCGAGGTAGGCAAGCCCGGCCGCCAGCGAGGCGAGCGCCACGGCGGCCACCCGGAAGCGGTGCTCGCGCAGGGCCCGGACCAGCTCCGCGAGCCCGTCGGGCTCGGCGGTCCTCTGCGGGGCCGCTCCGCCCCACCTGGGTCCCCAGGCCGGACGCGGCGTCCAGGCGCTCCCCGTCTCTTCCACTGGCTTTTCGATGGTCATGCAACCGTTCCGTGGCGGTGCCCCGCGCTAGCCGGGAGTGCCGCCGTGGGCCAGGTGGGACAGGGCGTGTTCGGCGTCAGGCGCGGCGGCGGGGCCTGCTGCACGATAGGAGGGCACGAGGAGGCGCAGGGCACGCAGCACCCCCTCGCGGTCTCCGCCGTCCGCGAGCCGCCGCAGCAACGCCAGCTGCACTGCGAAGTCCCGGGGCGGAGCCCCGCTGCGCGCGACCCGGATCCGGTTGCGCACCTCGAGGGTGTGTTCCTCCTGCTCGGTCAGCAACTCCTCGTGCAGCTTCTCCCCCTCGCGCAGCCCGGTGTAGACGATGCGGATCTCCTCGTCGGGGACGTGGCCGGACATGGTGATGAAGTGCTTGGCCAGGTCGGCGATGCGCATCGGCTCGCCCATCTCCAGCACGCACAGCTCGCCGTAGTCCCCCAGCCCCGCCAAGAGCACCAGGCCCACCGCCTCGGGGATGGTCATGAAGTAGCGGGTGCACTCCGGGTCGGTCACGGTCACCGGCCCGCCCCGGGCGATCTGCTGCCGGAACAGCGGCACCACGCTGCCGGCCGAGCCCAACACGTTGCCGAAGCGCACCGAGGTCATGCGGGTGGGCGAGTCGCGGCCCAGGCCGTGCACCACCATCTCCGCGACGCGCTTGGAGGCGCCCATCACCGACGAGGGGTTGACCGCCTTGTCGGTGGAGATGAGCACGAAGCGCTCGGCCCCGCAGGCGTGGGCCATGTTCGCCACGTTCAGGGTCCCGAAGACGTTGTTCTTCACCGCCTCCTCGGGGGCGCGCTCCATGAGCGGCACGTGCTTGTGGGCCGCGGCGTGCAGCACGTAGGCGGGCCGGTAGCGCTCGCCCAGCCGCATCAGCCGCCCCGGCTCGCGCACGTCGGCCACCTCGAGGAAGACCTGCAGGCGCGGCCACTGCTCGGCCAGCTCGCGGCCGAGCAGGTACACCTCGTTCTCGTTGAGGTCGACCATGACCAGCGAGCTCGCACCGTAGCGGGCGAGCTGGCGGCACGCCTCGCCGCCGATGGAGCCACCCGCGCCGGTGACCAGGGCGCAGCGGCCCTCCACCAGGGCGCGGATCTCGGCCTCGTCGAAGGCGACCTCCGGGCGCGGCAGCAGGTCCGCGGGGGAGAGGTCGTGGAGCATGGCCGCGGTGATGCGGCGGTCGACGTCGGTGAAGGAGGTGGGGACGATCTTGAAGCGCACCCGCAGGCGGTCGCACACGTCGAGCACGTCGCGGACCGTCTTGGCGCAGAAGTGCGGGTCGGCCAGCAGCACCGTGGTCACCGCGTGGCGGCGGATGAGCGCGGGGAGCCGGGTCAGGTCGCCCAGGATGGGCCGACCGGCGAGGCGGATGCCGCCGGCGTGCCGCTGCTCGTCCACGAAGCCGATGAGGTGGTAGAGGCTGCTGCGGCTGCGGCAGACGTCGCGCGCCAGGATCTCGGCGGCGCCGCCGACGCCGACGATGATCGTCCGGGCCGCGCCGCCGCGGCTGCGGACCAGGTCGCCCCACCAGGCCCAGGCCACCCGCGGACCGAAGCGCATCCCGGCCGAGAGCGAGGCGGCGACGAAGAACTCCAGCGCCCACACCGAGCGCGGCAGCCCGTCGGGCAGGAGCATGGCGCAAACGGCGATGGAGGCCGCGGTCCCCGCCAGCAGGGCGACCACCAACCGCAGGCCCTCGGAAAGCCCCGACATGAAGAAGGACCAGTGGTGGAGCCTGGCGGCCAGGATGGCCACCAGGCGGCTTGCGACCAGCACCGGCAGCGCCAACAGCGCCGCGCGCTGCCAGGGCTCCGGAACCCGCCCCTCGAACCGCGCGAGCACGGCGACCCCGAGCGCCGCGACCGTGGCGAGCAGGTCGAAGAGCAGGATCGCGACCTGGCGCGCCGTCCGGACCACCGGCCACCGCCACAGCATCAACCTTCGCATCCCGCCCCCTTTGTCACTCTCCGTTGCGGGCGAACCGGCTCCTCCAGCGCACTGCGTCGACACCGGTTGTGGAGACTCGGCCCCGGCGTGGCAATCCGACCAAGAGGGCGACACCCGCTCTTCGCCCCTGCGCATCCCCTCGCGGCGGCTGTCCTCCTCGGCCCCCCCCGCCGGCAGCACCCCCTCCCCCGGATCGCCTGGGGGAGGCCCACGACGGCGGCCCGTCACAGCAGGCCGTTCTTGTCGGCCAAGACATGCTCCAGGTAGCTGCGTTGCTCGAATCGAGTGGCGGCCCAGCGAACCGCCGCCCGGCCGAGCCTCTCCCTCAGCTCGTCGTCGTCGATCAGCGCCTCGAGCCCGGCCGCCAGCCGGTCGGCATTCCTCACCGGCACGACCAGGCCAGTTTCCCCCTCCTTCATCGCGTCCACCGGGCCGGGGACGTCGCTGACGACCACGGGCAGGCCCATCGCCTGGGCCTCCACCACCACGCTGCCGAAGCCCTCGCGATAGCTGGGGAGCGTGAAGACGTCCATGCACGACATGTACTGCGGGACCTCGCTCGTCGAGGGGACGTAGACGACTTGCGGCGAGGCGTCCGCCCAGGCCCGGAGCTCGCCGTCGACGCTCCCGTAGAGCTCCTTGTCGCCGACGAGCAGCAGGCGGAACCGGGGCATCGTCGAGGCGAGGCGACGGGCGGCGGCCAGCAGCTCGTTGCTGCCCTTGTCGCGACGGAGCGCGCCGACGAAGCCCACCACCCGGTGGGACGCGTCCCACCCCAGCCTCCGGCGGTACTGCTCGCGCCACCGGTCTCTCTGGGAGACGTCGAACCGCTGGAGGTCGACGCCGCTGGCGCTGCCGTTCCAGACGACCCGCGCCTTGCCCCGCCGGTAGAGCCCCTCCGCCACGGCGAACTCGAGGTTGCTCCGGCTGTCCGGCTCGACCACGGTGGAGCAGGCGCAGGTGACCCTCTCCAGGAGCTTGAAGAGCTTGCGCGGCGCGCCGGCGAAGCCGACGTACCGGATTCCCCACTGCGCGTAGAGCCGCACCGGCTGCCGGGCCAGCCAGGCCGCCACCGAGGCGTAGAGCGCGGCATTGGGGGTCGAGTACTGGACGATGTCGAACCGCTCCCTGGCGAAGAAGCGGTACAGGCGCCAGATGTGCAGGGGCGCCTCGAGCGCGTCCAGTCCCCGCCGGAAGGGCATGGGACGGTAGCGAAGCCACTCTGGCGCCCTGCGCGCGAACTCTGCGTCTGGCGCGCAGACCCAGGTCACGTCCCAGCCGGAGCGGCTGAGGAATGCCGCCTGCGGCAGCACGAAGGCCTTCAACGTGATCGGCAGCGTGGCGACGAAGCAGATGCGGCGGGGAGCCGCCGCGGGCTGCGTTTCCCGTCGGGCCTCTCGAGCCGGGCCCATGGATCCGGGCCCGCCCTTCATGCCAGCCGTCCCCTGAGGCACCTCGCCCCCCGTCGTCGGCCTCGGTCGCAGGCGCACTGCCCGCGCGCTCACGCCGCGTCAGGGGAGGTAGGGGACTCGGCCCCGGCGCGGCAATCCGACCAAGAGGGCGTGGCCTGCGCCCCTCCCCTATGCAGCGCCCGCGGCTCCCGGGGCGTCTCGGGCGGCGGCGCCCCCGCGCGAGCCCGGGAAGGGCCAGGCGGCACCCCGATCACGGTGACCCGTCTGCGGCGTCCTCAGGTCGCCGCCGCGCCGGCCCCGACGCGCCCCCTCGCCCGCGACGCCTCCAGGCAGCGCCAGCGCAGCCACGCCGGCCGCCGTGTCCGGGCGCGCCCGACCGAGGCCCCCCGCCCCCGGCCCTCGCCCCGGGGTTGGTGCGCGCCTAACGTCTGCGCCATGCGCGGCGGATCGTCGAGAAGACCCAGGCGAGCGAGCCCGTTTCCCCGCCTGCAGCCGATTCACGTGACGGCGGTCCCAGGGACGCTGGAGCTCCTCCAGAACCGGGCGGCCAGCGGTTCGAGCGGCCCGACTTCCGTGCCCCGGGACCTGCCGAGGTCGGCGTCATGAACCAGAAGAAGACTCCCGGAAAGCTCGTCCGGCTCGCCAAGCGCGGCCTGGACCTCGCCGGCGTCCTCGGCGGCGGCCTGCTCCTCTCACCGGTGATGCTGGGCACCTCGCTGGCGCTGCTGGCCACCCAGGGACGGCCCGTCTTCTTCCGCCAGACCCGCCCCGGCCTGGGCGGCCGGCCCTTCAGGATCATCAAGTTCAGGACCATGACCGCGCCCCGGCCGGACCAGGTCTGGTACCTGACCGACGAGCAGCGGACCACGCGGCTGGGGCGGTTCTTGCGCCGGACGAGCCTCGACGAGCTCCCCGAGCTCTGGAACGTGCTGCGCGGCGAGATGAGCCTGGTGGGGCCTCGCCCGCTCCTGGTGGAGTACCTCGACCAGTACTCCCCGGAGGAGGCGCGCCGGCACGATGTGCCTCCCGGCATCACCGGGTGGGCCGCCATCAACGGGCGCCACACCAAGAAGTTCCGGGAGCGGCTGGCGCTCGACGTCTGGTACGTCGACCACTGGAGCTTCTGGCTGGACCTCGAGATCCTGGCGCGGACCGTCTACCAGGTGCTCCGCCGCGAGGACGTCCGCGACACGCAGGGCATCGACGAGATCGGCTTCCCCCTGCCGAAGGCGCCGCCGCGGACCGAGCCGGCGGCATCCGCGGGTGAGGACGGGGCGCGCAGCACGCCCTGACGCCAGCGACCCTCGACCTCCAGTCGCCAGTTCGAGCATGCGCTCGTCCGGCGGCCCGCTCGTTGTCCGGGCGCGGTGCTCCGTGACCCGCGCCCGATCTCGTCCCGCGAGGCACCTGGGACGGGCCCGCGTTCTCGCTGGCCGGTCCTCCCGCGCCTGCCGCGCCTGCCGCGCTTGCTGAACAGGTCGACGACCAGTCGTCCTGTTCGGGCTACTGATCTGTAACTAACTCTCCACAAGTCCCGGTTGGTTCCTCCCTGGCAGGCTCGCCCAGCGGGGGTGGCCGACGGTTTGCAGAGGGCGGCCAGGTCGTCCCTGTAGCACCACACCAACCACGCGCTCGACGTCCCGGCACCAGCCCGCCGAGACGACGCGCCCAACTCGAGGAGAGACGACCTTGCGTCATGGGAGACTGCTGCTTGCTGCTCTTGCCACCATCCTGTCCGCCTGTTCGCTCCAGAGCATCGACCAGAAGCAGACCCTTGCGGACCAGGAAGCGCTCGTCGGCATGGTCAGCCTCTGGCCGGACACTGCCGTGCCCGCGACGATCGCGACCGGCGACTCGTTGGCCATCGAACTCGGCCTGAAATTCGAATCTTCGGCCCCCGGGGCCGTCGCCGGCGTGCGCTTCTACAAGGCCCCGACCAACACCGGTACCCACCTCGGCAGCCTCTGGACCGCCTCCGGGACGCTCCTGGCGAGCGTCACCTTTGCGAACGAGACGGCGAGCGGCTGGCAGAACGCCCTCTTCTCCACTCCGGTGACCGTGCAGCCTGGCACCGTCTACGTGGTGAGCTACTTCGCGCCCAACGGGCAGTACGCGGGCGAAAACGGCTACTTCGCATCCGCCGGCCGGAGCGCCGGGCCGCTCTACGCATTGCGCGACGGCGAGTCGGGCGGCAACGGCGTGTACCTGCGCTCGTCCACCGGAGGGTTCCCGACGAGCTCCTACCAGGCCAACAACTACGGCGTCGACCTGCTGTTCGTCCCCAACACCGGCAACGGCCTGACCGGGGAATACTTCGACGACCAGGCCCTGACCGACCTCAAGCTCACCCGCCTCGATCGCCAGGTCAACTTCGACTGGGGCCGGGGCAGCCCCGATCCCTCCATCGCGGTGGATACCTTCTCGGCCCGGTGGACCGGCCAGGTGCTCGCGCCGGTTTCCGGCACTGTCCTCTTCACGGTGAACGCCGATGACGGCGCGCGCCTGTGGATCGGCAACCAGCTGCTGATCGACTGGGGGAAGCGCCGGGTGCCTACCGCCCCGCTCTCCCTCGTCGCCGGCCGTCGCTACGACCTGAAGCTCGAGTACTTCCAGAGCACGCGCAACGCACGCGTGAACCTGGCCTGGACCCTGCCGGGCCAGGCGATGGTCACCATCCCCAGCAGCAACCTGTTCCCTTCGGCCGCGTCGACCTGCGCCCCGAGCTGCTCCGGCAAGCAGTGCGGCTCGGACGGCTGCGGCGGCGCCTGCGGCGCCTGCGCCTCGGGCTCGACCTGCTCCTCCGCCGGCCTGTGCCTCGCCTCCTGCACCCCGAGCTGCTCCGGCAAGCAGTGCGGCTCAGACGGCTGCGGCGGCACCTGCGGCGCCTGCGCCTCGGGCCAGTCCTGCTCCTCCGCCGGCCTGTGCCAGGCCTCCTGCGTCCCGAGCTGCTCCGGCAAGCAGTGCGGCTCGGACGGCTGCGGCGGCACCTGCGGCTCCTGCGCCTTGGGCCAGTCCTGCACCTCCGCCGGCCTGTGCCTCGCCTCCTGCGCCCCGAGCTGCTCCGGCAAGCAGTGCGGCTCGGACGGCTGCGGCGGCACCTGCGGCTCCTGCGCCTCGGGCTCGACCTGCACCTCCGCCGGCCTGTGCCAGGCCTCCTGCGCCCCCAGCTGCTCCGGCAAGCAGTGCGGCCCGGACGGCTGCGGCGGCACCTGCGGCTCCTGCGCCTCGGGCTCGACCTGCAGCTCGGTCGGCCAGTGCACCGCGTCGCCGTCGGGCCCGCAGTACTACGTCGCCACCACCGGCAATGACGCCAACCCGGGCACCCTGGCCCAGCCCTGGCGGACGATCCAGAAGGCGATGAACTCCGCGGTGGCGGGCGACACGGTGAACATCCGCGGGGGCACCTACCAGGAGCGCCTCACGCTCAACGTCTCCGGCGTCGCGGGCAAGGCCATCGTGTTCCAGCCCTACGGGTGGACGGGCCCCGGCACCGGCGAGGCGGTCGTCCTCGACTACAAGTACCTCGGCACGGTCACCGACGGCGTCCCCTTCCTGATGATCAGCAGCCGCAGCTACGTGCGCATCCAGGGGCTCACGTTCCAGAACTACAGCTGCACCGGCCCCATGCAGCAGGGGCTGCGCATCGACGGCTCGTCGAGCTTCGTCGAGGTCAAGGACGGCAAGTTCCTGAACAACAAGAACACCTACCCGACCATCGACGGCACCTCGGCTTTCCTGCACCTCTACATATGGTCGCCGGCGCACGACATCACGATCTCCGGCAACGAGCTCGGCAACATCAACACCAACATGAGCGAGGCCATGACCGTCGCCGGCGCGAGCGGGGTGATCCTGGAGGGCAACTACTTCCACGACACCGACGCCACCGCCATCGACATCCACGGCGGCGCCTCGGGCGTGACGGTGCGCGGCAACATCCTGGAGTACATCGGCAAGAGGCGCGACGGGACCGTCTGGTACAACAACCCGACGAACGCCATCTACGTCGACGGCGGGACCAACACCGTCATCGAGCGCAACGAGGTACGCGACTCGGAGTGGGCCTTCTCCATCCTCAGCGAGCCGGGCCAGCCCGCCGCGCACGACATCGTCGTCCGGAACAACCTCGCCTACCGCAACTATGCCGGCCTCTTCGCCGGGACCTGGTACAGCAGCACCGACGGCTCGACCATCTACAACGTGCAGTTCCTCAACAACACCCTCTACGGGAACTCCAACGGAATGGTCATCCGGCCCTACACGAGCTCCAGCGTGGTCTGGAAGAACAACATCGTCGCGAACACGACGGCCCCGGTGGTCAACTCGCTCGGATGGCCGGTCGGATTGATGGACTACAACCTGTACTTCGGCGGCGGCGCGGCCGGCCCGGACGTCCACAAGGTGACGGCCGACCCGCTCTTCACCAACGCCTCGACGGGTGACTTCAGCCTGCGCTCCGGCTCCGCGGCGGTGGATGCGGGCGACTCACCGCTGACGAACCTCGGCTCGACCGACTTCGCCGGCAACCCGCGCATCGTCGGCACCCGAGTGGACGTCGGCGCCTACGAGCGCCAGTAGCGCCAGGCTCCCGCCTGCCCATGAAGTCGGCGCCGGCCGGTCTCCTCCGCGAGGCCGGCCGGCGTCGCCGTCTCCGCTCAATTCGGGATGTCGAGCGGCGAGTGAAAGAGCTCGCGCCACGACTCGCCGTCCCACTCGACCTCCAGGACCCGGTGGCTGCCCGGGGCCGGGTTCGTCCACGGCGCCATCTTGAAGCCTTCCCAGCGCACCTCGCCCAACGGGCCTGACAGGCCGTTGCGGAGCCGGATGGTGAGCCGCTGGCCGGGCATGGCGCTGGGCGCGACGCGGACGGCAAGCCCCTCCGGCCGCGTGACGGTCAGGTCCCAGAGGCCGGCGCGCGAGGGATCGAGGGTGACGCTCGCCGCCGAGCGGGGAGCGACCGAGAGCGCGGCGGTGCGGCGCGCCGTCCCTGCGTCGATCGGGCCGTCCAGCGCGAGCTCGAAGCCCTTGTTCGGATCCGCGCTGCTCCATGCGTTGTCGTGGATGCTGACCCGCGCGCTGCCGGGGTCGGCCTCCACGCGCAGCGCGTAGCGGCCCTTGAAGGGCACGCCCGTGTCCAGGATGGAGTTGTGGGCCACCTCGACGTCCTCGAGCTTGCCGGCGACCACGATGCCCGCCCGCTCGGCGCCCGCGGACGGGTCATTCCCCGCGTCCACCACGACGTTGCCTTCGATGCGAATCCCCCGCGCGCGCGACCGGCTCCCCATCGCCTGGACATGGATCCCCTTGGTCGGGACGCCGCGGACGACGTTCCCGCGCACGGTCAGGTCCGCGAGGTTGCCCTCGGCGGTCAGCAGGATCCCCCCGGTGGCGTAGGCGTTCGCGCCCCAGACGCCCTGCGAGGGCTGCGCCGTGATGACGTTCGCCTCGATGACCACGTCGGCGATGTCGCCGGCGAGCATGCCCGACACCCTGTCCCACGCGAACGAGATGCCGGAGAAGTACTGGAGGTGCCGGGCTGCGGCCAGGTGGTCGAGCTCCGCGAGGGAGATGGTGTTCCCGGCGATCACCACGCCGTGGACGTGGTGCGCGGTCCCCGACCACACGTTGATCGCGTCCTGCGCCTCGGCGCAGGTGTTCCCGGTCACGGTGAAGCCGTTCCAGGGGGACGCCGCCTGCTTGCCTCCGGTGCCCACCACGCGCACGCACGAGCGGTACCAGCGCGTCAGGTTCCCGGAGGCGACGCCGCGGGCCCCGTGCAGCTCGATGGCCCCCCTCGCCCCGTCGGCGGCCGTCGACTCGAACACGTTGCCGCTGACGACCTCGCCCTGTCCGTCGAGGTACACCGCGGTGTTGTCATAGTGGCCGGTGCGCTCCGTCGTCGGGCCCTTCACGAACCGGAAGTAGCTGTCGCGCACCGTGAGGCCCTGGGCGGTGGGCGCGTTGAGGACCACGGTGCTGACGCCGCACACCGGGTCGAAGCGCACGCGCTCGACCGTGAGGTTCCTCCCACCCCACGCCAAGTAGATGGCGAAGAGGGTGCGGTCGTCGCGGCTGGACCACACCGTCCCGCCGCTGGCCCCGCAGTTCTGGTCGAAGCGGAGGTCGGAGATGGTCACGTTCTCGACCGGGCTCGCAGCCTCCGGGTGGTTCGAGAGCAGGGCCCGGTAGCTCCCCACGCCCGGCTTCACCTTGATCACGCTGGCCGGGCCTTCTCCGCGCAGCCAGGTGTTGCTGCCGATGGTGAGGGAGCGCAGCCGCGGCGAGCCGCCTTCGTCCGGGGGCGGCGCCACCAGGTAGGTGCCGGCGGGCACCAGCACCACGCCTCCGCCGTTGAGGCGCGCGGCGTCGAGCGCGGCCTGGAACGCGCCCGAGTCGTCGGTCGCTCCGTCGCCCTTCGCCCCGTAGGCGCGGACGTCGAAGGGGCCCGCTGCGACCGAGCAGGCCGGCGCCGCGAGCGTCAACGCGAGGAGGAGGGGCGAGAGGAGGGGCATCTGGAGCTCCGGGCGCGTGCGCCGGTCAGGCCCTGCTGGCGTAGACGTCGAGCAGGGCCGGCAGGGCGCGCGTGAGCGAGAAGTCGCTGGCCTCGAGCGCCGCCGCCGCCGAGCTCGCAGGAGCGCGCAGGCGGGCGGCGCTCAAGGCAGCCTCCGCCCACGCCTCGGGCGGCTCGGCGGTCGACAGCCAGGTGAACAGCTCGGGCATCACCATCACCTCGCGGGTGATCGAGTCCGCCAGGACGATCGGCAGCCCGGCCGCCTGCGCCTCGAGGCCGACCAGCGGCAGCCCTTCGCGGACGGAAGGGAACACGAACACGTCGAAGGCTCGCAGGACCCGCGCCACGTCTCCTCGGAGGCCGGCGAAGACGACCCGGTCGCGCAGGCCGAGCCGGGCCGCGTCCGCCTCCACCTGCGCGCGCAGCGGGCCGTCCCCGACCAGCACCAGCCGCGTGCGGGGCTCGCGCGCGAGCGTGCACGCCGCGATCTGGAGCAGCTTCTCGTGGTTCTTCAGGGGATCGAACCTCCCGACGTGGCCGAGCACGAGCGCGTCGGGGGAGAGACCCAGCTCGGCGCGGACCTCGGCCCGGTCGAGCGCTCCGGCGAAGGCGCCGAAGTCGAGGCCGCAGCGCGCCACCCGCCAGCGCGGGTCGGCGCGCCAGGCGCCGCCGAAGAGCGCCTCGGCGGTCACCTCGCTCACCGCCAGCCCATGGGTGGCGAACCGGTCCAGCGCCGACCGCATCAGGCCCAGGTAGAGCTGGCGAGGGAGCGAGCCCGTGCCGTCGACCTCGCGCGTGTCGCTGTGGCTGTGGGCGATCCGCACCGGGACGCCGGCGGTCCAGGCCAGCGCGAGCACGAAGCCGCTGAAGTGGTGCACGTGGCTGTGGACGACGTCGTACGGCCCGCGCTCCGCGAGCACCCGCAGGAAGCGCCGCGCGAACCGCGGCGGGTGGCTCGGGGTCTCGCAGGGGATGGTCGTCGAGCCGAGCGCGGCGATCTCCGCGTCGTAGTGGCCGGGCTCGCCGCGCGTCACGAGGAAATCCATCCGTACCTGGCGCGGGTCGAGGTGACGCAGGACCTGCATGAGCCACGTCTCGACCCCGCCCCGGTTCATCTGGGCCACCACCTGCAGCACGCGCACTGGAGACATGGTGGCGCCAACCTGTTCACGCCCGCCGGCCGGGTCAACGCCCGTCCGGCAAGGCCTCGCCGCCGGTGCCGAGGTCGGCACGCCGCCCCCTCGACGCCCACCGGCGCCGGAGCGCGCTCAACGCCCACGCCCCCAGCACGATCCCGGAGGCGATCGCCATCACCCGGAACAGGTCCATCGCCTCGTTGCGGACCGACCAGAGCACGAAGCCGAAGCTCGCCGCGCCGATGGCGGCGCGGAAGGGGTCCCGCGACAGCCAGCGCTCCCAAGTCCGGACGATCCCTCCGAGCGCCAGGAAGACGAGCAGCACGCCGGCCAGGCCGAAGTTCAGGTAGGGCTCGGCGACGCCCGAGAAGCCGATCCCGTAGCCGTTGTCGAAGGCCCAGGGATCCGCCTGGAGCGTGGCCCAGGCGCTGGGCGTCAGCACCCGCTCCTCCGACCGCCGGGACGAGACGTTCAAGAGCACGCGCCCGACGGCCATCGCGTAGGAGCGCCCCCACCACAGCTCCTGGGCCCCGCCGTCGATCTGCTCCACCGTGACGACCAGGGGATAGAGCGAGCCGCCCGCTTCGACGAAGACCGCGAGCGGGCCGGTCGCCGCCTCCGTGGTGGGCTGGTCCTGCGCGCCGAGGTCGCGCGCGCTGCGGATGGCGGGGGCCAGGACCAAGGCCACGACCAGGGCCGCACCGCCGAGGATGCGCGCCAGGCGACGGTTCTTGTGCGCCCACACCGCCATGAGCGAGGCCACCTGCACGATGACGGGGCCGCGGAAGCCGCTCAGGAACAGCGGGCCCAGCACGACGGCCAGCAGCAGGCCGACCAGGCTCAACTGCCGGCGCGTCGCGCCCACCGCCGCGATGAGCAGGCCGATCGGGAAGAGCATGAGCCCGAACCCGAACAGGCGGACGTCTTCGGTGACCGCGCGCTCGTAGTAGGCGCCGTAGCCCGACGCGAACACGCCTGCCTGGAAGGCCCCGACCAGCAGGAGCGCCCCACCAGCCGCGGCCACGAGCAGGCCGACGAGGAAGAGCTCGGACTGGGTCTGCGGCGCGGCGGCCGGCGCCTCCTCCCGGCGTCCGGCGAGCGCCGCCCCCACCGTGAACGCCACCATGGCGATGGCGACCAGCCCGAGCGAGAACGGCAGGTGCGCCGACGAGTACCACTCCGGCTCCTCGATTCCGGGGGCCCCGAGCGCAACGGGCACGACGAGGCCCAGGTGGAACAGGCCCAGCAGGAGCAGGTAGAGGCACGGGAAGGAGAGCACGCCGAACCGCAGGGACCTCGCCAGGACGACGAGGCAGAAGACCCAGATGGCGGCCACCGTCAGGGGCCCCATCCCCCTGGGCAGCAGCATCACGAGGCCCAGCAGGAGCAGGAGCGCGAGGAGGTGCGGTGCCTTCATGGTCGCCCCCTTCCGCGCGGCCGGCGGGTCGCAAGCCCTTTCGCCGCTGCGACCGCGCGGGCGGGGCCCACAGAGGGTGCGCACGGCGCGCCCCGCTGCAAACGGGCGCCGCGGGAGAGCCCCCGTGACCGTGCGCCCGAGCGGGCGCGTTGGCAGGACGGACGGCGAAGCCCACTTTCTACCGATGCAGTGCCCACACGAGGAGGGGTTCGACCCGTGGAGCTCGTCATCGCCCTCGAGCATCGGTTCTGCCGCACCCCGGACGGCGCGATCTGGACGTCCACCGCTCTCGGGCGCAGCTCCTGGGACCGCTACCTCGGCCAGTTCGGCGAGGTGCACCTCGTGGCGCGGGTGGACGACGTGCCGGTGCGAGACGCTCGCTGGGCGCGCGTGGACGGCGACGGCGTAGACCTCCTCGCCGTCCCTCACTTCGTCGGGCCGCGCCAGTACCTGCTGCGGCGACGGCAGGTGCGGCGCGCCGTGGGCGAGGCGCTGGCGCTGCACCCCGAGGCGGCGGTCATCCTCCGGGTCCCGGGAACGATCGCAGCGGTGGCCGCTGCGCACCTGCGCGCCGCGCGCCGGCCCTTCGCGGTCGAGGTGGTCGGGGACCCTCAGGACGTGTTCGCGCCGGGCGCGCTCGACCACCCGCTGCGGCCGCTCCTTCGCTGGTGGTCGCCGCGGGAGCTTCGCCGGCTCTGCCGGGAAGCGTCGGCCGCGCTGTACGTCACGGGCGCGGCACTCCAGCGCCGCTACCCGACCCGCCCGGGCGTGCGGACCTTCGCCGCGTCCGACGTCGAGACCGACGACGAGGCGTTCGTGGCGCGCCCTCGCCGTCCAGATGTGCCCGACGGATCCCCCCTTCGCCTCGTGTACGTCGGCACCCTCGAGGTGCCCTACAAGAGGCCGGACCTGCTGCTCGAGGCCGTCGCCCGCTGCGCGAAGGCGGGCCTGGAGCTGGAGCTGGCGATCGTCGGGGACGGCCGACTGCGCGGCTCGCTCGAGGAGAGGGCCCGTCGCCTCGGCGTGGCCAGCAGGGTCCGGTTCGTCGGCCAGCTCTCCTCCGGCGCGGCGGTGCGTCGCGAGCTCGACCGCGCCGACCTGTTCGTGCTGCCGTCGCGGGTCGAGGGCCTGCCCCGCGCCCTCGTCGAGGCGATGGCGCGGGCGCTGCCGTGCCTCGCCACCCCCGTGGGCGGCATCCCCGAGCTGCTCTCCCCGGAAGGCATGGTCGCCTCCGACGCGGGCGCGCTGGCCGCCCGCGTGGCCCAGCTCGCTCGAGATCCCGCGCTGCGCGCCGAGCTGTCGCGCCGCAACCTCGCCCGCGCCCGCGAGTTCCACCCCCGGGCGCTCCAGCCCATCCGGGAACGCTTCTACGCCGAGGTCATCGCGCAGACGCAGCGCCTGCCCCGGGAGCGGAAGGCCCTGGCGAGGCGAGCGTGAGCGGACCGCGCGAAGCCCGGCCCACCCCTGCGCTCGCCGCGGTCGCCGGCGCCCCTGCCGGCCGTTCGCTCGCCGCGAACGTGTCCTGGCTGGTCGTCGCGACGGCCACCTACTCGGCGTGCCAGTGGCTCATCATCGTGGTCCTCACCCGCGCGGCCTCGGTGCGCAGCGTCGGCCAGTATGCCAACGCCCTCGCGATCACCGCGCCCATCGTGCTGCTGGCCGGGCTCCAGCTTCGAGACGTCCAGGCGACCGACGTCCGGCGGGAATACTCCTTCGGTGACTACCTCGGGCTGCGCCTGGTGGCGCTCGTCGGGGCGCTGCTCGCCATCGCCGTCGCGGCCCTCGTCTCCGCTCCGGATCCGGAAGGCCTCTGGACGGTCGGCCTCATCGGCCTGGCGAAGGTCTTCGAGTCGCTGAGCGACCTCCAGTACGGGCTGCTGCAGCAGCACGAGCGGATGGACCGCATCGCGCAGTCGCTGCTCGTGCGCAGCCTCCTGGGGCTGGCGGCGATCACCGCGGGGCTGGCCCTCACGGGGAGCGTCGCCGTCGGTGCGGGGGCGCTGGCGCTCACGTGGGCCGCGGCCGCGCTCCTCCTGGACCGCCGCTTCGTCCGCGCCCTGCCGCACATGGATGCGGCGGGGGCACGGCCGCGCTTCGAGCGCAAGCGGCTCCTCTCGCTGGCGCGCAAGACGGCGCCGCTCGGCGTGGTGATCATGCTGGTGTCGCTGCAGACCAACGTCCCGCGCTACTTCATCAAGCAGCGGCTCGGCACCGAGGACCTCGGGGTCTTCGCCGCCATGGCCTCGCTGTTCATCGCCGGCGGCCTCTTCGTCAACGCGGTCGGCCAGAGCGCCTCCCCGCGGCTGGCGCGCGCCTTCGCCGCGAGGGACTGGCGGCAGTTCGGGCGCGCCCTGGCGTGGATGGTCGGCGGCGCGCTGACCCTCGGGCTGGGGGGCGCCGGGGTCGCCGCCCTGTTCGGACGGCCCCTCCTGGCAATGTTCTTCGGCGCTGCCTACGCGGAGCACTCGGGGATCTTCACCACGCTGATGTTCGTCAGCGGGCTGGCCTACTCGTGCTCGGTCCTCGGCTACGCGATGACGGCCGCGCGGTGCTTCAGCGCCCAGCCGCCGCTGTTCACGGCGGTCGTCCTCTGCGAGATCGCGGCGTGCGCCGTCCTCGTCCCCCGCCTTGGCCTGACGGGGGCGGCCCTGGCCTGGGGGCTCGCGCTTGCCGTGCAGTGCCTGGGCGCCGCCGGCATCCTCGCCAGGGCGGTCCGGAGGCACCGGGACGCGGCAGCAAGGGTTGCGCCGAGGAGCGCGGAGGCGCCTTCGGCCACGTCCTGAGGTGCCGCGCCGTCGCCGCCGCGCTCATCGCGGCTTCTGGTGCCCGAGCAGCGCCTCGAGGGTCAACAGCTCCGCGCAGCCCGGGGCGAGGACGACGCGGCTGCGCTCGCCTGCCGGCAACCGCTGCGCGCGAGGCGCAGAAGCCGGTTCGCCTCAGGACGTGGCCGGACGAAGCCGGCCCCTGGTCGGGATCGCCACGCTACTCCGAGTCGTGCACGTGGTGGTGCGAGTGCTCGACGGACCCATGCCGGTGCCCGTGCCGGTGCGCCAACCCGCTGCGGACGAGCAAGGCCTCGTCCTCGAGCAGCGTCTTGGTGGGCCCATCGAACAGCAGGCCGGACGCCCCGGAGCCCATCAGCAGCGCCCGCGACCCCAGCTCGTCCGCGACCGTGAGGTTGTGCGTCGAGGTGATGACCGTGACGCGCGGCAGCTCGGCCAGGAAATCGACGAGTCGCGCCGCGGAGGCCGGGTCCAGGCACGCGGTGGGCTCGTCGAGGAGCAGGACCTTGGGATCGACGGCGAGCATCGAGGCCAGCGCCACGCGCTTCTTCTCGCCGCCGGAGAGCTCGAACGGCGCCCGGTCGAGGAACTCCGAGACCTGGAAGACCTCGGCCCACTTCTTCACCCGCGCCTCGACGTCCGCCAGGCCCAGCTGCCGCGGTCCGAAGGCGATCTCGTCGGCGACGGTGGGGTTGAACAGCATGGCGTCCACGTTCTGGAAGAGCAGGGCGACCTGGCTGCGGAACCCCAGGCGGAACGGAGCCCGATCGAGCGCGGCGCGGTCCAGGGGCAGCCGGCACCACTGCACGGTGCCCGCGGTGGGGAACACCAGGCCGTCGAGGAGCTTGAGCAGGGTGGACTTGCCGCAGCCGTTGACGCCGAGCAGCACGACCCGCTCGCCGGGCGTGACGGAGAAGCTCAGGTCCTTGAGGACCGGCCGGCCGCCCAGGTCGGCGCAGACGCCGTCGAGCTGGAAGATCACGAGAACCCCCGCGAGCGCATCGCCTCGGTGATCTCCCGGGCGTTGCGGGTGGAGATGGAGAGCATGGCGCCGGTCAGCCCGCCGCTGTTGGCCAGGACGGTGCGGGTGGTGGGCTTGTGCGGCAGCCGGCTCTTGAGCGCCAGCGCCGACTCGGACAGGAGCAGCCGCAGCGCGTGGATCTGCGCGAGCGAGATGGTCAGCAGCCGCGCCAGGGTGGGCCAGGGCGCGAGCGCGGGCAGGAGCTTGACGCGGTCCAGCACGGCGAAGGTGAGGAAGGCGATGAGGCAGGTGCGCGCGAGCAGCGCCGCGAAGGGCAGGAAGTCCGGGGCCTGTCGCTCGAGCAGCCAGACCCAGCCCCAGCTCGCCAAGCCGAGGAACAGGGTCAGCGGCAACGCCGACTTCAGCACCTTGAGCAGGGCCTTCCCGGCGCCGCGCCAGAGCAGCACCACGCTCGCCGCCCAGAGGACGCCGAGCGCGGGCAGGTCGGAGACGGCCGAGACGCCGAAGACCGCGACGAGCCACGCCGCGAGCATCGCCTGGCTGCGCCGGGGTTCAGGAAAGGCCACGGAGGTTCGCCCTCTTCAGGATGGAAAACGCGACGACGGTGTAGGCGCCTTCGACCAGGCCGGCGAGGAGGCTCGGGACGACCATGGAGGCGGCCATGACCGCCGGCGGGACGGGGAAGAAGCCCGGGGAGAGCTGGTGCTGCAGCGCGAGCGCCCCCGCCACCGCGAGCGTCGAGACCTGCAGCCCGAGCCAGGCCGCGACGAAGGCCGCCGCGCGCTCGTGGACGCGGCGCAGCAGCTGGTAGACGAGCCAGGCGGCGAGCGGCCCGAAGAGGCCCATGGCGAGCGCGTTGACGCCCAGGACGGTGACGCCCCCGGCGCCGAGCAGCGTGGCCTGCAGGAGCAGGACGAGGGACTCGCAGACGAAGGCCACCCGCGGGTCGAAGAGCAGGGCGAGCAGGGTGATGCCCAGCAGGTGCGTGGAGGTCCCGCCGGGCACGGGGATCATGATCGTCTGGATGACGAAGGCGACCGCGGTGAGCGAGCCGACCACCGGCAGCGACTCGACCGCGGCGGGCCCGAAGCGGGTGCGCGCCGACCAGACCCAGATCGGCGCCGCGGCCACGAGGGCCGGGACGGTGACGATGGGCGAGAGGAAGCCGTCGGGGATGTGCATGCTCAGAGTCCGATGGAGTAGCTCAGGGCCAGCGACACGCGGAGCATCTCCAGTCCCTCCGAGCCCTGCTGGTCCGCCTGTTCGTTGAGGCTCTTGGCGACGGCATAGCGGGCGCCCAGCGCCGCCGAGAACCCGGCGTACGAGGCGCGCACGCCCAGGCCGGCATAGAGGATGGAGCCGCCCGAGGCCTCGAGGTCCGTGCCGCGCTCCTGATCGCGCTGCAGGTGCAGGAAGCACAGCTCGCCCGAGACGTCGGCACGGAAGCGCCCGGCGGCGTACGCGCGCCAGGCCAGCGCCGTGTTCACCCGGGTCTCGCCGCCGAAGCGGTACACGGTGGTCGGGTAGCGGTGCATGAAGAAGTGCTGGTAGTTGATCTCGCCCAGCCAGGTGAAGTCCTCGGACGCTTGCTTGAGCAGCGACAGGCCGAACGCCGGGCTCGGCTCCCCGAACCCTGTCTGCATGTCCGGAGCGAAGGGCTGGCCGCGGTCGTCGAGCTCGTTGGTCGGCCCGGCCGGCAGTGTCAGCGAGACCCATAGCCCGACGTGCAGGTCGGCCAGCTCGTCGAGGCTCTCCTTCTCGGGCACCAGGCGCAGGCCCTCGTCCCACTTGGCGCCCAGCGAGAGCATGACGTTGGTGTCGCCCGGGCCCGAGTTGGCGCCGACGCCGTCCTGGACCTTGAGGTTGTAGGGCTGGAAGACGTAGGCCGACAGCCAGGGCAGGACGCCGAACCCGAGCGCGGCCGTGTTGAAGGACGAGAGGGACTTGTTCTCGGGCTCGGCGTGCGACCGGTGCTGGAAAGGGACGAGCTCGGTCTTGAGCATCCCGAACACCGCCAGCCGAGGCAACGGCATCGCAGACGTCGTCTCCAGCGCCGTTCCGGGGCCTTCGGGGCCGGCGACGCCCAGCGAGGCGACGCCGTGGTGGGCGTGGGCCGGGGCGCTGACGAGCAACGCCGCCCCGAGGGCCGTGAGAGCCAGGATCCCCGAGGTGGGGACTGGGCTTGGGCCGGTCTTGTGACGCAGGTCACGCGATCGCCCGCAACGATCTATATGGGTGCCGGCCCTCAAGGCTTGGCTCCCTTGCGGCGGTAGAGGAAGAACAAGGCCGCGAAGACCACCCCGATGGCGGCGGCTCCGACGAGCGGCCGGAGTGCGAAACCGGCGTCGGAAGTGGCGGCGGCGGGCGGGCCGGCCGCGGCCGCGGCGCTGCCGACCTCGATGGTCGTGTCCAGCCCGTGGCCGGTGTCGTCGATGACCTTCACGCGCCAGGGGCCGGGGACGTCCGGGACGAAGGCCAGATAGCCGCTGCGGTCGGTGCGGCCCTTCAGGTACGGGATCTTCGGGTCGGCCGGCGAGTAGACCTCGAAGGGCACGTAGGCCAATGCCTCGCCATCGGCGTAGCGGATCTTCATTGCCCAGGCGCGGCCCTGCTCGACCGTGGGGAGGACCTCGTGGCCCAGCGCGAGGGCGGGGACGAGCCACGCCAGCAGCGCTGTTGCGGCGGAGCGCCTCCTCACTTCGCCACCTCGAAGGCCAGGCTCGCCTCCAGGATCAGCTGGTCGGCGTCGGCGGACTTCAACGGACGACGCAGGGTGGCGCTGACGCACTCCAGCTGGTTCGCGCGGATCTTCACCCGGACCTCGCCGGCGCTGTCGGTCTCCCCCAGCGCCTTGTGGTCGACGGCCAGCACCGCGCCGGAGACCGGCTTTCCTCCGAGCAGCACCCGGAAGGTGGCCTTGTCGTCCTTCTTGGCCTTCGAGAGGTCGCTGACCGGGACGATCTCCAGCTCGTCGCCCAGGGGCCTGGCGGCGGCCGGCGAGCCCGGGTCGATCCACTTGGCGAACTGCCGCGACTGCCAGGCCTTCACCGCGTCGGGCACCTGGCTGCGCGGCAGGTTCTTCTCGCCGTCCGGAGTCAGCGAGTAGAAGCCGCGGTCCAGGAAGGCCGAGATGGCATCGCAGCCGCCGCCGACGCTGACCCGCGTGGGCGCCGCAGTCGCGGAGGCGAGCACGTCCTTGGGCGCCTCGGTCCCGGTCGCGCAGCGCAGCGCCTTCACCTTCGTTCCGTCGAGGGGCAGCAGCTTCTCTCCCCGGTGGCCTTGCTGCAGCACCAGTTGGCCGTCCAGGCGCTCGATCCACAGATCGTGCGCGAAGGCAGGCGAGGGCAGGGACATCAGGGTGGCGAGGGCGAGGAGCCGTTTGCTCATGGGCGTCTCCTGGTGGGCCGGTAGCACGAATCCGGAAGTCGTCGGTTGGTACCCTGGGAGGGCTGCCAGGTCAACGACGGATTGGCGAGCCCTGCGGGGAGCTTGCCCAATCTGGCCGGGCCGTGATTGAAGGTCCCCGTGCCCAAGCCCTACGACCCGAAGGATTTCTACTACCGCAAGGCCAAGAAGGAAGGCCTGCGGGCGCGCTCCGCCTACAAGATCGACGAGATCGCCGACCGCTTCCGGCTGCTCAAGCCGGGGATGGCCATCCTCGACCTCGGCGCGGCCCCCGGCGGCTGGCTGCAGGTGATGGCGGAGAAGGTCGGCGAGAAGGGGCTCGTCATCGGCGTGGACCTGGTGGCCATCGCGCCCATCGCCAAGCGGTTCGTGAAGACCGCGGTGCTCGACATCCTCGCCCCGGACTTCGAGGCCAGGCTGGCCGAGCTGCACCCCGGCAAGTTCGACCTCGTCACCAGCGACATGGCGCCCAAGACCATGGGCATCAAGGATGTCGACGAGACGCGCTCGCTCGAGCTCTCGGAGCTGGCGCTGGCGACGGCGAAGAAGACCCTCAAGCCCGGCGGCAACTTCGTCTGCAAGGTCTTCATGGGCAGCGGGTTCGACGGCTTCCTCAAGGAGGTCAAGAAGGCCTTCGTCCGCACCAAGGTGATGCGCCCCGAGGCGACGCGCGACCGGTCCTACGAGCACTACGTGGTGGGGCTGGAGCTGCGACAGGCTGCGGCGCCCGCCAAGCCCGATCACAAGTAGTGCAGCTTGATCGAGGTGCTGCTCGGGCCGGCCGGCAGGTCGAGCTTGGCGTCGTCGAACTTCGGCGGCCCCATGAAGCCCTTGGCGTCCCTGGACATGCCCACGCCTTCCTTGGGCATGCCGATCCAGTTGGTCTTGATCTTCCCGTCCTTGTCCTCGTCGTGGAAGACGCGGACCACCACCGCGCCGGGCTCGAGGCCCTCGAGGACGACCGTCGCCTTGGCGCCCTGGATGGCGGCCTCGCCGGAGGCGGAGGGGTTCTTGTTCTTGTAGTCGGCCTCGGTGCGGTAGACGGCGGCGCGCACGACTCCCGCCTCGCTGCGCAGGTTCGTGATCTCGACCTTCAGCGTGGCCTTGGCCGGTGGCGGCGGCGCGGGCGCGTCCTCGCCGAAAGCGGCCGAGGTGACGAGCAGGGAGGCCAGCGCTGCAGCGAGAGTTCTCATGTCCGGGAGGCTTCCTGTCTCAGTAGTACGACATCTTCAGCGTGGTGACCGTCGGCCCGGCGGGGAGCTCGAGCTTGGCGTTGTCGAACTTCGGCGGTCCCATGAAACCCTTGGCGTCCCTGGAAAAGCTGGTGCCCTCCTTGGGGATGCCGATCCAGTTCGTGTCGAGCTTGAGGTTCTCGTTCTCGTCGTGGAACGAGCTGACGGCGACCGGCCCGGGCTCGAGGTTCTCCAGGACGAGCGTGGCCTTGCCGTCCTTGATGCGCGCCGAGCCCGAGGCGGCGGCGCTCTTCAGGAAGTCCTGCTTGGACCGGTAGATCGCGAAGCGCGCCAACCCCTTGTCGTTGCGCAGGTTCGTGACCTCGATGGTGAGCGTCGCCTTGGGCGGAGCCGGCGGCGCCTGCTCGGAGGACGGCGGCGGCGCATCGGCGCCCAGCGCGGCGGAGGCGATGCCGAGCAGCGCCAGAGCGGCGGTGAGAGCCCCGAGGGCCCTGTGCTCACGTCCCATGGGCGGGTCCTTCCGGGACGGACGACTGCGGCTGAATTTGAGGTCGGGGTTCGGGCAGGGCCAGCGCCGGCGCGCGCCACGCCACCCAGGCCGCGAGGAGCGAGAGACCCACGAGGCTGAGGCTGAAGACCGGCACCAGCGCGGGGGCCGACGCGCGCAGGGGGATGGCCGCGAGCGGTGTCTGGCACAGGCCCAGGAGCAGCGCGGCGCTGGCGCAGGCCAGGCGTCGCTGCGGCGCCTCCCGCCACAGGTGGGCGAGCACGAAGAGGGCGGGCAGGAGCGTGAAGAGCGTGTAGCTCCAGGACGTCGCCGGGACCATGAACATCAGCGGGAAGGCCAGGGCCCCGGCGTGCGCCGGCTCCAGGAATCGGCCGGCGCGCCGCGCGAGGACGAGCGCGGCGAGCAGCGCGGCCATCAGCAGAGCCCAGGCGCCGAGGCCGACGCGGTCGGCGAGCGACGCGTTGATCGAAGGGAAGGCCCAGCCGAGGGCATTGGCGAGGGTCGTGTTCCAGGCGCGGACCTCGAGCCACCCGGTGCGCTCGGAGGTGAGGGCGCGCAGCCACTGGAGGTTGTCGCTCGGCCCGGTGACGAGGAAGACGACGAGGCCCGCGACGACGCAGGAGGCCGCCGCCTTGAACCGCCGGGTGGCCAGGAGCACGGGCAGCAGGACCACCGGGTAGACCTTCATCGCCACCGCGAGGCCGATGGCGGCGCCTGCCGGAAGGTCGCGGCCGCGGGCCAGCAGCGCCAGGCCGACGAGCGAGAGCGCGGCGACAGTCCAGTCGAAGTTGCCGCGCTCGAGCTCCAGGAGCGCCGAGGCGCTCAGCGCGAAGATCATCAGGGTACCGACCGCGGCTGCCCCCTTTCCCTCCAGCGTCGGGTGGGCCCAGCGCAGGTAGAGCAGGAGCGAGGCCGGCCACAGCAGGAGGAAGAGCAGCCCCCAGACGCGCAGCGCGTTGAGGTCGGAGAGGAAGCTCAGCGGAGCGAGCATCCAGACCACGACCGGCGGGTACGGGTAGATGCGCCCCCAGCGGTCCTTCGACTTGGCCTCGAGGCGGATGGCGTCGTAGCTCGCAGCGCCGGCGCGCAGCACCTGCCCCGCGCGCAGGCTGATCTGCAGGTCGCCGCCGACGCTGGCCATCGACGGGACGGGGTCCGGCGCCTGGTACTTCTCGCTGGCCGGGAACCCCACGGCGGCGACCTGGACCGCCAGGTGCCCCGCGACCGTGACGGCCAGGGCCAGGGCGATCGGCGTGAGGGGCGATGCAGGCAGGCGCATGGAGGCCGGCAGTCTCGCCGCCCCGGGCGACCCGGGGCAACAACCATCACCCCCGGGCTCGTTCAAGGGGCAGGCTAGCCGAGCCTCCGCTGCGTCTGCGCCGTGAAGGTGCTCTCGAAAATCCGGTCGGCGTTGGCGGCCTCGAACCCCTCGCGGCGGTGCTCGCGGCGGATCTGCTCGGGCGGCAGGTGGGCGAACTCGTCGAGGACCTTGCGCTCGGCGAACTCCACGTAGGACCCGCCGATGCGGCGCGTGACCGTGCCGCCCTTGCCGTCGTCGAAGTCCGCGTCGACGAGCGCGGCGACGGTGGAGCTCTGCAGCAGCTTCCCGGAGGGGTCGGACTTGATCTTCCCGCCCGAGTCGTTGAGGTGGAACCCGTGCCGCTCCAGGAAGGCGTTGAACTCCGGAAGCGTGCCGAAGCCCTGGGGCAGGCCGTGGACCGCGATGGTGTAGTGGTTGAGGTAGTAGCGGTTGTGGATGGCCCAGGCGGCGTACTCGCTCTCCTTGAGCAGCGTCGAGTAGTCGGTCCAGGTGGGCGTGCGCCACAGCGGCCGGTGCAGGAACGAGACGATCGCCTTGGGGTCCTCGAGGTCCAGCCCGTCGACCGGATCGGCGCGCACCGTGTTGGTGTACTCGCGCACGGCGCGCTGGCCGTCCGTGGACAGCTCGCCCACGCGCAGCTCGCTGATGAAGACGCGCGGGTGGCGCTCGGTGGGTGGCTGGTACCAGTGGGCGTCGAGCTTCTTCTCCGCGAAGTGGAATCGGTCGCGGCGCACGTAGCCCAGGTGCAGGAAGACGCGCTCCAGCGAGGCGAGGCCCAGGTGCGGCACGCCCAGCGTCCGGAACGCGATGTGGTCGTTCTCGATGTCGGCGGCCGAGCCGATGGCGCCTTCCTTGATCAGCGCCTTCACGATGGCGTCGACGTCGGGGACGTGGGCGCGGTAGCGGGCCATCAGGCCGTCGAGGACGAGGTCGAGCGGTGCGGTCATGGGCCAAGAATAGGGCGGAAGGGGTGCGCGACGCTGCAACGCATGCGCTTCACTTCGCGGCCAGGGTCAGGCAGGCCTTGACGACCGCGGCGGCCGCTTGCTCGCTGGCGAGCGTCCGGGAGCAGCGCACGGGCCTGCCGCCCACGGTGCGCAAGACGTCGACGCCGAAGTCCGTCCTGGACGGAGCGCCCGGACGCTGCGCCTCCCACTCCAGCCGCCAGCCGCCGCCCGCGATTTCCTCCTCGCGGGTGATTGTCGCCGCGGGGAGCGCCTTCTTCGCGGCGCCGAGTTCCTTGGGCTCCTCGGGGCGGGCCTCGCGCACCATCACGCTGAAGAAGCCCGCGGTGTCGTAGAGCGAGTACGACGGCGGCCGGCCGGCGCTGGAGGTGTCGTCCACGGTGCAGCCGGCCGGGACCTCGATCGTCACGCCGAGCCTCTCGAGCACCTTGCGCTCGTGGGAGGCCGCGCCGGCGTCGGCAGGAGTGGCAGGTGCCGGGACGACCGCGGGCCCCACGGCGGCGGCGTCTGCCGAAGGGTCGGGCACGGCCGCGCCAGGCTTCTGCGCACAGCCAGCGAGCAAGGCAAGGCTCGCAAGGAGGCCGATCGATGGGTGGGGATGCATGAAGACCTCGGGGCCAGCGAGGCAAGAGGGCGCCATTCCTAGCAGATCCAAGGCGGGCGGGCGCGAGGCCGCTCCGTCGCCCGGCCGGGGCCTGCCCGGAGCGGCCGGCCGGTCGGACCTTGAACTCGACGTCCGTTCGTCGCGCCGGAGGCGTCTCGCGATGGGCGCCCAAGGAGGTCGCACGCCGTGGCCGACCCAACTCCCGACTCGCCCAGCACCGAGCAGAAGAAGGACGAGCTGCCCGCGATCCCGGACGCGTTGCCGGTGCTGCCTCTGCGCGAGACGGTGGTCTTCCCGGTGGCCATCACCCCGCTGGCCGTCGGGCAGGAGCGCTCGGTGCGCCTGGTCGAGGAGGCCATGCGCGGCAACCACCTCATCTGCACCGTGGCCCAGCGCACCGGGGACACGCCGGCCACGAGCTTCGACGAGCTTTACCGGGTGGGCACCGCCTCGCTCGTCCACCAGCTGTTCCGCGCGCCCGACGGCTCGCTGCGGATCCTGGCGCAGGGGTTGGCGCGGGTGCGCGTGCGCGAGCCGGTGCAGACCGAGCCCTACTTCGTCGCCCGCATCGAGCTGCTCCCGGAGACGGAGACGGCCGGCCTGGAGGCCGAGGCGCTCTCCCGCGCCGCGCGCGACCTGTTCACGCGCCTGGTGGCCCTGATCCCCGAGCTGCCCAACGAGATCGCCGCGGCCATCGACGGCCTATCCGAGGCCCGGGAGATCGCCTACCAGATCGCCTCCACCTCGCCGCTGTCCGCCGCCCAGCGCCAAGAGCTGCTGGAGATGGACTCGGTGCAGGAGCGGCTGCGGCGGCTGGTGGACCTGCTGCAGCACGAGCTGACCGTCCGCGAGATGGGCCGGCAGCTGGCGCAGGAGACGCACCAGGAGATGACCAAGGCCCAGCGCGAGTACTTCCTGCGCGAGCAGCTCAAGACCATCCAGCGCGAGCTGGGCGAGGAGGGCGGGGGCGCCGCGGAGTTCCAGGAGATCGAGCAGCGGCTGCGCGAGCTGGTGGCGATGCCCGAAGAGGCCCGCAAGGAGAGCGAGCGCGAGCTGTCTCGGTTGCGCCACCTGCCCGAGGCCTCGCCCGAGCACGGCCTCCTGCGCACCTGGCTGGAGTGGATGGTCGCGCTGCCGTGGGGCAAGACCAGCGGCGGCGCCATCGACGTGACCCGCTCGCGGCGCGTGCTCGACGAGGACCACTACGACCTGGACCAGGTGAAGGACCGCATCGTGGAGTACCTGGCGGTCAAGAAGCTGCGCGACGAGCGGGCGGCGAAGATCTCGCTCACCGGGGCCGGCGAGGCCGGGCGCGCCGCGATCGCGGGGCCCTTGCCGCAGACGCCGCGCGACGAGTCGCGCCGCGAGCCGCTCTTGTGCTTCATCGGCGCCCCCGGCGTGGGCAAGACCTCGCTGGGCGTGTCCATCGCCCGGGCCATGGGCCGCAAGTTCGTGCGCATCAGCCTGGGCGGCGTCCACGACGAGGCCGAGATCCGCGGGCACCGGCGCACGTACATCGGGGCTATGCCCGGGCGGATCATGCAGGCCGTCCGCCGCTGCGAAGTGAGCGACCCGGTCTTCATGCTCGACGAGGTCGACAAGCTGGGCGTGGGCTTCCAGGGCGACCCGGCGGCGGCGCTGCTGGAGGTGCTCGACCCGGCGCAGAACTGGGCCTTCGTGGACACCTACCTGGGCGTGCCGTTCGACCTGTCGCGGGTGCTCTTCATCTGCACCGCGAACTCCGTGGAGACCATCCCGCCGCCGCTGCTGGACCGGGTGGAGGTCATCGCGCTGCCGGGCTACATCGAGGCCGAGAAGCTGCAGATCGCCCGGCGGTACCTGGTGCCGCGCTCGCTCAAGGCCCACGGCCTGAACGAGGGCGAGCTGATGATCGAGGACGCGGTGCTGACGCGCATCGTGCGCGAGTACACGCGCGAGGCCGGCGTGCGCAACCTCGAGCGCAACATCGCCTCCATCGCCCGGAAGGCCGCGCGCCGAATCGCCGAGGGGGCGGCGCCGCCGGTGGTGGCCCGGGCGCAGGAGCTGAAGGCGTACCTGGGCGCGCCGCGCTTCTTCAACGAGCTGGCGGAGCGCATCGACCGGCCGGGGGTGGCCACCGGGCTCGCCTGGACGCCGACCGGCGGGCAGATCCTGTTCGTCGAGGCCACGATGATGCCCAGCCAGGAGGAGAGGCTCATCCTGACCGGGATGCTGGGCGACGTGATGCGCGAGTCGGCGCAGGCGGCGTTGAGCTACCTGCGGGCCAACGCCATGCGGCTGCTCGTCGACCCCACCGTGTTCGAGGGCCGGGCGGTGCACGTGCACGTGCCGGCGGGGGCCATCCCGAAGGACGGGCCGTCGGCAGGGGTGGCGATGATCGCCGCGCTGGCTTCGGTGTCGTCGGGGCGGCCGGTGCGCAACGACGTGGCCATGACCGGGGAGATCAGCTTGCGCGGCAAGGTGCTGCCGGTGGGCGGGATCAAGGAGAAGGTGATCGCGGCGCACATCGCCGGGGTGCGCAAGGTCATCCTGCCCAGGCGCAACGAGGGCGACGTGGAGGAGATCCCCGAGGAGATCCGGCGGGAGCTGACCTTCCAGTTCGTGGACTCGGTGGAGGAGGCCCTGGCGGCAGCGCTGGTGCCGCCTCCGGAGCGGGGCTTGGGGGCGCCGCCTCCACCCGAAGCGGAGCTGCAGGTGCACTGAGGGCCCAAGGGGCGCCCTTGGAGGATGCCGGCGATGGAAGCCGGCAATTAGATCGGGTCGCCGCGGATTCTTGCGGCGGGCAATGTGATCGGGGCATCGGGGATTCCCCCCTGTACGCCCGACGACCCCTATCCCTCGGCCGAGTCGTCCCTCCCCGCCCGCACCACCACCGGGCACCCGACTCCCTCCGGCCGCACTTCTTGCCCGAGATACGCGGTGATCACCTTGCCTTGCCTCGACTGCGCGATCACCAAGACCAGCGCGAGCCTGCGCAGCGCCCCCAGCCCCGCGCCGATTCCGCGCCGCCGAAAGACCTCCTCCGGGAGGATGGGGCCGCGGTCGGTCGAGCCATCGGCGAACGCCATCTCCACGTCGTGGATGGGGGGACCGCGGTCGCTGGCGCACAGTCGCACCACGCTCGCCTCGGCCGACACCCCCAGCTCGACCGAGCCTCCGCCCGCGTGACGGACCAGGTTGCCCGCCAGCTCGCACGCGGCGATCTGCACTGCCTCGCAGGCGCGCGAGGACAGGCCCAGCCTCTTCGCCGCAGCTCGGGCCAACGCCGCGGCGGCGAAGCGGTCGCTCTCGGCCTGGACGCGCAGCACGCCCGCCGCTTCGAACGGGGCCCGCTCCAGCATCGAGAGCGCCGGCGGATCGCTCAACCCCCGCTCCTCCCTCGTCAGTCGAGCATCGCCAGCGCGGCGGTGGCATCGTCGTGGTCGCGGCCGAAGCGGGCCACGAGCTTCTTCGCCGACTCCTCCAGCCGCGCCGTGTCGACCTCCTCGAGCGACAGCCGCGAGCTCAGGCCGTCGGAGAACAGGCAGAGCACGTCGCCCGGGCCGAGCAGGAACGAGCACTCGACCACCTTGCGCATCTTGTGGCCCACGATGCCGCCGAAGCTGATGGCGTGGACGGGGTTCTGCCCGCGCGAGCTGACGGCGATGTTGCCCACGCCGGCGAAGCGCCCCGACCCGGACTGGGCGAGCCGGGCCACCCCCATCGCCGCGCCGCGCGTGTCGCGCAGGGCGTCGTGGCAGCGCTGCAGGAGCAGCGCCGGCGAGAGCGAGGCGTTGGACTCGATGACCCGCTTCGCCACCTGGGCCGCCCGATGGGCCTCCTCGCCGTGGCCCAAGCCGTCGATCACCGCGAGCGTGGTGGCCTGCGAGTCCACCGCCACGGCCACTGCGTCGCCGCAGACGCGCTCGCCCGGAAAGGGGCGCGAGAAGGAGGCGATGCGCAAGGCGGGGCCGTCCGTTCGCTAGAGGTACTTGGCCACGGTCACCACCGTGCCCTTGCCGACGCCGGTGCGCACGTCGAAGTCGTCCATCAGCTGCCGCACGCCCTTGAGCCCCAGCCCCAGCCCGCGGGTGGACTTGTGGCGGCCGGCCAGGACGTTGTCGAGGTTCTCGATGCCGGGCCCGGAGTCCGAGGCGATGATGCGCAGCCCGACCTTGGGCGTCCGCGGCGGGCGCAGGGTCTGCAGGAGCACCAGACCGCTGCCGGCGTAGAAGACGATGTTGCGCGCCAGCTCCGAGACCGAGGTGGCGATGCGCACCGTGGCCGGCTCGGAGAAGCCCAGCCGGCTGGCCATGTCCTTGGCGAGCATGCGCGCCTGCACCGCGTCGTCGAAGGAGCGCACGCTGATCTTGGCCTCGCTGCGCGCGGCGTCGCTGCTGTCCTTGGCGTCGGCGCCGGCCGGGCCGGAGCCGAAGCTGGCGCCAGAGAGCGCGCCGGCCACCCGGAGGCGGACGCTCTCGGCCAGGGTGCGCTCCACGTTGTAGACGCGCAGCGCCAGCTTGACCCGCTCCATGACCAGCGCGGTGTCGTTCGGTCCGAGCGAGGACGCCTCCCGCGTGGCCAGGGCGCCCAGGAGCAGGAAGAGCGCCTGCAGCGGGCCCTGCGCCAGGACGCCGTTCATCAGCTCCGCGAGCCTGTCCTTCACCGTCCTGCGCATACGAAGACCTCGCGACCCCGCCCCCGCTACTTGCGGGCCGCCACTGGCCCGGCACTTCGTCCGCGCTGCTCGTCCCTCTCCAGGAAGGAGAGGGCCCGGTCCAGCGTGAGTTCCGAGCGCACCCGGGTCAGCTCCACGTCCATCTCCACCAGGGTCATCGCCACCGCCGGCCGCAGCCCCACCAGCACCGTGCGCGCGCCCATGCTGGCGGCGGAGCTGCCGACGTCGTTGAAGACCCGGGCGATGTAGCTGTCGACGATCTCCATCCCGGTGACGTCGAGGATGACCCCCCGCGCGCCGGTCTCGCGCAGCCGCGCCAGGATGTCGTCCTGCAGCGCCACCGCGTCCACGTCGTTCAGCTCGCGCTGGACGCTGACCAACAGCTGCCCGCGCATCTCGATGATGGGGATGCGCTCCTTCCTGAGCCCGAGCCGGTCCACGGCTATCCCGCCTTGGCGGTGCCGTCGGCGACCTCGCCCACCAGCAGCAGGCGCAGCGCGTCGCGCAGGCTGCGCAGGGTGCGGATGTCGCCCAGCTCGACGCCGATGTGCGTCAGCGTCTGGGCGATGGAGGGGCTGATGCCGGTGATGATCGGCTCGCTTCCCAAGAGCTTGATGGCCTTGGCCATCTTGATGAAGTGGTCGGCGGTCTTGGTGTCCATCATCTCGATACCGGTGATGTCCACGATGACCGAGCGCGCGCGCTGGCGGACCACCGCCTCCAGCACGCGGTCGGTCATCTCCGCGGAGCGGGCGGTGTCGACCGTGCCCACCACCGGCAGGCAGAGGATCTCGTCCCAGACCTGGATGATGGGCGTCGACAGCTGGGCGATGGCGGCGCGCTGCGCCTCGATCATCGCCAGCTTGTCCTCCAGCTCCTTGGTCAGCGAGTAGTTGGTCGCCGACAGCGCCTGCGTCCAGGGCTCGATCTCCGGGCCCCACTGGTCGGCCGGGCGGATCTCGAACTCGCAGATGGAATCGCCCCGGCCGCGGCACTTGGGCTCGATGGCCACCATCGGCTTGCCCCAGAACGAGCTGACCCAGCCCGAGGCGTACCCGGTGAGGGTGTGGCAGACGGGGTGGTCGGTCTGCCCGAACTCGGCGAGGTGCAGCTCGGCCTCGTAGGAGTTGGTCCAGGTCCCCTTCATCAGGAAGTTGCCCTTGGCGCGGTCGAACTCGATGAGGGTGGGCGTCGCCTTGACGATGCCTTCCCAGGTGTGGATGACCGGCCCGCAGGCCAGCTCGTCGATCTCGGTGTCCCACTGGTAGGCCTTGGAGAGCGTCCGGTGGTCCTCCGAGCCGCAGCGGAAGCCGAACTGGGTGAGCAGCGCGCGGCTGAGCTTGTCACCCAGCTGCTCGCCGAGCAGCTTGCGCAAGGTCCCCATCGCCTCCTGCCGGAAGAGCAGCATCCGGTTCTTGTCCAGCATCAGCCGCCCGGCTTCGGGCTCGAACTTGAGGACGCTGGGGAGGTTGAAGTCGGTTGCCTTCATCGTCTTGCGCTCCGGGAAGGAAGAGGGAAGGTCGCTCGGCTCGTTCCAGTCATGCTTAAACTTTGTGTATTAGCTGCACAACTAACTCCCCCAAGAAGAGCTAATCGAGAGCGGCGCGCTGGCCCTCGCGAGGGGGAGCGCCGCGCCGAGCCAGTCGTCCAGCACGCGGCGTGCCTCCGGCTCAAGGCCGCGAAATCCCTGCGGTCGTCGAAAACCTCGGAGCGCGGGAAAGGCGCGCATGCGTGGAGCCCGCGCACCGGGCCGCGCGCTCTTCACGCGCGAGACGCGGGACAGCATCCAAGCCGACGAGCGCCGCCTCCTTCGTCCCAGGGGCAGGGGTCCTACGGTATAAATGTGGATACATGGACTCCCCCACTGGGCCCGAGCCCGCGAAGCAGCGCTTCCTCGAACGCCGCAAAGAGATCTGGGCGGATCTGCTGCGGCTGACCGCGTGCCTGGTCTGGCTGCCCTGGGTATTTCTAAAGCGGCCGGAGGCCGTGTCGCTGTGGGTGCCGATGCTGGCGATCCCGGTGATCTCGGTCTTCGCCATCGCCGCAGCGCGCTTCGATGTCCTGCCGAGGCAGCGCCGCATCGTCGTCGCGCTGGCCGACGTCTTCCTGCTGGTGCTCATCACCTGGAACCTGGGCAGCCAGACCTCGCCGGTGCTGCTCTTCTACGTGATCGCCGTGGTGGCCACGACCATGGTCTCGGCGCCCACGGTCGGCCTGATCGTGACGCTGGCCCTGGCCTTTTCCTACGGCACGGTCCTCGTCCTCGAGGCGGAGGGGATCATCGCCACGGCGCCCATGGCGCGGCCGGGCCTGGGCCCCAACGAGACCTCCGGCGGCCGGCCCTTCGCCTTCATCACCGTCACCATGGCGGTCTTCACCGCCTACGCCTTCCTGTCGTGGGCCCGGCGCCGCCTGGAGCGCAGCGCCGAGCGCGAGCGCGAGCTGCGCCTGGCCGAGCAGGCGGCCCAGGGGCGCGCCCTGGAGCTGCAGCGCCAGCTGGAGATGGCCCAGCGCATGGAGAGCCTGGGCCGGCTCGCCGGCGGCGTGGCGCACGACTTCAACAACCTGCTCACCGTCATCCACGGAGCCTTCGCCTTCGGCCTGCAGGAGGCGGGCGACAACGCCGACCTGCGCGAGGCGCTCGACGACGGCCGCTCGGCCTCGCGCCGCGCCGCCAACCTCGTGCAGCAGCTCCTGGCCTTCAGCCGCCGGCAGCCGACCCGCCCCCAGGTGCTGGACCCGGCGGAGCTCCTGGGCACGACGCGGCGGATGCTCCAGCGGGTGCTCAGCGAGACCATGCGCCTGGAGGTCGACCTGGAGAAGGGCCTGGGGCCGGTCAAGATCGACCCCACACAGCTCGAGCAGGTGCTCATCAACCTGGCGGTCAACGCGCGCGACGCCATGCCCAAGGGCGGCACGCTCTTCCTGACCGGCCGCAACCTGCCGCTGTCGAAGGAGGAGTGCGAGAGCCGGCCCGGCCTCGCCCCCGGCCCGTTCGTCGAGCTGGTGGTGCGCGACACCGGCTGCGGCATGGACGAGGCGACGCTGCGGCGGGCCTTCGAGCCGTTCTTCACCACCAAGCCGCAGGGCCGCGGGACCGGCCTGGGCCTGTCGACCGCCTTCGGCATCGCCCAGCAGAACGGCGGCTGGCTGGACCTGACCTCCCGGGCCGGCGAGGGGACGACGGCGCGGCTGCTGCTCCCGCGCGCCGCGGGCGAGGTGATCAGGCTCGAGCCCGAGCCGGTCGCCAGCCATCGCGGCAAGGAGACGGTGCTCTTGGTGGAGGACGAGGACGCGCTGCGCAAGATGGCCCGCCGCGCGCTCGAGCAGAGCGGCTACACGGTGCTCGAGGCCGCCACGGGGGAGCTGGCGCTCGAGGTGGCGGCGGCGTTCGACCACGCCATCGACGTGGTGGTCACCGACCTCGTCATGCCCGGCATCACCGGCCGCGTGCTCGTCGAGAAGCTGCGCCAGAAGCGGGCCGCGCTCCGGGTCCTCTACGTCTCCGGCCACAGCCCGGACGCGATGGACCCGGGCGGGCTCGTCTCCGAAGGCGCCGAGTTCCTGCCCAAGCCGTTCGAGCCGGACCAGCTGGCGGCGAGGGTGCGCAGGCTGCTGGACCAGCCGGCGATGGCCGGCCCCCAGGCGATGGACGCCGCGCGGCCGGCGCCGCAGGCCGCGAGCAAAGCGTGAAGTGAGGCGAAGCGCAGGAGCCGCAGGCGGTAGGTCGGCGGGCTTGAGACCGAGCGGGCGAGCGAGCCGAAGCCCCGACGACTACCCGCCCGTCTCGTCCGAGGTCTCCGCGGCCGGGTCCTGCTTCGACTCGTCCTCGGGGATCGCGACGTCCGGGGTGCGCGCGGGCAGCGGCCTGGCGAAGCTCGCCGGGCCGGCGCCCTTGTTGTGCTGCAGCGTCTTCACCGAGCCCGGGAAGGCCACGTCGATCTTGTCGAGCCCGCGCGCCGCGGCCACCACGCCCAGCCCGAAGGTCGGGTGCTGCATCAGGTCGCCCACCGCGAACTTCTGCTTGAGGTTGAAGGGGCGCGCGCTGGAGCGGTCCTTGCCCGACACCAGCTCTTCATAGCTCGAGGAGACCTCGGCCGCGGCCGCCGCCTTGGGCTTGCTCGCGGCCACCGCGCGCGGCTTGCTGGGCTTCGGGCTGCTGGGGCTCGAGGTGGCGGCGCCCGGCTCCGCCTTGCGGAACGCGTGCTCGCCCATGCAGGTGTTGCAGCGCACCTTCTTGATCTGCCCGGCCCAGATGGCCAGCACGGTGTGCGCCAGGACCATCTTGCACTTGGTGCAATACCCTTCGACTTCCCCGCCCACCTTGAGCTCCGACATCGCCAGCCTCCATCCCGCGCCGAAAAAAGGGCGCAGGCTAGTACACCGCCGCTCATCTGCAAAGGAATCGCGCCCTCGCAGGCCTCCTCTGCCGCCCGCTGGGCAACTCGCCGGCCTCGGCTCGCGCTGGACGGGCCTGGGCGCGTTCTTGCAACGCTGGGAGGCGAACCAGGCCTTCCTTGACACCCCTTGCGAGCCGATGCTACCGAACGCCCAGAACTCACTGACGAATTCCGATTCGAACCCGGCCGCGCCCCGCCCTGGATCCCCCGTCGCCGCGCGGCCACAACCCGTGGTCGATGGGAGACGCCCCGTGGCCGACCGCCTCACCGTCAGCCGGTCGCAGATGGCCTTCGCGCCGGAGAACCGGTTCAACCGGCCCACCGTCGCCGAGGTGGACCTCGACGCCCTGCTCTGCAACCTGGAGGCGACCCGCCAGCTGTGCCCCAAGGCGCGGCTGTTGGCGGTGGTGAAGGCCAACGCCTACGGGCACGGCGCGGTGCCGGTCACCGTGGCGCTCGAGAAGGCGGGCGTGGACTTCTTCGGCGTCTCGCTGGTCGAGGAAGGGGTCGAGCTGCGCCAGTACGGCATCCGCGGCGACATCCTGGTGATGGGCGGGGCGTACTCGGACTACCAGGAGATCGTCACGCACGACCTGGTGCCCATCGTCTTCACCGCCGAGCACCTGGTGCGCCTGGAGGCCGCCGCCGAGCGCGCCGGCCGGCCGGTCCGCGCCCACCTCAAGGTGGACACGGGCATGAACCGGCTGGGCATCCTGCCCGAGGAGCTGCCCGAGTTCCTGCGCTACCTGTCCACCGCGCCGCACGTGGTGGTCGACGGCCTGATGAGCCACCTGGCCAACGCCGACGTGGGCGACCACTACATGACCCGCCTGCAGATCCGCCGGTTCCGCGACGCGGCGGCGGCGCTGCGCGCGGCGGGCCACCCCATCAGCTGGCGGCACATCTCCAACAGCGCCGCGGCGCTGGACCTGGACGAGGTCAAGGACGGCGAGGAGTTCAACCTGGTGCGCCCGGGCATCATGCTCTACGGCGAGTACCCGGCCGAGGCGCTGCGCGAGAAGGCGAAGCTCGAGCCGGTGCTGACCTGGAAGACCTCCATCACCCACCTCAAGAAGGTCGGGCCGGGCCAGTCGGTCAGCTACGGCGGCAAGTGGACCACGCCGCGCGAGAGCCTCGTCGCCACGCTGCCGGTGGGCTACGCCGACGGCTACAACCGGCACATGACCAACCGCGGCGAGGTCCTGGTGCGCGGCAAGCGCGCGAAGGTCGTCGGCACGGTGTGCATGGACATGTGCATGGTCGACGTGACCGCGATTCCCGGCGCGTCGGTGCACGACGAGGTGGTGCTGCTGGGCCGGCAGGGCGGCGAGGTGGTCACCGCGCAGGAGTTCGCGCAGAAGTGCGAGACGATCCCCTACGAGATCCTCTGCGCGGTCGGGGCGCGGGTGCCGCGGGCGGTGGTGCAGCGGCGCCGCTGAGCGGGGCGTAAGTCCTAAGTCGTAAGTCGTGAGTCTTCGGTCAATGCCGGGAGCCGACGGCTCGGGACAGGCGACGGGCGCCTTCCGGGCCGGCCAGAATTCGCGCCCGGAATGCCCGAGGACGCCCCCACCACCCGGCCCCCTGCCGAAGCGCTGCGCCCGCTGCACCCGGCGCGCCTCTTCGTCGAGTCGCTGGGCCGGGGCTTCCTGTCGTTCGTCCACGACGTGGGCGGCATCGCCACGCTGTTCCTGATGGTGGTGCGCTCGGTGGTCGTCCCCCCCTGGCGGCTGGGCCTGGTCTTCGGGCAGATGGACTTCCTGGGCGTGGGGTCGACCTCGGTGGTCATCCTCACCGGGCTCTTCACCGGGATGGTGATGACCAAGCAGTCGCTGGTGGCCTTCGCCATGTTCAACGCCGAGAGCCTGGTCGGCCCCACGGTCACCATCTCCATCACCCGCGAGCTGGCCCCGGTCTTCGCCGCGCTGATGATCACCATGCGCGCCGGCTCGGCCATGTCGACCGAGCTGGGCACCATGCGCGTCACCGAGCAGATCGACGCGCTGGTCACCATCGCCGTGGACCCGGTCAAGTACCTCATCTACCCCAGGGTCGTGGCCGGCATGCTCATGGCCCCGGTGCTGTGCATGGTCTTCGACGGCGCCGGGGTCGCGGGCACCTGGTTCGTCGCCATCATCGTCGAGGGGCTCTCTCCCGGGACCTTCCTGACCAAGACCCAGGAGTGGGTCGACCCGGGGGACATCTACCTGGGGCTGATCAAGAGCGTGTTCTTCGGCCTGCTCATCACCCTCATCGCCTGCTACAAGGGATTCAACGCCAAGGGCGGGGCCAAGGGCGTCGGGCAGGCCACCACGGAGGCGATGGTGATGACCGCGGTCTCCACCTTCGTCATCGACTACGTGCTCAACCTCATCTTCCTGCCCATCCTCTTCCCCTACCTGTACCGATGACCGCGCCGACCTCCGAGGACCGCCTGGCGGGAGTGCTCGTGGGGACGGCTCTCGGCGATGCGCTGGGCCTGCCGCTCGAGAACCTGTCGGCGCGGCGCATCGAGCGGCTCTTCGGGCGGGTCACGCGCTTCCGCTTCCTGGGCCGGACCGGGTTCGTCTCCGACGACACCGAGCAGACGGCCTTCGTCGCCGACGCGCTGATCCGGGCGGGCCCCGACGACCCCGACCGCGGGGCCCGCGCCTTCGCCTGGCGGCTGCGGGGCTGGGTGCTGCGGGCGCCGTTCGGCGTGGGCTTCGCGACGCTGCGGGCCTGCGCCAAGCTCCTGCTCTTCTTCCCGCCTTCGAAGAGCGGCGTGCGCTCGGCCGGAAACGGCGCCGCGATGCGCACCGCCATCCTGGGCGCCTTCTTCGCCGCGGAGCCGCCCAGGCGCGCCGCGTGGTCCGAGGCCATCGCGCGGGTGACGCACACCGATCCCCGGGCGATCCAGGGCGCGGGCTACGTCGCGGCGCTCGCGGCGCAGGCCGCGCAGGCTCCCAGCGATCGTGCCCCCGACCTGCTCGCCGCGGCGCAGGGAGTGGTCGAGGACGCCTCGCTGCTCAAGGCGATCCAGGCCGCGCAGCACTTCGCGCAGGTCGGGGCGCCGACCGAGGAGGCCGCCCCCGCGCTCGGCGTGACCGGGTTCGTGCTCCACACCGTGCCGTTCGCCGCGTACGCCTACGCCCGTTGGGGCGCCGACCCGCGCCAGGCCCTCGAGGAGGCGGTCAACGCGGGCGGCGACAGCGACACCACCGGGGCCATCGTCGGGGCGCTGGTCGGGGCGCGGCACGGGCTGTCCGGCCTGCCGCAGGACCTGGTCGAGCACCTCGAGGACGGGCCGCTGGGTCGGCGGCACCTCTTGGCCCTGGCGCACGCGCTGGCCTCGGGCATCCCGGCGCGGCCTCCGGGCTACTCGGCGCTCAAGCTCCTCGCGCGCAACCTCCTGCTGCTCCCGGTCATCTTCGGGCACGTCGGCTGGCGGGTCGTCGGGGCGCTGTTCAAGAGGTAGCGCGGCGCAAGGCCTTCGACCTCTGCATGAGAAAGGGTGCCGGTGGTGACCGCTGGAAAGGGCGCGTGTCACTGAGCGTGTAGCGATGGCATGATGGCGGCGCCATGAACCGCCTGCTCGCCACCCTGTGCATCGGATTCGCCGGGGCCTGCTTCACGCCCGCGGACGACCGCGAAGTGCCTCTCGTCGAGACGGCTTGCGACGACGGGATCGACGAGGACGAGGACGGGCTGACGGACTGCGCCGACTGGGACTGCATCAGCGAACCCTGCGCCGCTCCGACCGTCTGCTCGCACAGCGCCTGCTTCGACTTCGTATGCACCACGCGCTACGAGACGGGCGTCTGCCGGCCGTCACGGGGCGTGTGCGATCCCGAGGAGCGCTGCCAGCCGGGCGTCCGCGACTGCCCTCCTGACGAGATGGCCGGCTGGCTCTGCCGCGACGCGGGGCCGGGGCCGTGCGGGGCCGCGGAGTACTGCGACGGGGTGAGCCCCGAGTGCCCGCCGGACCTCGGCAAAGAGGCTGGCACCCTGTGCCGGGTCGCCGTGGGGCTGTGCGACGTCGCCGAGGTCTGCGACGGGGTCGGGGCCGAGTGCCCAGCCGATCGGGTGCTGTCCGCCGGCACGGTCTGCCGGCCCACGGCGGACGAGTGCGATGTGACCGAGGTCTGCGACGGCCTCGGCCCCCAATGCCCGTTCGATGCCGTGGCAGACGCAACCACCGTTTGCAGGCCGTCGAGGGGCGACTGCGACCTGCCGGACTACTGCAACGGGCGGTCCTCCTGGTGCATGACCGACTTGCGCGTGCTGCCCGGCATGATCTGTCGCGAGGCGCGCGGCGAGTGCGAACAGCCGGAGGTGTGCGACGCGTCTTCGTTCGACTGCCCGGCCGAGAAGACCGCGCTGCTCCCTGCCGGGACGGTCTGCCGCGCCCCGCAAGCCCCGTGCGACGCCCCCGAGGTCTGCGACGGGGTGAGCTTCACCTGCCCGGCATTGGCGCTCAGCCCCGCGTCCAGCGGGACGGTCTGCGGCACGCAGCAGGGGGTATGCGACGCCGTGGAGCGCTGTGACGGAGCCGGGCTGGATTGTCCGGTGGACGCGACGGTGGCGCCGTCGACTCAGGTCTGCCGCCCGAAGACCGCCGAGTGCGACGCCGAGGAGCGGTGCGACGGCCTCACCCGGCACTGCGGCGCGGACGCGCTCGCGCCGAGCGGAACCCTGTGCGGGGCGGGCCTGGCGTGCTCCGGGGACTCCCGCGTGTGCCCCAGCTGGCACCAGGAGAGCCCGCCGTCGAAGACCGCCGACTGGCGCGCGGTCTGGGCCCAGTCCGCGGACGACGTGTGGATGGTCGGCGCCGGCGCCGTGACCAATCACTGGGGCGGAACCCTCTGGACCGACCTGCCGACCACCGACGCCCTGCACGGCCAGACGCCCGCCTTGACCGCGGTATGGGCTTCCTCGCGGGACAACGTCTGGACGGCGGGCGGCGGGTTCGTCCTGGCCTGGAACGGCGCCCGCTGGACCAACATGGACGTGGGGCTGACGGTGTCCGACGACCCCCATGGCATCTGGGGATTCGGCATGGACGAGGTCTGGATATCGTCCGGCCAGAGCGTCGGGCGGTGGCGGTCGGACGGGAGCTGGAAGACCGATTTCTTCGCGGCCAAGGTCTCGGCGCTGTGGGGCACCGGGTTCGACGACCTGTGGGCGGTGGGCGGAGCGATCTCCCACTGGAACGGGTACCGCTGGACCGAGGTGAAGCCGCCCCAGCTCGGGACCTTCTACTCGGCGATCTACGGAAGCCGCCGCGACGACGTCTGGGCGGGAACGGACGCCGGCGAGGTCGCGCACTGGGACGGCACCGCCTGGATCGAGGTTCCGAACCCCGACACGCGCGGCCACCCCATCACCGGCCTCTGGACCACTCCCGGCGCGGAGGTCTTCTTCACCACCTCGACCGGCCGGGTCAGTGCCCTGGACCCCATGACCTCGACGTGGCGGCGCGTGATGGACGCCTCCTCCGCCACCTATGACGTCTCGGGCGCGTCGGCGAGCGACCTCTGGATTGCCGGGGCGGTCCGCTCCTGGCACTGGGACGGCGCGGCGTGGCGGGAGAACGTGGACGGCACGACGGAGGACCTGCGCAGCCTCGCCATCGCCCCCGTTTCCGGGGCGATCTGGGCCGCGAGCGAAAACCAGATCCTGAGTGGGACCAACGGCGCCGGCTGGCCACCGTTCCTGACCCCCTCGTGGCTCGTGGGTATCCAATCGCTGTGGACCGCGGGGCCGGCACGTCTCGTGGTCGCAGGGAAGACGAACGCCGGCGGCACCGTCCGGCCGGTGCTCGCAACCTGGGACGGCTCGGCCTGGTCGGCCCACGAGCCGGCGGGTGCTCCTTCCAGCCTCGGCGGCAGTTGGACGTACGACGTGTGGGCCGTCGGACCGGCGGGCTTCGCCGCCCACTTCGACGGGGCCGCGTGGACCGAGGTGCCGACGAACGTCGCGGCCGACCTCTTCGCGGTGGCATCGACCTCGACGGACGACGCCTGGGTCGCCGCGGACGGCGGGAGGCTGCTCCACTGGAACGGAGCCGCGTGGTCGTCGGCCACGGTCTCTGACGGCGGAAAGATGGTCGCAGTGACGGCGGCGCCCGGCCAGGCCTGGGCCCTGCAGAACCCGAGCACGGGCGGAACCGCGCTCTGGTCTTGGGACGGCACGACGGTCCAGCAGATCGCCACCGCGGCCGAGGAGCTCAAGGCGATCTGGCGGCAAGGCGACGGCCAGATCTGGGCCGTCGGCTCGGACCAGGGGCGCTTCGCCGCGCGCCGCTGGGACGGGACGACCTGGCACAAGGTGTCGGTCGAGGGAGCCGGGGCGCTCTCGGCCGTGGTCGGCAACGACCAGGGCGAGGTCTGGGCCGCCGGCGACGGAGGAGCCATCCTCCACCTGCACCTGGACCCTTGAGAGCAGCAGGCTCTCTCGCTCTCACGCGCCGCCGAATTGCCGCTCGGGCTCCGGGCGTCTTCCCGGGGCGACGGGAGTGTCTTTTCCCCGCGCGGTCCCTAACGTCACGGACGAACGGGGTTCGACCGACCGGCGCCAGCGGAAATGCCCGATGAGACCCGTCACCCCTGAGGCGAGGCAGCTTGCCGAGCGCATCGTGGCCCTCGAGGACGTGCGAGTGGCCCGGGGCGAGGACTTCCCGAAGGAGCTGGAGCGGCTGATCTCCCGGCTGGGCTCCGCGGTTGCCAAGCAGCTCGGCGCGCACGGCTTCGACCTCTTGGTGGGGCGCAGCATCGAGCTGACCCGCGCGCGACACCCCTGGCTGGGCGCCTACGAGCATCCTCGCGGGGGCGTCTCCATGTCCGGGGGTGCGGTCCCGCCAGGGCAGGACCCGGCCGAAGCGCAGGCGGCGCTGGCCGAGGTCGTGGCCCGGTTCGTGTGGCTGCTCGAGAGCTTCCTCGGGGAGGACCTGACCCGGCGGATGCTGAGCGAGACCTGGGCTGGCTTGCAGTCCGAGGAGAGTTTCCATGGCGAGCAGCCCGAATAGACCGGCCATCCCCGGTCTCCCCTCCGGCGTGGTGGGCCTCGACGCCGTGCTGGGCGGGAGCCTGCCGGAGTACTCCTTCAACCTCCTGGTCGGAGAGCCTGGCACGGGCAAGACGACGCTCGCCCACCAGATCGTCTTCACCAACGCCACGCAGGAGCGCCCCGGCCTGTACTTCACGGTGCTGGGCGAGCCGCCCATCAAGATGCTGCGCTACCAGCAGCAGTTCGAGTTCTTCGACCCTTCCATGGTCGGCCGCGCCGTGCACTTCGTGAACCTGACCGAGGCGGTGCTGACCCGGCGCCTGGAGAGCGTCTTCGAGGCGATCGTCGCCGAAACCGAGCGACTCCAACCGGGCCTGGTGGTGGTCGACTCCTTCCGCACCGTGGCGCGCGCTGGCCAACCGGCGGAGGGCGAGCTGCAGGACTTCGCCCAGCGCCTGGCGCTCTTCCTGGCCAGCCGGGAGGCGACGACGTTCCTGGTCGGCGAGTACTCGGAGAGGGAGCCACCCGACAACCCCATCTTCACGGTGGCCGACGGGATGCTCTGGCTCACCAACGCGCTCCACCGCCAGTCGTCGGTGCGCAAGCTGCGCGTGGGGAAGATGCGCGGCCGGGCGAGCCTGCAGGGAGAGCACACCTTCCGCATCACCCACCGTGGGCTGGAGGTCTTCCCGCGAACCGCGGAGGCCCCGGCCCCCGGGAGCCGGCCCGCCGGTGCCGGCCGGGTGTCGACCGGGGTCTCGGACCTCGACGCGATGATGTCCGGGGGAATCCCCCGCGGCGACTCGGTCCTGGTCAGCGGCCCGTCGGGCTCGGGCAAGACCGCGCTCTCCACCCAGTTCATCGGGGCCGGGGCGGCGCTCGGCGAGCCGGGGGTCATCGTGGCCTTCGAGGAGCATCCCGACGCCTACCTCGACCGGGCGATGGGCCTGGGCGTCAACCTACGGGACATGATGGCCAACGGCCTGCTCAGGGTCATCTACCTGCGCCCGCTCGACCTGTCGGTGGACGAGACGCTGCACGAGATCAAGAAGGCGGTGCAGGAGAGCGGCGCCTGCCGCCTGGTCATCGACTCTCTCTCCGGGTTCGAGATCGCCCTGGCCACCCCGTTCCGCGAGGACTTCCGCGAGTCGCTCTACCGCCTGGTGGGGGGCCTGACCGCCAGGAACGTCACCGTCATGCTCACCGCGGAGGTGGGCGAGAACTTCACCTCGCTGGAGATCAGCCCCCAAGTCGTGTCCTTCCTGACCGACGTCATCATCATCCAGCGCTACCTCGAGCTGGAGGGCCGGCTGAAGCGGATGCTCGCCGTCGTGAAGATGCGCAACAGCCCGCACAGCAAAGACCTGAGGCTGTACGAGCTGGGGCCGCGGGGACTGGTGGTGGGCCCGGTCCCCAGCGGCTACCGGCGCCTGCTCACCGGCGTCCCCGAGCGTCCCCTCGTCGTGCCTGCCACCGGCCTCACCCCGCGCGAGGTCGCCCTCCTCGAAGCCATCCGCGAGACCGGTCCCTTGCCCCTGACGCGGCTCAAGCGGACGATCGGGCTGCCGGCCCCGGTCATGACCCGCTCCCTCGAGCGCCTGCTCTGGCTGGGCTACGTCGAGAAGGGCAAGGCCAAGGGAAAGGGCGGGGCGCTCTTCCGCGCGACCCAGCTCGACTCCTGAGCCCTAGATTGGGCCGGGAGTGTCTTGAAGGCCATGGCTGACTCGCGTTGGCGGGACTCGACCGAGAGGTCCTCCGTGGGGGCGATGCTCACCCGGGGCGCGGACCACGTGGTGACCAACCTGAACGCGATGCTCTGCGGGCTGCTGTGCGGGGCGGATCGCGCGGACTGCGCGGAGGTGCTCGGCCATCCGCTGGGCGAGGTGCCGGGCTCGGGGGCTCTCGTGCCGATGCTCTCGGAGGTGTTCGCGCAGGGCGTGGTCGCCATGGCCGCCGAGCAGCCGTGGGACCACCCCCGCCGCGGGCGCATCCACCTGAACCTGCTGGTCTTGCCGAGCCTGGACGAGACGGGCGCGACCGTCGGCCTCCAGGTGTTCGTCCGCGAGGCCACCCCGCAGGTCAGCGCGCGCGCGCGCCTGCAGGAGGCCTCCGAGCAGCTGCGGACCATCAACGAGCGGCTGCTCATCGCCGGCCTGCGCGAGGAGAAGCTGGCCGAGGAGGCCGAGGAGCGCGCCGAGGAGCGCCAGGAGCTGCTCGCCAACCTCACCGACGGCGTCGTCGCCCTCTCCTCCTCGGGCGAGGTCACCCTGGTCAACGCGGCGGCGCGCGGCCTGCTGGGCATGGCCGAGGCCCCGAAGTCGCTGGAGGACCTGTGCGCCTGGGGTTTCCGCACCAAGGACGACGGGGCCCTCGCCGAGAACTCCTGCCCGTGGACCCGCGTCCTGCGCGGCGAGCGCCTGCACGCGGAGGAGTACACCGTGCACCGCCCCGACGAGACGCGGCGCAAGGTGATGATCAGCGGCGGGGCCGTCCGCAGCGAGACCGGGGCCGTGCGCCAGGCGGTGCTCGTCTTCCACGACGTGACGCGACTGCGCCACCTCGAGCACCTACGCGAGGAGTACCTGGCCCTCACCTCGCACGACCTGCGCACCCCCTTGGCGAGCATCACCTTCGCCACGCAGGTCCTGCGCCGCCGCCTGGCGCACACGGACTCCGGCACGAGCAGCCTGCTGACGCGCATCGAGTCGAACGCCCGGCGGATGGACGCGATGCTTCAGGACCTGCTGGAGACCACCCGCCTGGAGTCGGAGACGTTCCGGCTGCAGAAGCGGGTGACCGACCTGCCGGCCCTGGTGCGCGGCGTCGCCGAGCGCATCGCGCCGGAGCGGATCGAGGTCCTGCCGGGGGCGCACTCCGCGCTGCTCGAGGCCGACCCCGAGCGCCTGGAGCGCGTGGTGGTCAACCTGCTCTCCAACGCCCTCAAGTACAGCCCGCCGGACTCCACGGTGGCGGTCCAGGTCACGCGCGAGAAGGAGCAGCTCGTCCTCGCGGTGATGGACCAGGGGGTGGGCATTCCCGTGGACGAGCTGCCGCACCTCTTCCACCGCTTCTTCCGGGCCCGCACCGGCCGGAAGCGAGAGGGGCTCGGCCTCGGGCTGCACATCGCCCGGCTCGTCGTCGAGGCGCACGGCGGGCGGATCTGGGCCGCGAGCCGGGAAGGGCAGGGGAGCACCTTCTTCGTCGCGCTGCCGGCGATGCCCCAACCCGGGGACCTCCAGTCGCGCGGGCTGGAGGCGAGAGAGGAGTCCAGGGTCTGAGCGAACCCGGCCGGGGCGCCTGCGAGCTGAGCTCGAGCTGATCTGCTGATCTAATGATGCGCCGGTTTTGTATCTAGCGCCGAAACGCTAGCAGGTGCGGGACGATGCGCGACTTACGCCAAATAGTCCGACAGATCCCAACAGTGGAAGCTAGCCCGTCCTCCGGGCCGCCTTGCGCGCCTCCTCGGTGATCTCCGGGATGCACAGCTCGCCCGCCTTCTGCCGGCGCTCGACCTCCGCCAGGGCGGACTCGGCCAGCTTGGCGTCGGCCTTGGGCGCCGGAGCCTGCAGGACCGTCTGGGTCGGGAAGGCGAACGAGGCGCCGGCCCGCTCCACGATGCGCCCGAACTCGAAGAGCAGCTCCTCGCGGATGCCGGTGAAGGCGTCGAAGCCCGGCGCCTCGACGTAGCAGAAGATCTCGATGTCCTGCGAGTGGTCGCCGTAGCCGACGAACCGCACCGAGAAGCCGTCCTGGTTGACCTTGGGGTGCTTGAGGAGGAGCTTCTTGAGGTCGTCGACCACCAGCTTGAGCTGGTCGACCTTCACCCCGTACTCGAGCCCCAGCGTCACCAGCACCTTGAAGCGGTCGCGGCGCGCGAAGTTCTCGACCTTGGCGTCCGCCATCTGCCCGTTGGGGATGGAGACCAGCGTGCGGTCCAGGGTGCGGATGCGGGTGGAGCGCAGGCCCACCTCCTCGACGGTCCCGATGAAGTCGCCCACCTTGACGAACTCGCCGATCTTGAAGGGCCGGTCGAAGGCGATGGCCAGCGAGCCGAAGAGGTTCTCGAGCGTGCTCTTGCCGGCCAGCGCGATGGCGATGCCGCCGATGCCCAGGCCCGCCAGCAGCCCCGCGACGTTGAGCCCCATGTTCTGCAGCACCACCACGAACACCAGCGCCGCCGCGACCGGCTTGAGCACCTTGCGGAAGACCGGGACCATCGCCGTGGCCAGGTCGTCGTTGCGCCCCTTGAAGAACACCGTCAGCGCCGCGCCCGAGACGTCGATGAGCCGCAGCACCAGCCAGCCCCCGGCCACCAGCGCCACGATCTTCGCGCAGGCGAGCACCACCTGGTACGGCCCCTCGGCGAGCGCCAGCGGCACGCACAGCCCCAGGAACAGGACGAGGGTGAACGCCGCCGCCAGCGGGCCCTTCATCGCCTCCACCAGCTCGTCGTCCCACTCCCAGCGGGTCTTGGACGCGAGCTTGGCCAGCACCCGCTGCGCCACCGGCCCCGCGCCGGCGCCCACCAGCAGCGAGAGGAGCAGCGCCACGACGAGCCCCAGCCACTGCCAGAGCTGGACGCCCGCCGCCGCCCACTCGAAGAAGAAGGCCGGCAGGTGGTCCCCGGCAAAGCCGTAGCCCAGGGTGCCGTACACCTCGTCGATCGCCGAGGTCGTCTCCGCGCTCACGAGCCAGGCCGGCGGGCCGGCGGTGCGCGGGTAGCGCGCGAGCTTGAGCGGCACCTCGCGCTCGCCCAGGGTCGCGCGGGCGACGACCTCCTCGTCCACCGCGACGTCCCGCTCGGGCGCGCCGGCCGGGTCGTTGCTGATTCCGGAGAAGCCGGTCGGCCGCAGCCGCTTGAGCACCAGCGCGAGCCGCCGCGCGAGGACCGGGCCCTGCTCGGCCTGCTGGTCCTTGGCGAGCGCCGAAAGGTCCAGCAGGAACGCCGCCTGGCCGTACTCGCCGTCGCGGCACAGCGAGGCCAGCTTCGCCACCAGCGCGCGTGGGCTGTCGACCGCCAGGTCCGCCGGGCGGGCCCCCAGCCCCGGGTCCAGGCTCTCCAGCGCCGGCCGCGCCGCCATCTCGCGCGTCACCAGCGCCCGGTACCAGCTGGGGATGGAGGAGACGGTCTGCTTGGTCAGCAGCCACAGGTGCTGGTTGGTCACCTCGTCGTGGATGCGCCGCAGCCAGAGGTCCTCCGGGCCGGACGGCAGGTCGAGCGTCTCGACCACCACGTAGTTCGCCGGGCGCTCGTCGACGAGCGGGCCCAGTGCCGAGTCGTCCAGGCCGGAGACGTCCACCTTGCCGGTCGCGCGCAGCACGTCGCACAGCTGCTGCGCCAGCACCGGGCCCAGGACCCGCCGGTCGGCCAGCGGCACGTCGCCCAGGTTCAGCACGTGGACGCCCAGCTGCGGGCGCGACTCCTTGCAGGAGCGGGCCAGCACCGCCCAGGAGCGCGCCGGGGTCGAGCGGTCGAGGTCGGCGGGCGCGGGGTCGAGGCCCTCGTTGACCTTCTCGTCCTTGTCGGCGATCGAGCGCGGGCGCTGCGCCGCGAGCGCGCTCCCGGGAAGGGACGAGGCGACGAGCAGCAGCGCTGCGACGCCGCTCAGCAGGATCTGGGAGGGATGGCGGGACATCGGAGGCTCCTCCAACGACGGAGACGAACGGGCGGAAGGCCGCGCAAGATACACCGGGGCGCGCACCGGTTTCAGCGCGGGCGTTCTCCGGCGCTCGACCGCTGGGCCTCTGTTCGGCGCGCGCCTATCCTTCGGGCTCGCCGAGCAGCCAGAGGAGGAGCCAGGTGTCCCCGATGCTGATGGTCTCCACGGTCTTCATCACGCTCGCGCTGGTCTTCTACACGGGCGGCGTCTGGGCCGAGCGCCTCTCGCGCCTGCTCGAGCCGTGGCACCTGGCGCTGTTCTGGGTCGGCCTGACCTGCGACACCCTCGGGACCACCGGGATGAAGCTGCTCAACGAGCAGACCAACTGGTTCAGCTTCCACGCGCTGACCGGCCTGCTGGCCATCCTGCTGATGGCGGGTCACGCCGTCTGGGCCACCTGGACGCTGCGCCGCGGCACCGAGGAGGCGCAGAGGAAGTTCTACCGGTACTCCCTCTTCGTGTGGCTGGTCTGGCTGGTGCCGTACGTGGGTTGCGCGGTCTTCGGGATGATCTAGCGTAGCGGGAGTCCCCCCGGCTTTGCCGGGGTGGCAGCAGAAGTTTGACAGTTACTGGAGTCGCCCACAGGAACTCCGCTCGTGAGCCGCCAAGCGCACGAGAGGAGAACCTGTGGACGATTTGGAAAGCCTCAATC
>DASXVQ010000057.1:0-5014 GCA_036504155.1 Myxococcales bacterium
TCGGAACCGCGCGCTCAGCCGACGTAGCGCATCACGGCGATGATGCCGTTGCCGCCGTAGTAGTTGTAGCTGACCGCCTGGGTGCCGTCGGACAGGATGTTGTTCGAGCCGATCATCTTCAGACCGCTGGCGTCGCGCCCCGCGACGATCTCCACGTGCTGGCCGCCGCTGGTGTGCATGGCGATGACGTCGCCGGGCTGGGCCTCCGAGAGCGGCACCTGCCGCCACTGCGGGTCGGCCTTGAGGTTGTTGACGAGGTTGAAGACGCCCGCGCTGCCCTGGCTGCGCGAGATCTGCCCGGCGGACTCCAGCACGCCGGAGACGAAGTTGGCGCAGTTCACGTCGCCGGGCACCCAGTCCTGCATGGCGGCGCCGACGGGGTCGCCGTTGGCCAGCTTCAGCTCGTTGGCGTGGCGGCCGAGGTAGCGCTGCGCGACCGAGAGCGCGTTGCCTCCGGAGCCCGAGGGCGTGGTGGTCGGGGCGGTGACCTCGCCGGCATGCCCGCCCGCCTGGGCCATCGCCGCGCGGGTCATCGGGCCGTAGTAGCCGGTCGAGGGGACACCGTGGCTCGCCTGGAAGGCCTTGAGCGCGGCTTCGGTGGCCGGACCGAAGGTGCCTGGGCCGGTCGCCATCTTGGCGCTGGAGAGGCAACCCAGCTGCACCAGCGCGGTCTGCAGCTGCTGCACCTCCGAGCCGGTCATGCCGCGCTGCAGGTCGCAGGACGGGATGTCGAAGCTCGTCGGCGCGCCGGAGGTGGCCGGCGCCGAGGGCGTGGGCGCGGGAGCGGCGGTCTGCCGGGTCGCCTGGGTCAGCGCCTCGCGGGTCATCGGGCCGTAGTAGCCGGTCGAGGGAACGCCGTGGCTGGCCTGGAACGCCTTGACCGCCTCCTCCGTGGCCGGGCCGAACGTGCCGGGGCCGGTCGCCATCTTCGTGGCCGAGAGGTAGCCGAGCTTCACCAGCGTGTTCTGCAGGTCCTTCACCGCCGGGCCGGTCTGGCCGCGGCGCAGGTCCTGCGGCGGGACGGCGAGGTCGTTCTGGAAGGAGGAGGTGGAGCCCGGGACGGTGATCGTCTGGCCGGCATTGATGAGGTTCGGGTTCCGGATGCCGTTCGCCGAGGCCAGCTTGTCGACGCTGGTGTTGTAGCGGGAGGCAATGGCCGAGAGGGTGTCACCGGAGCGAATCGTATAGGTCGTCATGGCGCCGTCCTGGTCGAGGTCCAGTGGATTGTCGGTCGGTGTCCGAAAAGGTTTCGCAACCGTCCGAAGTCAGGACAGATCGGCCACCGGCCTCTCGGCGCGCTCCCTCGGAAGCCGCGCAGCCGCGGACCTCGTCTCGACGGCGCGCAAAGCTCCGCGGGTCGGCGAGCCCGCAAGAAGCCGCTCGCGCACCCTCGACCTCCCGGTTCCCGTAGCGCCCGCCGCTCACCCGGACCTGGCGAATCGAGTAGTCTTGGCCTATCAGTTTCACTCTCGATTCGCTAAAGGGCGGGGCGACATGGCACAGATTCTCCTGCTGGACGACGATGCGGCGGTCTGCGACCTCGTCCCGGCCTTCCTCCAGGACCTCCACACCGTTACCGTGGTCAGCAACTGGACCGAGATCACCCGCCAGATCTTCCACCACGACTTCGACCTGGTGTTGCTGGACGTGAACCTCCCGGTCGTCAGCGGCGACAAGATTGCCGAGGTGCTGCGCAAGACGACCACCAAGCCCCTGAACATCGCCCTCTTCTCCTCCATGGACGAGGAAGCCCTGTCCAAGCTCGCCGATACGGTGGGCGCCAACGGGTACATCGTGAAGACGCTCGAGAAGCGCGTCCTTCGCAGCCGGATCTCCAAGTTCCTGGAGCCCCGGGCCGGCTGAGGCGAAGGATGAGCGGCATGTCCGACGACGGGGCGCTGTCCGAGCGGGACTTCGAAGAGCTCTGCGCAACGGGGGTTCGCGGGCCCCTGGACCCGGGCGAGAGGCTCTTCGCCCTGGGCGAGCCGGCGCGGTCGATGTACTTCGTCCGCTCCGGCGAGGTGGAGCTGGTCTTCCCCGACGCCAAGGGGGCGAAGGTGGTGCAGCCCCGCGGGTTCTTCGGGGAGCTGGCCTTCCTGGCCGGCGGGCGCCGCCGCACCGCCACGGCGATCGCGCGGACCGCCTGCGAGGTGGTCGAGGCCGACGAGGACGCCGTCGGCCGGCTGCTGTCCTCGAACCCTTCCCTGCTGTTCGGGCTGCTGCGCCGCTCCTGCTCCTACCTGCTCGACTCCGAGTGCAACTGCTCATCGCCGACCTCGAGCGCCGCAACGAGGAACTGCGCCGCACCCTCGACTACGTGGAGCGCGCCGCGGCCCTCGCCGAGACCATCCGCCGCTCCGTCCTGAGGGCCTTCCCGGCGCGCGAGGGCTGCGCCGTCTCCTGCAGCGGAGGCGTGGCCTCGCTCATCGGCGCCGAGGACGCACCCCGGCTGCTGGCGCGCGCCGACGAGCGGCTCTACCAGGCCAAGCGTCTCGGCAAGGACCGCGTCGTCGCCGGCGCGGCGTAGCAGCAAGCCCGACCGGGCGAGGCCCGCGGCGCTAGGGGCTGCGCCGGAGCGCCCAGACCCCGGTCGGCTCGCTCGCCTTCGCGATCTCCCGGAGCCGCCGGCTCATCTCGGCGGACAGCGAGGTGAACCGCAGGTGGTAGGAGCCCTCGGCGGGGAGCTCCTCGACGACCTTGGCGTAGGCCTCCCCTTCCAGCTCGGCGCCGTCGCAGGCCAGCAGGCTCAGCTTGACGTCGCGCAGGAGCCCGAGTGGCGCCTCGCAGCGCAGCCGCGCGCCGAGCGGCCCGAGCGCGGTGATCTCGGCCTCGAGCACGCCGTCCGCCAGGCACTTGCCCTCCACCACCACCAGGTGGACGGGCAGCGGGCCGGAGAGCGCCTCGAGCGCCAGGACTCGCTCCGGGACCTTGGCCTCGGGGTCGCTGCGCACGCTCTTGAGGTCGCGGGCGAGGACCGGCACCTTGGCGCCCTTGGCCTTCACCTCGACGCTGCCGCCCACCACGCCGAAGCCCTCCGCCTCGCGCAGGGTCGCCTCGGAGACGAGCACCTGGCCGCCGACGGTGCAGGACTCGATGCGCCCGGTGAGGTTCACCGCGGCGCCGACGATGCCGTACTTGGTGCGCCGCTCCGAGCCGATGTTGCCCACCACCACCACGCCGGTGTGCACGGCGATGCCCATCTCCAGCGCGGGCAGCCCGTCGGCGAGGTTCTGCTCGTTGACCTTCACTATCGCCTGCTGCATCGCCACCGCGCAGGCCAGCGCCCGCCGGGCGTCGTCCTCGCGCGCGACCGGCGCCCCGAAGATGGCCAGCACCGCGTCGCCGATGAACTCGTCGATGGTCCCGCGATGCGAGAGGATCACGTCGGCCATCGCGCCCAGGTAGCGGTTGATGATGCGCACCACCTGCTCGGCGCCCAGCCGCTCGGACATCGCAGTGAACCCGCGCAGGTCCGACATCAGGATGGTCACCTTCCGGCTCTCGCCGCCCAGCGCCAGCCCGCCGGGCGTCTCCAGCAGCCCGCGCACGACCTCGTCGGAGAGGAAGCGGCCGAAGGTCTCCTGGATGAACCGGTTGCGCAGGTCCAGCTCCTGGACGAGCTGCTTGATGCGGTCGCTCTGGCGCTTGAGCGCGAGCTGGGTGCGCAGCCGCGCCAGCACCACCGGCATGTCCAGCGGCTTGGTCACGTAGTCGTTGGCGCCCAGCCGCAGCGCCTCCACCACGTCGTCGCTGGTGTCGCGGGCCGTGGCCATGATCACCGGCAGGTCCGAGGCGGAGCGGGTGCGCCGCAGCCGCACCAGCACCTCCAGGCCGGTGAGCCCCGGCATCTCCACGTCGAGCACCACCGCGTCGAACGCCCCGGCCTCGATGGCTGCCAGCGCCCGGGGCCCGTCCTCCGCGACCGCGACCACGAAGCCCTTGGCCTCCAGGCGCTTCTGCAACAGCTCGCGGTTGGTCTCGACGTCGTCGACGACCAGGATGCGTCCCAGGGCCTCGCCCGCCTCGACCTCGCAGACCGGCTCGAGCCCGACGAGCGTGGCCGGGCGGGGCGAGGGCCGCGCCTCGCCTGCCTCGCCTGCCTCGCCTGCCTCGCGCGCCGGGGGGGCCGGCGCGGCCGCCGTCGCCGGCGAAGCCGCCTTCAGCGCGGCGATGAGGTCCAGCTGCTGCCGGGCCGCGCTCTGGATCTTCTTGAGCGACGGGATGGCGGCCTCGAAGCCCGCGTCCTGGGACTCCTCCTCGAGCAGCTCGCTGTAGCCCAGGATCTGGTTGACGCAGTTGCGCAGGTCGTGGCGCGTCTGCGCGAGCGGATCCTTCCTGTCGCCGCCGTCGCCGCTCATGGTCAGCGCTCCGCCGCGACTTCGCCGGCGTGGGCCGACAGGACGCGCCGGACCTCCACCAGCAGGTCCTCCTGCCGGTAGGCGCCCTTCTGCAGCACCTTCGCGACGTTGCCCTCCAGGCGGGCGCGGTCTTCGGCGGTCAGGTCCTTGGCGGTCACCACCACCACCGGCAGCGAGCGCAGGGCCTCCTGGTTGCGGACCTCGGCCAAGAACTCGAAGCCGTCCATCCCCGGCATCATCAGGTCCAGGAGCACCACCTGCGGCACGAACTCCGTCAGGCGCGTCAGGCCCGCCTTGCCGTTGTCGGCCTCGGTGACGGCCCAGCCGTCGCCCTCCAGCTGGCGGCGAAGCATCTCGCGCGTGGTGGGGTCGTCGTCGACGACCAGCGCGGTGCGGCTGGCCGCGGTGGCGTAGCGGCGAAGCACCGAGAGCAGGCGCGCCTTCTCGATGGGCTTGGGCAGGCAGTCGACCGCGCCCAGCGACACGCCGATCTGCCGGTCCTGCAGGATGGTCAGCATCACCACCGGGATGGAGGAGGTCTTGGGGTCCGCCTTGAGCGCGGAGAGCACCGCCCAGCCGTCCATGCCGGGCATCAGCACGTCCAGCGTGATGATCTGCGGCTGCAGGGCCGGCACCAGGCGCAGCGCTTCGGGCCC
>DASXVQ010000058.1:0-123768 GCA_036504155.1 Myxococcales bacterium
TTTGGCCGTGAGAGCTTCGCGGGCATTGGGCCGCTCGCCCTGGTCGCCGTCGCCTGATATCCGCCGCACCCGAGAGGCACTGGAAACGGGTGCTTCCTGTTCGTCGGCTCGCGGTTTCGCTCCCCGCTTCTTTCAACGCCAGTCTCGCGGTCGGCGCCTTGCGGGATCGCTCGGGGTCCCTACGACCAGGTTCCCCAGAGGACTTTCACCTCCTAGTCACGCCCATGCTGGGCACACCAAACAGGACCGCCGAGCCCTGTTGGGGACTCGGCGGCGGGAGGAAAGGAGAGCGGCTGGACGAGCGCTACTTCTTCTTGGGCGGCTTCTTGGCGGACGTGCTCTTCGGGTCCTTCGCGTCCTTGTCGGCGCACTTCTTGCCGTCCTTGTCCTTGCCGTCCTTGCAGTCCTTGTCGTCGTCCTTCTTCTCTTCCTTCTTCGGCTTGGGCACCGCCGGCAGGCCCTTGCCCTTCCACACGGCGGCCTTGCCTTCGCTCACCCAGGCATTGCAGCGGCTGACGACCCCGTCGCCGATGTCGCACTCCTGGTAGATGCCCTCGTGGGGGACGACCGCGCGGCCCTGGTAGACGCCGTCGCAGCTGATGATGGCCCCATCGTGGATCTCGCACTCCTGGATCCCCGAGGTGGTCATCACGACCGCGCGGCCGCCGTAGGTGTCCCCGCAGCGGATGGCCTGGCCCGAGGAGATGTCGCAGTCCTCGAAGTGACCCGCGGGCGCGGCATCCTTGGACTTGGGCGGGGACTTCGAAGGTGCGGCGCTCGTCGCGGCGGCGGCCAGCACGACGGCCAGGAGCAGGTTGTGCATCGCGTTCTCCCTTTCAGGGCCGCGGATTATAGCGTCCCGCTTGCGGCGAGGAACCCATCGAAGGACGCCGCCCGGACCGCCGCTCTTCAGGCGGCCAGGCGAGGCGTCACTTGGTCCAGCGATCCAGCCAGCCCAGCACCGTCTCGTGCCAGAGGATGGAGTTGGCCGGCTTGAGCACCCAGTGGTTCTCGTCGGGGAAGTACAGGAGCTGACTGGGGATCTTGCGGCGCTGCAGCGCGGTGAAGGTCGAGAAGCCCTGCGTCTCGACGACCCGGAAGTCCTTGCCCCCGTGGACGACCAGCATCGGCGCCTTCCACTTCTTCACCAGGTTCACCGGGTTGTGCTTCTGGTAGCCCTTGGGGTTGTCCCAGGGCGTGCCCTCGTGGTCGTGCTCGGGGAACCACAGCTCCTCGGTGTTGAAGTAGGCCATCTGCTCGTCGAGGTTGCCGTCGTGGCTGACCAGGCAGCGGAAGCGGTCGGGCATCATCCCCGCCATCCAGTTGACGAGGAACGCGCCGTAGGAGGCGCCCAGCGCCGCCACGCGGTTCCCGTCGATCCACTTGTACCTGGCGATGGCCGCGTCCAGGCCCTTCTGCACGTCCTCGAGCGGCTTGCCGCCCCAGTCGCCCTGGATGGCGTCGCTGAACTTCTGGCCGTAGCCGGTGGACCCGTGGAAGTCGATCATCAGCGCCGCGTAGCCGGCCCCGGCGTAGGTCTGGGGGTTCCAGCGGTAGTGGAAGTCGTTGGCGAACGAGCCCTGCGGCCCGCCGTGCACCAGCACCGCCAGCGGGTACTTCTTGGTGGCGTCGAGCGCCGCCGGCTTGACCAGCCAGGCGTAGACCGTGTCCCCGCCGGCGCCCTTGAAGGTGAGCTGCTCGGGCTCGCCGAACTGGATCTGCGCGAGGCGCTCCGCGTTGACCTTGGTGATGGCGGTCAGGCCCGCGCCGTCGGCGCCGAGCGTGTACAGCTCGACGGGCGAGCGCAGGTGATCGCGGGCGACGAGCAGCTTCTCCCCGGCGAGCTGGAGGGAGTGCACCGTGCCGTCCTTGAGGATGTCCTTGGCGGCTCCGGTGGCGACGTCGATGGCGAAGAGCCCGCCGTGGCCCAGGTGGTCGGCGGTGGCGAACAGGGTCTTGCCGTCCTTCGACCACAGGAGCGAACCCGGCGACCGGTCCCAGGCAGGGGCCAGCTCGCGCTCGGCGCCGTCCGGCCAGGCCTTGACCATGATGCGGAAGCGGTCGGCCTCGTAGCCCGGCTTGGCCATCGCCCGCCAGGCCAGGGTCTTCCCGTCGGGCGAGAACGCCGGCCCGGTGTCCCAGGCCTTGTTCGCCGCGGTCAGCCGCTTCGGCGCCGCCGAGCCGTCGGCGGGCGCGAGGAACAGATCGTAGTTGGTGGACCACGCCTCCTCGGCGCCCTCGTCCTTGGCCGTGAAGATCAGCCCCTTGCCGTCCGGCGTCCAGGCCACCTCGTCGGACCCGCCCCAGGGCTTGGTGGGCGCGTGGCCGTTCAGGCCCTTGGTCACGTCCACGGGGGCAGCGGTGCCGTCGAGCGGCAACACGAACAGGTGCGAGCGGCGCCCATCGGCGAAGGAGTCCCAGTGCCGGAAGAGCAGGTTCGAGTAGACCTGCCCGGTCGCCTTGCGCTTCTCCTTCTCTTCGAGCCGCTTCTGGGTGCACTCGAGGTTGGCGCAGTCGACGAAGACCTCCACGCCCACGGCCAGGCTCTTGCCGTCCGGCGAGAGCAGGAACGAGCCGACGTCGAGCGCCAGCTGCGTCACCTTGCGCGCCTCGCCGCCGTCCAGCGGCAGGCGCCAGACCGCGCTCGGGCCCCCGCCGCGCGAGGAGAGGAAGTAGATGGACTTCCCGTCGGGCGCCCAGGCCGGGGACGACTCGCCCTCCGGGCTGAAGGTGAGCTGGCGCAGGCCGGCCCCGTCGATCCCCACCATCCACAGATCGCTGCGGCCCTTGTTCGCCTCCAGGTCGGTCGTGCGCAGGACGAAGACCACCTGCTTGCCGTCCGGGGAGGGCTGCGGCTCGCTGATGCGCTGCAACGCGACCAGGTCGTGGACCGTGAAGGGGTGCGGCTCGGCGGCCGAGGCGGCGCCGGCGGCGAGCAGGAGGGCCAGGGAGAGTGCGGGGCGCATCGATGATCCTCGTCAGGGCTGCGAAAGGGAGCGGCATCCTATACCCACCGGACGGCCCCCGCGGCGGCACCGAGGCCGGACGCCGCGCGCGGTGGTAGGCTCCTGCCCTCGCCTGCCCAACCTGCTGGAGGCGCTGCCCGCGATGACCCCTGCCCGCCTGCTCCTTGGCCTCTGCGCCGTCGGCCTGCTGCTCTGCGTCCCGCTCTCGTGCAGCGAGCCTCCCCCGTACCTCACCTTCGACGCCGGCGACATGCTCTGCGTCGTGGGCAAGTGCTACCCGCGGACCTGCGGCGACACCCCCTGCCTGACCGGCAAGGGCTGCATCGCCGGCACCTGCCAGTTCCCGCGCTGCATCGGCGTGCCCTGCGTCGCGTCCGAGTCCTGCGCCGGCGGCTACTGCTACCCCAAGAGCTGCCGCTACGAGACGTGCCAGGAGGGCTACGTCTGCACCAGCCCCTGCGGCGACTCGCTGACCTGCCCCGACCGCTGCGTCCAGGACGTGTGCGTGGGCATCTCCTGCTCCGGTAGCGAGGCCTGCGTGGACGGCGCCTGCCGGCCGGTCTCCTGCACCGACGGCACCTGGAACGGGGACGAGACCGACGTCGACTGCGGCGGCCAGTGCGAGAAGAAGTGCGCCCTGGGCCAGAAGTGCGTCCGCCAGACCGACTGCTCCACCGCGGCCTGCACCGGCGGCAAGTGCGCCGAGCTGTCCTGCACCGACGGGCAGCAGAACGGCAGCGAGACCGACGTCGACTGCGGCGGCGGGACCTGCCCCGAGAAGTGCGGCCCCTTCGAGAAGTGCGCCAAGGGCACCGACTGCACCACCGCGGTGTGCCGGGACGGCGCCTGCGCCAACCCGCGCTGCGACGACGGCGTCCTCAACGGCTCGGAGAGCGACGTCGACTGCGGCGGCGAGGCCTGCCCGAAGTGCGCCAAGGGCAAGGTCTGCAGCGGGCCGGACGACTGCTGGACCAACAACTGCGTCGGCGGGACCTGCGCCTAGGGCCGGGTTCCCAGGCCGATTCCGGCGGCGCCTCGCCGGGCCGGGCCTGGAGCCCGATGCCCGGTGCCTAGTAGGATGCGCCCTCTTTCTCAAGGAGCAAGGGAGCCGTCATGCGAAGCCTCGTCCTCGCCGTGTGCGCCGTCCTCACCCTGGCGGCGTGCCCCTCCACCCAGAACCCCACCCTCGACCCCGACACCGGCGTGCCGGACACCGGGACCTCGACGGCCACGCCCGACGGCGGCTGCGCGCGGCCCTGCGGCGCCGAGTGCTGCGCGGTGGGGACGAGCTGCAACCCGACGACCGACCACTGCGAGTCCTGCACCCCGAACTGCTCCGGCGGCAAGAACTGCGGCGACGACGGCTGCGGCGGGTCCTGCGGCACCTGCACCGGGGCCAAGCAGTGGTGCGACGAGGCCGGCGGCGTCTGCAAGACCTGCCTGACCGACCTGTGCGACGGCGTCTGCTGCGGCGAGGGCAAGATCTGCAACGCCACCTCCAAGAAGTGCGAGGGCTGCACTCCCGACTGCACCGACAGGCAGTGCGGCGACAACGGCTGCGGCGGCTCCTGCGGCGTCTGCGGCGTGATGAACTCCTGCGCGGCGGGCAAGTGCACCGCCTGCATGCCCGAGCCGCCCCCGGACGCCACCTGCGGCCAGGACAACAAGGGCTGCACCTTCGGCCTGTGCGCCTCGGACCAGTACTGCACCGGCGGCCAGTGCGCCTACTGCCCGCGCCCGCTGTGCAACGGCGCCTGCTGCCTCGAGGGCGAACTGTGCAACCCCAACACGCTGGCCTGCGAGGCCTGCGTGCCGCAGTGCGCCGGCAAGAAGTGCGGCCCCGACGGCTGCGGCGGCACCTGCGCCCCCGGCTGCGCGGCGGGCGAGGCCTGCGGCGTCGCCGGCGCCTGCACCGCCTGCACCGCGACCTGCGGCACCCGCAAGTGCGGCGCGGACAAGGACGGCTGCGGCTGCGGGGCGTGCACCGGCAACGACACCTGCATCGACGGCCTGTGCCAGACCTGCAGCCGCCCGCTGTGCAACGGCGTGTGCTGCGAGGCCGGTTCGAAGTGCGACTCGGCCACCAACCGCTGCCAGCGCTGCCTGCCCGACTGCTCGGGCAAGATCTGCGGCGACGACGGCTGCGGCGGGGAGTGCGGCGCCTGCGAGACCGGCCAGAGCTGCGCCGGCGGCACGTGCCAGGCCGGCTGCACCCCGAACTGCGCGGGCGGCAAGAACTGCGGCGCGGACGGCTGCGGCGGCAAGTGCGGGGCCGACTGCGACAACCAGACGAACTTCTGCATCGACGGCAAGTGCACCGCCTGCACCCCGGAGCAGGACCCCGAGATCTGCGCCCGCCTGCAGGCCGAGTGCGGCCAGCCGGTCGCCCGCGACAACTGCGACAACCTGCGCCAGCCGCAGGCCGCCTGCGGCCCCGCGTGCAGCGCGGACAAGACCTGCGACCCGCGGCTCTTCAAGTGCGTCGTGCCCTGCGTTCCCGAGACGGAGCAGCAGATGTGCGCGCGGCTCGAGCGCACCTGCGGCTCGGTCTCCGGCTCGGACAACTGCGGCACGGTGAAGTTCGTGGCCGACTGCGGCAGCTGCGCCACCGGAAAGACCTGCGTCAGCGGCAAGTGCCAGTGAGAACCCGCGGGGCGGCGCTGCCCGCCCCGCCTTCCCCTGGCCCGCCAGGGCGGATCCTCACGACTGCCGATTTCGCCCGCGCCCGCGGCGGCTCCTTCGCCGCGTTCGCGAGCTCTCACCTGAACTCGCCGCCGGCTCGTTCTTCCGGGGCTCGGTTGCGGTGCCGGGCCGCGGCGCTCGCCCGGAGCGCCGTCTTCGCCCCGCACCCCGCTCCCGGCGCTTGAGCCCCGGAGCCGCCGGACCTACCTTCCAAGCCCTCGTGTTCCTATTCCTCTCCAAGACCCTCGATTGGATGCTCGGCCCGCTGAGCTGGACGCTCCTGCTCGCGGCGCTCGCACTCGTGCTGCGCCGGCGGAAGACCGCCTCCCGAATCCTCGGTTCGCTCGCGGCGCTGGTGCTCCTCGCCTTCTCCACCGAGCCCGTGGCCAACGCGCTGTACGGCTGGGTGGAAGCGGGAGCGTCGCGGACGTACCGGGACGGCGAGACCTATGACGCGGTCATCGTGCTGGGCGGCGGGGTCGATCCGGACGCAACGGCCGCCTCGGGCGAGACCGAGTTCAACGGCGCGCCGGAGCGCGCGCTGCGCGGGTGGGAGCTCGTCCGGGCGGGAAAGGCGCGCTTCCTGCTGCTCTCGGCGGGCTTGCTGGATCCCGAACCCGGGGCGGTGCCCGAGTCGGCCATCCTCGCGAGGCAGCTGAAGGCCTGGGGACTGGACCCGGCGCAGCTCGTCGAGGAGCCCAGGAGCCGCAACACCCGCGAGAACGCCACCGAGTCCGCGCGGATCGTCGCCGACCGCGGCTGGAAGAAGCTGCTGCTGGTCACCAGCGCGGCCCACATGCCCCGCGCGCTCGGCTGCTTCCGCGCGGTCGGCCTCGACCCGGACACGCTCCCCGTCGACCACCGGCACTCCAAGGGCCCGTGGCGCAGCTTCGCGCCGCGCGCGGTGCACCTGAACTCGAGCACCGACGCCCTGCGCGAGCTGGCGGGCCGGGCGATCTACCGGGTGATGGGGTACACGAAGTAGCCCCCGCACCGCGCGGACCGAGCTCTGGCCCCTCGACCAGTTCGGGGCTTCCGGCTACGGGTGCGGCGGGAAGAAGGCCGGCTTGCCCGTCGCGCCGTTGCCCTCGGGCAGGCGGCCGTGGTGCAGCATCTCGCGCTGGCGCGGCGCACCCTTCTTGCCGAACCGGCCGTTGCCGTTCGTCTTGCGTTGCCCCGGAGCCTGCTGCGCAGCCTGGGCGCTCTTCTGCGAACCCTTGCCGGCGTGCTTGTCGTCCATGGCGAAATCCCCCCGTCTTCGCCCGACGATGCGCACCTGCCGCAGCGCCGTCAGCGCACGGCCACGTCCCAGACCGCGCGCAGCGACGCCGCCGCCTCCCGGGCCCAGTTCCGGGCCATGGTGCGCGCGCTGACGGGCATGCCCGGCCGCGCCGCGATGCCGATGGCGTCCAGGCCCGCGGCCCGCGCCAGGTAGAGCGAGCGCGGCAGGTGGAAGGGGTTGGTCACCACCGCCACGGCCGTCAGGCCCAGCGCCTTCCGGGCGTGCGCGAAGCTCTCGATGGTCCGCGCGCTCGAGCAGTCGAGCGCCACCCGGTCGTCCGCGACGCCGCGCGCGCGCAGCCAGGCCTGCATGGTCTCGACTTCCTCGGCGAGCCCGGTGAGCACCAGCCGCTCGGCCTTCTTGAGCTCCACCAGCCGCGCCGCCGCCTCCAGCCGGTGGACGAGCAGCGTGGTGGGGACGCCCGGCCGCAGGAGCTTGGCTCCGAGCACCAGCGCCACCGGCCGGGCGGGAGCCGTCCCGACCTCGTGGACGAGCCCGCGCGCGCGCAGGCGGAACCAGGCCGCAGGGCCGATTCCCAGGGCCACGGGCACCAGGTAGGCGAGCTCACGCATCGGGGGCGGATATTAGTCGTCAGCCCCGCACGCGCACGAGCACCCTGAGGAAGAGCCCGTGCAGCCCCAGCCCGCGCAGCGGCGCCTCGAAGATCGCCCCGTCGGGCACGCGCGGCGGAACCGCGAGCCGGAACGGCCGCTCCTCCTCCACCAGCCCGCGGCCCTGGCACCTGCCGCAGCGGCCGGCCCGGGTCCGCCCCGCGCCCCGGCAGGCCTTGCACGGCACCGGGACCGGGACGCCGAACGTCGCCAGGCCGCCCTGCGCCGCCTGGCCGGGCGAGAGCAGCAGGTCCACCTCGACCGGGCGCGGCTCCGGACGGGAGAGCGGCTCGAAGAGGTGCTCGAGCAGGTCGTCGAGCGAGGGCCCGAACGCCAGGAAGTCACGCACCCGTGAGACGGGCTCGGGAACCAGCGGCTCGACCCGCACCGCCCGCGGCGCCGACGGGGTGACCGTGACGCGCGCCGGCCTCGCCTCGCGCTGCGCGTGCCGCAGCCCCGCGTCGTAGCTGGCCCGGCGCTCGGGGTCGGACAGCACGCGATAGGCCTCGACGATGTCCTGGAACAGGGGCGTCGAGCGCTCCCCGGCCCTGTCCGGGTGGTATTGGAGCGCCAGCTCCTTGTACGCCTCGCGGATCGCCTCCGCCGGGTCCTCCCGCCGGACCCCGAGGATGAGGTAGTAGTCGCGCGTCGGCATCGCGGTCTCCAGAAGGCGCGGGCCGTCCTGTTGGATAGCCATCCGGGAAGGCCAGTCAAGGAACAGGTTGGTTCGGGCCGCCCCGTTCGGTTAGGTTTCGCCGCGATGCACGACGCCTCCCCAGCCTCCCCGCCCCGCCGCAGGAACACCGCGGAGGAGATCCGCACGCTCGGCGCCGCCCAATCCAAGGCGCGCACGCGCGGTCTGGTCGCGGTCGTGGCAGGCGTGCTGTCGGCCGGCGGGCTCCTGGGCGCCTTCCTCCTGCTGTCCCGCCCGCCCCCGCCCGTTCCGCTGCCGGCCGCGGGCACGGCCGAGGTGCCGGTCGCCGAGGTCCGCGAGGAGCCCGAGCCGGGCGCGGAGACGAAGAGGGAGAGGACTCCGCGGTCGGGGACCAAGCGGCCTCGGGACCCCATCGCGGCGCTCGCGCGCCCCACCGCCTCCGAGGCCCTCCGCCCGGCCGGGGCCTCCGCGCCCGTCGTCCGGGAGAGCCTGGTGGACCTCGAGGAGCTCGCCCGCTCGCTCGCGGCGCAGAAGAAGGGCGCGGTGCAGCTGTGCTTCGAGCGCGAGCTCAAGCGCGACCCGCGGCTGAAGGGCAGCGCGATGGTGCGAGTGACCCTCGAGGCGCCGCACCGGATCGGCTCCATCTCGGTCCAGGACGACCTCGACCGCCACAGCTTCACCAAGTGCGTGCGGACCGCGATGAAGTCGCTCGACTTCCCGAGCCTGTCCGAAGACTTGACGGTGGAGCTGCCCTTCGCGCTGAAGAGCCCCGAGTTCTAGAAGGTCCCGTGCTTCTCGAGTCGAGAGCGGGTCAGGGGACCTCGTCGGCGCCGGGGTCGCAGGTGGCTCGCTGCGGGCGGTGCTGCGCGTCGACATCCTCGGGGACTTCGGCCGGGCAGACGGCCTTGTCGATGCAAGGCGAAGCCGAAGTGAGGTGGAAGTCGGCGTCGACGCCGGTCGCCTTCTTGAAGCCGGGCTCCGTGTCGTAGCCGTTCTGGCAGGCGTCGGCGGCGGTTCCGGGGACGTCGGAGGAGGCGTCGACGACGCAGCCGGTGGACTCGTTGGCGGCGGGGTTCCAGAAGAGGCTGGTGACCACCGCGGTGATGCCCTTGGACCCGGAGCAGGCGATCCCTCCCCCGACGTTGGCGGCGACGGTGTTGAAGCGGAAGAGCTTCGCGAGGCCGGCGGTGGTCGAGTGGACCTCGACCCCGGGCGAGGCGCCGGCCAGACCGTTGCGGCCGATGATCGTGTTCTGGACCGTGAAGGCGGACTCGGCGAGCCTGAGGCCCGTTCCCTGGTTGTTCTGGAGGGTGCAGGCGGAGAGGGTGACGTCGGAGGTCACGGCGGAGAGCCCCGCAGCCATGCTGTTCTGGACGGTGGTCGAGACCGCGGCGAAGGCCGCGTTGCTGAGCTGGATGCCGTTGACGTCGTTGCCGGTCCCGGGTGTCGGGTTGCCGACCGTGCAGCCGGAGAGGTGGACCTGGGGGCTGCCGGCGGGGCTCCCGGTCCCTTCGGCGAAGAGGCCGTGCCCTCCGGCTCCGAAGGCGCCCTGGACGGTGACGCCGGCCAGGGCGAGGGAGGTCGTCTCGCCGGTCGTCTCCAGGACGTAGACGGCGGCCACCGCGGTGCCGCCGGCGGCGGCCGGGTCGATGGTGCCGCCGGCGATGTAGACGGACTTGTCCTCGACCTTGATGTTCCTGCACACCCCGGTGACGCGCAGGTAGCAGGTGGGGCCGGGGGCGCAGGCCTCGATGGCGGCCTGCAGGGCGCCGGGGGCCCCGGTGCAGTTGATCTGCGCGGCGGCCGCGGCGCATTTGCGGGTGCGCAGGTCGCAGACCGCGGTGGTGCAATCGCCGTTGGAGGCGCAGGTGTCGTTGCAGCGCGTCCCTCCGCAGGTGTAGGGCGCGCAGGAGCTGGGGTTCGGTGGGCTGCAGCGGCCCTGGTCGTCGCACGTCTGGACCGGGTTCCAGGCGTTCCCACTGCAGGACTCCTGGACGCAGACGTAGCCGTTCGGCCGGAAAAGGTCGGCGGGGCAGTCGGCGGAGGTGCCGGAACAGCTCTCGGCGACGTCGCAGGCGTCCGCGGCTTTGCGGCACTCCTTGCCGGCAGGAGCGAGCTTCTCGGAGGGGCAGCTGGGGCTCGTGCCGTCGCAGGTCTCGGCGACGTCACAGCCGCCGGCGACCTTGCGGCATTCGGCGCCGTTGGGCCGCAGGGCGTCGGCGGGACAGGCGGGGGAGCTGCCGCTGCACTTCTCGATGACGTCGCAGGGGCCGAGGCTGGTCCGGCACGGCGTGTCCCGCGGCCGGAGGCCACAGGCCCCGTTCCCGTCGCAGGCGCCGGTGGCGCAGGGCGAAAGGTCGTCGCAGTCGTCCTTGAGGTCCTCGCTGTCGGTCTGGGGGACGCAGGTGCCGGCATTGCACTTCTGGCAGAGGGGGCAGGTGGCGCTGGCGGTGCAGGCCAGGGCGGCGGCGTCGGGGTCGGAAGTCGACGCGTCTGCCGACGATGCGTCCGCGACGGACGCCGATCCGTCCGGGAGGGAGCCGTCGCGCACGTCGTCGCGGCACTGGCCGGAGCCGTTGCAGCGGCCGGAGGGGCAGACGAGCGTCCCGGAGTCCTGGCAGAGGTAGAAGAGGCTCGGGTCGGGCTTGACGCACGAGGTCGCCAGGAGGCCGGCGAGCGCGAAGGCGAAGGCGAGGGGGCTTCGGGGGCTGGGCGACATGGCCGGGCATTGAAGCACGAATGCCCGAGGGTTGCGGCCGCGCGACGCCCGGTCTCTTCGGGGAGAGCGGCTTCGTTCAGACGACGGGCGGGGGCACCCGCGACGCCAACCGCTCGTGGAGCGTCTCGGCCAGCAGGAACCAGTAGGCGGCCTCGCCGAAGCCCACCACGTCCCCGTCCCTGAGCGGCATCTCGCCGCGCACCTTCATGGTCCCGTTGATGAAGGTGCCGTTGGTCGAGCCCAGGTCGCGCACGATGCAGCGGCCCTTCTCCCGGTCCCAGCGCAGCGTCGCGTGGCGCTTGGAGGCCGACGGCTCGTCGATGACCACGTCGCAGTCCGGCTGCCGGCCGATGACCAGCTCCTCCGACTCCTTCAGCGGCGGCAGGGTGCTCACGCTGAGCTGGTCGAAGGAGAGGAGCAGGTCCACCACGCCGCTGGCCAGGGTCTCGGGCCGGGACGAGCAGGTGGTGAACAGGTTGATGGGCAGGCCGAAGGCGCGGGCGCTCTCCGGCGGCGGCGGCTTGTGGATCAGCGCGAACGGGCCCAGCTGCTCCTTGAACTTCTCCACGGGCAGGCGCACGGCGAGCGAGCGCATCTCGGCGACGGTGAGCACGGGCGGGATTGTATGAAGTCTTCCGACGCCCGTCTTCACTCATTCAGAGTCATTCAGGCGGAGGGCGGAGGGGACGCCGGGGAGCGGTCGCCGAGGGCCGGCCGGCGGGGCTAGTCCCTGAGCAACCGGCCGAGGAACTCCGCGTCGTTGAACTCGGTGCCGTTGCCCTGCCGCACCACCACCAGGTCCTGCGACGGCGAGATGTAGACCCGCTGGTTGTAGGAGCCGACCATGAGGATGAGGTCGGCCGGCGCGGCCTTGGAGACGCAGGCCGTCGGCCAGGCCTCGTAGGGCCGCCCCAGGGACAGGACCTTCTCGATGTCGATCTCCTGGGCGTCGGAGCGCTCGGAGTTCTTGTTGAGCCAGAAGGTCATTCCGTAGGCGGGGTTGGCTCCGCTGCCCTGGAACAGCTCGCCGAGCGCCCCCACCGACAGGAGCCTACGCCCGCTCCAGGTGCCCTTCTTGGCCAGCAGCCGGCCGATGGCGAGGAGCTGGCGGGCGCTCATCTGCGCGCCGCTGGACATCATGGGGTGACCGACCTTGTCCTTGGCCCAGGTGATGTAGCCCGAACCGATCGGCTCGAGCACCCGCTTCTCGAGGTAGCGGATGGGCGTCAGGCCGCGCCGGACGAGCTTCTTCTCCAGCACCGCGCCGAAGACCTCCATGTTCGCCGGGCCGTAGACGAACAGCTCGCTCGGCTCGTTGGCGGCCGGCAGGGCGAGCGCCGTCTGGTAGGCGTCCTCGGGGTTCTGGCTGTAGAGCGGGTCGTAGCCGGGGTCGAGCCCGCTGGTCATCGACAGCAGGTCGCGGATGCGCACCCGCGACTTGCGCGGGTCGTCCTTCCAGTCGGGGAAGGTGCTGGAGACCAGCTCGTCGAAGGTGAGCAGGCCGTCCTGGACCGCCGCCGCCGCCGCCAGGCCCCACAGGCTCTTCGAGCAGCTGGCCACCGCGAAGCTGACGCTCGGGTCGCCGCCCGGGTACTCCTCGAGCAGGACCCGGCCGCGCTGCATGACCACCAGCGAGATCTCGCTCTTCTCCCGCGAGTACCGCGAGGCCGCCGACAGCCCGTCCTGGCCCACCGTCCGGGATGCGGGCACCGCGGGGGCGGACGACGGGACGAGGAGCAGCAGTGCGAGCGGAACCGCGATGCGGGACATGCCCGGATTATGCGACCGAACCCCGGGACCGGCCGCTTTTTCCGCCCCCACGCCCCTCCCCCATCCGCTCGTGCCCAGGCCGCTTGCCGCTCGTGTTCGCGTCTGTCTATCCTCCCCGAATCACGGGCCGCTTCGGCGGCTCGCGCCTGCCGCCAGGGCGGGCACCAACCAGAGCACGAGGACGCGGACCATGGGCGAGTTCCGGGGTGGCACGGTGGAGTTCGACTTCGTCGGCGACGACGAGGGCGGCAGCTTCGTCGCGACGACGCAGATCCTGCCGATGCTCACCCAGCTCTTGGCCTCCGGCAGCGTCGAGGAGGCGGTGCGCCTGTACGAGGGCGCGGACGCCTCGGTGGGCCGCGAACTCCTGGCCGGCCTGAAGACGATGAGCTCGACGTCGATGAAGTACCTGGGCCAGATGTTCGTGCTCGCCCGCGACTTCGCCAACGCCGCCAAGATCTTCGAGCAGGCCAAGCGCCCGGAGGAGGCCGCCAAGCTGTACGAGCAGGGCGGCGACTACCCCTCGGCCGCGCGGATGTACGAGCTGGCCCGCGACATGCCCAAGGCCGCCGCCGCCAAGGAGCGCGCGGGCGACATCGCCGGGGCGATGGCCATCCACCAGAAGACGGGCCCGTCGGAGGCGATGGCCGAGTGCCTCAACCGCGCGCAGCGCTTCTTCGAGGCGGCGCAGGTCTACCAGAAGCTGGGCAACGTCCGCGCCGAGGTCGAGATGCTGCGGATGGTGCCCATCAGCGACGGGAGCCGCGTCCCGGCGGTCAAGCGCCTCTCCGACCTCTTGGAGCGCCACGGCCACCTGGCCAGCTCCGCGCAGCTGTTGATGGAGACCGTCCAGGCCGTCCCCGCGGCCCAGGGCGACGCCGAGCTCATGAACGCGCTCGCCCGCCGCCTCGACGCCATGGGCAAGCGCGACCAGGCCGCCCGCGTGCGCGCCTTCCTGAGCAAGCAGGGCGCGCTGGGCGCAGCCCCGGGGCCCCAGGCGCTGCCCGCGCACGGCGCACCGATCCCCGAGCCCCCGCGCGCCGCCGCCTCTGCGGCCCCGGCCCCGGTCGCCGAGGTGATCCACCAGCCCAAGCCTCGCGTGTCGAGCAGCGACCCGTTCGCCAACCTCGTCGATCCCTTCTCCGGAGCCGACGACGCCCCTTCCGACGCGGCCGCCTCCGCCGAGGCGCCCAAGCAGGTCGACGCCTACGGCCAGCTCAAGGCCATCCCGATCTTCGGCGAGCTGGCGCTGCAGGACATGAAGGACCTGTACCGCGTCTGCACCGCGGCGCAGTGGCAGGCCGGCCAGACGCTCATCGAGCAGGGCGAGCAGGGCAAGGGGCTCATCGTCATCATCAACGGCCAGGTGAACGTGGTCATCGTCACCGGCGGGCAGGCCAAGCAGGTCGCCACGCTGGGGACCGGGGCGTACGTCGGCGAGATCTCGCTGGTCGACGACGCGCCCACCTCGGCGCGCGTGGTGGCCGCCGGCCCGGTGCGCGCGCTGGTCATCTCGCGCGAGCGCTTCCAGCAGTACCTGTACACGCACGAGACCGCGGCCCTGCGCATCTACACGCTCTTCACCAAGACGCTGGCCGAGCGCCTGCGTCAGGCGAACAAGCGCTAGGTTCCAGGCCCCACGCGAAGAGCTCCAGGCTCCAGGCTCCAGGCTCCAGGTTCGAGGTCGAGAGGTTCCCCAAGATGAGCGAGTCGATGCCGGTCGCCCCCGCCGCCGCCGAGCCCCCGAGCGTGCTCGACCAGGTCGAGATGTTCCGGCCGCTGCCCGCGCAGCTCAAGCAGCAGCTCGAGGCCCGCCTGATCGAGAAGACCGTGGGCGCGGGCCAGGTCGTCTTCAACGAGGGCGACCCCGCCGACGCCATGTACATCGTGGTCGCCGGCGAGGTCGCGGTCTCCATCGCCGACAAGTCCCTCGGCCTCGCCTGCGAGCTGGCGCGGCTCGGCCCCGGCATGCCCTTCGGCGAGATGGCGCTCCTGACGGGCGGCGTGCGCTCGGCCACGGTCAAGGCGATCGACGACACCACGCTGCGCGTGCTCAACCGCGACATCCTCTACAAGCTCGTCACGGTGGCCCCGCAGGTCGCGCTGCAGATGGCGGGCGTGCTGGCCCGGCGCCTGGAGGACCAGAACCGCGACCGGTCGATCGAGTTCGGCTCGCTCAAGGGCAAGCCCTTCGACGCCAACGTCGCCGACCTGCTGCCCGGCAACCTCATCAAGCGCTACCGGATGCTGCCGGTGTCCCGCTCGGGCGGCGCGGTGACGGTGGCCACCCCCGACCCGTCGAACAAGATCGCGCTCGAGGACATCCGCAACCTGTTGCGGCCGGACAAGGTCAAGGTCCTGGTGGTGCCGGAGGCGGACTTCAACGGCTTCATGCAGCAGCACATGTCCGGCCAGCCGGTGGCGCGCACGCAGGCGCTCTCCTCCAAGCAGGTCAACTACCTGACCGCGGCCCTCACCGACCACGACGAGAAGAACCTGGCGCAGCAGGCCAGCAACAGCGACATCGCCTCGCTGGCCACCGCGCTCATCGTCGAGGGCATCGACCGCAAGAGCTCGGACGTCCACATCGAGCCCGACCGCAACAGCGTGCTAGTGCGCTACCGCGTCGACGGCCTGATGGTCCCGCGCGACGGCACGGTCCCGCGCAGCCTGCACGCCCCGCTCATCTCGCGCATCAAGATCCTGGCGGGCATGGACATCACCGAGCGGCGCAAGCCGCAGGACGGGCGCATCTCGCTGGAGGTCAACGGCAAGGGCTTCGACATGCGCGTGGCGACCATCCCCACGCGCTACGGCGAGAAGGTCACGATGCGCATCCTGGACAGCGCGTCCATCCAGGTGCAGCTGACCGAGCTCATCGCCGCCGACAAGGTGGCGCAGGTCGTCCGCAAGCTCTTCCACCAGCCCAACGGCCTGGTGCTGGTGACCGGCCCCACCGGCAGCGGCAAGACCACGACCCTCTACGCCGCCCTGCGCGAGCGGCTGGTGCAGTCCTTGTCCATCTGCACCGTCGAGGACCCCATCGAGTACGAGCTGCCCGGGGTCACCCAGGTGCAGGTCAACGAGGCGCAGGGGCTGGGCTTCGCCGAGGTCGTGCGCGCCTTCATGCGCAGCAACCCCGACATCATCTTCGTCGGCGAGATGCGCGACACGGTGACCGCCAAGATGGCGTGCAACGCGGCGCTGACCGGCCACATGGTCCTGAGCTCGCTGCACACCAACGACGCGCTCTCGACGCTGGCGCGGCTGAAGGGCATGGGCGTCGAGCCGTTCGTCATCGCCAGCTCGGTCCTGGGCATCGTCAACCAGCGCTTGGTGCGCCGCATCTGCCCCGCCTGCCGCGTCGAGGCGCCGGTGAGCGAGGCCACCACCCGCGCGCTCAAGGCCGTCGGCGTGACCATCGACGCGACGACCAAGCTCTACCGCGGCAAGAAGTGCAAGCTGTGCAACGGCGAGGGCTTCAAGGGCCGCGTCGGCGTCTACGAGCTGCTGGTCGTGACCCAGAAGATCAAGGACATCATCGCGGCGGACGGGTCTCCGGCGGACATCCGCAAGGCGGCGATGGACGGCTCCTACGTCTCGCTGGCGCGCTACTCGACCTTCCTGCTCTCGCAGGGGCTGACCGAGCCGAGCGAGCTCCTGCGGATCCTGCCGCGCGAAGGCGGGTAGCAAACCTCCCCCCGGCCCCCTTGTATGACCTGGGCAGTGTCGGGGCGGGCGGGCTTCCGCTCTCTGGTTCCCCGGTGGCCCGCCCGCCCCGGCGCTGCCCAGATGCGAGGGGAGCGCTCATGGCTCTCGGAGCCGGGTGTAGAACGCCGACGCGCCTCTCGGTGAGCGAGAGGCGCATCGGCAGGTGCGCCTGGTCGCGATGCTTCGCGGGCTCCGAGACCAGAGCGGCAACCCGTGCCGACTATTGGTCACGCTCGGCGCCAGATCAATGGCCTCGAGGGTTGATCCGCTTGTTGGCGACCGGTCTGCCCGCCTTGGTCGGCTGTGGCGGTCCGTCGGCGCTGCGCGGTCTGCGGGGCAGCCTTCGCGCCGGACGTTCGTTCGCAGCACAGCCAGAGGTACTGCGGCCCGGCCTGCGCCAAAGTCGCCAAGGTCGTGCGCGACCGCCGACACAAACGGCGGTACCGGCAGACGGGCCTTGGCGCCGACCAACGCCGAGCGGAAGGCCGGCGCCGCCGGCAGAGGACTGCTTGGGCCGAGTACGTCCTTGCGTGGCGCCGGGCCCATCGCGAGCGAGCCCGCCAGATCGACCGTGCGGCAGCGCGCAAGTACTACCGAGCCAACCGCCGGAAGATCCTCGCGAAGCGGCGCTCGGGTGGTCTCAGTAACGGGGTAGCGCCCATCGCCAAGTTCGCCCCCATCCGTTATCGGTTTCAAGGCACTGCAGACCGCTTTCCCCCTGAGGTCCCTCAAGACCGCGCTGGAGTTCTTCGTCGCAGTGCCGCTTCTCGCAGCTCCCGTAGCCCGAACAGTTACTCGGCTCAAAACCGCATTCGCAAGGCTGGGATCGGGAGCGCTTTTTGAAAGGAGATTCCCGAGTGGAATCGTTCGTAGGCATCGATGTCGCCAAGGACACGCTCGAGTTCGCCGTGCGTCGCGACGGCAAGATCGAGCAACGCGGCGAGGTGACCAATCGCCAGGAGGGCATCGGGTCGCTGCTGCGCCAAGTCGGCAGCCCCACGCTCGTGGTGCTGGAGGCAACGGGAGGGTACGAGCGTGCGGCGGCCAAGGCGCTGCAGCAGGCCGGGTTCAAGGTCGCGGTCATCAATCCGCGCCGGTCGCGGCAGTTCGCCAACGCGCTGGGCATCCTCGCCAAGACCGACCGGATCGACGCTGCCATGTTGGCCTGGTTCGGAGACGCGCTGCGTCCTCCCGCCCGGGCCCTCCCGGACGAGGCCACCAGCCAGCTCGACGGGCTCGTCACGAGACGCCGTCAACTGGTGGAGATGATCACTGCCGAGACGAACCATCTTGCCAGCGCTCATTCCTCGGCACGGGACAGCATCGTCGAGACGCGGGCGGACCTCCGCAAACGGCTGGAGGCCATGGACCTGGCGATCTCCCAGGCCATCCGGAAGGACGCGAAGTGGCGGCACAAGTATGGGCTGCTGCAGACGGCGCCAGGGGTCGGGCCCGTCGTGGCCTCGACGCTCTTGGCCGAACTGCCAGAGCTCGGGACCCTGACGCGGCGGGAGATCGCACTCTTGGTCGGTCTCGCGCCTCTGGCCGACGACAGCGGCCAGTCCAAGGGCCGCCGACGGATCTGGGGCGGTCGAGCTTCAGTCCGGAGCCTGCTCTACCTGGCAGGCCTCTCATCCTCCCGAGCGAAGGGGACGGACCTCAAGGCCTTCTACGCGAAGCTGTGCGAGTCGAAGCAGCCCAAGGTCGCGGCCATCGCCTGCGGTCGCAAGCTGCTCGTTCGCCTCAATGCCATGGTCCGACAGAACAAGTCCTGGAACCCCTCGGAGGCGCTCGATGCCCGCACTCGCTCGGCTTCCTCTTGACGGCAGACACAGTTACTCCAGCGGAGCTGGAGGGGGGGCTCGTCTCTGCTTGATCCGTTTCCCTGCGAAGCTAACGGCACCACCACGTCCGTGCCGGCTTGGCCTGCAACTCGAGCACCTGCGCCCGTGGTGCCAGGAGCTCCTACCGGGTCGCCAAGGGCAACCAACGGCTCCCCCTCCAGCTCCGCTGGAGGGGGCTGGGGGGAGGTTTGGAAAGCGCTATCCTTCATTCCCGGAGGGATCCCATGAAAGCCGCCCTAGCCTTTGCCTTGTCCCTTGTCCTCTGCGCTCCGGCGCCGGCCCGCGCCGCCGACGAGGCCGCACTGTGGAACGCCGCCTTCGCCCTCGACAGCCTCTCCTACGCCAAGGAGGCCGAGGCCACGCTGCTCTCGGGCGGCGCCCCGGCCCTCGCGATCCTGGTCAAGGTCGCACGCTCCGCCGGTGATTCCGCGGCGCTGCAGGCTGCCGCCGCCGACCGTTGCCCGCACTTCTTCCTCTCCTCCGGCTCCTTCCGCTTCATGTCGTTCGCTTCCCACCCCAGCGACCGCCCGGGGCTCGCCGCCGCGCTGGCCTCCAAGCTGCTCGCCGCGGACCCCTCGCTCGCCCGGGGCCTGCTCTCCTCGCGCTCGGCTTTCGACCGGGCCCTGGGCATCCTCGCCTCGGCCCAGGACGAGGCGCGGCTGGCCGAGGCGCTGCGCGCGACCCGCGAGGACTCCGATCCGCTGGTGGCCGAGGTCGCCGAGGCGGCCACGCACTGCGCCGCCCCGTTCGCCGTCCAGAGGCAGGCCAAGGCCAATTCCGCGCTGGCCGTGGAGCTGAAGGCTGTCGAGGAGCGCTCCGAGCGGCTCCAGGCGGCGACGCGCTGCGAGGAGCCTGGCTTCCTCGCCGGCGTCTACCTCGACGGCCTGCTCTCCGGCCGCTTCAAGGTCGAGGGCTGGACTCGGAGCAATGACGACTTCACGGTCGCCATCACCCGCGACCAGGGGCAGCGCTCCAGCCTCGCCCCGGCGTGCGCGCTGGCCATCTACGACGCCGCGGCGCGGAGGCAGCGCTTCCTCCCCGCGCTCGCCGTCCCGATCGCCGAGTGCCTCTCGGTCGCGGCGGGGACGCGCAACGCCGCGGCGCAGCGCGCGGTGCGCGACCTGGACCGCTTCGACGAGCAGGAGCGCAACGGGTTCGCGGCGCGCCTGGTCGTCGCCGGCTACCGGGTCCCCAGCCCGGTGACCTTCGACGCCAAGAACACCTTCGGCCAGGACAAGGAGCTGGAGGCCGCGGCGCGCCAGGGCAACCAGGAGGCGCTCGCGGCGCTGGAGACCAAGATGTTCTGCCCGGCGGATCTGGTGGACGACGAGACGCACCTGCTGGGCTTCTCGAGCGCCCCCGAGACCTCCGACCGCGCCGCGCAGATCGCCGAGCGGTGCCCGCGCTCGCGCTGCGAGGCCGTCGCCGCGCTGGTGCGCCTGGGCGACCCTCGGGCGGTGAAGCTGCTCGGCAAGGTCTTCTCCGAGCTGGGGGCCTGCTTCGGCGACTCGCTGGAGCGCGCCATCCTCGAGCGTCCGTCGTCGGCGCTGGTGGAGGAGCTGCGCCGGCTGGCGGCCGCCGACGGGCACGAGGCCAAGACCATCCTGGAGCACCTGCAGCGCGACGGGCTCATCCGCTGAGGCCGCGCCCTACGACGACGAGGCGGGCGTCACTTCTTGCCGTTGCGGCACTGCGTCTCGGCGAGCCGGCAGTCGGTCTTGCACGAGAGGCGGTCCGGGCCGCGCTTCGAGGCGCAGCCCTGCTCGCACTGCAGGCTGCGCCGCGAGCAGTCGTCCTGCTCGACCCGAGGCCGGCGCTCGGAGGCTCCGGCGAGGCCCGCGGCGAGGAGGGCGGCAGCGGCAAGGAGGGCGGCCACGGGGATGCGCATCGCCTGTCTTCCTCCTTTCGACCCGGGCCGATGGTACCCCTGCGCGGGAGCCGCGGCCAGCCGAGCACCTGCGGGCTTGACTCCCGAACACGTGATCGGCAGTATTCGCCGGCTCTTTTTCATCGGGAATCGCAGGCGATTAGCAGTGCTCGAGCGCGCTGAAGAATTCATGCGCCTGGCCTTGGCCGAGGCGCTTGTCGCGGGCGACGAGGGAGAGATCCCCGTCGGCGCGATCGCCGTCCTGGACGGCAAGGTGGTTGGCGCCGGCCACAACCGGCGCGAAGGCGCTCGAGATCCCACCGCCCATGCCGAGTTGCTGGCCATCCAGGCAGCAGCGAGGTCGGTCGGTGCGTGGCGGCTGTCCGGGGTGACGGTCTATGTGACCCTGGAACCTTGCGCGATGTGCGCCGGGGCGCTGGTGCTGGCACGGGTGGACAAGGTGGTCTTCGGGACGCGGGATCCGAAGGCGGGCGCAGTGGGCTCGCTGATGAACCTGGTCCAGGACCCCCGGCTCAACCACCGGATTGAAGTGGTGGAGGGGGTGCTTCAGGAAGATTGCAGCTCGCTGCTCAAGGCGTTCTTCAGGCGCCTGAGGCAGCGAGAGAGCTGACGAGTTTTGGAGAGCTGACCGAGCTGGTCGAAGGTGCTGGACTCGAAATCCAGTGTACCCGTAAGGGTACCGTAGGTTCGAATCCTACGCTCTCCGCCATATCGGGCCGAAAGCCCCGTCTTGACGGGGCTTTCGCGCCCAAATTGGAGAGGTGGCCGAGTGGCCGAAGGCGCAAGATTGGAAATCTTGTGTACTCGTAAGGGTACCGTGGGTTCGACTCCCACCCTCTCCGCTGGCCCCACCGGGAATGATCCGAGGTGGGAAAGCGGTACACTGCATCGCTCGCGAAAACTTATGGTCGGACAACGGGGGGTCGTGAACCCCGCCAGATCCGGAAGGAAGCAACGGTAGCGTACTTCCTCGTGTGTCCGACCTTCCCTTCGACGGCCCGGTTCCTCTCTGAGGAACCGGGCCGTCGTCTTTTGGGGTCCCTCGCCGACCGTTCGAGTGGAGCGGCGGCCGACGCGCCCAGAAGCAGCATCGACCCTCCAGCTGCCGCGCGCTCGCCGAGGCACGCACTCGCACCAATGCCTCGGAGCGCTAACCTCAGCGTCATGGCGCGCGTGAATCTGACACTGGATCGAGAGACCTTCGACAAGCTCTCGCGTCATGCGAAGGCCTGCAAGGCGCCACCCTCGACGGTGGCGCGCACGTTGCTCCGCGAGGCGCTCGAGCGCCGAGAGGAGCTGGCGCGCCGCAAGAAGCTCGCTGAGGACTACTCCTCCGGCCGGAACGACGCGCGCGAGCTCCTGGCCGGGCTCCAAGTCCCACAGTTGGAGTTGCTCGGCGATGAAGAAGACTGAGCCTCTCGAGGTCCGGCGCGGCGACATCTTGCGGATCTCGTGCGCCCCCTCGGTGGGCGCCGAGCCTCGCAAGACCCGGACCTGCGTGATGGTGTCCAACGACATCGCCCACCGCTTCGGGCAGGCCGTCACGGTCGTGCCCACGCAGAAGTACACCGCGGAGCGCGCCGGCCGCGCCTACATGGTGGACCTGCGCAAGCCGCGCTCGAACCTCGACGAGGCGCGCTTCGCCAACGCCTCGATGATCATGACCTACGCCCGCAGCCGGATCGCCGCGAGAGCGGGGCGCGCCACGGCAGACGCCATGAGAGCGGTGGACCAGGCGCTCGCGCTGCACCTCGCCCTCCAGCTCGGGTGACCTGGCGCGTCCTACCTGATGCGCATGCAGAGCTGGTTCCCGGCGCCGTCGGGCCAGCAGGTCGTGCCGGTGGGACAGCCAGTATCAGGGCAGCGGAGCTCGCAGTGGCTCTCGACGCAGGTGAGCGGGGCGGCACAGGCCGACTCGTACTCAGGAGTGCAGGAGAGTTGGCCCACCTCGGCGGCGATAGCCACGCAGTAGCCCCTGTTCAGCCGCCCAGCGTCGATTCTCTTCTTGCAGACCTCCTCGACGTCGCAGGCCTCGTCAGTGCGGTTGCCGCACGGCTTCTCCGGCTTGCAGTAGCGGCGGCCGCTGCTCTCGGCGCACTCGTAGCCAGGCGGGCAGCCGGCGGCGGTGGCGCACGTGTTGTCGTCCTCGACGACGCAGGCCCCCGCCTCGTCGGCACCACCGCCGAGTATTCTGTCTGGCATCTCGCAGGCTGAGCCGACGGGGCAAATGGCCCCCACGATCCCTTGGCACCAGAATCCTTCGAACACGAGCTTCCCCTGACCGCAACCGGTCGCCGTCGCCAGCGCCGCAATCACGCCGAGCACCACGCGCATCTGAGCCTCCTCCCAAAGCCGGCCTAGCGAGGCCATGCTATCCGCGATGAGCCGGCGGTCGCGCGCTGTTAATCTCCCTGCGATGAGCCTCCTCACCGACCTCCCGCTGCCCGCCCGCCGCCTTGCACCGGCCGAGCGCCCGTTCCTGCCCACCACGCAGGACGAGGCGCGCGAGCGCGGCTGGAGCGAGCTGGACGTGGTGCTGGTCACCGGCGACGCCTACGTCGATCACCCCACCTTCGGCGCCGCGGTCATCGGCCGGGTCCTCGAGGCCGCCGGATACCGGGTCGGCATCCTGCCGCAGCCCGACTGGAAGAGCGCCGAGGCGTTCAGGGCCCTGGGCAGGCCGCGCCTCTTCTTCGGGGTCACCTCGGGCAACCTGGACTCGATGGTGAACCACTACACCGCGCACAAGCGCCGGCGTTCGGACGACGCCTTCTCGCCCGACGAGAAGGCCGGCCTGCGCCCCGACCGCGCGGCGACGGTCTACGCGCAGCGCTGCCGCGAGGCCTTCAAGGACGTGCCGGTCGTCCTGGGCGGCGTCGAGGCCTCGCTTCGCCGGCTGGCGCACTACGACTGGTGGGACGACGCCGTCCGCCGCTCGATCCTCTTCGACGCGAAGGCGGACCTGCTCGTCTTCGGCCAGGGCGAGCGGCCGATCCTCGAAGTCGCGGCGCGCATCGCCAAGGGCGTGGAGGCCAAGGCCATCGACGACGTGGCGGGCATCGCCGTCATCCGCAAGACCTGGGACGGCCTGTCGGCGAAGTGGGGCCGCGAGACGGTCGTCCTGCCGTCCTTCGAGGCCATCCGCGAGGACCGCGAGGCCTACGCGCGCTGCTCGCGGGCCTGGCACCTCGAGCACAACCCGGCCAACGCGCGCCTGCTGGTGCAGCGTCACGGCGACCGCGCCGTCGTGGTCTTCCCCCCGGCCGCGCCGCCGACGACCGCGGAGCTGGACCGCGTCTTCGCCCTGCCCTACTCGCGCGGCCCGCACCCGCGCTACCGCGGCGCGCGCATCCCGGCCTGGGAGCAGATCAAGGACTCGGTGCAGATCGTCCGCGGCTGCTGCGCCGGATGCTCGTTCTGCTCGCTCGCCGAGCACCAGGGCCGCGAGCTGTCCTCGCGCTCGAAGCAGAGCGTGATCCGCGAGCTCGAGGAGCTGGCTTCGTCGAAGACCTTCCACGGCACCTTGAGCGACCTGGGCGGGCCCACCGCCAACCTCTGGTCCATGGGCTGCGGCGACCCCAAGGCGCGCGCCCTCTGCCGACGCCCGAGCTGCGTGTTCCCCAAGATCTGCTCGCGCGCGACCATCGACCACGCGCCGCTCATCGACCTCTACCAGGCGGCGCGCAAGGTCCACGGCGTCAACCACGCCTTCATCGGCAGCGGCGTGCGCTACGACGTCGCCCACGCCGACCAGAAGAACGGCCAGCGCTACCTCGAGGAGCTGGTGCGCCACCACGTCAGCGGGCACCTCAAGGTCGCGCCCGAGCACGTCAGCGAGCGCGTCCTGCAGACGATGCGCAAGCCGGGCCTCGACGAGTTCGAGCGCCTGCGCCGCGAGTTCGAGGGCATCAGCAAGAGCGCGCGCAAGGAGCAGTACCTGGTGCCCTACTTCATCTCCAGCCACCCGGGCTGCGCGCTGGAGGACGCCGGCGAGCTGCACGACTACCTCAAGGATCACAACTGGAGGCCGCAGCAGGTGCAGGACTTCATGCCCACGCCGATGACCCTGGCGACCGACATGTTCTTCACCGGGCTCGATCCGACCACGATGAAGCCCGTCTTCGTGGAGCGCAGCCTGGAGGGCAAGAAGATGCAGAAGGCGCTGGTGCGCTGGGCCGACCCGGAGCTGAAGCCCTTTCACGAACGAGCCATGCGGCGCCTCAAGGGTCGTCGTTAGTCTCCCCGCGAACTGCGCTTCTCACCCCGAGGGGTGGATCGCGAATCGCTCTTCGCGCTCCGGCATCTGCCTCGCTCACGAGCGCGCATGGCGAGCTTCTTGCTGTCCCCGCGCCTCCCTCCCTCCGGAGACCCCATGACCGGCGTCGCACGCCTCACCTCTGCGCAAAGCTCGACCTCCGCTTCTCCCCGCGAGAGCAACCTCGCGCTCCTGCGTTCGCTCGAGCTGCCGCTCTACGCGGCGCGTCAGGGCGACGAGCGCGTGGTCCTGTCGGAGATGCCGCCGCCGCAGAAGAGCCTGGCGGGCTTCGTCCCCGCGCTGCTGCCGCGCGACCTCGGCTCGCGCTCGTTCCGCGAGACGCACGGCGTCCGCTTCGCCTACGCCGCGGGCGCCATGGCCGGCGGCATCGCCTCGGTGGAGATGGTGGTGTCCATCGGCAAGGCGGGCGGCATCGGCTTCTTCGGCGCGGGCGGCCTGCCGCTCCCGGCCATCGAGGACGCCATCCGCCGCGTGCAGGAGGCGCTGCCGGCGGAGTCCTACGGCTTCAACCTGCTGCACAACCCGTTCGAGCCCGAGGTCGAGCTGCAGACCGTCGAGCTCTACCTGAGGCACCAGGTGCGGCGCGTGGACGCCGCGGCGTACATGAACCTCACCCCCGCGGTGGTGCTCTTCCGCGCCAAGGGCCTGCGCACGCTGCCCGACGGGCGGGTCGTGGGCCCCAACCGGCTCTTCGCGAAGATCAGCCGGTCGGAGACGGCCTCGCGGTTCCTGGCCCCGCCTCCCGAGGCGCTGCTGCGCGAGCTGGTCGCCTCCGGGAAGCTGCGCGAGGACGAGGCGCGCCTCGCGGCGCAGCTTCCGCTGGCCGAGGACCTCACCGCCGAGGCCGACAGCGGCGGCCACACGGACCAGCGACCCCTGCCGGTGCTGCTGCCGCTGGTCCAGCACGAGCGCGAGCTGGCCAACGAGCGGTACGGGTGGCGCGAGAAGGGCATCGAGATTCGGGTCGGCGCCGCCGGCGGCATCGGCGAGCCGTTGTCGGCCCACGCCGCGCTCTCGCTGGGCGCCGACTACCTGATGACCGGATCGATCAACCAGGCCTGCGTGGAGGCCGGGACCTCCGACGCCGTGAAGCAGCTGCTCGCCGACGCGGACATGGCGGACGTCGCGCTGGCCCCGGCCCCGGACATGTTCGAGCAGGGCTCCAAGGTGCAGGTGCTGCGGCGCGGGACGCTGTATCCGCAGCGCGCGGGGAAGCTCTACGAGGTCTACCGCGCGTACCCGGACTTCGAGAGCGCACCCGAGGCCGACCGCGAGAAGATCGAGAAGCAGATCCTCCGTCGCCCGTTCGCCGAGGTCTGGGCCGACACCGAGAAGTACTGGCAGGGCCGCGACCCGGCCAAGGCCGAGGAAGGCCGCAAGAACGGCAAGACGCGCATGGCGTTGTGCTTCCGCTGGTACCTGGGCATGTCCTCGCGCTGGGCCGCCAAGGGCGATCCAGAGCGGCGCGGCGACTACCAGGTCTGGTGCGGGCCGGCCATCGGTGGGCTCAACCGGTGGACCAAGGGCACGGCGCTGGAGAGGCCGGAGGCGCGCAGCGTCGGCGCGCTGGCGGAGGCGTTGCTGCGCGGGGCCGCGGCGCTGGCGCGGCGGGATGCGGCGGCGCGCTCGGGCGTCGAGGACTTGCCGACGGCGTTCGAGACGGCGCGGCCGGAGTGAGCTCGCAGGCACGGAGGCCCGCCTCCACTGCCCGCCTCAGCCCTTCAGCTGCACGACCTCCCAGTCGTTCGTGATCTGGGCCGTCTTCCCGAGCATCGCCGACGCCGAGCAGTACTTCTCCTCCGAGAGCTTCACGGCGCGCTCCACGCGGTCCGGGGGCAGGTCCTTGCCGGTCACCACGTAGTGGAAGTGGATCTTCGTGAAGACCTTGGGGTCGGTCTCGGCGCGCTCCGCCTGGATCTCCACGCGGCAGTCGCGCACGTCGTAGCGGCCCTTCTTAAGGATGTAGACGACGTCCACGCAGGTGCAGCCGCCGGCCCCGGCCAGGATCAGCTCCATCGGGCGCGGACCGCGATCCCTTCCTCCGAGCTCCGGCGAGACGTCCATCACCACCGTGTGCCCCGTCCCGGTGTTCGCCTCGTAGCCCTTCTCCTCGCTCCAGCGGACCGTCGATCTCACGTGCTCTGACCTCCCCCGGACTGCTCACCCCTCGATGCGAATGGCGGCCTCCGCGAGCGGCCTGCGCTCGCTCGGCCTTTCACGCGTCTGGAGTTTGGGCGGCAGCACCGCCGCATCCCCCGGGCGCCCGACGGCGATGACGACCATCGGCTTCCACTCCTTCGGGTCCACCCCGAGGACCTCGTAGACCTTCTCCTCGTGGAACCCGCCCATCGCGTGCGCGAACAGACCGAGCTTGCGCGCCTGGAGCGCGAGGGACATCCACGCCGCGCCCGAATCGAAACCGGCCCAGTCGTTCCGCTCGCCCTCGTCGTTGACGTGCGCGAGCAGGACCGCGAGCAGCGGCGCCTTGTCGGCCCAGACCCGGTTGCCGTCGACCAGCACCTGGCGAACTCGCCCCAGCGCGCTCTCCGAGTCGGCGTACACGAACTTCCACGGCTGCTGGTTGCCGCCGGACGGCGCCCAGCGGGCGGCCTCGAACAGCGTCTGGACGTCGCGCTCGGCGATCGGCTCCGGGCTCATCGCCCGCGGCGACCAGCGGTCCAGGAACATCGGGTCGACCGGCAGGTTCGAGACTCGCCGGGAGGCTTCGAACGGGATGACGGTGGCGGAGGCGGCGCTCATGCGGGTGCTCCCTTCTCACCCGCTTGGATGCGTTTCGATATCGAAGCGTTTCGCCTTCCGCCCCGTCAGTCGATGCGCTCGGACGACTCCTCGGGGTGGGGCTGCTGCTGCTCGAGCAACCAGTCCCGGATGGGAGCGAAGACGCGCTCGTGGGCGTGCCTGGACACGAACATGTCGGCGTGGGCCATGGCCACGGTCTGCGTGCCGACCTCGACCAGCCGCTTCGCCGCCGAGCCGATGTGGTGGTACGGCCAGGCCGCGGTCTCGGGCGGCACGATGCCGTCGCCCTTGGCGAGCACGACCAGCAGCGGGTTCTGGAGCTGCCGGATGGCCTCGGAGAGGTTCATGCCGTCGAGGACGAGGTCCTTGTGGCGGACCCAGTACGCGATCTGGCGATTCACGTGCCGGTTGGGGTCCTCGACGGTGCGCGCCATCTCCTGCGCCGCGCTCGTGTCGGTGATCTCCGGGTTCATGTAGATGGACAGCAGCCACGGCGTGTAGCGCGCCAGCAGCGGCAGGGCGATGCCGGCCAGCCGCCTCGTCCCGTGGAACGGCAGCAGCCCGACCAGGTGCGGCGCGCAGGAGGCGAGCTTGAGCACGGGGTGGACCTTCTCCCAGCGCACCGGGGAGCCCATGCAGACGAGCGTCGTGACCCGGTGGTCGGGCCGCAGGGCGACGTGCGCGAGCATCAGCGTGCCGCCCAGCGAGCCGCCCAGCATGTCCAGCCGGTCGGCCCGGGTCAGGGTGCGCTCCAGGATGGCCTTGGAGGCCGCGCTCAGATCGGTGAGCGCCAGGTCCTCGAGGGCGTAGTCGTCGCCGCCGCCGACGCGCACCGAGCCGCCCTGGGCGCGCAAGTCGGCGCGCCACACCTCGAGCCCGGCCTCGGCCAGGAACCCCTCCAGCGACACGCCGCTCGGGTGGTAGCTGTAGATGAACGAGTTCATGCCGTAGCCCGGCACGATGACCACCGGCCGCCGGCGCTTCTCGAGCCGGTCGGGATCCCAAGTCTGGTTCAGGGCCAGCAGCCAGCCGTCGTCGTCGGGGACGAGGTATTGGACGGTCCGCATGAGCCATTGGAACGCCGGAGCCGCCGCGCGGACAACGCCCGAGCCGCGAGCGGGCGCGCGCCGTTGGGCGGCGGACGTGTCAGCCGCGCCTGCCTCGCCCCGGTCTCCCCGATCGAGTCACCTCGCGAACGATGGCTTCGAAGGCTCGCGCGCCGGGGCTCAGCTCGCCGTTCTTGGCGGGCCCTCGGGCACGCCTTGCCGGCTGGCGGCGCCCACTTGGTACACGCCACCCACTTGGCACACGTGGCCGAAGTGGGCGCCCGGGCGAAGCTGCGACGCGCCCTGTCGCGGAGCCCGCCCGGCGGGTCGGCACGGAGGTATCCTTCGGCCGACTTCGCCTCGGGGAACGGGCCTCCTCGCGCGCGAACCGTCCCGGACGGCCCCTCCACGGATCACACTGAGAGGCGAATGCCGTGAAGACGAGCTACTCGATGGCGGGGCTCTGCCTGGCAGCGCTCTGCGCGTGCAGCCCATCGCCCACGGAGCAGGCCGAGGCCTTCTCCCGCTTCGTCGCGGGTCTCTGCGAAGCCGAGTGCAGCAGGAATGCGCGCTGCGGGGTGATCGCCTCGTATGAGGAGTGCGCCGCGAGCGCCAGGAACTGCTCCTGGTCGAACGCACTCGCGCAGGAGGAGAGGCAGATTCGGCGGGCGATTCTTTCGGGCCGGCTGAAGTTCGACGCGGTGGCGGCCGACCGGGCCGGGCGGGTCATACGCGAGGCTGCCTGCGAGGACCCGCTCCCGTTCGTCCTCGCCGAAATCGCTCCATTCGTCGGGACGGTCGGGGAAGGTGGCGCGTGCTATCGCGCCCGCGAGGAGTGCCGCGATGGCCTCTATTGCGACTTCGCCGAGGAGCGGTGTCCGGGCGAGTGCCGCCCGGCGCGCGTGCATCGGGCCGGGGAGAGCGTCGCGTACACGGCCGCCGACCAGTGCGAGCGGGGGCTCGCCACCTCCTTTGCCGACGGACTCATGCACTGCTTCGTCCCAGCCTCCGAAGGAGGAGCCTGCAGCGACGATTTCGAGTGCCTCGGTCCCTTCTACTGCGCGCCCGACGCTGGGGTGTGCGCGCGTCGTCCCGGTCAAGCAGAGGCATGCGGCCCGCAGAACGTCTGCGAACTGCCTCTGGGCTGCGTCGATGGCGTATGCGAGCGGACCTGGGCAGGCCGAGGCGAGCCGTGCGCCGATTCCGGCTGCCCGTGGGATCTCGTGTGCCGGACGCTCCCTGGCGCCGCGGCCGCCACTTGCGAGCCCTATCCACGCGCGGGTGAGGCCTGCGGCGGCTGGACTCTGCCCTGCTACTCCAACCTCTACTGCCTCCAGGGCGTCTGCGAAGCGCAGCTGGGTCCGGGAGCCACGTGCGAGCCACCGGTCGAGTACCAGTATCCGTGCCAGGGACGCCTGACCTGCTCGCCGAGCAGCCGGACGTGCGTCGCGATTCCCGAAGAAGGCCAGCCGTGCGAGGTCGTCTGCGGCGAGAACCAGGAATGCCGGGACGGGATTTGCCAACCGGTCGGGTGTTACGAGCCTGCGCCGAGATGAGCGCCAGGCCGCACGCCTCCTCGAGCCCGCGGACTCCTTCCGATGCATTCCTCTCGTGTCCACCGGCGCCCGCCGGCTGCTATCGTTGCCTCCGCTCGCCAGAAGGAGGTCGCACCGTGGGCCGCATCGTGAACCTCGACGGCACCCTGGTCGCGCCGGAGCAGGCGGTGGTCAGCGTCTTCGACCGCGGCTTCCTGTACGGCGACTCGGTCTACGAGGTCGTGCGCACCTACCGCGGCGTGCTCTTCGAGCTCCCGGCGCACCTGGACCGGCTGGCCGAGTCGGCGCGGCGCATCGCGCTGGAGCTGCCCTGGCCCGTCCCCAGGCTCGCCGCCGAGTCGAAGCGCACGGTCAACGCCTCCGGCAACCCCGAGAGCTACCTGCGGATCGTGGTCACCCGCGGCGAGGGCGAGCTGGGGCTCGACCCGGCGCTCGCCCGCGGCGGGCGCGTGGTCCTCATCGCCCAGCCGCTCACCACCCCGCCGCCGGAGGCCTACCGCAGCGGCGTCACCCTGGCGCTCGTCGGCGCCGAGGCCACCGGCCGCCACCTGCGCGAGGCCATCGACCCGGCGGCCAAGACCGGCAACCACCTGAACGCGGTGCTGGCGATGAAGGCGGCGCGCGAGCGGGGCGCCTACGAGGCGCTGCTGGTCGACGCCCAGGGGCGCGTCACCGAGGCCAGCTCCGCCAACGTCTTCGCCGTGCGCCGGGGCGAGCTGGCGACCCCGCCGCTCGGGGCCGGCATCCTCGAGGGAGTCACCCGGCGGGTGGTGCTCGCGCTCGCCCAGCAGATCGGCATCCCGGCCGCGGAGGCCGAGCTGTGGCCCGACGACCTCTGCCGCGCCGACGAGGTCTTCATCACCAGCACCACCCGCGAGCTGGTGCCGGTCACGCACCTCGCCCGCGGCGAAAAGGACACGGTGACGATCGGTTCCGGCCGGCCGGGCCCGGTCACCCTGCGGCTGCTGGAGGCGTTCCGGGCGCGGGCCATCGCCGAGGTCGCCGCGGCCCGGACGCTCGGGGCCTGAAGGAGCCTGGGCCCGCTTGCCGGCGGGCAGGCCCGCCGGGTGAGCCCCTGTTCCCCCGTGTCGCGACGGCGTGCCGCAGGCTAGAGTTCGCCGCCGATGGATCGCCGTCCCCGATCGCAGCGCGCCCTGCCGCTCGTCCGCTGGGCCGTCCAGGGCGCCTACGCGCTCTTCCTGGTGCTGGTCGGAGTGCAGTTCGCGGTCTTCTACGGGCAGGCGATGGCCGGCAACTCGGCGATGGTCTCCCGGCCGCCGGCGGTGGAGGCCTTCCTGCCCATCAGCGCGCTGGTCGGGCTGCGCCGGTTCCTGGCCACCGGCTCCTGGGACCACGTCCACCCCGCCGGGCTCGCCATCCTCTGCGCGGCGATCCTCGGCGCGTTCCTGGCGCGAAAGAGCTTCTGCAGCTGGGTCTGCCCGGTCGGCACGCTGGAGCGCGGCCTGGAGTCGGTCGGGCGCAGGTTCCTGTGGCGGCGCGGCTGGCCCGTCCCGCCGCGCTGGCTCGCGCTCGCGCTGACCGCGCCCAAGCACCTGATCGTGGCGTTCTTCGCGGTGAGCATCTTCGTGCTCATGCCCACCGACCAGCTCGGCGCCTTCCTCGAGTCCGACTACAACCTCGCCGCCGACGCCAAGATGCTGCTCTTCTTCCGCGACCTGACGCCAGTGGCCGCCGCCGTGCTGCTCGCGCTGGCCGCGCTCTCGCTCGTCTACAAGCACTTCTGGTGTCGCGTCCTCTGCCCCTACGGCGCGCTGCTGGGAGTCGCCAGCTCGTTCTCGCCGCTGCGCGTCGACCGCAACGAGCCGACCTGCACCCAGTGCAAGGCCTGCACGCGCGCCTGCCCCGTGGACATCCCGGTGCACGCCCGCCGCCAGGTCGTCTCCGCCGAGTGCACCGGCTGCCTGGGCTGTGTCGCGGCCTGCCCGGAGCCGCAGACGCTGCGCGTCGCGCTCCCGGTGCGCCGCCGCCCGGTCGCCTCCTGGCTCGTGCCCGCCCTCGGCGTCGGCGCGCTGCTCGCGGTGTGGGCCGTCGCCCGCGCCACCGGCCACTGGGAGAGCCAGGTCCCGGCGGAGGTGCTCGCCCGGCTCTACCGCATGGCGCACCTGCTGTCGCACTGAGCGCCGCCCCGCCGCCCCACCCCCGCCCCCGCCCCCGCCGCGTGGCGCACCTGCTGTCGCACCTGAGCGCCGCCCCACCCCCGCCTCCCCGTCGCGGCCGGTGGGAACGGATTGAAACCCGGTGCACCCGAGGCTCCGGGGAGGAGCCCGCGGGTTGCCTGCCGAGACCTCCTGCGCGACACGGCACTTGCCGCGTCAGGCCGGAGAGCGAGTCGAGCAGAAGCGGGCCCCTCCCCGGAGCAGTGAGCGATCTCGAGTTCGTTCCGTTCCTCTTGCTTGCGACGGGGAGGCGGGGGTGGGGCGTCGACGCGCGCTGCATTGCAGCATCCGCGGCTTATCCCACTTCTCGCTCTTGACATCTCCCGTTAGAGCCCCCATCTTGCGCGCCCACTGCTGCACCGCAGCAATCCTTGGAGGGGTTCCCATGTCTCGCCTGTTGCTGGCCGCCTGCGCCACTTCCGCCCTCTTTCTCGCGGGGTGCCCCGCGGCCCCGTCCTCGCCCGACGCCGGTCCGCTGCCCTCCGCGGACGCCGCTGCCGCGGGTCCCGACGCCTCCGCGCCCGGCGCCGACGCCGCCGATACGCGCCCCGGGTCGCTGACGGGCAAGGTGGAGATCTTCGGCCGCACCGATCACTCCGGCGCGAAGGTCGACGTCGAGGGCGCTGCGCTCTCGGCGACCACCGCCGCGGACGGGACCTTCTCGCTCCCCGGGCTCCTCCCCGGCGCGCACGTGCTGGTGGCCAGCCTGGACGGCTACGAGCCCGAGCGCCGCGACGTCGTGGTCGACCCGGGCGCCTCCGGGTCGGTGGCCAAGATCACCCTGCGCATCGCCAAGCTCGTGAACGCCCGGACCGACGTGCTGCCCCTGGGCATGCTCCCCGGCGGCTCCGCCTTCCTCTACCTCGCGGCGTTCGACCCGGCGCTGGGCTCCGGCGAGCTGCACGTCTTCGAGCCGGGGACCGGCGACACCAAGCTGGCCGACCGCGTGCCGAACTCCGGCGTGCTCGTCAACGTCAACAACCCGCGCCTGCTCGCCTACGCCAGCGACCTCGCCTACCTGTCCGGCATGGCGAAGCTGGCGGTCTACGACTTCGAGACGCACACCTCGCGGACGATCAGCGAGTCGATGTTCATGGGCTCGGTGGGCTTCAGCCCCGACGGCGCGCTGCTCATCGGCCTGGCCGACTATGACGGCCAAAAGGGCGAGGGCATGCTGCTCGCCTACTCCTCGGACGACGCCGCGGTGAAGGCGATTGCCGAGAGCGTCTCGCCGATGGGCCTGCAGTGGGGCGAGGACGGGCGCCGCCTGGCCTTCTTCAAGGCCTTCGACGCCCAGGCGATGTCCGGCGACCTCCACGTCTGGGACCGCGAGACCGGCGTCGTCACCCAGGCGGTCCAGGGAGCGTCCTTCAACGGCCTGATGCCCGCCAAGGACCTCTCCTCGGTCCTCTACCGCACCGACGCCGACGGCGTCAGCGGCATCGGGACGCTCTGGCTTCGCAAGCTCTCCGAGCCGGCGGCGACCAAGCTCGGCGAGGCGGCGTGCTCGAACGTGAAGGTCACGCTGGACGGCAAGCACGTCGTCTTCGCCTCCGGCTGCGCCGTGGACGAGAGCTTCAACCAGGCGGGCTCGCTCACGGTCCTCGACTTCGCCACCGGCCTCGCCACGCCGCTCGCCGCCGGCGTCGGGCCCGACCTGGTCTTCTACGACGCCGCGGAGACCCGGCTCGCGTACGTCGCCAACATCGATCCGACCCTCGGCGTCGTCGGCACGCTCGGCGTGTGGGACCTCGCCAACGGCCAGGGCCAGTCGGGGCTCGCCGCCAACGCCACCCGGCTCAACTTCGGCGCCGACGGCAGCAAGCTCACCCTCATCACGGACATGGACGCCGACACCCGGCGCGGCAACCTCGCGGTCTACGACTTTGCCACCGCCGAGCTCAGGCAGCTGGCGACCGACGCCAACGGCTACCCGGTGGAGGTCAGCCCGGACGGCGCGCACGTCCTCTACCTGACCGGCATGGACGAGAGCGACTACACCGGCGCGACGATGTGGCTGCAGCGGGTCGACGGGACCGAGGCCGCGCAGAAGCTGGGCACCGACGCCGCCATGGGGCACCTCTTCAGCCCGCACGGCGAGCGCGTGGCGTTCCTCTCCGGCTACGCCAACGCGACCGCCACCGGCACGTTGACGGTCTGGGACGTCGCAGCCAAGTCCGCCGCCAGCGTGACCCCGGGGGTGAACATGACCGGCGTCACCTTCAGCGGCGACGCCGAGAGCCTGGCCTACCTCGCCTCGTTCGACCCCGGCGCCTGCAGGGGCTCGCTCCACGTCTGGCGCTCGGGCACCAGCGAGCTGACGCTAGGCGAGGGCGTGGGCTGCATGGACTTCCGCTTCGCGGCCAACGACGCGGCCGTCCTCTTCAAGGACGGCACCGGCCAGCTGCAGATCCGCTACTTCGACGAGGCGACGACCCGCCCCATCGGACAGAACGTGGACTTCTGGTCGCTGACCGAGGACGTGCGGCACTCGCTGCTGCTCTACGACACGGCGTCGCTGACCGAGCCGGTGGTGACCATGTCCGCCTGGGACCTGAAGGCGCGCGCCACCCTCGTCCTGGGAGAGCGGGTCGGCGCCCCGACGCGCACGATGACCCGCGACCTGAACCGGATGATCTTCCTGGCGAACTACGACAGCTCCGCCGACACCGGCGACCTGGTGGCCTACGACCTGGTTGCCAGGAAGGGCACCACCCTCGGCAGCCAGGTCTTCTGGGCGGGTACGGCCTTCGACCTGGATCACACCCGCATGGCGTTCCTGAGCGGCTACGACCGCACGACGCAGACCGGGACCCTGGTCACCACCGCGATCACCGGCGATCTCGCCCCGAAGCCCGTGGACGGCCACGTCGGCTTCCCGGTGGCCGTCTCCGCGGATTCCTTGGGCTACGTCTCCAAGCCGCCCGCCGGCCCCGAGTCGTGGGCGCCCGGGCTCTACGTGGCGAAGGTGGCGGAGTAGCGGCCGGCGAAGCCAGCCAGCAAACGAAGCGTCCTGGCCGCGGGAGGCCACCGCGGCCACGCGCCCGCCGGCCGGTTAGACTTCGCCCCATGCCGACGCTCGAGACCGCCTTCACCCGCCACGCCAAGGTCGAAGTCCCCGTCCTCTGCGGCGCGATGTACCCCTGCTCCAACCCGGAGCTCGTCGCCACCGTCTCCGAGGCGGGCGGGCTGGGCGTCGTCCAGCCGCTCTCGCTGACCTACGTCCACGGCCACGACCTGCGCGAGGGCCTGCGGCTCGTCCGGCGGCTGACCTCCAAGCCCATCGGCTTCAACGCCCTGGTCGAGAAGTCGTCCCAGGTCTACCTGGACCGGATGCGCCGCTGGGTGGACATCGCGCTCGAGGAAGGGGTGCGCTTCTTCGTCACCGCGCTGGGCAACCCGCGCTTCGTCGTCGAAAAGGTCCACGCCGCCGGCGGGGTCGTCTACCACGACGTCACCGAGCGCAAGTGGGCGCTCAAGGCGCTGGAGGGCGGCGTCGACGGGCTCATCTGCGTCAACGGGCGCGCCGGAGGCCACGCCGGCAGGCTCTCGCCCGAGCAGCTCTACTCCGACCTGGCCGACCTGAAGGTCCCGCTGGTCTGCGCGGGCGGGGTGGGCGGCGAGGCGAGCTTCGTGAAGATGCTCAGGCTCGGCTACGCCGCGGTGCAGCTGGGCACCCGCTTCATCGCCACCGAGGAGTGCAAGGTCCACCCCGACTATAAGCGGGCCATCCTCGACGCCGACGAGGAGGACATCGTCCTCTCCGAGCGCATCACCGGGGTGCCGGTGGCGATCATCAAGACCCCGGAGATCGAGCGCACCGGGACCAAGGCCGGGCCGCTGGCGAAGCTCTTGCTCAAGGGCCACCGCACCAAGCACTGGGTGCGCACCTGGTACACCCTGACCTCGGGCATCAGGCTCAAGCGCAGCTCGCTCAAGGGCGGGAGCTACAAGGACATCTTCCAGGCCGGCAAGTCGGTGGCGGAGATCGAGAAGGTCGAGCCGGCCGCGACCATCGTCCGCAGGCTCGCCGCCGCCGCCTCCGCCGCGGAGCGTCCTTCCGGGAGCTGAGGCTCTCGGCTCGTCTTCTCCGCGAAGCTCCTCGGCCCGCCGGGATCCCCGAGACGGGCGTCGTCGTAGGCCCTTGGAATCGCTGGGAGAGCGGCTCGCCGCCCCGCCGTGGGAGATCCTTTCCCGGGGCGGTGCGTTCGAGTCGGGGTCCGCACAAAGGAGCGACCCCATGACCAGCCGAAACCTCCTCATCGCCCTCGCCGCCGCCACCGTCCTCGCCGTGGCCTTCGACTCCCACCACGCCTCGGCCGCCGGCCGGCCCAACCCGCCCAGCGCCGGCAGCGCCGACCCGGTGGTCCAGATCGCGCTCTTGCTCGACACCTCCAGCAGCATGGACGGCCTCATCGCCCAGGCGAAGACGCAGCTGTGGAAGGTGGTCAACGAGTTCGCCCGCGCCCGCTACAACGGCAAGGCGCCGCGGGTGGAGGTGGCGCTCTACGAGTACGGCAACCAGGGCCTGTCGGCCCAGACCGGTTGGATCCGCCAGGTCGCGCCGCTGACCACCGACCTCGACCGCATCTCCGAGCAGCTCTTCGCGCTGCGCACCAACGGCGGCGACGAGTACTGCGGCCAGGTCGTCCAGGTCGCCACCCGCGAGCTGCGGTGGTCGGACGCCAAAGGCGCCCTCAAGATGATCTTCATCGCCGGCAACGAGCCCTTCACCCAGGGCCCGGTCGCCCCGGACGGCGCCTCGAAGGCCGCCATCGCCAAGGGCATCGTCGTCAACACCATCTTCTGCGGCGGCGAGCAGGAGGGCATCCAGACCGGCTGGAAGCAGGGCGCGCTGCTCGCCGACGGCCGCTACTCCTTCATCGACTCCAACCAGGTGGTGGCCGCCGTCAACGCTCCGCAGGACGCGGAGATCGCCAAGCTGGGCGCCGAGCTGAACGCGACCTACATCGCCTACGGCGGCGAGGGCAAGAAGAAGGCCGAGCGGCAGCAGGCCCAGGACGTCAACGCCGCCTCCGCGGGGCAGGGCGCCGGGGTGCAGCGCGCGATGGCCAAGGCCAGCGCCAACTACAAGAACGACGACTGGGACCTGGTCGACGCCAGCAAGTCGGGCAAGGTCGCCCTGGGCGCGGTGTCCGCGGAGGCGCTGCCGGAGGAGATGCGCGGGATGAACGAGGACCAGCGCAAGGAGCACGTCGCCAAGATGTCGGGCAAGCGCGACGAGCTGCGCACCAAGATCCAGAAGCTGGAGACGGAGCGCCGCGGCTACGTCGCCGCCGAGGAGAGCAAGCGCGCCAAGTCGGGGACGGCCACGCTGGACAACGCCATGCTGGAGACGGTGCACGCCCAGGCCGCCAAGGCCGACTACGCCTTCGAGTAGCCCGCGGCAGCGCAGCAAAACCTGAGACGCCGGGCGCCGGTCCTCGCGGAGAGGGCCGGCGCCCCCGTTTCTGGAAGCGCCCGGGCTCCGGCTCTGCGCTCCGCGCTCGGCGCGACCCGCGGGCGGCCACTCTGGTACCGTCCTGGAGAGGCGCACGTCCCGCGCCCGGTCCGCTGGAGAAGAGGTCCCGATGCTCCGTCTGCCCCACGCCGTGCTCGCCGTGGCGGGTCTGGCGGCCCTCGCGCCGGGCTGCGGCGGGCCGGCGGACCCGAACCGGGAAGACGACACCGACCCTTCGATCGGGGTCGTCGCCTACGCGCTCTCGAGCATCGACTGCGCCGAGTCGTCGGACACCGGCTACGACCAGGGCTCGCCCTTTTCCATCGCCGTGGTCCACGTCGACGGCAAGCCGGTGGAGGTCGCGACCGCCAACGCCTACTTCGTGATGGCGCAGGCGGCCGAGGCCGAGGGCGTGCACCTCCAGGTGGTGAGCGGCTTCCGCACCTGGGCGGAGCAGGAGTACTTCTACAACTGCTACGTCAACTGCAACTGCAACAGCTGCAACCTCGCGGCGAAGCCGGGCTACAGCAACCACCAGAGCGGGCACGCGCTCGACCTCAACACCTCCACGGCCAGCGTGTTCTCCTGGCTCAGCGCCCACGGCGGCGGCTTCGGGTTCAAGAAGACCGTCGCCTCCGAGGACTGGCACTGGGAGTGGTGGGGCGGCGGGCCCGGCGGTGGCCCGTGCGGCAACCGGGCGCCCACCGGCTGGCTCGACAACGCGGGCTGCGATTCCGTCTCCGGCTGGGCGCAGGACCCCGACGACCCCGGCCGATCCATCGACGTCCACCTCTACTTCGGCGGCCCGGCCGGCAGCGGCGCCGCGGGCGTCCCGGTCAACGCCGGCGTCGCGCGCAGCGACCTGTGCGGCGCCATCGGCTCCTGCGACCACGGGTTCTCGCTGCTGAGCCCGCTCTCCCTCCACGACGGGGCCGCGCACGCCGTCCACGCCTACGGCATCGACAGCGAGGGCGGGCCCAACCCGCAGCTGAGCGGGAGCCCGGCCTCGCTGCAGTGCGCGCCGTCGCCACCCGCCGGGGTGAGGCGCCACGTCGCCAACCCCGAGGTCTACGCCGCCTGGAGGTTCGACGCCTTCCGCGACCAGATGAAGGTCGCCGACTCCGTCCTCGACGCGATGGCCAGCGAGGTGGACGTCGCGCCGGCGCCGGTGATGATTCGCGCGGACGGTGCCGACGAGGTCTACCTGCTCGACCAGGGCCACCGCCGCCACGTCCCCGATCCCGGAGTCGCGGCGAACTGGCGGCTCGATCTGGCGACGGTGCAGGTCAAGCCGCCCGCCGAGGTCGATCCGATTCCCGTGGCCAAGCCGCTGCGCAGCCGTCCGGTGCTGGTCGTCGGCAACGGCCCCGCGGTCTACCTGGTCGACGATGCGCTGCCGGTCCCGCCGGGCCCCGACGCGGGGGCGCCCGCTGCGGACGCGGGGCGCTGGCCGGGCCGCGACGCGAGCTCCACGCCGGTCGAACCCGCCGACGGCGGAGCCGCCGCCTCTGGCGACGGCTCGACGCAGCAGCCCGCCACGGTCTCCGGCGGCTGCGGCTGCGGCTCGGCGAGCGGGACCGACGGCCTGGCCTGGCTGGCCTTCGCCACGGCGACGGCCCTGGTCGGGGCTCGGCGCCGCCGCTGAGAGCGGCCTACGGCTTGGGCGGCCGCGGCGGCGTCCTGCGCCGCTGCTTCTCCCAGAAGTCCTTGACCGCCTTGGCCTCGCCCGCGGTCGGCTTGCGCACGAGCGAAGGCTTCGCCTTGACCAGCCCGCGGGTCTCGACGACCGGGGTCAGGGCCGGCGCCAGGACGTAGACGACCTGCTTGGTCTGGTCGTAGACGATGAACGAGCCGAAGCCGAGGAGCTCCTGGTCGATGCGCGCGGAGTAGCGGACCCAGCGGATGCGGTCGATGGTCTGCTCGGAGTCGGGCTCGGGGGCCAGCACGAAGGTCGAGTCGGTCGGCTCGGAGCTGGTCAGGCCCTGGATGACGACGTCCAGCGTCAGGTCGGGCGAGGCGGCGGCGTCGCGGCCGATCCACACCGAAGCCTGCAGCGGGCCCTTCCCGCCGCGGACGGTCCCCATCAGGTAGCGCTCGGGGGCGGCCATCGCCAGCAGCTTGAACACCGGCAGGCCGTTCACCGGGTCCTTGGGCAGGACGATCAGCTGCGCGTCGGCGTAGTCGGTCGCGGTGACGGCGTACCACTGCTCCGACATCGGGTCGAAGTTGGGCGCCATGACCAGGTTGTCCGCCGGCGCCGTCCCCATCAGGTGCGGCGCCAGCAGCGTGCGCAGCGGCGGGACGACGGAGCCGGCGTCGGGGCCGGGCGCCTCGGCGTCGGGCGGCATCGCCTCGGCGTCGGGGGCCTCGGCGGCGGCGTCCAGGCCGGCGAGGGCGGCGTCGGGGCCGCGGTTGTTGTTCTCTTCCGGGCAGGCCGTGGCGAGCAGGGCCAGCAGCGACAGGGCAACGGGCAGGAGGCGATTCATGGTCGGTCTCGAGTTCGCGCGGTTCATTGCAGCAGCCATTCCTTGGCCCGCTCGTAGAGAGTGTCCTTGCCGGCGATGGCGTCGCTCTGGGTCTGGTAGAGGACCTCGTCGGGCTCGACGCCCGGCCCGGACTCCATCGCCAGCGAGGTGCGCGTCCCGCGGTAGATGACCGAGTCGGCGACCTGGCCGGACCCGCCGTACATCTCGCCCAGGTAGCCGGGCATCGAGTTGATGAAGCCGAAGCCGCCGAAGGTGGGGCACGGCCCGAAGACGCGGGTGAGGCCCGGCCGGGACTTGGCCAGCTTGGTCACCCAGTCGTTGCCCGAGACGTCCATGCTCATCAGCACGGCCGCCTTCTTGGTCGCCAGCGCGCCGACGAGGGACTCGTAGTCGCCCTCGGCGTAGCGGACGTAGCTGCCGCAGCCCCCGTAGCCGCCCGCCTGGCTCCAGCAGGTCTCCAGCGACTCCAGCGTCGGCAGGTCGAGGGCGCCGTCGAGCGCCGGCACCACCTCGGTGACCACCGGGTCGTCGGAGTTGGCGAAGGGAGCGCAGATGGCGTCGACGCCGTAGAAGGTGCCGCCGTACCCGGTGCGCTCGTCGATGACGAAGTAGTCGGCGGTGGGGCTGAGGGCGGCGCGGACGGTCACGCCCCACTCCGCCGGGTAGTCCGGGTACGGGACGCCGTTGGCCTCGAGGATGCGGACCGGGCCGTCGTCGCCCTGGGCGGCGTGGTTGTAGTCGCCGGTCGGCACCTCGCCCTGCAGCCGGTTGAAGCGGAAGTCGCAGGTGAACGCGTCGTCGGCCCAGGCGCTGACGTCGCCGGCCTCCCACAGCGCCTCGCCGTAGAGGGAGTAGAAGTCGACCTCCACCTTCACCAGCTCCGACTCCTGGCACACGCGGGTGGCGGCGATGTCGGCCGGGCAGCGCGAGAAGCCCAGCTTCGCCCCGGCCCGCGCCGCCGCCGCGGGGACGTCGGCGGCCGTGGCCACGGCCTTCGCCGCCGGCGAGCCGAAGTGCTGGAGCCGCGGGCCGGCCAGCTTGATCCACAGGTCGACCGGCAGGTCGTCGATGGTCGTCAGCACGTCGCCGCGCTTCAGGCCGCTCGAGGCCAGGCCGGCCTTCTCGGCGTAGAAGACCATCGGCAGCCGCCGCGCCGGCCAGCTCGCGGCCTCGGGCAGGCGGTTGGCCTCGCCCAGGTGCAGGCACATGCCGATGCCGGGGCGCTCGGTGGTGCTGGGGTAGGGCGGCGAGCCGTGGGCGTCGGCGACGGCCTGGTAGGCGTCGATGACGTTGCCCCAGAAGCCCATCGCGCTGCCCGAGTTGCGGGCCGCCTCCATCTTGGCCAGGTAGGCGGGGCGGGTCCGGTCGAGCACGCGGTTGCCGAAGAAGTGGCCGACCTCGAAGATGCGCCGGTCCAGGTACTCGTCCTTGATCAGCTCCGAGGGCATGCGGCCGGCGATGGCCGCGGCGTCGGCGCAGCGGCCCAGGTGGCAGAACCCGACCTCGCCGCAGTCGGCGGGCTCGGAGGCCAGCGTGCAGCGCACGTCGGGCACCGCGGCGGGCCCCAGATCGGCGATCTCCAGCGCGTCGAGCAGGACCAGGCCGTTCGGGTCGGAGCCGACGCCGCCGCCGTGGTAGCGCCGCAGGCGGTCGACGCGGATGGAAAGCGCCGGCAGCAGGCGGCCGCCGAGGGCGAAGTCCACCGGGCCGGACGAGAACTCCGTCCAGCCGTCGTCGGTGCGCCGCCCGGTCGGCTGCAGGCGGATGTTGCCCAGCACGCGCTCGCCCACCTTCCAGGCCAGCGAGGCCGCGACGCCGATGCCCACCTGCCGCGCCCAGAAGCTCACCTCCACCCGCCGCCCCAGCAGGGCCTCGGGCTCGGAGAAGGCGAGGTCGACGCGCTCGATGGACTTGCCGATCCACAGGCCCTTCTCGCCCTGCATCGGCGCCACGCTGTTGCTGCCGAACAGCGGGCCGACGAGGTCCGCGCCGACCTCTTCGCCGGCGGCGTCGGAGGCGACGAAGACCAGCTGCGGCGGCAGGCTCTCGAGCGACTCGAAGTCCCAGGCGAGCGCCGAGCCCGCCAGCGAGACCGTGCCGGTGGCTTCGTCGAACGGGGCGGCGAGCGCGACGGCCGGGGCCGCGGCGAGGGCCAGCGCCAGGAGCAGGGTGCGCGGGACGGGGGGCGCCATCGGTGTCCTCCTTCGGACTTCCTGGAGAAAGAAGCGGCAACTATCGGCTTTCGCACGCTTGGCTTCCACCTTCTTTCGTACCCCCCGGACGTGCGGCTCCAGGGGGACGCCACGAGCGAGCGCGATTGGCGCACCCTCGCGCCTGCCGCGGCGAGCGGGGACCACCAACACTGCGAGTCGAAGGGCGGGGGGCCCGGCGTCGCTCAGGGCCGGAGCAGCTCGGCCTGCCACTTCATCAGCGCGCCGACGGCCCGGTCCCAGTCCTCGGCGAGGGCGGCCAGATCGGCCCTGGCGGCGATGAGGGTCGGGTCGATGCCCAGCTCCTCGGCCTTCTTGTCGCGGCGCTTGCGGATGGCCTCGAGGCGCCGCTGGACCTCGTCGCTGGGCCGCGGCGGCCGCTGCGACAGCTCCTGCTTGGGCAGCGCCTCGTCGGGCAGCGCGAGCGCGCGCCGCACCGCCTCCTCGACCGGCTTCTGCTGCGCCGGCCGGATCTCCGGAGGCAGCTCCAGCGGCGCGCCGCGCGCGGCCTTCTCGGCGAGGGCGACGATCGCCTCGTGGCTGAGCACGAAGTAGGGAGGCCGGTTGCGCGCGACGGCCTGCTCCTCCCGCCAGGCCCACAGCTCGCGCACCACCGCCAGCGCGCGCGGGCGCAGGCCGCTGCTGCCCTTGACCCGCCAGTCGCGCTCCGGGTCGGGCCCGCCGGGCACCGACTGGATCACGAGGCGCTCGCACGTCTCGCGGTGCCAGGCCTGCCGGCCCAGGCGGACCAGCTCCGCCTCCAGCGCCTCGCGCAGCGGCTTGAGGTGGTGGGTGTCGCCGCGGGCGTAGTCCTCCATCTTCGGAGTCAGCGGGCGCTGCGACCAGTGGGCCTTCTGGGCGCCCTTGTCGAGCGTGACGCCGAGGATCTCCAGGACCAGGTCGCGCAGGCCGGCGTGCGGCCGGCCGATCAGCCGCGCGGCGAGCTCCGTGTCGAAGACCGCGGAGGCCACCATGCCCCGGCTCCGCCGCAGGAGCCGCAGGTCGAAGCTGGCGCCGTGCAGGGTCAGCTCGCGGCCGGCGAGGTGCTCGAAGAGCGGCGCGAGCGGCGCGGGGCTGAGCGGGTCGACCAACTCGTCGCCCCCGGCGTGGCTGAGCTGCACCAGGCACAGCTTCTCGGGGTAGCAGTGCAGGCTGTCGGCTTCGGTGTCGAGGGCGACCCAGGGCGAGCGGCGCAGCGTTTCGACGAGCTGGAGAATCTCGGGTTCGGTGGAGAGCAAGGTGGCGTGGGGTCCTGGCCGTGAGGCCGTCGAGGGGCACCGTCTTGGTGCAATAGAGACGGCGCGCGCCGCCGGCGCAAGCACGCTGTCTCCGCGTGCCAGCTTCGCAGCCAACGGAGGGAGCCCATGAACGGACGCCAGCGGTTCGCCCTCGTCGACGCCGCGACCGTGGCCGCCGCGCCCGGCTGCACGAAGGAGGGGGCCACGGCTCCGCCCGTTCCCACCGCTGCCGCCACCTCGGCCGCGGACGCCGAAGGCTTCAAGACCGTCGGCGATCTCGTCCGCTACCCCGAGGCCCGCGAGCGCCGCTAGTCGCGCCGGCAGACGATCGCCGCCACGTCGTCCCACAGCCCGCCGGAGGCCGGACGCACGAGGTCGCCGAGCTTGCGCGGAATCTCGATGAGCTCCGGGTGGCGGCAGGCCAATGCCAGCTTGTCCTGCGCCACGTACTTGGTCAGCCCATCGGTGGCCAGCAGCAGCGTGTCGGCGCCGAGCGGCCCCGAGGAGAAGGCGACGGGCTGGGCCATCCCGTCGCCCAGGAGCGGCTTGCGGACCTGCGAGCTCGTGAGCTCGGACACACCGGCCTCACCCACGACCAGCGCCGCCGAGTCGCCGACGCTGGCCCCGCGGATGCGGTCCTCGGTCACGAGGGCGAGGACCGCCGTCGACTGCCCGCCCCAGTTCGCGTCGAGCAGCTCGCCGTCGATGGTCGCGAGCAGCGCGGCCGGGTCGATCGACTCCAGCGGTCCTCGCGCGGCGAGCTCGACCTTTCGAATCACGAAGTCCGCGGCCCATCCGCCGTTCGAGGTGCCTCCGGCGCCGTCGGCCACGACGAGGACCAGCCCGCCGTCGATGGCGACGACGAGGTGCCGGTCCTGGCCTCCCGCTTTGGCCTGGATGACGAGGTTGGCGGTCGAGAAGGGCATGCTGTTTTCTCCGCAGGCGCGGAGGCCTGCCTCCACTGGCCTGCCTCCACTGGCCTGCCTCCACTGGCCTGCCACTCCTACAGCGGGCTTCGACCTTCGCGCCGCAGCCAGTCCAGGCTCTCCTCGACGTCGGCCATCGCCAGGTCGCGGAACCTGAGCGGCGGCGGCGCCCCGTCGTCCTTCCACTCCATCCGGCGCGCCTGCACGCCCTGCTGCTGCAGCACCTCGGTCACGTAGCGCACCCGCTCCTGCTCGTCGGCCGGCTCGAGCACCGCGCGGTGCTCCTCGAGCACCCTCGCGACCATCTCCTCGATGCGCTGCTTGTCCAGCTCCGACTCCGCCGCCCCGACGATGAGCGGGACGAGCAGCGGCGCCTCGGAGAGCGGCAGGTAGAGCCCGCGGGTGGCCTGGGCCACCGTCTTGAACACGTCCTCGGCGCCGACGAAGCCGCGCAGCCCGGGCAGGCAGCCCACCGCGTAGATGGAGATGCCCATCTCCCGGCAGCACTCGGCCTGCGCGTACCAGTGGTGGCCGCAGGGGCAGCCCTGGGGGAACGCGTCGCCGGCGGGCTCCACCCCGTGGGGCGGGGCGTCGCCGACCCAGACCACCACCCGGGCGGCCTTGGCGCGCCAGTCGAGCCGCACCAGGTCGTACAGGCCGTCGGTCACCGATTCCGGCCCGTCGCCGCCGCCGCTGGCCTCCATGCGTTGGACGCCCTTGCGCACCGAGTCGAGGTCCTCGGTGAGCGGGACCACCCGGCTGGCGAAGGTCGAGTCCTGCGGCGCGTGGTCGCGGTAGCTGACCAGGCCCAGGCGCAGGCTCTTGCACAGCGGCGCCGCCTTCACCGCGTCGATGATCTCCAGCAGGCGCTGCTTCACCTGGGCGATGTAGGCGCCCATGCTGCCGGTCTCGTCGACCAGGAACACCAGGTCGAGCTCGCCGCAGGCCTTGCCCTTCAGCTCCTCGAGCATCTGCCGGGTGTACTCGTCGGAGCCCTCCGCCCGGAGCGGCGCGGAGCCGTGCCCTCGCGCCCCGGAGCCGCGGGCCGGCATCGGCGAGGGCGGCCGCATCGAGGGCGACGGCCGAGAGGTGGACCGGTCACCGCCGACCTCACGCTTCGCGTCTTCCTTGGACATCAGCCCGCGCACCGCCCCGGCCACGGCGCCGAGCAGGCCCGCTCCGGCGCTCGCCTTGGACATGCGCGCAGGCGACGGCATCGCCATCGACCGCGCCCGGCGCTCCATCCGCGGTTCCTCCTCGGCGGCCTCGGGGGAGGGCGCCGCGTCGAGGCACGCGCCCTCGTCCTCGTCCATTTCCCTCTCCACCATCCTGGCCGCCTTCGCGGGTGCAGGCGCGCAGCACGGCGGGGGCATCGGCAGGCCCGGCGCGGCGGCACCCATGGGGCCGGCAGAGGGCGACGGAATCGACGCAGGGGCGGCGAGGGCATCCTTCGGCGCTCCGCCCCGGTCGGCGGCGGCGGCGTTCTGGATTTCGACCTTCTGCGCCGGCTCGGTCACCCGCTTCTCGCTGTCTTCGGCGACGAGCGCCGTGTACGGGCTCACCAGCGAGTGCTTGAGGGCGAGGCCCAGCACCTCGAGGCGGATCTCCGAGGCCTCGCCCGGCTCCTGCGTCAGCCGGTCGAGCCGCGAGTCGATGCGCAGCCGGGCCCAGAGCCGCTCCAGGCCCGGGACCTGCTCGCTCGTCTCCGGCAGCGAGACGTCGACCTCCTGGCGGAAGACCTCTCCGGTCGCGGTCTCGCCGGTCAGGATGAGCTTGCTCGGGCCGGTGCCGCTGTAGCGCCCGAGGAGCTTCACCGGCTGGCCGCCGAAGAGCTCGGGGACGGGCCGCGGGTAGACGTCGGCGGGCAGCGCGTCCTCCCAGGTCAGGGCGATCTTGCGCAGCACCGGGCCGCCCTGCCGGACGCGGCGGGCGAAGCGCGGCACCACGGCGTCGACGTCCTCGTGGGGCAGGAGCACGTCGCTCGCGCCGCCGCAGACGCGGGCCAGGCGGTCGACGAGATAGCGGTTCACCGCCGGGCCGATGCCCAGCACGAACAGGCGGGCGCTCTTGCCGAGGATCTCCGGCGCCCGGCGCAGCAGGCGCCCCTCGTTGCCGACGGCGGCGTCGGTGAGGAGCACGTAGAGGCGGGTGCGGCCCTCGCGCTCGGGGATCTTCGCCGCGCGCTCCAGGGCCTCCTCCAGCTCGGTGCCGCCGCGGGCGGGCTTGGCCTCCAGGAAGCCGTCGATGGCCTCGAAGGTCTTCTTGCCGACCGGCATCAGCTCTTGGCCCTCGCCATCGGCCGCCAGCCGATCGTGATCGAAGGCGAACAGCTGCACCGCGTCGTCGGACCCCAGCCCCTCGAGGATGGCGCGCACGGCGCGGCGGGCCTGCGCGACCGAGCCCCCGCGCATCGAGCAGGAGCGGTCGACCAGGAAGATCACGTCGCGGGGCAGGCCCAGGCTGCGCTTCTTCTCGTCCCGGGTGACGGCGACGAGCGCGCCGCAGTGGGTGCACTTCCAGCTCGGGCCGAGGCCGGGGACGTCCTTGACCGCGCCGGGGTCGTCCAGCGTCGCGTAGCAGTTGCCGCAGCGGATGGCCTTGCCGGCGACGCCGGTCTTCTGCTTCTCGGCCTCGGCCAGCGTCGGCGGCTCGGCCACCGGCGGGGTGACGACCAGCAGGAAGGTGCCGACCTTGTCCGGCTTGCGCTCGAAGAAGGCCAGCGGGCGCACGCCGCGGGTCTCGCCGCGCCAGGCCAGGACGAAATCGCGGTTGGGCAGGCTGTCGCTCGGGTGCAGCTGGATCTTCCACTCCAGCGCGCCGGTGCTCTCGACGACGACCTGGTGCGAGGGCGAGCTGGGCGGAGCGGTGACGGCGCGGGCGGAGCGCACCTCGACGGTGAGCGAGACGTCGCCGGCGCGGTCGTTGGAGGCCGGCCGCGGCGGGCGGATCTTGGCGCCGTCGCGGACCTGGTCGGTCGGGGCGCCCTTGTCCTTGGCCGAGGCGCCCACCGGCGCGCCGGAGTGGAAGCGGTCGGGGGCGACCATGGGGAAGACGAAGCGCCACTCGCCGTCGTCGTAGCCGACGAGCTCCTGGTAGCCGAGCGTGACCTCGACCTTCTCGCCCGCGGGGACGTTGGCGACCGAGAGGGCGAAGAGGTTCGGCCGCTCCTGCTCGAGCAGCGTCGCGCTGCGGCCCTCGGCCAGCGCCGCCTGGTAGGCCCGGCGCGCCTCCTCCTTCTCCTTGATCACCGCGTTCACGACGCGCGAGCCGATCTGGAAGCTCATGCGGTGGACGCTGGCCTCGTGCGGCAGCGGGAAGAGGTAGGTGGCCTCGATGGGGCCGCCGGTGTCGTTGAGGAAGCGCTGCCGGACCTGGACCGTCGCCACCGGGCCGTCGACCCGGGCGGACACCTCGGTGTGCTCGAGCGGCAGCACCTTGCCGGTGGAGGTGCGCAGCGTGCCCTGCGTGATGCGCGGCTCGGACTGCACGGCGACCTGGGCTTGGCTCATGGAATCCCCTCTTCGCTTTCGGACTCGGGAAAGAACATCAGACACTTGCCGGCGAGTGCCGGACAAGCGGGCTACCTGGACCACCAACGCGGCAGAGGCCGGAGTTGTGACAGGGGCGATTGCTTGGAGAATTTGGCCTGGAGTGACGCGCGGTTGCGCCGAGTGCCGAGTGGAGAGGGCTTGGAGAAGAGCGAGGGTGGCGCCCGGGTCGAAGGCCCGCCCCCCTGCCCCTCCCAGGGTTGCCTGCTTCAACCTTATGCCGCGGTCGACCTCCACGCTCTGCAACGGCTTGGTGCTCGACCCGCGAGGGAGGGGAGATCGCTGGTTGCCTTCGGCGATCTCCTCGGAACTCGGGGCGGGAGCGATTGCTCGGAGAACTTGGCCTGGAGTGACGCGCGGTTGCGCCGAGTGCCAAGTGGAGAGGGGTTGGAGAAATGCGAGGGTGGCGCCCGGGTCGAAGGCCCGCCCCCCTGCCCCTCCCAGGGGTGCCTGCTTCAACCTTATGCCGCGGTCGACCTCTACGCTCTGCAACGGCTCGGTGCTCGATCCGCGAGGGAGGGGAGATCGCTGGTTGCCTTCGGCGATCTCCTCGGAACTCGGGGCGGGATCTTTCAGATCGATCTCACAGACAGACGCGACCCCGAGATCCGAGGAGGTCGCGACGAGCACGAGGTTTCTCCCCTCCCCGGCGAATCAAGCGAGAAGCTGCGCGAACCTGGGAGGCAGGTCGAGGCAGAAGGTTGAAGCAGGCGACCTTGGGAGGGGCAGGGGGGCGGGCCACCGACCCACGCTCTCCCCTTGCTCCGTCTGTCCTCCTGTTTGCCGTCTTTGGCGCCGTCCCGTCGGAGCTAACATGTCGACCGCCATGAACCCGGCACTCCTCCTTCTCCTCCCTGCTCTCCTCTCCGCCTCGCCGCGATTCAAGGCCTTCACCGCCAAGGGCGACGGCTTCTCGGTCGAGTTCCCGGGCAACCCGGACGTCGAGCTCGAGAAGGGTGCTGAGGGGATCCTCCGCCGGGCTTACTCGGTGCTCACCGAATACGGCGGATCGCTGCTGGTCCGCGTGGTGACGGTCGCCGAGGGCGGCGGCGCCTCGGCCAAAGCGCTGGACCTCGACGAAGTCCTCCGCGCCGAAGGCGGCGAGGCCAAGGAGTCCAAGACCATCGCCCTGGGCGGACTGGAGGGCCGCGAGGTCTCGCTCGAAGCCGTGCCGCTGGACAAGCTGGTCCGCGTCTACCACGGCAAGCGCCAGCTCTTCCTCGCCGCCGCCAGCTACCCGCACGGCACCAAGCTCGACCCGGAGATCCGCCGGCGCTTCTTCAACTCGTTCAAGATCTTCGGCGTCGCGCCCGAGGACCAGGCCCGCCCCGCCGACGGAATCTTCGCGACCATCGAGGACCTCAAGGTCGTCGACCGCGAAGAGAAGAAGGCGCACGAGGTCCACGTCGAGTGGACTGCCGTGGTGAACGTCGAGCCGGGCGACTCGGCCGTGACGCTGGGGGCGACTTGCCGCTGCGGCGGAAAGGTCTCGAAGGCGAGCTATCCCGTGCGCGTCGGCCCCGGCAAGAAAGGCCAGCGCGTCCGGATGTCGCAGACCTTGAACCGCATGAGGGGCGAGGTCGCGCACTGCGACCTGAGCTTCGGCTGGGGCGCCGCGGGCAAGCCGCACGAGGCGCTCTATCGGGCCTGCTGGCCGGGGCCGGAGGCGGAGCTGTACGCCGGGCCGTGCGAGTAGGCGACCCTGCCCCACCCCCGCCTCCCCGTCGCACAGGGATTCAAGGATCGAGGCCAGGTGCACTCGAGGCTCCGGGGAGGTGATCGCTTCTGCTCGAAGCGACCTCCTGCGCGACACGGCTGGTGCACTCGAGCGTCTTCTTCTGTGTCATCGAGGAGATCGCCGAAGGCTACCCGCGGGCTCCTCCCCGGAGCCTCGAGCCCACTCGCCCTTGCTCCCTGAATCCCTGTGCGACGGGGAGGCGGGGGTGGGGCAGCGCGTCAGAACGCCCTCGCCTGCGGCAGCCTGGCCTCAAGCCCCTCCGCGGTCACCGCTTCTCGCACTTCGGCTTGTGATCGCCCTCCCGAACGTCGCGCTTGTTGACATCGTCCGCCGTCGCCAGCGCGTTGGTCATGGTGCACTCGGTCCCGGCGGGCGTGGACTTGCAGACCACGTCCTTCAACCCCAGTGCCAACCTCTGCATCCCGATATCTCCCGGGATTCCGGCCGCCACCAGAGCCTCGTGGATGCGCATCGCCGCCTCGGCCTTGACCTTGGGCGCTTCACACTCGACGAAGCTCTTCGTCGGCGGGTCGTAGGCGCCGCCGCTGTGCCAAGTGCAGTAGAGCTTCGGGAGCGAGAGGGTCTTGGCGTCCCCGTCGGCCTTCACCGGCACCTTGGCGGCGACCAGCGCGTCGTAGAGCCGCTGGGCGTCTTCGCAGCGCAGGCGATGCTCCAGGGGAACCGCGGGCGGCGCGGGAGCGGGCTTCGCGGTCGCGGCGAGCAGGGTCAGGGCGATCAGAATAGGGACCATGGTGTACCTCCGAGTCGTCCGGCCCTCATTGCAGGCGGCGGGCCAGCCGATTTGTGGCGAGACCGCCGCCTATCGCAGACTTCCCGCCATGCGCTCCGCCATCGCCCTCCTCGCCTTCCTGCCGTGTCTCGCCTCCGCCGCGACCTACGAGGTCGGCCCGGGCCAGCCGCTGGCGAACGTCGGCGACGTCCCGTGGGAGTCGCTCAACGCCGGCGACACGGTGCTCATCCACTGGCGCTCCACGAGCTACAAGGAGAAGTTCGTCCTCTGCCGCCAGGGCATGCAGGCCGCGCCCATCGTCGTCCGCGGCGTGCTCGGGCCCAACGGCGAGCGGCCCGTCATCGACGGCGACGGCGCGACCACCCGCAGCGCGCTCGACTTCTGGGGCGAGGAGCGCGGCGTCATCAAGATCGGCGGGGCCAACAAGCCCGCGGATCTGATGCCGCAGTGGATCGTCCTGGAGAACCTCGACGTCACCAGCGGCCGCCCGCCGTTCCAGTTCACCGGCCGCAACGGCTTGACCGCCTACGCCCAGAACGCCGCCGCCATCTACGTCGAGAAGGGCGAGAACCTCACCCTGCGCAACTGCGTCATCCGCGACTCCGGCAACGGCCTGTTCGCGGGCTCGCAGACCAAGGACCTGCTCGTCGAGGGCAACGACCTGCGCGACAACGGCAACTCCGGCAGCATCTACGAGCACAACAACTACACCGCCGCGGTGGGCATCACCTTCCAGTACAACCGCTTCCGCCCGCTGCGTGCCGGCTGCAGCGGCAACAACCTCAAGGACCGCTCCGTCGGCACCGTCATCCGCTACAACTGGATCGAGGGCGGCAACCGCAACCTCGACCTGGTGGACGCCGAGGACGACCCGACGCTCACCGGCGACCCGCGCTACCGCCAGACCTTCGTCTACGGCAACGTCCTCATCAAGCCGGACGGCGGCAACAGCCAGGTCGTCCACTACGGCGGCGACAGCGGCAACACCACCATCTACCGCAAGGGCACGCTCTACTTCTTCAACAACACCCTGGTCTCGACGCGCGCCGGCAACACCACGCTCCTGCGGCTCTCCACCAACGAGGAGCGCGCCGACGTGCGCAACAACGTCCTCTACGTCACCGGCTCGGGCTCCTCGCTGGGCATCGTCGACTCCACCGGCGTGGTCGACCTCTGGAGCAACTGGACGAAGCCGGGCTGGGTGAACAGCCACTCGGGCCTGCAGGGCACCCTCACCGACCAGGGCGGCGCGGTCTCAGGCTCGGCTCCCGGCTTCGCGGACGAGGCGGGCGGCGACTACCACCTCGCGGCCGGCTCGGCGTGCCTCGACCAGGGCGCCTCGCTCAACGCCGCCGTCCTGCCCGATCACCCGCTGGACCTGCAGTACCTGCCGCACCAGGGTTTCGAGCCGCGGCCCTCCGACGGACCGCTGGACCTCGGCGCGTTCGAGCGCTGCGCCTCCGCCGCCTGCACCCTTCCGGACGCCGGCGCGCCCATGCCTCCCGACGCCGCGACGCCTGCCGGCCCGGACGCCTCGACCCCGCCCGATCTCGACGCCTCGGTGGCGCCCGAGCTCGACGCCTCCGTGGCCGATTCGTCCGCGCTGCCCGGGGTCGACGCCGAGGCTGGCTCGGGGCCCGATGCGGCGAGCCCTCCGGCGGCCGACGCTGCGGTCGCCGACGCCTCTACGCCGGTGGCCGACGCCTCGCTCCCGCCGGGCGCGATCTCCTCGTCGTGCGGCTGTGGCGCGCCCGGAGCAGCCGTCTTGCCCCCCATGTGGACGCTCGTCGCCTGGCTCTTCGTCGGCGCTCGCCGGCGCCGGCCCATGCCATGATGGTTCGCCTATGGCCCTGAACCTGAGGACCTCCCTCCGCAACAAGCTCGTAGCCATCAACGCGGCGACCCTGCTGGTCGTCGCGTGCACGATCATCGCCGTCCTCTCCACGCGGATGGCCACCGCCTCGCGGGAGGGCATGGAGGAGCGGGCGCGCGAGGTGGCGGCGGTGCTCGCCAACGCCACCGGCCCGGGCCTGGAGTTCGACGACGCTCCGACGGTGCTCTCGCTGCTCGACGGCCTGGGCGCCGCGCGCGGGGCGCTCTACGCCGCGGTCTACCGCTTCGACGGCACCGTCTTCGCCACCTGGAAGCCCGAGCGCGTCCCGAAGGATCCCCCGGCGCGCGCCGAGGGGGGCAAGCCCGTCCTCATCGACCGCCGGGGCGAGCTGGAGGTGGTGGTTCCGGTGGCGGTGAAGACCGGCAAGCCCGGCGTCCTGCGCATCGGCTTCACGCTGGCCGAGCTCGACGCCCAGCGCCGCACGGATCTCCTGGTGACCGCCGCGGTGGCGCTGGCGCTGCTGCTGGCCGGGCTGGGCGCCGCCTACGCGCTCGGGACGCTGGTGGGCCTGCCCATCCGCACCATCGCGGGCATCGCCCGGCAGATCGCCCAGGGCGACCTCAAGTCCGCCGGCGAGGCGTTGGAGTCGAGCGGCATCGCCACCGGCGGCAGCGGGGGCAGCGGCGGACGCGAGGCCGACGAGGTGCGGCAGCTGGCCTACGCCTTCCGTGAGATGCTCGCCGCCCTGCGCAACGCCTCGGTGACGCTGCTCGAGTCGGCCTCGCTCCTGGGCGCCTCGGTCGAGCGGCTGGGCGACTCCTCGGCGAGCCAGCGCGAGGTGGTGTCGCGGCAGGCGGCGGCGCTGCACGAGGTCAGCGCCACCGCGCAGGAGCTCAAGCAGACCTCCGAGGTGGCGGTGCAGCAGGCCAACGCAGTGCTGGAGGTCTCGCGCCGCGCCGACGGGCTGAGGCAGTCCGGCGACCTCTCCATCGAGCAGACGCTGGCCGCGCTCTCCGACATCAAGGCGCAGGTGCAGGCCATCGCCGAGCACGTCGGCGGGCTGGGCGAGAAGACGGCCCAGGTCGGCGGCATCACCGAGGCGGTCAAGGACCTGGCTGACCAGTCGAGCCTGCTCGCGCTCAACGCCTCCATCGAGGCCGCCCGCGCCGGCGAGCAGGGCAAGGGCTTCGCGGTGGTGGCCAACGAGGTGCGCCTGCTCGCCGCCCAGTCCGGCCGCCGGACCGACGAGGTGCGCCGCGTGCTGCTGGAGATCGTCGGGTCGACCAAGTCCGCCATCGCGCTCACCGAGGAGGGCGTCGCCCGCGTGCACGCCGGCCTGGGCCAGGCGCAGACCTCCGGGCAGAGCCTGCGCGACCTCTCGACGATCGTGCAGGAGAGCGCCGGGGCGGGCCGGCAGATCGCCGGGGTGATGCAGCAGCAGAACCAGGGCATCGAGCAGGTCCTGCAGGCCATCGCCGAGCTGACGCAGATGATGGAGGACACCGTCGCGCGCATCGGCGAAACCGCCCGCGTCGTCGAGACGGTGGCGGTGGTTTCCGGGCGCGTGCTGGGCGTCGCGCAGCGCTACAAGATCTGAGATTTCGTTGCCTTACCGCCGCACCTTTCTTGTACTGTTCGGCGGCTGACTCACCTTCCTTTGGAGAACTGACCATGGCCAAGCGCGCCCAAAAGACCCTGATCACCCTGACCGACGAGAAGGGCGTGGATCACGACTTCGAGCCGCTCGAGCTCTTCACCGCGGGCAAGAAGAACTTCGCGCTCCTGCAGCCGGCGAAGACCAAGAAGAACGAGGTGGCCATCTTCCGCTTCACCATGGACAAGGAAGGCCGCCCCAAGACCTTCGTCGCGCCCACCGAGAAGGAGTTCGAGCTCGCCATCGAGGCGCTCGAGGCCGACGTCGAGTGCGGCTGCGGCGGCGGCTGCTGCTGCGAGGAAGAGGCCGACTGCTGCCACGAGCCGGAGAAGAAACCCGCGAAGAAGAAGGCCACGGCCGCCAAGAAGCCGGCGAAGAAGGCCGCCCGCAAGGCTTCGCGCAAGTAGGTCGCGTCCCCCGGATCAGCGAATCAGCATCACCACGGCGATCGCGATGGCGATCGCCGCGGCGACCAACCCGGCGACCAGCGGCAGCTTCGAAGGCGCGGCGGGCGCCGGCGGCGGCGGGACGTCGTCCTTGACCCCCGGCATCGTGGACGACGTCACCTCGGACGCCTCGAAGTCGTTCAGCCCGGCGTTGATGTTCCCGACGACCTTGGCCAGGTGCCGCAGGTAGCGGTCCTCCCCGGCGTACCCCGCCAGCGCCAGGTTCATCCGCGACAGCACGCGGGCGTCGAGCTTGGCGTCGCGCGCGACGAGCTCCGAGCCCTTGACCTGCCCGGCCGCCTTCTCGTCCTGGATCTTCCCGGTCGAGGCGCCGGACTCCGCGACCCACAGCAGCTGCTCGCCGAAGAGCACGAACTCCTGGCGCGTCACCCGGCCCTGGGCGTCGACGGTGGAGGTCAGGTCGGCGCCCTCGCCGCCCTGGTGCCAGACCGTGCGCGTCCCGTCGGGCCCGGGGGGCGACTCGGAGGCGCGCACGCGGAACAACGACTGCACTGCGGCCTTCCGGCGGTCTGCACTGGCTTCGGCCATGAGGTCTCCCGTCTCCAGGAGAGGATAGCCGAACTTCCCGCCCCCCCGAGCTTGTCGGGGGGCCGGCGCTCTCGACACGGCGGGTCTAGGGCTTGCCCACCAGCAGTTGCTCGTGCTCGCGAAGCCACCGCTGCAGCCGCGCCTTCTGCCCTTCCCGCTTCGGGTCGCTGGCTCCGACGACGGCAGGGCCCGCATCGGGCTCCCCGGCCACCGGGAAGGTGACATGGCCGCCGTCCGGGCCATGCGAGCCAATCCCGCACCCCGTCGACAGCAGCAGCAGCGCAACCATTGCCCAACCGGCCAGAGAGAGACGCATCGCAGCTCGACCTCTGAACAGATCCAGCTAGGCAGGCGAGCGCTCGACATCAACCCCCTGGCTGCGGACCCCCGCCTTGACCCTCGCGCTGGGGCCGACCTAGCTTTCCGGCGACTCCCTAGCTCGAACATCTTGATGAGCCCTTTGGAGGCGGCCGCGTGCCGCCCTTGGAGGTGATCATGGCGTCGACGGAGAGGTCCGAGCCCGCCTGGGTCGCTCACGAGATGAACGCGATCCTGCAGCGGCTGGCCGAGAAGCTCGAGGTGGAGACGGGGCACCTCAAGTCCACGCTCAAGAAGGTGGCCCAGGAGTGGGAGGGCAAGGACCCCACGCCGGGATGCCCCCAGAACGCGTACCTGAAGTTCGTCGCGGCGCAGGCGGAGCTGGCCGCGGTGTACTTCCCGGTCGTCGAGCCGCTGCTGCGCCAAGGCCTGGAGCAGGACCCCAAGGTCCAGCTCGTGCGCGCCCTCCTCGACGACAGCCCGCGGCCCAACGACTGGTCGAGCCTGCAGGGCGACCTGTGGGCGCTGCTCGACAAGCCGGACCTGCCGGCGGACCAGGCGGACGAGGCGGCGGTCAAGCTGGAGGTCCTCGACAGCGAGCGCGTGCTCATCGACGCGCCCGGCGGCGTGCTCACCGCGCTGCGCAACGTCAAGGAAGGGCCGTGGCCCGTCTACCGCCTCGACGCGAACAGCCTGCGCAAGGAAGCCGACGACCTGATCGAGTGGCTGAACGCGGCGGTCGAGAAGCTCTAGCGGCCAAGTGGCCACCGCCCGACGAGCCGCAAGCGTCAGCGCGTCGGAGACCCGCCTGCCCCGGCACCCGCCTCACCCCGAGCTTGTCGAGGGGCCCGAGCTTGTCGAGGGGCCAGAGCCGGGTCTGCCCGGCCCGGACCTGCTTTCCAGCGATCTTAATGATGCGGGCGATCAGGTGATGCCGGTCACAAACTGGCCCCACCCTCCGCGGTTCCTGACGGAATCCGGTGCCAGACACGGGTTTTCAGGCTCTTCGGCCCATCCGCCGTTTGAGGCTAGAAGACGTACGCCGCACCGGCCATCGCCTGGAGCCGAGGATCGACCTCGCGATACGGGTCGAACCGGAGCCCGCCCTGGACGCCCAGGAACGGCCGCAGACCTTCGAACGCGAACTCCAGCCCCAGCGTCAGCGACGGATAGTGGCGCAGCAGTGACTGGCCGGGGCCGTAGTTCTCGCCTGACTGGTCGCGCCCGAAGTAGGGCGCTTCCTGCCCGACGCGCGTCACGGCGTAGCCGCCGCGCGCGAAGACGAGCGCCCAGGACGAGAGCCGGCAGCTCCCCCTGACCTCGATCCCGCCCTCGGGCTGGCTGTTCTCGGCCACGCCGCCGAAGTTGCGCAGGCCTCCGAGCAGCGTCACCCCGACCTCCCAGCGCAGGCCCTCCTCGCGCAGCGCGCCCAGGTTCACCTCGAGGAGGATGGGAATCTGCAAGCCCGTGGAAGGCTTGAAGCCGTCCACCGAATCGCCGAGGGCGCCGACGCGGACTCCGAACTCGGCCCTGCGGTGAATGCCGTAGCTCAGCCGAAGCGTCGGGGCGATCTCCGCAGGCCCGCGGCCCCAGCTCGTTCCTACGTCCAGGCCGATGGAGGTCCGGTTCTCGCCGACCGTGCCGGCGGCGTGGACGAAGGTGGACTCGGCGGCGAGGCTGCTGCCGGAACCGAGGAGCGTCACCAGGGCTGCGAACGCGAGATGGCGCAGGTTCATGGTGGTCCCTCCTTCGGCATCATCGCTCGCCGCGGGATGGCCCCGCCATCGGCGGCTCATGGGGACAGGCGGTTGAAGCCACGAGGTGCTCGTTCGCCGCCACGGCTACGATCGCGCCGAGCCGAAGGGGCCGACCTGATGGCCGGCCTCGACGCTCTTCTGCTTCTAGGAAGGAGGGGGGGGCACGGTCAGTCCTCGGTCAGGCCTCGAACGCTATGTCGCTTCGAGGCCCTGCCACCCGGCCCTTCCCGCCTCTGCGGCGCTCGCTTTCGGTCCGTCTACACCGCGAAGTCCTCGTCCGGCTCGGTCTAGGCGTCGCCAGGTTCTCCAGCTGGTTCTGAGCCCCAACACCCAGAGCATCCCTGCCTACACCCCAATGCTCGTCGTCTCCCGCGCTCGGCCTCCGCCACCGTCTTCCGTGACACGCCGACTCGCTGGGCGACCGTCTCGATCGACAGCCCCGGCTCAGGCGCGCTTCTCGGAGATGACTGCCCAACGTGACGAGCACTCGATCAACATCATCGTCCCGGAGGCGAAGGGGTCTTGGCAGTCATGGGCTCGTAATGCCCATTGAAGGTTACGTTACGGAGACCAATGTCCACCCGAGCGGACATTGTAATGGGTCCTTCGGGTTACATTATTGGCGGGCGGCTTCGCGAAGCTCCCCTGCCACGCCTCGCCGCCCTCCAGCGGCGGCCGGCCTCCACGCGCCGCCGATACCTTTCTGTGATTAGGGTCCGCGCCCCATCGGATGGCAGGCAGGCGAGCACCCGACGACGAGGCGTCGAGAGGAGCAAGTCCTCCCACGTGGCGATCCAGGTGCGCGACCGGCGCTGTCGGCCGCGAGTTCATCCACTGCCTCGAGGAGCGCGACTTCCCGGTCCAGAAGCTCACCCTATTGGCCAGCCCGCGCAGCGAAGGCGAGAAGCTGGAGTTCAACGGCGCCGATTTCACGCTCCGCCAGCCGCGTGCTACATCCCTGTGCGTGCCCGCCTGGATCGCCCTCGCGCTCGCCCTTTCCGCCGCCGCTCCGGCCGCGCCCGTTCCGTCTGCGCCCAGCGATCTGCCCGACCCCAACGACCCGCTCGAGCGCCTGTACGGCCGCAAGTCCCTCTCCTTCGACAAGGGCATGCCCAGCGTCTCGGTCATGCTCATGGAGGCGCAGAGCTCGGTGACCTTCACCACCAAGGGCCGCATGCGCCTGCTCGCCCGCGGCGGGCTCAACAAGACGCTCGAGGCCCCGGCCGGTTCCACCTGGACCCTGACGCTCAAGAACTACGAGCCCGGCGAGACCCTCTTCTCCATCCAGGTCGCCGAGCACGCCTTCTCCGACAAGGACGACCTCGCCGAGACCAAGAAGCTCTGGGGCGAGGAGCGCGGCTACAAGGTCCGCACCCAGACCACCGGCTCGCTGCACGGCATCGCCGGGCACGTGCTCGACAACCGGCGCCAGCTGGTGCTCATCGGCGACGCCACCGCCGAGGAGAAGGCCAAGGAGATCCTCAAGGAGCTGCACGCCAAGTTCGGCTTCCAGGGCATGCTGCTGCCCGCGCTCAAGAAGCGCCCGCACGGCCTCCTCGAGATCGCCGACGCCTCGGGCACGGTGCTCGCCGTGGCCCAGGACCTCGCCAGCGCCACCTCGCCCGACAAGGGCCCGTTCCTGGTCAAGGAGGTCGAGCACGGCCGCGGCTACAAGTCGCACGGCCGCCAGGACCGCTCCTTCCGCGGCGACCTGGAGTTCGTGGTCGACCGCGCCGGCGGCATCGCGGTGGTGAACCTGGTGCCGATGGAGAGCTACCTGCGCGGCATCGTGGCCTCGGAGATCTTCGCCAAGGCCCACCCGGAGGCGCTCAAGGCGCAGGCGGTGACCGCGCGCGGCGAGGTGTTGGCCAAGCTCGGCACGCGGCACCTGACCGACCCCTACCTGCTCTGCGCGGAGCAGCACTGCCAGGTCTACACGGGCCTGTCGGGCGAGGCGGCCTCGACCGACGCCGCGGTGGCGGCCACGGCGGGCCAGACGCTCTTCGCGCCGGCGGAGAAGGGCGGGGGCCTGGTCGACTCGGTCTACAGCGCGGTGTGCGGCGGCCACAGCGAGGACAACGAGGCGGTCTGGGGCGGCATCCCCGACCCGATGCTGCGCGGGCGCACCGACCTCGTCGAGAAGTCCGAGGCCTTCGACGCCGCCATCACCGACCAGACCATCAAGGACTTCGTCTCCACCGAGCCCGCCGCCTACTGCAGCGTCTCGACCTTCTCCAAGAAGCAGAAGTACCGCTGGGAGAAGCGCTTCACCCGCGCCGAGGTGGACAAGATCGCCGCGCCGTTCGGGGTCGGGAAGGTGCAGGTCCTGGCGGCTGCCAAGCGCGGCTCTTCGGGCCGGGTCACGGTGCTCACCATCGCCGGCGAGGACGGGGCGACGCAGGTGCGCGGCGAGCTCGTCATCCGCAGGCTGTTCGCCAACCTGAACAGCGCGCTGTTCATGGTCGAGCCGCCCGGCAAGCCGCACCCCGACGAGTGGGTGTTCCGGGGAGCCGGCTGGGGCCACGGCGTCGGCATGTGCCAGACCGGCGCCATCGGCCGCGCGGAGCAGGGGCAGACGTACCAGGAGATCCTGCGCCACTACTTCAACGGCGCGGAGATCGTCGGCATCTACTGACCCTTCAAGGCGCCTGGGCCGCGGACCTCCGCTCGAGCACCCCCTGCAGCTTGCGGTGGGCCGTCTCGACCCGCGACAGGCCCTCGCGCATGCCGTCGCCGGACGACGACAGCCCGGCGGCCGACTGCGCCACCGCCCGGACCCCTTCGGCGATCTGCGAGATGCCGGTGCGCTGCGCCTGCGCCGCCGAGGCGATCTGCTCGACGGACTGCGAGGCCTGCTGGAAGCTCCCGGTGATCCCATCGAGCAGGCCGGCGACCGCCACCAGCTCCTCGAAGGAGCTGCGCAGCGCCACCGTGCTGGCGAGGTTCTCCTCGCCCATCACGCCCGCGCGGTGGCGCAGGTGCTCCAGCAGCTTGGCGGCGCGGCCCAGGTCGGTGGTGGTCTGCCCGACCATGCGCTGCAGCTCCACGGCCACCACGGCGAACCCCCGCCCGTGCTCACCCGCCCGCGCCGCCTCCAGCGAGGCGTTGATGCCCATCATCGACAGGCTGTCGGCGATGTCCTGGATCGCGGCGTTGATCTCCTCGGTCCGGGCCACCTCCTGGGCCAGCTCCTCGTTCTGGGCGCGCACCGCCTCGATGCGGCCGACGGCGCCCTGGAAGGCCTTCTCGACCGCCCGCAGCTTCTGGCGCCCCTGCTCCGCGTCGTCGCGGATGCGCTGGGACAGCGCGCGGGTCTCCTGCGCCGCCGCGACGGTCTCGCCCACCATCTTCAGGACGTGCTCGGCCGAGGTCCCCATCTCCGCCGAGGCCCCGGCCTGCTCGGACGCCATCCGGGCGAAGTCCTCGGCGATGGGGCCCAGGCTGGCGATGGCGCTGTGGAGCTCGGGGTTCGCCCCGCCGACCGCCTCCAGGACCTCCTCGTTGCGGCGGCCGCCGCGCTGCGTCCGCTCGTACAGCGAGGCGCTGATGCGCTGCCCGGTGCGCAGGACGTAGTAGGTCGCGACGAAGAAGAGGGCGGCGTACACGAGCGTCTGGACGAGGATGCGCTCGGGGCTCTGGGGGATCTGCGGGATGAGCCCGAAGTGGCCCACCGCCAGGCCGGCGCCGAAGAGCACCCCCGAGGCCCAGAGCGAGCGGGCGAGCGCGCGCTCGGAGAACAGGCTCATGGAGCTGGCGATGCTCAGCAGGGAGATGCCGGTGGTCGACACCGCCCCCTGCCGCAGCAGCATCGAGAGGATGCTGAACGCGATGGCCGAGCCGACCACCGGAGCCAGCGGCATCGACTCGCCCCGGGTGCGGAAGTAGATCGCCGCCCAGGTCCCGAGCATCGCGACCGAGGCGCCCAGCAGCAGCCAGGCCTGCCAGCACGGGGCGCCGAGGGTCGCCAGGACGTTGAAGGCCACGACGACCGGCAGGACTCCGAACAGGACGATCCGCCAGACCCGTCGCTGGATGGCCGCCAGCTCCACCCGGCGATCCTGCTCGAACGTCAGGGGCTGCATGCGCCGACTCCTCGCCCCTCCGTTCCGCCCGCCCGATTCCCAGGCCCCGACTTGGTCGCGGCGGAGCGACGAAGTCAAGCGACCGCCGGCGAAGCCTTCTCGTCGCAACAGCCGGGCCGGCGCCTGCTCGGAAGCCGGTGGCTACCTCGTCGGGGCAGCGGCCGCGTCAGGCCTCTCCGGCTCGCAGAGGGCGCTCTCGTCGTTGCACCGGTAGCCCGGCGAGCACTGCGCCAGGCAGCCGCCCTGGGCGAGGTTCTGGACGGTGCCGAGGAGAGGATCGCCCACGAGCAGGTAGCTGCACGAGGAGCCGCCCAGCGCCGCGGCCAGGGCGACGGTGACGGCGACGGCGGTCCGCCGGTTCCTTCCCACCAGAAGACGAGCAGGTTGCACGACCCCTCCCAAGGCAGGCGACCCTGGCCTCGACACCCCGGAGCGCATGCGGGATTCTAGGTTCGTCTCGGGGAGCGGGGTGAGTCTTTCCCCGAACGCAGCGGCCGCACGAGCCCCATCGGCGGCCCGAACCTGGAGCGTCTATGACCATCCGTTCCTGGGCCTTCTTCGCCCTGCTCGCCGCGACCGCCTGCGACACCTCGGTCGAGCACTCGAACCCCTACGACCCCGCCTCGCCGCCGTCCAACCAGGCCAAGGCGAAGCTGGTCGGCAGGATCGTCTTCGAGGACCGGGGCGACGGCGACGACCGCTCCGGGGCCCGCATCTCGGTCAAGGGCGTCCCCAGCGTCTTCACCGCCGCCGACGGGACCTACACCGTCCTCGGGGTGCTGGCCGGCACCTACTCCGTCGAGGCCTCCCAGGCGGACTACGAGCCGGGCCTGGCCTTCCCGGTCGTGGTCACCCTCTCGCCCGAGAGCGCAGTCGTCTCCGTCCCCGACATCACGCTGCGGCGCGCGCGCAGCACGGTCCGCGGCACGGCCCTGCTCGAGGGCGCCTCCCGCTCCTCGGGCATCGTCGTCTCCCTCTCCCCCGGCGGCGGCGCGACCCAGACCGACGACTCGGGCGCGTACGCGCTGCCCCAGGTCTCCACCGGCACCTACGAGATCAGCTTCTCCAAGGCGGGCTTCGCCGACCTGCACCGCCCCGGCGTGGTCGTCACCGCCGCGGGCGCCACCGTGCTCGACCCGGTGACCCTCGCCCTGCGCAAGGACTCCTCGATCCGCGGGACCGTCGCCCTGGAGATGGCCGCTTCCCCGACCACCGCCAGCGTCAAGCTGGTGGGCACGGACGTGAACGGGTCCGACGTCCCCCGGACCCTCGCCCCCGACGCCTCGGGCGGCTTCGCCTTCGACGAGCTGCCTCCCGGCACCTACCAGGTGCAGGTCTCCGAGCCGTCCTTCGAGCCCGTGGCGCTGCCGACGGTGGTCCTCGGCCCCGGCCAGTCCGTGACCCTGCCGCCCGCGCGGCTGTCGCGCCTGCGGGGCTCGCTCAGCGGGCGCTACGCGCTCGCGCAGGCGAAGAGCCACGAGGGCGTCCAGGTCGGCGTCCAGGGCCTGGGCGCGGTCGCCACGGTGGGCGCCTCGACGCTCACCGACGCCGGCGGCTCCTTCACCTTCCTCTCGCTGCCGGTGGGGACCTACCAGGTCACGGCCCGCAAGGGCGCCGACTGGAGCAGCGACGACCAGAGCGTCGAGGTCCAGGCCGGTCCGGCCGCCCACCTGAACGCCGACCCGGTCGCCCTGTCCGTCGTCGCCACCGCCCGGGTCCTGGGCAAGGCCCTCGTCGACAAGGGCACCGCGGCGGGCACCCGGGTCTGGCTGCGCGGGACCGACCTGCGCGGGCAGGCCTTCGCCGGCTCCTTCGACACCGGCTCCGACGGCGCCTTCCAGTTCGCCGCCCTGGTCGCCGGCACCTACCAGCTCTCCTACGAGCGCGGCAGCTTCGAGGCCGCCTCCAGCCCGACCTTCGCCGTGGGCACCGGCGAGACGGTGTCCGCCCCCGACGCGCTGCTCAGGGTGCTGCGCGGCGACGTCGTCGGACAGGTCACGCTCTCGGCCGGCTCGGTCACCAGCTTCCTGGTCGGCCCCGACGCCCCCGGGGTGCGGGTGGAGCTCGACGACGAGGCGGGGGTGCAGATCGCCAGCACGGTCACCGATGCCTCGGGCGCCTACCAGTTCACCGGCGTCGCCGTCAGCGTGGCCGCCCTGGGCAAGCACCAGGTCAAGGCCTCGCGCGAGTACTTCACTGCCGCCAGCGTCGACGTGGTGGTCGCCGCCAGCGGCAGCACCCGCGTCGGCCCCCTCGCGCTCTCGCTCTCGGCCGGCTCCGTCGAGGGCCAGGCGTTCCTCAACGACCGGCTCGACCCCTCGGGCCGGCTCCCGAGCCACGTCGGGGTCTCCATCTCGGTCACCGGCGTCGCCTTCAACGGGACCGCCTACTCGAAGGCCGGCGGCCAGTCCGCCCAGGACGGCACCTGGTCGCTGCGCGACCTGCCCCCGGGGACCTACGAGGTCCACCTGGCCGCCGACGACCGGCGCTGCGAGGGCGGCGGCACCTTCCCGGTGCGCCCCGGCGAGGCCACCGGCACCGGCGACGCGGACTGCTTCGACACCGTGCCGCCCGGACCGGTCGTCCTCGAGAGCGTGCCCGCCTGGGCCACCTCGGCCTCGCTCCAGGTGGCCGTCCAGACCGCCGCCAGCGACGTCAACCTGCGCGGCTACCAGTTCGTCCAGGGCCGCCTGCCCGACTGGACCGCCGCCGCCGGCCCCGCCGTCGCCGGGCCGTTCGCGTTCGCGCTGCTGGAGAACGTCGAGAGCACCCTGTGGGTCCGCGCCGTCGACTGGTGCGGCAACGCCGGGCCGGAGACCTACGTCACCTCGCGCTACGACTCCGCCCGGCCCGCGACCCCGACCATCCACCTCCCGCGCGCCAGCGCCGACGCGGACGGCAGGCCGGTCTCCTACCTCAACGCCACCACCACCTCGGTCACGCTCACCGGGGCGGAGGGCGACCCCACCTTCGAGACCTACCTCGCCTGCAGCGCCGAGCTGACCGACCCCCTGGCCGCCTGCGACGCCACGCCGAGCTGCACGCTGGCGCCCTCGGCCGCCTCGTTCGTGCTGCAGCTCACCCCGGGCCGGCGCACCTGCGTGTGGGCCCAGAGCCGCGACCTCGCGCAGCGCACCGCGGCGGCCCCCGCCTTCGCCTCGGCCATCTGCGACCTGTCGCGGCCCTCCGCCCCGAAGATCGCCCCGGTCTACGAGAGCTCGCAGTTCACGGTGCGCGCCGCGGGCGTGGACCTCTTCGTCGAGGCCGGTCCGGTCGACCTGCCGCTGGGCGACCTCAACTCGACCTACAAGGGCGTCGACTACCTCGAGGTGGACTCCGGCGGCGGCTTCCTGCCGCTGTGCCCGGGCTGCCGCGCCGAGGGCGCCCCCGACACCTGGGACCCGTGCTCGCCCACCTGCCCGTGCGACGACGCGCGGCTGCGCTGCTCCTCGGTCGTCTCCGCCGTCGCCGGCGACGCGGGCTGGGCGCAGGCGCGCCGCTTCGTCGGCGTCCACGTCCCGCTCGCCGCCGGCGCCCTCAACCGCGTCTCGGTGCGCGCGGTGGACCTCGCCGGCAACACCGGCGACGGCGCCTCGCTCACGGTGGGCACCGAGGGCATGAAGACCTTCGCCGAGGGCACCGGGGCGCAGTCCACGCCGCGCTTCTACAAGGACACCGTCGCCTTCACCAGCAACGACGGGACGCTGCTCTACCGGCTCGGCGAGGACCGGCTGCCCCAGGGCGACAAGCTGGCCTTCTTCCAGGCCGTGAACACCGGCGGCGGGAGCGTCTACGTGCGCGGCCGCAGCTGCTCCGACAGCGCGTCCCAGCCGGAGTCCTTCGCCGCCCTGGGGGAGCCGGGCCTGGTCTTCGCGACCACCTCCGACTTCAGCCCGGCCACCCCCGACGGCTACCGCGCCCTGGACGTGCTGGCGCTCCTCCCCGGAGGCGACCCGGCGAAAGCGCCGGTGGTGCTGCGGCAGACGGACTGGACGAAGTCCCCGATGAGCGTCCCGACGATCACCAACGTCGCGGTCGCGGGCAGCACCATCGCCTGGGTCGAGACCCAGGGCACGCACCGGAGCTGGGGCGTCAACCCGAACGAGGACCAGAAGGAGCTGTGGGCCTGCCGCTACCAGGCCTGCTCGCACGCCCCGCCCTGCACCCCGGCCGAGGTCTGCCAACCGGTGCGGGTGGCCGACTCCAGCGGCATCGTCGGCCCGGGCCACGTCTCGGGGCTGCGCGCCGGCGGCAACTACTTCCTCTGGGCCGCCGAGGCCCTCGCCGGCTGCGACAACCCGCGCTACCGCTGGAGGCTGGCCTACGCCGGGGACGGCGAGAACTGGACCGCGGGCGCCAGCCACCAGCCGGGCGACGTGGTCTGGACGATGGCGGCCCCCGGCCACGCCTACCGCGCCACCACCGCCGGGGCGAGCGCCTCCAGCGAGCCGGCGACGTGGCCGGTCGCCCCGGGCGGGACCGTGACCGACGGCTCGGTGACCTGGCGGGAGATGACCGCCACCTTCGACGGCGAGCAGGCCGCGGTCTCGCCGGACGGCACGCTGGTCTTCACCGCCGACAACGGCCGCGACACCCTCTGGGCGGCGGCGACGGTCTACTCCACCTACCAGCTGGTGCGTCCCACCACCGCCAACGGGCACCTCTACCGCGTCACCAAGACCCGCGGGACCTCGCTGCACCTGGGCCAGAGCGGCGCCCAGGAGCCGGCCTGGCCGACCGCGAGCCGCGCCGAGGTCCAGGACGGCGAGCTGACCTGGATGGAGTGGGCGCCCACCGACACCATGAGCACGCCGGCGACCTACCGCATCCACTCGGCGGGCCCGGACGGCGTGTGGAGCACCGGCGACGAGCCGGCGACGGTGGAGAACGTGTCGCGGGTCGAGATCACCCAGGGCGGGCTGGCGGTCGAGCGCGGCCGCGCCATCGCCATCTCCTACGGCATCGACGGGACGACCATCACCGACTGGGAGGCGGCGCCGGACGGCAGGTTCGTCGGCGAGGAGTCCTACCTGCGGCACCTCCCGGCGGCGGGGGGCGAGCCCCACGCCCCGGAGATCGACCACGGCCTGCTGGTCTACTCCTACGGGTCGAACAGCCGCTCGGACCTGGTGGCGGTGGACCTGTCGACGCTGCGCTGGGAGAGCGCCACCGCCCGGGAGGTCGCGCAGGCCGTCGCCGACGACGGGACGGTCCTCTTCGCCAACGACGACCTCTTCGACCGCAGCCTGGTGGCCCACCGGCCCGACGGCTCGGTGAGCTCGATGACGCTGCCCGGCTACCTCGGCAAGGACACCCGGGTGGACGTCCCGCCCTTCCAGGTCACCGGCGAGGACCTGCTGTACCTGTGCGATCCCAAGGTCGACGGCGCCACCGGGCTGTGCGCGCTCAACGCCGGCCCGGACGGCCAGTTCTTCACCGGCGACGAGCCGGCACCGAAGGTCCTGGACTGGTCGACCGAGCTGCGCGAGGTGGCGGTCGGCGGAGGCAACGCCTTCTACGTCCTCAAGGAGAGCGGCTCGTACGTGGCCTACCTGCTCCGCCCGGCGGCGCCGACCATGCCGCTGACGGGCCGGCCGTCGCTCCTGTACGCCACGCGCCAGCAGATCGTCCCGACCTCGCCCAACGTCCTGGCCCCCTGGTACGAGCCCTCGGTGTCGGGCAGGCACCTGGTGTGGAGCGAGACGGACGGCGCCAACCAGCAGTCCTACTGGCTCCAGTACCTGGGCGGCGCGGGCGCGCCCACCCGGGTCCAGCTCGACGTCGCGGGCCTGCCCTGCCTGGCGGGCGAGCGGATCCTCGCGGCGGACTCCGGGCTGCTCGTCCGCTGCCAGAGCGGCCCGCTGGTCGCCGTGTACCCGGGCCCCAACCGGCGCTTCGACTCCGTGCAGGAGCCGGACGACGACGACGACCGGCGCGTCCTTCCCATGGGCGACCTGGCGGTGCAGGACTCCGACGGCGGCCGCAACAGCCTGGCCTTCACCGGAGACCAGGCGGCGTTCATCGCCACCTCGCCCACCCGCTCCGCGCAGGTCTACGTCTGGGACCGCGCGCGCAACAGCCGGCTGCGCAAGACCTCGCACTTCTCCGACAAGTCGTCGCTGCAGATGGCGCCCTCCGGCCGCATGGCCTGGTCGGACACCCTCTTCAACGGCTACTCGACCTTCGTCTGGCTGCCGTAGAGTTCCGCCGCGGAAGGCTGGCACCCCCGCCCGATTCCTGGACGGGGGTGCCTTTCGCCCAGGCAGGCAGCGCCTCGCAGCTGGTGGAATTTACTGGCGTTCTCCTGGTTTGGTCGGAGAGCAGCCAAGCGGGGCGGCGCTTGCATGCGTTCAGTCAGGCCCCCAAGTTGTCCAACGAAACAGAACCGAGACCCGGGCGTTAAAATAGACGGGTGGCTGTTCTTCAGGGAGCCTGCCTAGGCAAGCAGGCTCGCACGAGGAGGCAGTGGCGTACCGACGCAGAAGACGGGATGACCCGAGCCGGCGCCTGGGGCGCTGGTTGGCCGCGAGCCTCCTTGCGCTCGTCGGCACGGGTTTGATCGGGCTCCTCTTCGTCTCCCTCTTCGACCAGAAGCCGGGAAAGCTGCCGAAGGCCCCCAACCCCATCTCCCTGCGCTCCGTGCCCCAGTCCCTCTGGGAGCAGAACCGGCGGCTGGGCCCGCGGCCGGACCTCAAGACGCCTCCTCCTCCCCAGCAGCAGCCCAAGCCGGACGCGGTCGCCAAGGCGGAGGACCTGAAGAAGCAGAAGGAGCCCGAGGCCATCCCCAAGGGCAGGGTGGTCGACGTGGCGCCGGGCAACGGGCAGGTGCCGGACGAGGACGCCCAGTTCCTGGCCGAGAGCAACAACCGCGTGGACAAGGAGACGCGGTCCAAGGACGCGACGCCGTTCTACAAGAACGCGATGCCCCGGCCCTCCAGCCCGGTCAAGCCGTCCGACGGCCAGGGCCACGACGTCGTCGACAAGCAGGTGGTGGCCGGCAACGGCGGCAAGGGCAACGAGGAGACGCCGGCCAAGAACGGGTCGAAGAAGAACGTCTTCGAGGTCCCCAGCGCGGAGAAGCACGACGAGCTGGCGCTGCGCTTCGACGGGCTGAACGGCATGCTCAAGAACCAGCCGGGCAGCGAGGCCATCAAGGGCAACTCCGATCGCCTGAAGATCCAGGTGGGCGGGCCCGAGGGCGAGGAGAGCCAGGCCTCGTCCGGGCGCGCGGGCGACAACGAGATCCGCACCCTCACCCCCTCCGCCACCGTGCTCGACCGCATCGCCGGGGCCCCGGCCAACGACCTGACCCCGCTCGACGAGGTCGAGGTCGGCAACGGGACGTACCTAAACACGCGGGAGTGGAAGTACTCGTCGTTCTTCAACCGCATCAAGCAGTACGTGGGGATGCACTGGGACCCGAACACGGTGGTGCGGACCAAGGACCCCACCGGCGAGATCTTCCTCTACAAGGACCGCTACACGGTGGTGGCGGTCACGCTCGACAACCAGGGCCTGCTCAAGAACATCAGCGTGGACAAGTCCTGCGGCGTCGAGTTCCTGGACGCCGAGGCGATGCAGGCCTTCCGCCGCGCCCAGCCCTTCCCCAACCCGCCCCCGGCCCTGCAGAACGACCACGGCGAAATCCGCTTCACCTTCGGGTTCTTCCTGGAGGTGAACAAGGGCGGGCTGCAGCTGTTCAAGCCGGCGCGGCAGTAAGCCGGCCCGGTCGCCCACCGCGCCGGGTCTCTCGATCGGTCGCTCAGCGCGCCTGCCAATCCGCCTTCGCCAGGACTTCGTCCCTGCCCATCTCCGAGACGCGGTAGAGCGTGACGCCGTAGGTCATCCCCGCGTCGTCGGCGCCGAACTCGTTCCAGTCCTTCTCGCTGACGGTGATGGCGTCGCCGGGCCCGAAGCGGTGGTCGCGGTTGGCGTCGACGGTCAGCTCGTAGCGCAGGTCCCAACCGGAGTGCCAGTTCATGCCCTGGGCGTCCAGCTCGGCGCGCAGCTCGCTGACGAGGAAGCTCTCGCCCTGCGCGTCGGCGCAGTAGCGAATCTCGAAGAGCGCCTCCTCGCCTCCGGTCAGCTGCGCCGGCGCGTCCTTGACCAGCACGCTGACGCCCGGCTGGCCTTCGCCCTCGAAGCCGGGCCCGCAGCCGGCGAGAACCACCGCGAGCAGGAAGGAGAAGGAGAAGAAGAAGGAAAGGCGGCGCTCCATGAAGACCTCCGGGTGCGAATCGGCCCCTCGCAGGGATGACCCGGGTGCGCCGCCGCAAGTGAAAGTGAAGCTAGGCGAAGCGCCGGAAGCCCTCGCCGCCGGCCTGCAGACGGACCTCCGCGGTCAGCGGACGGTGGTCGGACGCCTCGGTCGCGTGGACCCTCGAGCGCGCCACGCCGACGCCTTCCGAGACGAACAGGTAGTCGATGCGCACCGCGGGCAGCGGCCAGGGCAGCGGATAGGTCCCCGAGGGGCCTTCGCCGGCGGCGTGGAAGGCGTCGCGCAGGCGCCGGCGGACGGCGCGGTGGGTGGAGCCGCCGGGGAGCGCGTTGAAGTCGCCGAGGAGCACCTTGGGCCACGGGTCCGCCTCGAGCCGGTCCAGGATCCTTCGAGCCTGCGCGAGCCGGAGCCCGCGCACGGTGTCGAGGTGGGTCAGGTGCGTCAGGTGGATCGACAGGCGGGCCCCGCCGGCCTCGACCACGGCCGAGGCGTGGATGCGCGGCTCCAGCCCCTCCTCGTTCGGGAGGAGGCCCACCCGCTCGCCGGTGAGCGGCCAGCGGGAGAGCAGCGCCAGGCCGTAGTCGCCGCAGCCCCAGCCGACGGCGCGGAAGAAGCGGAAGTGGGCCAGGCCCGCCGCGCTCGCCAGCCGCGCCGCCTGGTCGAGCCGGCCCGCGCGCAGCGTGCCGCGGTCCACCTCCTGGAGCGCCACGACGTCGGCGTCGAGCGCGCGGAGGACGGCCGCCACCGCCTCGAGCCCGCGCGCGCAGGACTGGATGTTCCAGGTCGCGATCTTCACCGGCCCGGGACGCTATCAGCCGAGCACGCGGACCAGGCAGAGGCAGGCGGCCGGGGGCTCGGTGCCCCAGGCTCTCTGCCGCTCAGTCACACCAGTTGAGCCCGCTGATCTGGTGGCAGGTGCGCCCGCCGGGGCACTGCCCGCTGCAGGTCCCCGTCCAGCTCGAGTTCGAGTTGCACACGCACTGGCAGCGGTTGTTGTAGCAGGTGGCCATCGCGCCATAGTCGTGGGGGCTCGTCTGGCACCAGGCGTTGGAGTTGGGGCAGGCGCAGTAGTAGTGCCCCGCTGCGTCCGGGTTCTCCACGCAGCCGTTGCCGCTGCACGACAGCCCGCAGACCTCGCAGTTGGAGGCGTCGTTGTTGGCCCTGCACGACCCGCTGCAGCAGCGCTTGTTGGTGCCGCAGGAGGAGTAGTCGGCCAGGGCCGGGTGCGTGCAGCTGCCGCCGGAGCAGGTGTCGCTGGTGCAGGGGTTGCCGTCGTCAGTGCAGGCGCCGGTCCTGTTGGGGTGGGTGCAGGCGCCGGCGCTGCAGACGTCGTTGGTGCACTCCTTGCCGTCGCTGGTGCAGGCGGTGCCGTTGGCCTTGTTGGCCACGTCGCAGGCGCCGGTCGACGCGTTGCAGGTGACCGAGGCCTGGCAGAGGGTCGGCGCCGGGCAGCTCTTGGCCGCCCCGGGGGTGCAGGCGCCGCTGCCGTCGCAGGTGTCGGCGAGGGTGCAGGCGTTGCCGTCGGTGCAGGAGGAGCCCGCGGCCTTGTCGACCACGTCGCAGGCGCCGGTCGCCGCGTTGCAGGTGACGCTCTGCTGGCACTGGGTCGGGGCCGGGCACGACTTGGGGTTGGACCCCACGCAGGCGCCGTTGCCGTCGCACTGGTCGGTCTGGGAGCAGGCGTTGGCGTCGTTGCAGGTCTGGCCGCTGGCCTTGTTGGTCGCCTCGCAGGCGCCGGTGGCGGGGTTGCAGCTGACCGAGGCCTGGCACTGCGTCGGCGCCGGGCAGGTCTTGGGGTTCGACCCGGCGCAGGCTCCGGACGAGCAGGTGTCGGTCTGCGTGCAGGCATTGCCGTCGTCGCAGGCCCGGGCGTTGCAGTCGCTGTCGGCGCAGTCGGTCTGGCCGTCGAAGTCGTTGTCCAGGTGGTCGCCGCACGCGTCCTCGGTGAGCGTGGGGCAGATGCCGCCGCTGCAGGTCTGGCCCGTCCCGCAGCCGGTGCCGTCGGGGAGCGCCGCGTGCTTGCAGCCGGTCGCGGCGTCGCAGGAGTCGGTGGTGCAGGGGTTGTCGTCGTCGCAGTCCCTCTGCGCGCCGCCCCGGCAGGCCCCGCTCGAGTCGCACTGCTCGCCCTCGGTGCAGGCGTCGCCGTCCTCGCAGGCGGTGCCGGGGGCGACCCAGGTGGGCACGCAGTCGCCGCTGGCCGAGTTGCACTCCAGCGAGGCCTGGCAACGCCCCGGCGCGCCGCAGCTCTTGCGGGCCCCGGGCAGGCACTGGCCGGCGGCGTCGCAGGTGTCGAAGAGGGTGCAGGCATCGCCGTCCTCGCAGGCGCCGCCGGCCGGCTTGAGCTTGGGGTTGCAGGAGCCGGTCGCGCCGTCGCAGGTGACGCTCTCCTCGCAGGGCTCCGGGGCGCGGCAGGCGACCGCCTTGCCCGGGCCGCAGGCGCCGCCGGCGCCGCAGACCTCCGAGGTGGTGCAGCGGTCGTGGTCGTCGCAGGCCTTGCCGCGGCAGTCGGCGTCGGCGCAGTCGGTGTCGCCGTCGGAGTCGTCGTCCACGCCGTCGCCGCAGGCGGTCTCGCCGACGCAGGCCGGCTCTCCCGCGCAGTTGCTGTCGGCGCAGTCGGTGTCCCCGTCGCAGTCCTCGTCGACCCGGTCGTCGCAGGCGGCCTCCCTGGCCGCGCAGGCGACGCACGCCGCGGCGGCGCAGCGCTCGCCGGCGCCGCAGCGCAGGCCCACGCAGCGCAGGTCCTGGCAGGCGTCGCCGTCGCAGACCTGGCCGACGCCGCAGGAGGTGCCGTCCGCGCAGGTGGTGGGCAGGCACCGGCCGTCGGCGCACTCCTGGCCCTCGGCGCAGCGCACCAGGGCGCAATTCGCCTGCTTGCAGGTCTCGGCGTCGCACGCCGCCAGGTCCGCGCAGGCGGCCTCGGTGCAGTCGTGCGGCAGGCACTGGCCGCCGGCGCAGGACGAGCCCGCGGCGCAGACGACCCCGACGCAGGACGGCTCGACGCAGGCGCCGCTCGAGCAGACCATCGCCGCGGGGCACGGGCGGTCGGGGCAGTCGGACGGCAGGCAGGTGCCGCCCGCGCAGGCGACCCCGGGCCCGCAGGGGGCCTTCAGGCAGGCATGGTCGACGCACTGGCCCGAGACGCAGCCCTCGCCGGGGCGGCAGGGGTGCTCGCCGCAGGCGGCCGGCAGGCAGGTGCCCAGCACGCAGTGGCCCTCGGGGCAGGTCAGGCCCACGCAGGCGGCGTCGGTGCAGGTGCCCTCCACGCAGACCTCGCCGCCGGCGCAGGCGGTGGCGTCGCAGCGCACCGACAGGCAGCGACCGTTGGCGCAGGCGGTTCCGGACGGGCAGGTGCTGCCCTCGCAGGGGACCGGGACGCAGGCGCCCTGGCTGCAGAACGCGCCGGTGGCGCAGACGACGCCCGCGCAGCTCTGGTCGACGCAGGTGTCCTTCACGCAGGTCTTGCCCGCGGCGCAGACCACGCCGGCGCAGGCGTTGGTGGTGCAGCCGGACTGGTCGCACACGCTGCCGGGGCCGCAGGAGCCCACCTCGCAGTCGGCGAGGTAGCAGTTGCCCTTGGCGCAGACCTGGCCCGCGCTGCAGGTGACGCCCAGGCAGTCCGAGCGCAGGCAGTGGCCGTCGACGCAGGCCTCGCCCTCGGCGCAGGGCGCGTCGCCGCAGGCGTCGGGCAGGCACTCGCCGCCCACGCAGCGCGCGCCGGCCGCGCAGGCGGGGCAGGAGAGGCAGGCCTGCAGCGAGCAGCCCTGGCCCGTGGGGCAGTCCTTGTCGAGCTTGCAGGGAGAGACCGCGTCCTGGGGGCAGCCGGCGAGCGCCAGGAATGAGGCGGCCAGGCCCAGCGTGACGAAGACGATCGCGCTTCGGGTACGCATGGCTTCGGCTCCTGTCCCGTGGTCGGCCGCAGGCTTCATTGTCGCCTCGCGGCTGGCTTTCACCAATCGCCGGCGGCCTCGGCTCGCGGCGGTGCGCCTGCGTGCCCGCCGCGACTTTGGATCAAGGGAAGGTCACGGGGCCTTCAAAGTCGCGACGAAGCCCAGGTGGTCCGAGACGTAGCTGGTCCCGGAGTAGGGCTGGCCGAACTCCTCGGTCGCAGCGGAGGGCGAGAGAGCCACGCCGGTCGCCGCACGTAGGAGCAGGTAGTCGATGCGCTTGTTCGGCGCGCTGGACGGGAACGACAGGCCCGGGTCGCCCGGGTGCACGGCCGTCCAGACGTCGGTGAAGCCCGCCGAGACGATCGCCTGGATCGGCGCGGTGTCCGGCGCAGTGTTGAAGTCCCCGGCGATCAGCGCGTGCGTCCCGCCGGGCCGGCCGGTCCCCGACTGCCACTCGGTGGCCAGCGCCAGGATCTGGTTGGCCTGCTGCAGCCGCGCGTCGGCGTCCTCCGCCCGGTACGACAGGTGGCTCGTCGCGACGACGATCATCCCTGCCGGCGAGGCATACGCCCCCAGCAGCGCCTTGCGCGGGAAGTCCGCGGTGACGAGGTCGATGGTCGCCATCCCGGCCAGCGGCAGCGCGCTGACGATGCCCACGCCCTCGGGCGTGACGTCGTTGGCGAGGTGGGTCTCGACCCAGAGGAAGCCGTACTTCCTGCCCGTCGCCGCCGAGAGCGCTTTCGCCAGGTAGTCGGCGGAGTTGCCCACGCCCGTCGAGGCGTCCTCGCACACTTCCTGGAGGGCCGCGAGGTCGATCTGCAGCGTCGCCCAGCGCGCGGCGATCGCGTCGAGGCGGGCCTTGGGATTGTCGTGCTGGCAGTGCAGGTTCTGGGTCGCGACCTTGAGCTCGGCTGCCGGGACGCGGACCGCGAGGACCCCCGCCTCGCCTGCCGCGAGCGTCGGTCCCTTCAGGCCGGCGTACAGCCACTCGCCGTCCTTTCCGGCCCAGACCGAGCCCGGCACCCGGTAGCGGAAGGCATACTCGCGAGGGCCCGCTGCCGGCGCGGTCAGGTCGGCCATCAGCTCGTCGTTGTTGCCCTTGTCGGCGTTGAAGCGGGCCGGGGTCCAGGTCCAGGTTCCGGGATCCGAACCGGGCACTCCCTGGCCTGCCTCGCCTTCGAGGCCCGCCGCCGCTCCCACCTTCTCGGTGCTGCCCGCGATCCAGATCTGGCCGTAGACCGTCGCCTTCTCGCCTGGCGACAACGTCAGGTAGGGCGGCCACTGCGTGTTGGCCCAGAAGTCCGTGATGGTGGTCGTGGCCGTCCCGGAGTCCGGATTCGTCGAGGTGCCGGCATCGGGCGGCCCCGGGTCCTCGCCACCGTCGGTCTTGTGGCTCGCGTCCAGGCGCACCGAGGCGTCGCGCCCGGCGTCGTTCTTTCCCTCCTGGCCCGCTGGCTCTGAACAAGCACAGAGGGCCAGCAGGACGACCAACACAGCCTTTCTCGCAGGCATGGGGCCTCGGGTGTTTTTCGGCGGCTCTCGCAGGGACGTCAGAATGTCATGACGTTGTTAGGCTTAACGTCATGACATTAGAACATCCGCCAAGACCCCTGTTCTTTCGGGGACCTCACCGGTCGCCGTCGAAGTCGTCGGAGACCGTCAGGTCATCGAGGTCGGAGCCGCGGGTGGGGTCGACGATGAGGACCGCGTTCTCGCCCGGCTCCCAGGCCATGCCGCCGTCCCGGTCGCGCTTGACGACCTTGTACTCGAAGCGCGAGCCCAGCGGGACCTCCACCGTGGCGCTCTTCCAGTTGGGATAGGTGGAGGCGTCGGTGTCGAGCTTGAGGCCCGGCCCGGTGACGCCCCAACGGCCCAGCTCCTCGGTGTTGCCGACGACGTAGACGTCCTGGCCCATGTGCGTCTTGGCGACGACGTTGAAGTCGACCTTGACCTTGGGCCAGTTCGGCATGGCCTGCAGGTCCTTGAGCAGCGCCTCGACGTCGGTGTGGTCCGGGTTCTGGTCGCCGTACTTGCGCAGCACGCGCATGAACTCGCCCAGGTAGCGCTCGCCGGTGGCGTTGCCGTCGAGCTTTCCCGAGTCGACGAAGAGCAGGCTCTCGGCGTTGTTGGAGTACGTCGAGGCGCCCGAGCCCATCACCGAGTAGGTCCAGTTGCCGGCGTCGGTGACGACCTTCATGTCCTTGAGCCCGAAGAGCGCCGCCTTCAGGTGCATGGCGTTGTAAGGGCCGGCCGTGTTGATGGCCTCGTAGACCGGGATGCCCAGCTTCTCGAGCTTCTCGTCGGTGTCGTCATTGGCGACGCCGACCTGCGGCTTGCCGGCGATGTCGACGCCGTCGGCCTGCTTGCGGTCGGTGATGACGACGACCCTGACCCCGCGATCCTGGGCGGCCTTGAGGTGGTTCAGGAGCTTGGACTTGTCGGAGCCCACCAGCTCGCGCAGCGTGAAGACCGACAGCCCGATGAACTCCTGCTCCTGGTCGATGAGGTTGAAGATCTTGTCCAGGGGCTTGGGCCCCACGGCGTTGGGCACGGTGAAGAGCGCATTGACCGGGCAGGCGTCGTCCCAGGTGTTCTGCACCGGCTTGCCGTCGCGCATCAGCTCGACCGCCTTGAGGTACTGGTGGACGAGCGTCCGGTCGTTGATCCGGTGCATCGACTCGTCGTTCTGGCGCGCCGCGACCTCGGGGTTGAACGAGCCGGTGAGCACGGTCTCCTTCAGCTCGCCGGACGCCGGGTCCGGGTAGGAGAAGTAGCGGGTCTTCAGGTGGAAGAGGCCCGGCATGTCCATGCCGATGAGCTGCGTGTCGCGCCGGGCGGAGTCGTCGGCGAGCTTGGTCTGCGAAGGGGCGTAGCTGAAGCCGGCGGCGGTGAGGTCCTTGACCAGCGTGCTCCACCACTTGCTGGGCCCGATGCTCTTGGCGTCGACGAGGACCTGGACGCGCACGCCCGCGGCGGCGGCGTCGGTGAGCCGGCGGACCACCTCGGGGTCGGTGAGGTTGTAGACCGCGTATTCGATTCGGTACGGGTTCGACTCCGGCGGGTAGGTCTTCGGGTCGGCCTTGCGGGCGCCGATGACCGCGTCGAGCGAGGCGTACTCCATCAGCCGCGCCTCGTCGCCCGGGGTGAAGACGGTCTCGATGGCCCCGGCGTGGACCGGGCTGGTGCGCGCCTCGAAGGCATCGACCGGGTCGGCGGGCTTGGCGGGAGGCTTGGGCGCGGGCGGCTTGTTCAGGCCCAGGAAGGACTCCAGCGTCGCCTTGGCGTCGGCGTCGAAGGCCTTCTTGTTGCCCAGGAAGAAGGCGACGAGCTCCTTCTTCTCGGCGGCGCTGAGCTTCTTGTTCTTCATCGCCTCGGCGATGAGGCCGTCGACCTCGGCCTGGTTGACCTTCTTGTCGGCGAGAGCCGAGGTGATCTTCTTCCCGATGGTGGTGGGCACGTCGCCTCCGGAGGTACGGCTGAAGGGACCGCCATTGTACCGAAGCCCGGCCTCCGCGAGGGCCCGCGCGTCCTTCGCCGCGGCGATGCGACTTTCAGGTCGGCGGTGGCCTTCCCGGATTCTCCAGCCGCTTCGGTCCCCGGGACCCAAGCCAGGGCGCCAACCCGTCGAAGAAACTCGATTTTTCGGCCGTGTGCGGAAACACCCTCCCTTTTTGTGATCGCGGTCACACTCTGGTACCATTGCCCGCTCTCCGTAGAGGGGTTTCCGGAAGATGCTCGTGGACACGACCAACAAACCCGGCGCCGGGTCGCAAATGCTTGGCAGCTACGAGCTCCTGCAGCTGCTCGGCGAAGGTTCGATGGGCCGGGTGTTCCTGGCGCGGCACACGCGCCTGGGCCGCAAGGTCGCCATCAAGATCCTCCGGCCCGAGCACACCCGCGACCGCTCGGTGGTGCAGCGCTTCCTGCAGGAGGCGCGCACCGTCAACCAGATCAACCACGAGAACATCGTCGAGGTGTTCGACTTCGTCGAGGAGCCGGGTGGCGGCGAAGTCTGGTGCGTGATGGAGCTTTTGCAGGGCAGCAGCCTCACCGCCTACATGGAGAGCGGCGTCTCGGTCGTCCGCGCCGCCGACCTCCTCCAGCAGATCTGCAGCGCGCTGCAGGCCGCCCACACGCTGGGCGTCGTGCACCGCGACCTCAAGCCCGACAACATCTTCGTCTGCAACAAGAACGGCCGCGACCACGTCAAGGTGCTCGACTTCGGCGTCGCCAAGCTCCTGCGCCTGATCACCGCCTCGCCCGCCAAGGGCGGCACCATGGACGGCGCCATCGTCGGCACCCCGGCCTACATGTCGCCGGAGCAGGCCGCGGGCGTGGAGATCGACCACCGCAGCGACCTGTTCGGCCTGGGGATCATCGCCTACGAGATGCTCACCGGGCACACCCCGTTCTCGGGCGACAACTTCGGGCAGCTGGCGGTGGCCATCATCACCAAGCCGACGCCCAAGCTCCCCTCCACCACCATCGGCGGCGAGAAGATCCCCTCCGACCTGGCCGAAGTGGTGATGAAGTGCCTGGAGAAGCAGCCCGAGAAGCGGCCGCAGTCCGCCGGCGAGATCGCGGCCATCCTCTCCGGCCTGTCCGCCGTCGAGTTCGAGCCGCCCAAGCCCTCGCGCCTGCTGCCCGCCCTCCTCGGCATCACCGGCCTGCTCGCGGTCTGCGTCGCCGTCGGCGCCTACCTGCTGCTGCAGCGCAAGCCCGAAGCGGTCGCCCTCCCGGCGCCGGTCGCGGTCGTCGCGCCGCCCCAGCCGACCCCGCCGCCCGTGCCCGCGAAGGTGACCCTGGCCATCGCCTCCACGCCCGCCGGCGCCAAGGTCGTGCGCACCGACACCGGCGAGGAGCTGGGCGTCACGCCGCTCTCCAAGGAATTCGCCGCCGCCGAGACCGAGCTGCCGCTGCGCCTGGAGCTCGAAGGCCACGAGGCCGCCGAGCGCAAGGCCTCGCTCAAGGCCAACGCCGCCTTCGAGGTCGCCCTCGTCGCCGTCCCTGCCCCCGTCCCCGACGCGCCGCCTCCGGCCGCCAAGACCGAGCCGGCCGTGCCCGCCGCCGGCCCCAAGAAGCCCAGCGGGCCCAAGCAGCAGGTCAATCCCGATGGCGTCATGGATCCGTTCGCGCAGTAGCCGCAGTCCCCGCCTCGCCCTCGCGCTGGCCGCGACCCTCCTCACCCTGGGGCCTGCGGCCTCCCCGGCGTTCGCCGCGGGCAAGGCGGCCGACCCGGCGGCGGAGTCCGCCAAGGCCGAGTTCAAGCGCGGCCAGACCAGCTACACCCTGGGGCGCTTCAGCGAGGCGCTGGCCGCCTACTCCAAGGCCTACGAGCTCAAGCCGCTCGCCCCGTTCCTCTTCAACATCGCCCAGTGCCACCGCCAGCTGGCCGACTACGAGCGCGCCGTCTTCTTCTACCGGCGCTACCTCGACTCCGCGCCCAAGGGCGACAAGAACGCCGCGGTGGTCAACGGCCTGCTCGAGGACAGCGAGAAGAGGCTCACCGAGCAGAAGAGCCGCGCCGACGCCGACGCCCAGGCCAGGCGCCAGGCCGATCTCGAGAAGGCCCGCGCCGACGCCGCCCGCGCCGAGACCAAGGCCGCCGAGAGCCGCCGGGCGGAGCTCGAGGCCAAGACCGCCGCCGAGGCCGCCTCGCAGAACCCGCCCGCCGTCGGCGGCCTGACCTCCTCGGCCGAGACGGCGCCCGCCCCGACCGCCACCGCGGCGACCCCGGTCTACCAGCAGTGGTGGCTGTGGACCGTCGTCGGCGTGGTCGTCGTCGGCGCCGCCGCCGGCACCGCCGCCTACGTGGCCACCGAGCCCAAGGCCGCGTCGACCTCCCTCGGAACCCTGGACGCCCGATGAGCCGCCACCACCGCCTCTCCTCCGCTGCGGCGTGCGCGGCGGGCCTCCTCGCCGCCGCCGCCCTGCTCTCCTCCTGCGACCGCGATCGCCTCAAGCTCAACGGCACCGCCCTCCTCGTCCGCGTCGAGTTCTCCTCCGCGCTCGAGGTCGACCAGCTGCGCTTCGTCGGCACCTCCGGCACCGACGCCCTCTTCGACGCGGTCCTGCCCGAGGCCGCCGGCGCGGCGCTGAAGAGCGGCGAATCCCTGCGCGTGCTGCTCAACGACTCGCTCGCCGGCGGGCGGGTCGAGGTCACCGTCACCGGCCTCAAGGGCGGCGCCGCCGTCGGGACCGGCAGGGGCTCGGCCACGGTCAAGAAGGGCTACGAGACCGAGGCGGTGGTGACCCTGGAGACCTCCTCCACGCCCGACGCCGGCTGCGCCTGCGCCAGCGGCGAGACCTGCGTCGACGGCGCCTGCCGCTGCGGCCCCGGCCCGGCCTGCGGCAGCGGCGAGACCTGCTCCGACGGCGCCTGCCGCTGCGGCGCCGGCCCGGCCTGCGCCGACGGCCTGCGCTGCCTCGCGGGAAGCTGCATCTGCGACGGGGACTCGTGCGCCAGCGGCTGCTGCGACCGCAACGAGTGCAAGGCGGGCAACCTCGCCGACGCCTGCGGCAGGGGCGGCGGCGCCTGCCACGCCTGCGACGGCACCCAGGACTGCGTCGAAGGCGCCTGCGCCTGCACCGCCGACTCCTGCCCCGCCGGCTGCTGCCTGGGCGAGGCGTGCCGGCCCTCCACCTTCCTAAGCTGCGGCGCCCCCGGGGCCGCGTGCCTGGCCTGCGACTCCCGGCTCTCCGACACCTGCTCCGCGCTGGGCGCCTGCAGCTGCGGGACGGGGCCCGCCTGCCAAGCCGGCCAGCGCTGCGCCCTGGGCGCCTGCGTCTGCGACACCACCAGCTGCCCCGACGGCTGCTGCGTCGCCGGCGCCTGCCACATCAACGACGCCGCGGCCTGCGGCAGCGGCGGCGGCGCCTGCCAGAGCTGCGACGCCCACCGCGCCGACGGCTGCGCCGGCTCGAGCTGCAAGTGCGGCAGCGAGGCCGCCTGCGGGCCGGGGCAGCGCTGCGAGGGCGGGCAATGCGTGTGCAACTCCGCCTCCTGCCCGTCCGGCTGCTGCGCGGGCGACGCCTGCCTGACTCGCTCCTTCGCCACCTGCGGCTCGGGGGGCAACGAGTGCACCGCCTGCGAGCTGACCGCGGCCAACAACTGCTCCGCCTCCGGCGCCTGCCAGTGCGGGGTCAACCCGCCGTGCGGCCCGGGCCTGCGCTGCGCCGGCGGCAGCTGCGTCTGCGACTCGCTGTCCTGCGCCGGCTGCTGCCAGGGGCAGACCTGCCTGTCGGGCAAGAACGTCTCGTCCTGCGGCAGCGCCGGCGCGGCCTGCGAGGCCTGCCCCGGGGGCCAGCAGTGCAACGAAGGGGCCTGCTCGAGCTGCAACCTGAGCACCTGCCCGGACGGCTGCTGCTCGGGCGCGACCTGCTCGGTGCGCTCGGTCACCTCCTGCGCGGCCGGCGGCGGCGTCTGCAAGGCCTGCGAGGCCGGCAAGGCCGACTCCTGCTCGGCGGCCGGCGACTGCCAGTGCGGCGGCAAGACCGAATGCGAGCCGGGCCAGCGCTGCCTGGCCGGCGCCTGCACCTGCGACGCCACCAGCTGCCCCGACGGCTGCTGCTCGGGCGCGAAGTGCACCGCGCGCTCCGCCTCTTCCTGCGGCACCCGCGGCGGCACCTGCGTCACCTGCGAGATCGCCACCAGCGACGGCTGCTCGTCCGCCGGCCAGTGCCGCTGCGGCAACTGGCCCGGCTGCGCGGCCGGCCAGCGCTGCGAGGGCGGCGCCTGCGTCTGCGACGCCGCCAGCTGCCCCAGCGGCTGCTGCTCGGGCGGCGCCTGCAAGAGCGCCTCGGTCGCCGCCTGCGGCACCGGCGGCAAGGCCTGCCTCGCCTGCGACGCGGCCAAGGCCGACACCTGCACCGCCGCCGGCGAGTGCCGCTGTGGCTCGGCCGCCGCCTGCGGCGACGGGCAGCGCTGCGCGAGCGGCGCCTGCATCTGCGACTCGACCTCCTGCCCCTCCGGCTGCTGCTCGGGAACCGCCTGCCTGCCCGGGACGAGCCCCACCTCCTGCGGCACCGGCGGCGCCGATTGCCAGGCGTGCACCGACCCGGCGACCTGCAAAGGCGGCGTCTGCAGCGACTGCGACCTCGCCAACTGCCCCGCCGGCTGCTGCTCCGGCTCGACCTGCAACGCGCCCTCGACGGCGACCTGCGGCGCCGGCGCGGCGGCCTGCGCGGTCTGCGACGCCCTCAAGGCCGACTCCTGCTCCGCGGCCGGGTCCTGCGCCTGCGGCGCGGCGGCGCCCTGCGGCGCCGGCCAGCACTGCCTGGCGGGCGCCTGCGGCTGCGACAAGGACTCCTGCCCTTCCGGCTGCTGCTCGGGCACCGCCTGCGTGCTCGCGCTCAGCGCCGGGCAGTGCGGCTCCGGCGGCGCGGCCTGCGGCGCCTGCGACGCGGCCAAGGCCGACTCCTGCTCGGCGGCGGGCGCCTGCGCCTGCGGCTCGGGCCCGGCCTGCGCCGCCGGCCAGCGCTGCTCGTCGGGAACCTGCGTCTGCGACGCCGCCTCCTGCCCCACCGGCTGCTGCGCGGGCGCGTCCTGCAAGACCGCCACGGCGGCGGCCTGCGGCACCGGCGGGGCGAGCTGCCAGGCCTGCGACGCGGCCAAGGCCGACTCCTGCTCCGCCGCCGGCACCTGCCAGTGCGGCTCCGGGCCGGTCTGCGGCGACGGGCAGCGCTGCTCGGGCGGCGCCTGCCTCTGCGACGCCTCGTCGTGCGCCGGCTGCTGCTCGGGCACCACCTGCCTGCCGGGCGGAACCGCCGACCAGTGCGGCACCGGCGGCGCGTCGTGCCAGAGCTGCCTGCCCGGCGACTGCAACCAGGGCGTGTGCACCACCTGCAACTCCACCAACTGCGGCGGCGGCTGCTGCTCGGGCCCGACCTGCACCACGCCCACCGCGAGCGCCTGCGGCACGGGCGGGGCGGCCTGCAAGACCTGCGACCCGATCGCCGCGGACAACTGCGCCGCCGACGGCAGCTGCGCCTGCGGGACCAACCCGCCCTGCGCCGGGCAGCACTGCGTGGGCGGGGCCTGCGTGTGCGACTCGGTCTCCTGCCCCTCGGGCTGCTGCAACGGCAACACCTGCCGGACGCTCTCGGTCTCCACCTGCGCCAGCGGCGGGGCGGCCTGCCTCGCCTGCGACGCGGTGACCGCCGACTCCTGCGCCGGCGGCGCCTGCCAGTGCGGCTCCGGGCCGGCCTGCGCCTCGGGGATGCACTGCGCGAGCGGAGGCTGCGTCTGCGACGCGACCGGGTGCACCAACGGCTGCTGCGCCAGCGGCGTCTGCGAGATCCGCTCGTTCGCCGCCTGCGGCGCCTCGGGCGGGGCCTGCGCCGCGTGCGATCCGAAGACCGCCGACACCTGCTCGGCGACCGGCGCCTGCACCTGCGGCGGCAAGACGGCCTGCGGCACCGGCCTGCACTGCGTGGCCGGCGCGTGCGAGTGCGACCCGGCGACCTGCGCGGGCTGCTGCGCCAACGGCGCCTGCAAGGCGGGCAACGTGAAGAACGCCTGCGGCGCCGCCGGGGCGACCTGCGTCGCCTGCGGCTCCGGGACCTGCACCAACGGCGTGTGCAGCAGCAGCTGCAACCTAGCGAACTGCGCCACCGGCTGCTGCAGCGGCAGCACCTGCACGGTCCCGTCGGCCTCCGCCTGCGGCACCGCTGCCGCGGCCTGCAAGGCCTGCAACTCGCTCACCGCGGACAACTGCGGCGCCGACGGCGCCTGCCACTGCGGGACGGCCGCCGCCTGCGCCTCCGGCAATCAGTGCATCGCCGGCGCCTGCGCCGCCGCGGCCTGCAGCGCGTCCAACTGCCCCACCGGCTGCTGCTCGGGGACCACGTGCCTGGCCGGCACCGCCAACACCGACTGCGGCACGAGCGGCGGCGTGTGCAGCAACTGCACGCTGCAGGGCGAGACCTGCCAGAGCCAGGTCTGCCTGTGAGCCAGTCGCTAGTCCGCGCCTGAAAGCCGAAAGCCGCCTCCCGTCGTCCGGGCAGGCGGCCTTCCTTGTCGGCGATCGGCGACCGACTAGCTCTTCAGATCCTTGGCCACCTTGTCGATGCGCGCGAGGAACTGGGTCTGGTCGTGCAGCGTCAGCATGACGTTGCCGGCGCGGATGTGGGCGCCCGGCTTGAGAACGACCGGCTTGCCCGCGGGCAGCGGCACGTTGTCGACGACGGTCTCGTGCGCGCTCTTGGGCGTCAGCGACCAGGTGCCGGTGGGGGCGAGGTCGAGCAGCGCGTGGTCGCGGGAGACGGTCGCGTCGTTGATGACGATGTCGCTCTCGGCGGCCCGGCCCAGCTTCAGCTGGCGCGGAGGAAGCTCGAAGCACAGCGCGTCGCCCTGCGAGGGCGCCGGCGAGTTGCCGGGCGGGGCCGTCGGCATCCGGGTCGCGAGCTTGTCGCCGCCGTGCAGCGGCACGCTGCTCCAGGCGCCGGGCTCCCAGGCGAGCCAGCAGTTGGGGTAGCGCGCGGAGAAGTTGTTCTGCAGCAGCAGGTACTGCCGCGCGAGGAACGAGAGCAGGTAGGCCTTGACCATGACCGGGGGAAGATAGCTCCAAACCGGGACTTCAATGCAAGTGCGGGAAATTCGCACCCGCGGTGACCCTGCTCGTCCAACGCCTCCGCGGTTCGGTCGGGAACGGTCCGGCCGAAACGTGACCGGGCTCACGGGATTGGCTCAAACCCTCGCCGTTGCTTCGGAAACGACCGCCAAGCCCTCGGGGACCCATCATCGATCTGTCGCCGGGGCTATCCCGCCACGTTCCCGAGCCTTTCGACCCGCCCGTCCGCCCACTTCTGCAGCGCCGCGACCTCCGCCTCGCCGCCCGGGACGACCACCGCGCGATCGCCGTCGAGGCGGGCCAGGTGCTCGAACCGCTGCTGGCGGGCCAGATACTCCTCCACGCGCGGCCGCTGCGGCTTGGGGGGAACGGCCAGCACCTCGGCGCTGCTTCCTGCGCGCCAGCGGAAGCCCGGCGCGATCCCGGTCTCGCAGGCCAGACGCGCGACCTCTCCTCCCCGCCGCTCGTCGACGCGCCATCCCGACAGGCACGGCGCGGGGACGAAGACCACCGCGGACGCGGCGCAGTCCAGGGCCTCCCGCGAGATCTGCGCGAAGAGCTCGGGGAAGGCGGGAGAGACCTGCGCCACCAGCCCGGCACCGGAGGCCACCGCAAGCCGTAGATGATCGATGGGTTCGCGGCCCGGGCCGGTCACCGTCGCGGGGACCGGGAAGCGGCTGGCGCCGTAGACCTCGTGGAGCAACACGAAGATCGTCAGCGGGTGCCCGCGGTGCAGCGTGTGGAGGAGCCCGTCCAAGCCGCCCGCCAGACCGCCGGCGTCGCTGGTCACGGCCACCACGTTCGGCGCCGGCGCGGACCAGGCGCCCAGCTCGGCGAGCGCGTCCGCGGCGTCGCGGATTCCCTCGGCCACCGATATCGCCGACTCTGCTCCGGCCTGGATGACTCCGACGGTCCTCGCCAGCGAGTCCGGCTCCTCGGGACCTCGCCCCCAGGCCACGACGTCCGGATAGCGCAGCGCGCCCGCCTCGCTGCAGTGGGTGCCGAGCGCGAAGACGGTCTTGCGGCCGTCGTCGGTGGCGCGTCCGATGGCGTGGAGCGCGCTCGCCTCCAGGCACCCCGGGCACAGGCGGTGGCCCTCGCGGAAGGCGTCCTCCCGGCGGACCTGCTCGACCGATTCCTTCAATGCCGTGGCCATGGATGGCTCCTCGTCACGCCTCGAGCTCGACGCCGTCCTGCACCAGGTGCCAGCGCTTCGAAGGCCGGCCGGCGCGAGCCGCCTCGGCGGTCCGCCGGGCGATGAGCTCCCAGCTCTCCCGACCCACCGCGCCGCCGCCCAGGCCCGCGAAGAAGCTCGCCACCGGCAGCGGAGTGCCTCGCTCCGCCAGCGCCGCGTCGATCTCCACGGTCAGGTGCCCGCGGCCCTCGTGGTGCGCGCCGTTGACGACGCCGACCGCCGAGACCTCGCCCAGGGCCTGGGCGATCGCCTGCGAGGGGAACGGCGAGATCATCCTCACGATCAGCAGGCCGACGCGCAGGCCGGCGGCCTGCGAGAGCGCAGGCAGCAGCTCCAGCGCCGTCCCGGCGTCGGGGCCCATCGCCACCAGCGCGACCTCGGCCTCCTCCATCGCGTGGCTCTCGAACGCCGAGAGCCCGGGCCGCCCGAAGCGCCGCTCGAAGGCCCGCGCCACCTCGGGCACGACCGCGAGCGCGTTCTGGAGGCGCTGCTTCTGGTTGGCCTTGAAGCCCGCGAACCAGTCGCTGGTGACCGTGGCGCCCATCGCGGTGTCGCCGTCGAGCAGGCCGGGAGGGACGGGGTGGTCGGCGCCGGCGCGCGCGAGGATGTCGGCGTGCTCGGGCCGGCCGGTCGAGACGCCCAGCGCCAAGGCCTCGTCGAGGAACGCGTTGACCGCCTCGTCCGGCTCGACGACGAGCTTGCCGGTCCGATGGCTGTCCTTGACGCCCCACAGGATCGGCATGGTCGGCGTGAGCACCGCGGGGTGCATGCCCACGGCGGGAAGCTGGAGGACCGTGTCGTAGATCTGCTGGACCCCGCGACAGGCGATCTGCACGAAGCCGAGATCGCGGTGCGCGAGCGCATCGGAGGGGTCGCCCTCCTGGCAGGACGGGAAGCCGCCCGCGGGCCGCGCGACGTTCACCACCATCGCGTTGCCGAGCCCGGAAGCGCCCAGGCCGCGCAGCGAATCGGCCATCCGGTCCAGCCCCGGCCCGCCGGTCGCGGTGGCGACGAGGAGCCCGCGGCAGGCGGCGGCGACCCCCGTCATCCACCCGGCGACCGCGCGCTCCGACTCGAGCACCCGCACCCGGAGCCGGCCGCCCGCTGCTTCGCGAGACAGGTGCTCGAGCCACCCCGCGGCGGGAGCCACGGGAACCCCGCCGGCCAGCGGGCTGCGCCACAGCTGCAGGAACGGGAGCGCCGCGGCCAGGTTTCCGTCGGCAGCCAGCGTCTCGCGTTCCTGGAATCGAGCCCGGTGCGCGGCGCGCAGCGCGGGAAGGTCGATGGCGCCGGCGTAGGTCGCTCCATAGGGCGCCACGTGCCGCAGGAGTGGAAGCTCGGCGGTCATCGGTTGCCTCGCGTCACCGAGCGCAGCCCCGTCTGGGCGCCGGCCGGCAGCTCTCCGAAGCCCCGGAACGCCCGAGGCGGATGTCCGGCGCCCTCCTCCGGCCAGTCGATGGACTTCCAGGCGCCGAGCGCCTCGGTGAAGAGGGCCAGGTTGGCCTCGACGACCGTCTCGGGCTGGCCGTGCTCGCGCAGCTTGTTCCGCAGCGCCGTGCGGACCGCCTGCGGCTCGAGATCGACGGCCTCCGCCAGGGCCGCGAGCACCGCGACGCCTGCCAGCGGCCGTCCCAGGTGCTTGCGGCCGAGCGCTGCTCCGTCGACCGTGACGATCGTCCCGCCGAGCCGCCAGCGCCGCGCGGCCTCGTCGGGCGGCAGGGCCGTGTTCAGGACGAAGAGGGCGCCGCGGGTCCCTTCCGCGAAGCCGCCGTCCTCGTCCCCGTCGATCCGGACCACGACCTCGGGCGCGCCGATGGGCGCCGCGGCCTCGAGGCCCGAGCGCGCGACGCGGAGCCAGGCGACCGTGGGGCCGCCCTTGCGGTTGGGAGGAAACGAGGGCCACTCCTGGACCTGGAGCGCGCGGTGAGAAGCGAGCGCTGCGCCGAAGGCCTGGAGCGCGAGCAGCGCGCCGCCTCCCGCCTCGCCGTGAGCGCGGACGAGCACCGCCTCTCCGCGCTCGAGCGCCTGCCGGAGCAGCTGCGGGCGGGTCTTCGGTGGAACGGTCGTGAGCAGGAAGTCGTGAGTCATGAGTCAGGTGTCCTAGGCCCTGGCCCGCAAGCCGTCGAGCCTCCGGCGTCGGCCTACGAGGCAGACGTCAACAACTGTGCTCGGAGAAGCTTCCTGGGGGCGCAGTGGTCGGGCGCAGCGGCCGCAGAGCAAGCGCGCATCCCGAGGGCTGACGGCTGACGACCTAGGACCTGCGACTCAGTCGAAGACCACCGTCTTGTTCCCGTAGGCGATGATCCGGTCCTCGAGGTGCAGGCGCACCGCGTGGGCCAGCACCACGCGCTCCAGGTCGCGGCCCATGCGCTCGAGGTCCTCCACCGCGTCCCGGTGGCTCACGCGCTCGACCGACTGCGCGATGATCGGCCCCTCGTCCAGGTCCTTGGTCACGTAGTGGCTGGTGGCGCCGATGAGCTTGACGCCCCGGCGGTACGCCTGCCGGTAGGGGTCGGCGCCGACGAAGGCCGGCAGGAAGCTGTGGTGGATGTTGATGATCTTCTCGGGCCACTCGTCGACGAACGCCGGCGTGAGGATCTGCATGTAGCGCGCGAGCACCACGAGGTCGATGCGCTCCTTCTTCAGCCGCTCGCGGACGCGCACCTCCTGCGCCGCCTTGTCGCCGCCGACGATGCCCTCGTGCGCGTAGGAGTAGCCACGCCGGGTGACCTCCCGCTCCATGTCCGGGTGGTTGGAGATGACGACCGGGATCTCGCAGGACAGCTCTCCGGCGCGGTGCCGCGCCAGCAGGTCCAGCCCGCAGTGCGGCCGCTTGGAGACGAGCACCGCCACGCGCCGCAGCTCGTCGCGGAAGCGCAGCGACCAGCGCATGCCCCACCCGTCGCAGTGCGAGCCGATCTCCTTCCGGAAGGCCTCGCGGCCGCCGGCGGCGGCCTCGGGCGAGACCAGGAAGTCGAGGCGCTGGAAGAAGGTGTTGGCCTCGGGGTCGATGTGCTCGTCGGCGTGGAGGATGTTGACGCCGAGCTTGAACAGCAGGGCGGCGACGTCGGCGACGAGGCCGGGGCGGTCGTTGCACACGACGCGGAGGACGGCTCGGTGGGCGGCGGGCGGGGCCATGGGGCTGCTCCTCGGTTTTCGGGGGCCGGAGTCCATCACGCCGCGGGGCCCGTTGGCGAGCCCCGCGCTCGCGAATTATCGGGGGAGTATCGACAGCGGGGGCCGCCTTTGCGAGCATGGGCCCCGCCATGACAGACAGTCCCAGCCACCGCCCCTCGCCGCCGGCCGCGCGCACGCTGCTCATCGTCGACGACGAGCCCGACCTGGCGCCGATGTTCCGCCGCTTCCTCAAGCGCCACTTCGCGGAGATCTTCGAGGCGACGGGCGCCGCGCAGGCCTCGGAGATCCTCGCGGCCAAGCCGATGACGCACCTCATCGTGGACGCGTCGCTGCCCGACTGCGAGTCCGGGCAGAGCATGGCCGAGCAGTGGCGCAGCCAGTTCCCCTCGATTCGCTACGTGGCGCTGTTCTCGGGCTCGGCCTCGCTGCGCGACGCAAGGCTGCCTGGCGTGGACCGGGTGTTCATCAAGCCCGAGGGGTTCGACGAGCTCATCGCGGCGCTGAAGGCCTAGCCAGAGCCGGCCACTGAAGTCGAGCCCGCCGTTGCGAAGCCCGCCGGCGCGGGCCGGGTCGTGCCAGCGCGTCAGTCGCCCTCGTCGCCCGGCCGCTCCATCCCCTGCTGGCGCTTCTGGCGCATCTCGCGGCGCCGCTCGCGGGCGCGCTCGCGCTCCTCGGGGCTCATCTCGCGCCAGCGCTTGGCGTTCTGCTCCAGTTTCTCGCGGCGGTTCTCGCGGATGATCTGGCGGATCTCCCGGCGCAGCTCCTTGCGCTGCTCGGGCGAAAGCTGGGACCACTGCTCGAAGCGCTTCTCGATGGACTCGCGCTCCGCCTGCGGCAGGGCCTGGAACGCCTGGTAGTTGCGCATGACCTGCGCGCGGCGCTCGGGGGGCATGCCGCGCCAGCGCTTGACCTTCTCGCGCAGCGCCTGCTGCTGGTCGGGCGGCAGCTTCTTGAACTCGCGCCACTTGCGCCGCAGCTCCTCCTTGCGCTCCTCGGGCATGTTCTTGAAGCGCTCGGCGGTGCTCTCCTCGGCGCGGGCCGGCAGAGGCAAGGCGACGGCTAGGAGGGCAGAAGCCGCGAGCAGGAGGACAGTCGTGCGGGTCATGGTCAGTCTCCCAGCTCGTCCAGGTGGGCCACGACGTCCGCATCGGCCGGCGAGACGCCTGCCGGAAGCGCCAGCGCCACCACCTCGTAGTCCTGCAACAGCTCCAGGTGCTCGGCGACCGCCCAGTCCTCGGCCGCGGCCCCATCCGGCGCGCGGCTCCCGACCACCACCAGCAGGATGATCGCCGCGGCGGCCGCGAGACTCGCGGGCACCACGAAGCGGGCCGAGAAGAGCGCCTTCCAGCGCGCCTTCAAACCCCGGGGCTCGGCATCCACGGCCGCGAGCACGGCTCGCCGCAGCGCCGGCGACGGCTCGATCGGCTCCGCGAAGGCGGAGACCGACTTCATCGCCGCGCAGAGGGCTTCGCGCTCGGCGGCGCAGGTCGCGCACGCCTTCAGGTGCTCCTCGACCCGCGCGCGCTCCAGATCGGAGAGCTCGCCGTCGAGGAGCGCGGTCAATTGCTCGGTCACGTGGTCGGCCACGGCTTCACCTCCTGCGCTCATGCCTTCGCCGCGTCTTTCGTCGTCCTGTGGCCGGACTGGCCGACTGGATTCGTTCCCAAGACGGGGGCCAGGCCCCGGGCCACCGACAAGGTGGCGCGATGGATGAGGCTCTTGACCGCCGGCTCGCTGGCGTCGAGCGCGGCGGCGATGTCCTTGTAGGCCAGGCCCTCGAAGCGGCAAAGGCAGAAGGCGACCCGCTCGCGCTCGGGCAGGGTGGCCAGCGCCCGCGCGAGCGCCTGCTCCAGGTCGCGGCCGGCCAGCGCCTCGTGCGGACCCTCGGAGGCGGGCGCGATCGGGTCGACCGCCGGCGTGCCGTCCCCGGTCTCGGGCAGCTTGGTCTCGGCCTTGTACTCGCCTCTGCGCCGCTCGTTGAGGCAGTGGTTGCTGGCGATGCGGAAGAGGAAGGTCTTGAAGCGCGCCCGCGGCTCATAGCTGCCGGCGCTGCGGAAGAGCTTGAGGAAGATCTCCTGGGAGAGCTCCTCGGCCTTCGCCCGGTCCTGCACGAAGCGGTAGGCGAAGTTCACGACGCTCCTCGCGTGCCGGTCGTAGAGCCGGCCGAACGCGGCGCGGTCGCCGTCCCGGAGCCGCAGCATCAGTTCCGCGTCCTCGTCCGGCCGCGCTCTGGCAGGTTCGTCGCGCATGTCCTGCCGGACTCTAACCCGCGGTTTCGACCGGAGTTGCGGGGGCGGCGCGGGCGCGGGCGCAGCCAGCCAAGCCCTTGAATTGGCAGGCGATCCAAGGACGCCCGGCGTTGCGGCTGCCGGTCGACGATTCACTCGGGCCAAGGTTCCAGCCGCTCGGGGGTCTCGCCTTGGCGAGGTCGCGCTCCGTCGCGCCTGAAGCCGGGCCGGCGCGCCCGCCTCACCGCTTTGGGCCGCGGGGCGCGTCCTGGCGCCCGGGAGAGCGGAGCCCTGCGCGCCCGGCGGTCAGAAGGCGACGGCCCAGACCCAGCACGCCGAGGTCTCCGGCAGATGCTGATGCACAGTCTGCTCGCCCGCTCGGACGCGCCGCGGGAGTGAAGCGGTCGGCTTGAGCCGGGCGGCGCCGCGAGCAGCTTCTCGGTCTCCTCGACGCTGGGCGGCTTGGCGACGTGCTTGTCGAAGCCGGCCTCGGCAGCCCTCTGCACGTCCTCGGCCTGGGCGTAGCCGGTCACCGCGACCAGGCAGGTGCCGCGCAGCGAGGGCTCGGCGCGGATGGCCCGCGCCACGGCGTAGCCGTTCATGCCCGGCAGGCCGACGTCGCACAGCACGAACTCCGGCTGGAGCGCGCGGGCCAGCTCCAGCCCGCGGGGCCGTCGGGGGCGACCTGCACCTGGTGGGGCACACCTTCTCGCTCGAGAGCCTGGTGCGCGAGCAGAGCGAGGAGACGGAGGCTGCGCTATGGGCGGCCGTGCGCGCCCTGGAGGAGAGCGCGGCGCTGAGCCTGCGGCTGAGCGGGCGTCAGAGCGGCGAGCTGGGCCTGCGCTTCAGCGACAAGGCCGACACGCAGCGGCGACAGGCCGACCCCATCCGCCGGGTCCTGCTCTACGGGGCGCAGTTGACCACGGCCGACGCCGCGAAGATCGACTGAGCGTCATCCCCCCAGCGGCTCGTCGACCAGCTCATCTGCGCCCCGCGGTCGCCGGTCAGGTCTGAAACATGCCCGCGGCGCTCTCGTGGCGCTCGCGCCCCAGGCTCAGTGCAGCAGCTCCTCGGGAGGCGCCTCGGCCAGGACCTGCTCGATCCGGTCCAGGCTGGTCGGCTTGGCCAGGTGCCGGTCGAAGCCTGCCTGTGCCGCGCGCTGCTGGTCCTCGAGCTGGGCGTAGCCGCTCAGGGCGACCAGGAAAACGCCCCAGAAGCCGTGCTCGGCGCGGAAGGCGCGGGCGACGTCGTAGCCGTCCATCCCGGGCAAGCCCAGGTCGCACAGCACGATCGCCGGTTGGAACTGGCGAGCGATCTCGATGCCCCGGGCCCCGTCATAGGCGACCTGCACCTCGTGGCCGCACAGCTCGAGGGCGTCCTTGAGGCTCTCGGCGGCGTCATGGTTGTCCTCGATGATCAGCACCTTGCGGCGGCGCGACGCCGCGGGCACGGCCTTCACGGCGGCCTGCGGCGGGGGCTCGACCAGCGGCAGACGCAGCGCGAACTCCGCCCCCCTGCCCGGGCCGCCGCTGTCCGCGGTCACGGCGCCCCCGTGGAGCTCGACCAGCCCCTTGACCATCGCCAGGCCCAGCCCCAGCCCGCCCCGGGTCCGATCGAGGGTCTGGGTGCCCTGGGTGAAGGGCTTGAAGAGCTGCTCCCTGAGTTCCGGCGCGATGCCCACTCCGGTGTCGCGGACCTTGACGGAGGCCTCCGGGCCCTCGCGGCGCAGCTCGACGGTCACCCGGCCCCCGGGCGGGGTGAACTTCTCGGCGTTGTTCAACAGGTTGCTCAGCACCTGTGTCAGGCGGGCAGGGTCCCCGTCCACCCAGGCGCTCCCGTCCTCGATCCGCACCTCCAGGTTCACGCCGGCTGTCTGCAGGTTCCCGCGGTAGTCGTCGAGCGTCCGGCGGACGAGGTCGGCGAGGTCCACCCGGGCGCGCTGCAGCCTGATCTTCCCCCGTGAGACTCGGGTGACGTCGAGCAGGTCTTCGACCAGGCGGGACAGGTGCGAGACCTGCCGCTCGATGACCCCCAGGGCGCGCCGCGCCTGCTCGCCTCCAAGCTCGACGTGGGAGAGCACGTAGAGGCTGCTGCGCACCGGCGCGAGCGGGTTGCGCAGCTCGTGGGACAGCGTCGCCAGGAACTCGTCCTTGCGTCGGTCGGCCTCGCGCAGCGCCTGCTCGGTCCGGCGAAGCCTCTCGTCGCGGTCGTACCGCTCGGTGACGTCCTCGAAGGCCAGCAGCGTCAAGGGCTCGGGGTGGGAGAGCCCGGCGGCGGTGAGCCGCGCGCGGAAGCGCTTCTGGCGACCCGAGGGCCAGAGCGTCAGCTCGACGCTCTCCCGCGTCCCCTGGTCGTGGACCCGGCCGAGCAGGGCGGCGAAGCGCTCGCGGTCCGCCACGTCGACGAGCCCGCCGAAGCTCAGCCGCCGCAGCTGGGGCCGGTTTACCCCCAACAGGTGCGCGGCGACGTGGTTCGCCTCGCGGACGAAACCGTCGGCGCCGAGGGTGAGGTAGCCGATGGGGGCGTGGTCGAAGATCTCGCTGTAGCGGACCCGGCCCTCCTCGGCGTCCAGGCGGGAGCCGTGCAGCTCCTCGTTCTGGATCTCGAGCTCGAACCGGTGCACCTCGAGGTCGTGGAGCAGCCGGTCGGCGTCGTGCGCGCCGTCCCTGCCGCCTGCAGCCTCGGCACGCCGCTGCTGGGCAAGACGCGCCTCGGCCCGCCTGCGCAGGTCCTGGTCGCTCGAGCCCTTCCTCGCTCGCTTCGTGAACCCGCCCCTCGTCCCTGCCCCCCACTGCTACGGCGTAGCGCTCCCCCGCCTCCCCGCGCCCCTGCGCACGAACACCGAATAGCCGTCCGTACAACGCTGGGGGTAGACGCGCACTTCACACCAGCCCGCCTCCGGCTCGGGCCCCAGCTCTGTCTCAAAGCGCACAGGCGCTCCGTCGCGCCTCGCCCTCTCGAAAATCTGGTCGAACCCGACGCGGGCGGGCTCCGGCAGGGCCTCGCGCAGGTCCTTGCCCAGCACGTCCTGCCGCGGGCGCCCCAGGAGGCTCTCCGCCGCGGGGTTGAGGTCGGCGACGGCGCGGCGGGAGTCGAGCGTGAGGAAGGCCTCCTCCATGTGCTCCACCAACGCCGCCAGCCGCTGCTCGGCGAGCTTGAGGGGCTCGATGTCGCTGGCGGTGCCGTACCAGCGGACGATGGCGCGCATGGAGTCGCGGATGGGCACCGCGCGGACCTGGAACCAGCGCCAGCCGCCGCCCTTGCCGCGCAGGCGGAACTCGACGTCCAGGGGCCGCCCGCCCTCGACCGCCGCCCGCCACGCGTCGCGCGCGTGCACGCGATCCTCGGGGTGCACCTGCTCGAGCCAGCCGAAGCCGTGCTGCTCGGCGTCGGGGACGCCGGTGTAGTCGACCCACTGCGCGCTCAGGTAGTCGCAGGAGCCGTCGGGCCGGAAGCCCCAGACCAGGGTGGGCGAGGACTCGGCCATCTGCCTGAGCTGGCTGGCCTGCTCGCGCAGCGCGGTCTCCAGGGCCCGGCTGGCGCTGGCGTCGGTGAAGGTGATGACCAGCCCGTCGATCACGTTCTCCAGGGTGCGGTACGGCATGATCCGCACCGAGAAACAGCGCCCGTCCTGGGTGGCGGCCAGCTTCTCCTTGAAGATGAGCGAGCGCAGCACCTCGCGGGCGTCGTCGGCCAGGTCCGGATAGTCGAGGTCGCTGACGAGGTCGGTGATGGGCCGGCCGGCGTCCCCGGGGATGAGCTTGATGATCTTGGTGGTGGGGGTGGCGAAGCGGCGCACGTGCAGCTCGCCGTCGAGGAAGAGCGTGGCGATGTCGGTGGAGTTGAGCAGGTTCTTCATGTCGTTGTTGCTGCGGCTCAGCTCGTCGACCTTGCTCTGCAGCTCGTGGTTGACCGTCTGCAGCTCCTCGTTGAGCGACTGCATCTCCTCCTTGCTGGTGGTCAGCTCCTCGTTGGTGCTCTGCAGCTCCTCGTTGGTGCTCTTGAGCTCCTCCTGGCTGGTCTGCATCTCCTCGCGCGTGGTCTGCAGCTCCTCGTGGGCGCGGTGCAGCTCGGACTCCAGCTGGGCCACGTGCGGGCCCTCGCTGGCGCGGTGGGCGCGCGCGGGCCGCGCCGCGGCGGCCTGCGGCGCGTCGGTGAACACCACCATGACCGTGCCCCTGAGCTCCTTGGGCTCGGCGAGCTTCTGCACCGTGAGGTTGACCTGCTGGGTGCCGCCGTTGGTGCCCACCTTGACGCCCTCGACGACGACCGGGTGCTGCTCGCGCAGCGCGGTGGCGAAGGCGGCGGACAGGTCGTAGCGCAGCCCCTCGCGCGCCATGGCGAAGAGATTCAGGTTGGCCTTGCCGACCGCGGGCTCGAGGTACCTTCCGGCGCGCCCGCTGACGTACAGGACGTCGCCCTTGTCGTTGCACAGCACGCCCACCGGCGCGAAGCGCTGCACCAGCACCCGGTCGGCCAGGGCCTGCAGGTTCTGGGGCGTGGGCCTGCCCGGCAAGGGCCGCTCGGGCCCCTCGTCGCCGTGCGCGTCCGGCGCGCTGGCCACCGTCACGGGGAACTCCAGCGGGACGGAGATGACCGTCTGGTCGAGCCGGCGGTAGAGGCGCGTCTTGCCGTCGAGCGGGGTGAACAGCGACGAGAAGCCGCCCACCGTCTCGGCGCTGCCCAGGAAGAGCACGCCGCCGGGGTTGAGGCTGTAGTGGAAGAGCGGGATGAGCTTCTTCTGCAGCTCGCTGGAGAGGTAGATGAGCAGGTTGCGGCAGGACAGCAGGTCGAGCTTGGTGAACGGCGGGTCCATGATGAGGTTCTGGGGCGCGAACACCACCATCTCGCGGATCTCCTTGCTGACCCGGAAGCCGCGCTCGTCCTGGACGAAGTAGCGGCGCAGGCGTTCGGGCGAGACGTCGGCGGCGATGTTGGCGGGGTACATGCCCCCGCGCGCCTTCTCGATGGCGTCGCGGTCGAGGTCGGTGGCGAAGACCTGCAGGGCGATGTTGCGCACCGGCTTGAGCGGCTCGAGGGCCTCCTTGAAGACGATGGCCAGCGAGTAGGCCTCCTCGCCGGTGGAGCAGCCCGGGACCCAGGCGCGCAGCACCCCGCCGGTGGCGCGCGTGGACAAGAGGGCCGGCATGACCTCCTTCTTCAGGTGCTCCCAGGCCGGCGGGTCGCGGAAGAAGCTGGTCACGCCGATGAGCAGCTCCCTGAAGAGCAGGTCGATCTCGCGCGGGTTCTCGCGCAGGAAGCGCACGTAGTGGGCGATGGAGTCGATCTGGTGCAGGCCCATGCGCCGCTCGACGCGGCGGTAGATGGTGCTCTTCTTGTAGAGCGAGAAGTCGTTGCCGGTCTGCGAGCGCAGCAGCACGAAGACCTTCTCCAGCGCGCTCTGGGTCTTGTCCTCGAGGGGCACGGTCTCCGGGCCGCGCAGGTGGGGGGCGTGCTCGCGGTAGGCGATGATCTTGGCGGGCAGCTCCTCGACCGGCGCCACGACGTCGGCCAGGCCGGCGTCGATGGCGCTGCGGGGCATCCCATCGAACTTGGCGGAGGCGAGCGACTGGACGAAGACCGCGCCCGCCTTCTCCTTGACGGCGCGCAGGCCCAGCGTGCCGTCGCTGCCCATGCCGGAGAGGATGACGCCGATGGCGCGCTCCTGCTGGTCCTCGGCGAGCGAGCGGAAGAAGAAGTCGATGGGCAGGTTCAGGCCGCGCGGCGAGGTCTGCGTCAGCAGGTGCAGGAAGCCGTGCAGGAGCGACATGTCCTTGTTGGGCGGGATGACGTAGACGCTGTCGCGCTCGACCCTGAGCCGGTCCTTGGCCTGGACCACGGGCATGGGCGTCATGCGCTGGAGCAGCTCGACCAGCATCCCCTTGTGCGTGGGGTCCAGGTGCTGGACGACCACGAAGGCCATGCCGCAGTTCTTCGGCACGTTCTTGAGGAACTGCTCCAGGGCCTCGAGGCCGCCGGCCGAGGCGCCGATGCCCACGATCGGGAACTCGGTGGCGGGCTTGGGCCGCGCGTCCTCCACCGGGTTGGGCGCGGGCGCGCGCTCGGGCTTGGCCGGCGTCGCCCCGCCCTTCGAGGAGAGGAATTTTGGCTTCCCGGGCCGCTTTCGGCCAGGCGCAGGCGCCACGGGCTTGGCGGCGGCGAGCGTCTTGGACTTCGCCGGGCGCTTGGCTGCAGCGGCGGCGAGCGCCGGCTTTCGCGCGGCGCGGCGCTTCGAACCCTGGTTGGCCATGGCTTACCTCGAGGGCATGGCGGGCGCCGAGGCCAAGCAGGCCGTCTCGCGGCGCCGGCCGCAGCCCTCGTGTCTAGCATAGGAAGGGCGTGGCGGGCCGACGTGCGCCGCCGCCGAGCCGCGGGGCGGTGGGGCTACGGCGCCGCCTGGGGCGCCCTCGGCGGAGGGCTCTGGTGGGCCCGGTACTGGTCCACGAGGTCCTTGGGCAGCGACTCGAGGTCCGCCGCGGGCGTCAGGCTCGTCTGCTCGATGTGGTGGATGAGCTCGAACTGCTGGCGCCGGTCCGCCGAAGCCAGGATCGCGGCCTTGTAGCGCTGGACCGCGCCCGCGCCGTCGCCGGCCTGCTTGAGCAGGTCGCCGCAGTCCTCCTGGTCGCCGGCCTCGCGCGGAGCGAGGTCCGCGGCGGAGCAGGCCGCCCTGGCCGCGCCCGCGACGTCGCCGCTGCGCGAGAGGTACCCGGCGAGCAGCCGCTGCGGCCGCGGGTCCGCGGGCAGCGCCGCCGCGGCCTTCTGCGCGTCCTGGAACCCCTGGGCCGCCAGCGATTCCCGGCTGAGGCCGGGCACGCGATAGGCGAGCCCGTGGCCGAGCGCGTCGAGGGCCAGCGTCGAGCGGGCCAGGAGCGCCGGCGGGTCGTTCCTCGCGTTCAAGGCGCTCCAGCGCTCGGTGAAGGCTTTGGCCTCGGCCTGGTCCGCCTCCTGGTCCCAGTCCCAGGTCGGCCCGGCCGGCTCCCGCATGCAGGCGGCCACCGAGAGCAGCGTCGCCGACACCATCCCCCACCGAAGAGCGCTCATGCCTCGCCTCCCCGACCCAACGCGTCCCCTGCGGCGCACCACTGCCAATCAACCTGGGGAGCGCAGGCCGTGGTGGCAGGCGCGCGAGGACCGGCCGCCCCGGCGTGGCGTCAGCGGGCGCGGAGGCCTGCCGCTTCGCCGGGGTGTTCCCTAGAATGGGGTCCTCCATGGCCTTCGGCGTCTACCTCCACTTCCCGTACTGCCTCTCGAAGTGCCCGTACTGCGACTTCGCTTCGGTCGCGTCCGAGCCCCCGCATGAGCGGTACGCCCGGGCGATCGCCCGCGAGCTCGAGCTGCGCTCGGCCGACGCCGCGAACCGCACGTCCATCTCCCTCTATCTGGGCGGGGGCACGCCCTCGCTGTGGTCCCCGGAGGCAGCGGGCCGGGCGGTCGGCGCCGTCCGCTCCGCCGTCCCCTTCGCGGACGACCCCGAGGTCACGCTCGAGGCCAACCCGGGCGCGGCGGAGGCGGCGCGCTTCGCCGCCTTCCGGGCCGCCGGGTTCAACCGCATCTCCATCGGCATCCAGTCCTTCGACGACCGCGTGCTCTCGCGCCTGGGCCGCGCCCACACGGGCGACGAGGCCGTGGCCGCCGTGAAGGCCGCCCGCGACGCCGGGTTCGGCAACCTCGCGCTCGACCTGCTCTACGGCGGCGCCAGCCAGGATCTCGCGCTCGCCCGCGCCGACGCCGCCCGGGCCGTCTCGCTCTCGCCCGAGCACCTGTCCTGCTACGCGCTGACGCTGGAGCACCTCGCGGTGGACGTGCCGATGGCCAAGGAGGTCCGCGCCGGCCGGCTGGAGGTTCCCGACGACGACCTGCAGTGGGAGTTCGGGCGCGCCATCGGCGAGGTGCTCTGCGGCGCCGGGTACCGCCGCTACGAGATCTCGAACTGGGCCCGGCCCGGCCGCGAGGCGCGGCACAACGCTCTCTACTGGAACGGCGGCGAGTACCTGGGCCTGGGCTGCGGCGCCTGCGGCTTCCTGCTCAACGACCCGGCGGATCCGTCGCGCGGCGGCCGGCGCTGGGGCAACCACCGCGAGCCCGGCCGCTACCTGGCCGACGTCGAGGCCGGGAAGAGGCCGGAGGCCTGGAGCGAGGACCTGGACGCGCCGACCCTGCTGCGCGAGCGCGTGTCGATGGGCCTGCGGCAGGTCGCGGGGGTCGACCTCGGCCAGGCTTGCGCAGAGCTGGGCGAATCAGCCGCGCCCTTGGTCGAAGCCGCGCGCAAGCTGGAGAAGCAGGGGCTGGCCGTGCTCGAGGGTGAGCGGGTGCGCCTGACCGAGCGCGGCCTCGACTTCCATACCGAGGCCGTGCTGGCGTTCGTGTGAACCGACACCCCGAGCCTGTCGAGGGGCCAGAGCTCACTCCGTGTGGACTCGCCCCGACACCCCGAGCCTGTCGAGGGGCCAGAGCTCACTCCGTGGACTCGCGCCACCCCATCCCTCCGAGCTCGACGTTCGGGCCAGGTACTCAATCCGCTGAGCCTCAGGTTCCACGAGGCCCCACGGACTGAACGCTGGCCCCTCGACGAGCTCGGGGTGATGGGTCAGACCGCGATGGCCGGCGCCTTCTCGGCTCCCTTGGACTGGGCGATCCTCTCGCAGACCTCGGGCGGCGCCAGGCGGCTGGCGTTGTAGGCGGCCTCGCCCATCTGGTTGACCTGGGCGATCTCCTCGCGCAGCGCCCTGACGTAGGTCTTGGCCTGCTTGGCGTAGTTCCAGTTGAACACCGCCTGGCCCAGCACCACCTCGGCGGCGGCGGGGTTGGTGGCCATGGTCTTCGCCAGGGCCTTCCAGAAGTAGGGGGCCGTCTCCGGGTCGCGGCCGATGGTGGTCACGATCTTCACGAAGCTCTTGGCCAGCTTGAGCGCCATCTTCTTGGGCGGCATGAACTGGTTGACGCGCTTGAGCTGGCGGACGGTCTTCTCCAGGCGCGCGTAGTGGTTGCGCGGGGCGTAGAGCTCCTCGAGCACGTGGGCGAGGTCCTCGAGGATCTCGGTGCGCGGGCGCGAGGTGACGAAGTTGAGCCCGGTGGTGGCGGTGTCGGTGCGGTCGTCGCGGATGATGTCGATGCCGTTGTCGAAGAGCCGGCCCTCGGCCGCCATGCGCCGCTGCAGGGCGCTGCGCGGCAGGGCGTGCAGCGCCAGCACCAGGGTGGGGAACACGCCGGTGGTCTGCACCATCTTCAGCATCTGCTCGGCGATGCCCTTCTTCTCGCCGTCGAAGCCGAGGATGAGGCCGGTGTTCACCACGATGCCGTAGGAGTTGATGATGCGGACGACCTCCTCCGCGGACACCGCGTTCTGCCCCTTCTGCGTCTTCTTGAGCACCTCCTCGTCGCTGCTCTCGATGCCGATGAACACGTAGCGGAAGTCGCAGGCCTTCATCAGCTCCATCAGCCGCGGCAGCTTGGCCAGGTTCATCGTCGCTTCGGTGGTGAAGGCGTAGGGGTTGCCGTGCTCCTTCAGCCAGGTCGCCATCGCGCCCAGGACCTCCTCGGTGTGCTTGATGTCGCCGATGAGGTTGTCGTAGCCGAAGTCCACCATGCCGCGGTAGCCGAGGTCGTAGAGGAACTGCAGCTCCTTGACCACCTGGGCCGCGGTCTTGGTGCGCGACTTGCGCCCGAAGATCTCGATGAGCGCGCAGAACTCGCAGGCGAACGGGCAGCCGCGGGTGTAGCCCAGGCCGACGAACATGTACCGGTCGAGCTTGGCCAGGTCGTAGCGCGGGACCGGCACGTCCCTCATCGCGGCGCGCTCGTCGGACTTGTAGAAGCCCGAGGTGGCGCCCTTGCCCAGGTCCTCGAGGAGCTTGGGCACCGTGGTCTCGGCCTCGCCGGAGACCACGAAGTCGGCCTTGCCGATGTACTTGTCCGGCTGCAGCGTGGGCGCCGCGCCGCCGACCACCGTCGGCTTGGCGTGGGCCTTGGCCCGGGCGAGCGCCTTGAGGATGGTCTCCTGCTGCGGCCCGATGCCGCTGACCATCACGATGTCCGACCAGGCGAAGTGCTCGTCCAGCAGCGGCTCGACGTCGGCGTCGACGTACTTGATGTCCCAGTGCTTGGGCAGGTAGGCCGCCGCGACCAGGGCCCCCAGCGCCGGCGCCGGCGACTTGCCGCCCAGCGTCCGGAAGACGTCGGTCAGGTTGTAGAAGGTGTTCTCGAGAAACTCGGGCCGGACGATCAGGCACTTGGTCGGTCCGGTCAGCAGGTTCTTTTCCACGGTCGGCCTCCAGGACGACGGCTCGCCAGGGAGGCGTTGGCGTCGTGCAGACGAGGGGCCAGGCCCCTCTAAGAAGGGCGGCAGTCTACGCGCTCGCTCTCTCTTGGGAAACAGTGTCGTGCACCCCGCGAAGGGGGACCCCGCGGCGCCCGAAACGCCGGCGGAAGGCTCTGCGCGGGCCCTCCGGGAACGGGGCGCGGCGCATCGGGCCTGGACCTGGACGGCACCCCAGCCGACCGCAACTCGCCCGCCGACCGTGCGACAATCCCCGGGCACGTGCCTTCTCGGAGGGGAGAGCCCTCCCACCTGGAGCCCGCCATGACCGTCTCCGCCGTCAAGAGCGCCGCCCGCTCGGCGTCGACCGCCTCGAAGCTGAGCCCCCCGACCGCCACCCTGCGCGAAGGCGCGCGCGGCGCCGCCGTCCAGCAGCTCCAGAGGTGCCTGGTGAAGCTCGGCTATTTGAAGGCCGCCGACTACAAGACCGGCCCGGGCGCCTTCGGCCCGCACACCGAGGCGGCGCTGAAGAGCTTCCAGGCGCACCACGGCTGCGCGGTGGACGGCTGGTACGGCGACCAGTCCGAGAAGGCGATGCGCAAGGCGCTGGGGACCGCGGGCGCGACACCCTCCAAGCCGCCGACCTCCGGCTCCTCCGCCTCGCCCGTCAAGGAGCCCGCCGGCAACTACCAGCGGATCACCTGGCGCGGCGTGACCGTGAACCAGCGGACCAAGGAGATGGTGCTGCGGGCCGAGTCGTACGCCAAGAAGATGGGCGTGCCCACCCCCATCCGCTTCAGCCAGGGCAGCTACCACAAGGGCTTCGGCCCCAGCGCCGGGACGCACGACGGCGGCGGCGCGCTGGACATCCGCTCGGCGGCGCTGTCGCGGCCGACGGAGCTCAAGCTGGTCAAGGCGCTGCGGATGGCGGGCTTCGCGGCCTGGTCTCGCGGCCACAACGGCGACGGCATGCCGCCGCACATCCACGCCCTGGCCATCGGCGACAAGCAGATGTCGGCCTCGGCGCGCTCGCAGGTCAAAGAGTACTTCTGGGGCGGAGACGGCCTGGTGGGCAGCCGGTCGGACGGCGACCGCGCGATCGGCCGGCCGTTCCCGGACTGGGCCAAGAAGTACAAGTAGGCCGACCGACCTCACCCTGTACAAACCCGGCTGTACAAGCCCTCGCCCGCGCCCCGGTTGGCAGCCCCGCGCTTCGGTGGTAGAGCCCCTTCAACCGTGCAGGTTCCCTGGCACGAAGGGCCTGCTCTCCGGGGGGCGTAGTGGCAGCTCAGTTCGACTCTTTGCGCGCGAAATTGTGGCCCCTCGTCTGCGAGGAATCGCTGGCCGAGGCCGCCTTCATCGACCGCTTCCTGGCGCAGCTGGGGGCCGGGCTGGGCGCCGCCGAGGCGCTGCTCTTCTCCAACGGGTTCCGCTGCGAGCACCGCTGGCAGGCCGCGGGCCGCCAGGCCTCGGCGGCCACCCCCTCCGCGCTCGAGGGCGAGGCCCACCAGCACCTGACCTCCGCGGATCGCGCCTTCACCTGGAAGAGCGAGGCGCTCTCCGGCGAGGCGGTGGGCTGCGCCTACCGCGTCCTGGGCCAGGTCGGCGGGGCCCTGGGCCTGGCCCGGCTCCAGCCCTGGGACGGCGAGCAGGTGGCGTTCGTCCAGGAGGCGGCGGACCTCGTGGCGCGAGCGCTGACGCGGCGCAAGGTGGACGCGGGGCTGCGCCAGAGCGAGCTGCGCTATCGCATCGTGTCCGAGCTCTCCTCCCAGTACGCCTTCTCGGCCACGGTGCAGCCCGACGGCCGCTCGACGCTCGACTGGTTCTCGGGCATCCGCCACATGGACGCCCAGTCGCTGGGGGATCTCTCGACGCTGGCCGCCCGGCTGGGCGAGCTCTCGCCGGAGGGCCGGGTGGTCTCGAACCAGGTGCTCAAGCAGTGCCTGAAGACCAACGCGCCCGCCGGCGGCCGGTTCCCGGTGCGGCAGCGGGGCGTGGCGGATCGCTGGCTGCGCATCGACATGCGGCCGGTCTGGAACGCCGTGGAGAAGCGGGTCTCGCGGGTCTTCGCGGCGGTGCGCGACGAGACCGAGCTGGTCGCGGGGCAGCACGAGTTGGAGCGCGAGCGCGACCTGTGGCGCGACCTGGTCCAGGCGGCCCCGGTGGGCATCGCCGCGGTGTCCCTCGACGGCGTGCTGCTCGACTGCAACCAGGCGGCCTGCGAGCTGCTCGGGGCGCGCGACAGGTCGGAGCTGGTGGGCCTGCCCATCACCGAGATGGCCCCGCTCGACGACGCCGAGCGCTCCAAGCCGCTGCTGGCGCAGGTCCGGGCGGGGCGGCCCCTGACGGGGCTGCGCTGGACGGGCCGCGCGCTCGACGGCCTGGAGATCCCGGTGGACGTCTTCATGGGCCTGGTGCGCGACCGGGACGGCCGGCCCGCGTCCTTCACCTGCCTGGTCGTCCCGGCTCGGCCAGGCGGGCCCGGCGAGGCGGTGAACAGCGAGCTCGGCGACCTCCTGTCCGCCATCCTGGGCAACGCCGGCCTCGCCCTGGCCGCGCTCGACCGCGACTCGCCGGCGCGCCAGGACCTGCTGCAAGTCCTCGCCGCCGCCGAGCGCACCGCGGCGCTGCTGCGCGGGCCCACGCCGAGGCAGCCCACCCCCAGGCCCCGGCGGCGCGTGGCGCTGATCGACGCCGAGGAGCTGATGCGCCGCGCCGCGGGGACCATCCTGGAGCGGGACGGCTTCGAGGTGCTGCCCTTCGCCACCACCGGCGACGCGCTGCAGGCGCTCTCCTCCGTCATCGGCGGGCTTTCCGCCGTGGTGCTCGACGTGCGCCAGCCCGAGGCGGACGCGGCGACGGCCCTCTCGCGGCTGCGCGCGCTGCGCCCCGACCTGCCCGTGCTGCTCACCACCGCGCTCGCCCACCCCGCGGTGGAGGCGAACGTCCCGGGCGCCATCCTGCTGCCCAAGCCCTACTCGCGCGAGCAGCTGCTGGCGGCGCTGGCCCGGGCGATGGCCGCTAGCGACGCTTGACCGCGCGGCACGGGCGGGGGTATCGCCACGGCTCGTCGTCTCCCTCTGGAGATCCTCAAGCCATGAGCCTTTGCACCTCCGCCCTCGCCGCCGCCCTCCTCTTCGCCGCCCCCGCCGCCCCCACGGCCACCGCCGCCCCCACGGCCACCGCCGCGCCCGCTGGCGCCGCCGCCACGAAGGAGCCGAACGTGGACATCGCCGCGCTCAAGAAGCAGATGGGCCGCTTCGCCTTGACCCCGCTCAAGGTCGACACCTCCAAGCTGTCGGCCGGGGACAAGCAGGCGGTGGTCAAGCTCATCGAGGCCAGCCGCGTGCTCGACGAGCTGTTCATGAGGCAGCTGTGGAGCGGCAACCTCGAGACCTGGGCCAAGGTGCAGAAGGACGCCGCGACCGGCGACGAGCTCGCCCGGCTGCGCCGCGACTACTACTGGATGAACCGCGGGCCGTTCTCGAGCCTGGACGAGCACCAGTCCTTCATCCCCGGCACGCCGGCGAAGAAGCCGCTGGGCGCGGGCTTCTACCCGGAGGACATGACCAAGGAGGAGTTCGAGGCCTTCGTGAAGACGCTGCCCGCGACCCAGCAGGAGCAGTCGAGCGGGTTCTTCAGCGTGGTGCTGCGCGGCGCCGACAAGCACCTCGCCCTGGTGCCGTTCAACTACGCCTACGCTCCGGAGCTGGCGAGGATGGCGGCGCTGCTCAAGGACGCCGCGGCGGCCACCGACAACGCCACGCTGAAGACCTTCCTGAACACCCGCGCGGACGCCTTCGTCAGCAACGACTACTTCGCCTCCGACGTGGCGTGGATGGACCTGGACGCGCCGCTGGACGTCACCTTCGGGCCCTACGAGACCTACAACGACGAGCTGTTCGGCTACAAAGCGGCGTTCGAGGCCTACGTGACCCTGCGCGACGACGCGGAGACCTCCAAGCTCTCGGCCTTCAGCAACCACCTGCAGGCCATCGAGAACGCGCTGCCCATCCCCGAGGAGTTGAAGAACAAGAAGATCGGCGCGCAGTCGCCCATCCGCGTCGTGCAGCAGATCTACGCCGCCGGCGACGCCGCGCACGGGGTCAAGTCCGCGGCCTACAACCTGCCCAACGACGAGAAGGTGATCACGCAGAAGGGCAGCAAGCGGGTGATGCTCAAGAACGTGCAGGAGGCCAAGTTCAACTCCGTGCTCGTGCCCATCTCCAAGGTCGTGCTGACCAAGAAGGACCAGGCCGAGGTGGCCTTCGACCCGTTCTTCACGCACATCCTGGCGCACGAGCTGACCCACGGGCTGGGGCCGCACCAGATCAAGGTGGCCGGCAGGGACACCACCCCGCGCGAGGAGCTCAAGGACCTCTACAGCGCCATCGAGGAGGCCAAGGCGGACGTGCTGGGCCTGTTCTCGCTGCAGTACCTGATGGACAACTCCGCCAAGCTCAAGCTGGGCAACCTCGTCCCCACCGGCGAGAAGGCCGAGCGGCGCCTGTACCTGACCTTCCTGGCCTCCTCGTTCCGCACGCTGCGCTTCGGCGTGCACGAGTCGCACGGCAAGGGCATGGCGCTGCAGTTCAACTACCTGATGGACAAGAAGGGCATCGTCGCCAAGCCGGACGGCACCTTCTCCATCGACCTGGCCAGGTTCAAGGCCGGGCTCAAGGACCTGGCGCACGACCTGTTGATGCTCGAGGCCACCGGCGACCGCGCGGGCGCCCAGAAGATGCTCGACACGCTCGGCAAGCTGCGGCCCGAGACGCAGAAGGCCATCGCCGGCCTGACGGCGATCCCCATCGACATCGAGCCGACCTTCGTCACCGCCGAGGAGCTGGCGCCGCTGCCCAAGAAGTAGGGCTGCCATCGGTAGCTGCCGGCCTCCGCGCCGGGTCGGCAGTCGCCGGTCGGGTCGCTCCTGCCGCATCGTCGAATCGCTCGCTCGACCGACCGCATGCCCGCCCGCCTCGGCGCAGAGGCCGGCAGCTACTGACGCGTGTCCTCCAGGCAGCCAGCCGGGGGCCTTCGACCCCCTGTTGCCTGCGTCTCGGCGACCCCGTTCCAGCGGCCATCGCCGTGGTAGAAGGGCGCTCATGACGCACGCCTTTCGCCCCCTCGCCACGCTCCTCGCGCTGCTGTCGCTTTCCCTGCCGCTCGCCGGTTGCCCCAAGGCCACCGGCGGGCTGGGCCTCTCCCCGCTGGAGGACGCGGTCCGCAGGCTCGGCGAGGGCCAGGCCACTCCGCATGACCAGGCGCTCGCGGGCTTTGCCGCCTACGTGCTCGAGTCCAAGCCGGAGGTCGCCGCGCCGCGCTTCGCCGCGGCCGCCAAGGCCGGCGATCCCTGGGGGCTGTGGGGCCAGGCCGAGCTCGCCCGCCGCGGGCTCGACACGCGGGAGCGCGTGAAGGCCACCGTGCGCGTCTGCGAGGTCGCCCCGCGCCACCCGCTGTGCTCCGTCGCCGCCCGCTCGGCCCTGCTCTCCGTCGGCGAGTCCCCGGGCGTCGACGCCTTCCTGGAGAAGTCCGCCCTGGCCCTCCTCGCCGCGGGCGTGCCGGGAGACGCCGCCTTCTACCTGCGCCACACCGCCGCCCTCTGCCGGCGCAACCGCGGCGACCTCGCCGGCGCCCAGGCGCTGTGGGCCGAGGCCGGCGCGGTCGGCGCCGCCTCGCTGCTGGGCCCCTACTCCCGCCACCACTACCTGGAGTGGGACACCGCCTTCCCGCCGGAGAAGGGCGAGGCGGCTCCCGGCGCCGGGCCCCACGGCCCCGTCGTCCCCCGCGACGCCCGCGCCCCCGACGGCCGGCTCTTCCTCTCCTCCGAGACCAGCTCCGCCGACGTCTACTACTGGGCCAGCGACTTCCAGGTCCTCGAGGAGGGCCGCTACCAGCTGCACGCCCTCGGCCGCGGCACCTTCCGCGTCCTCATCGACGGCGCCCTCGCCGCCGACCACCGCGACTTCGAGGCCTTCCTCCCCGAGGAGCGCACGGTGGACGTGGTCCTCGCCCCCGGCCGCCACCGGCTGGTGGCCAAGGTCGCCCGCGGCAACGAGCGCGACGACTCGATCTCGCTCGGGCTGGCCCGCGCCGACGGCAAGCCGTCCCGCGTGCTCTTCGCCTCCGCCTCCGGCGCCTTCGCGCCGCGCGCGCCCGCCTTCGAGCCGGCGCAGAGCGCCTGGTCCGACGCGGGCTCGCTCGCCGCGGCGCTGGAGGAGGACGGCGGCAGCGCGCTGGCCTCCTTCGTGGCCGCCCGCAGCGCCGCCGAGCGGGACGAGGAAGGCTCGCTCTCGCTGGCCGAGGCGCTCGTGGCCAGGCGCGCCTCCGCGCCACTGCTCGTCGTGCGCGCCGAGGCCACCCTCGCCAACCACTCCCTCCCGCAGCGCGTCGGCCGCGGCCGCGCCAACCGGGACCTCGAGGAGGCGCTCAAGCTCGACCCGGGCGAGGCCAGCGTGCTGCAGCGCCTGTCCGTCCACGCCCGCGGCGAGAACCGCTTCGACGAGGCCGCCGACTACCTCGAGCGCGCGCGGCCGGTCGCCGCGGCCGGCTCCTGGCGCGTGCTGCTCTCCGACATGCGCCTGGCCCAGGCCCGCGGCGCCGACGCCCTGGCCGAGCAGATCGCCCGGAGCGCCGAGGCGCTCGAGCCGCGCCTGTGCGACGCCTTGGAGCTGCGCTACGAGCTCGCGCGGCGGCTGGACTCGGTGGCGCTGGCCGACCAGCTCGTCGAGGAGCTCTCCGCCTGCCCCGGCCAGGACGCGCGCAAGGCCGACCACCTGCGCATGCGCGGCGACCTCGCCGGCGCCCGCGCGCTCTTCGCCCGCCTCGCCGACGCCTACCCGCTCGATGCCGCCACCAAGCAGGGCGAGGCCGCGCTGGCGATGGCGCAGGAGAAGCCGCTGGAGGCCGCGGCCATCTACGACCGCCTCATCCAGGCCTGGCCGCGCCACCCGCTGTTCCACAAGAAGCGCGCCGAGGCGCTCGACCGCGCCGGCGACTTCCCGGGCGGGCGCGCCGAGCGCGAGGCCGCGCTCGCGCTCGACGGCAGCGACCTCAAGCTGCGCCGGGCGCTGGCCATCGAGGACGGCAGGGAGCCGCTCGACGATCTCAAGGTCGACGCCCTGCCCCTGCTGGCCCGCTACGAGGAGCGCCACGGCAAGGAGCGGCCCACCACCTCCGGCGTCTACGTCCTGGACGCCTCGGCGATCGAGGCGCACCTCGACGGCTCGTTCACCGAGCGCACGCACGTGCTCGCCAAGGTGCTGGACCAGGAGGGCGTCAGCTCGCTGGCCGAGGTGCACCTGCCGGCGGGCGCCGAGGTGCTGACCCTGCGCACCCTCAAGGCCGACGGCCGGGTGCTCGAGCCGGAGGACATCGGCGGCAAGGAGGGCATGTCGCTGCCGGGCGTGGAGGTGGGCGACTGCGTGGAGTGGGAGTACCTGGCCTCCACCCCGTCCCGCGGCGCGGCCGTCCCCGGCTTCGTCGCGCCCAAGTTCTACTTCCGCATCGCCGACGGCCAGCTGTTCCACTCCACCTACTCGGTGCGCGCGCCCCCGGCGCTGGGGATGGCGGTCGACGCCCACAACCTGGACGGGCCGGTCCCGCAGCCCCGGCAGGAGAAGGGCTTCGACGCCGTGACGGTGACCCGCGAGGAGATGCCCACCTTCGTGCGCGAGCCGGCGGCGCCGACGGCCGACGAGGTCCTGCCGTTCGTGCAGATGGGCGCCGGCGCCGGGACGCTCGACCAGATGGCGACGCTGGGCGACTTCCTGGTGGAGCTGTCCAAGCCCAACGCCGAGGTGGCGAGGTTCGCGCAGCAGGCCGCGGCGGGCAAGGCGGGGATGGAGGCGGTGCGCGCCGTCTACGAGAAGGTGATGCAGCTCATCAAGGGCCCCGAGGCCTCGCTCTCCACCCGCCCCGGCCTCACGCTGGCGCAGGAGCGCGGCAGCCGGCTGATGCTGCTCAAGGGGGCGCTGGCGGCGCTGAAGATCCCCACCAAGGTCGTGCTGGTGCGCCCGTTCCAGGTCGACCCGGCGCCCTACCTCTTCGGCGGCGCCGAGCTGTTCGGCTACGCCGCGCTGAAGGTCTCGCTGCCGGACGCCGGGGGCGAGGCGCTGGTCGCGCCGGCGGTGCGCTTCATGCCCTTCGCGCGCATCGCGCCGCAGGCCGAGGGCCAGGACGCGTGGATCTTGCCCGCCCTGGGCGAGAAGCCGCAGCCGTTCAAGACCGGCGGCCGGCGCGAGGCGGACGGCAAGAAGGTCGTGCTGCAGCTCGCGCTGGCGGCGGACGGGACGCTCACCGGAAAGGGCGAGGAGACCTTCCGGGGCATCGAGGCGGCCTTCCTCAAGATGCAGCTGGAGAAGCTCAACGAGGAGCAGCGGCGGCAGGCCTTGGAGGCCTCCATCGCGCGGACCTTCGACAACGGCACGCTCACCGAGCTGGCCATCGAGGAGAGCGAGGTGTCGGGCGCGCCGGTCGTCCTGCGCTTCTCGTTCGCGGCCCCCGGCTTCGCCCGCGAGGAGGGCGACAAGCTGGTGCTGCGCGGCATCTACCCCTCGAACTTCGCGCGGCGGTTCCTGCACCAGTTCGAGCGCAAGACGACCCTGATGATGGCCAATCCGGAGAGGCTGGAGCTGTCGGTGACGCTCGCGCTGCCGCCGGGCGCCGCGCTCGACGGGCCGCCGCAGTCCGCGAAGATCGAGACGCCGTTCGGCCGCTTCGAGCGCACCGAGCGCTCCGAGCCCGGCCGCTTCCTGGTGGAGGAGACCTCGACGCTCTCACTCGCGCGCGTCACGCCGGAGCAGTACCGCACGTTCGGGGAGTTCCTCATCGCCGCGGATCGCTCCGAGCAGCGCGAGGTGGTGCTGGTGAAGGCGCCGGCGGCGGTGGCGAAGCGGTAGGCGGCCACGCTGCCGGCCCGCCGGGGCCCAAGCGTTCGAGCAGGTCGATCCTCGGACTGAACTCTGGCCCCTCGACAAGCTCGGGGTGTCGAGCGACAGGCTCGGGGTGTCGAGCGCAGAGGCTCAGGGTGTCGAGCGGTCAGGAATCGTTGATGGAGAAGTGCTGGTAGTCCTGGGGCGAGGTCCAGTCGCCGCCCCAGAACCAGCCGATCGACTTGAACGCGCCCAGCGCCGGGCCGGGGTCCACGATCATCCCGGGCCTCACGTCGTCCCGGTTCAGGTAGCTCGAGCCCGCGGGCGGCAGCACCAGCGTGCCGTAGACGTACGGGTTCTGCACCGGGTTCACGTCGATGGCCGTCCCGTACGAGTGCTGCGAGAAGGCGCCGCCGCCGGTGATGGGCCGGCAGTTGAACGCCGAGGTGTTGTTGTCCGCCATCGACAGGTCGTCGTCCGCGCCGTAGTCGTCGACGAGCTTCATCCGCTCGACGGGGAAGCGCGCCTCGTACATCGTGCGGAACGCCTTGAGCACGTTCGGCGCGGAGTTGGTCGCGACCACCATCAGGCCCGTCTTCACCGCGCCGTCGAAGCCCCAGTGGCTCATCGTCAGCAGCGAGAGCTGGTCCAGGGGCAGCGGGCAACCGGTGCGCCACGAGACCCCGTCCATGGACTGCTGCAGGGTCGCCGGCAGCGGCTCGGACACGCCGACCCAGGACGGGAAGCAGACCGAGACCGCGTCGGCGGCAGGCACGCAGCCCGCGGTGCCGGTCACTTCCACGCAGGCGCACGCCCCGCAGCTGCCCTGGCCCGCCTTCCAGGTCCCGTCGCAGCACTGGTAGGAGGCGGAGCAGGCGTGGTTCGAGTACACGCCGCCGAAGCTGTGCCGGCACGCGTTGGCGGAGTCGGCGGGCTCGTCCACGCAGGTGCAGCCCGCGGCGCCGGCGGTGCAGCCTGCGGTCCCGCCGTCCGGGACAAGCCCGGCATCGGGCGCCGTCGCGCCGGCGTCGACCTGCACGACCGCGGCGTCCACGGGTTGTCCCGCGTCCGGGCCGGGCAGCTCGGCATCCGGCGTCTCGGAGGCATCGGGAACGGGCATCGCCGCGTCGTCGGCCGACACGGTCGCGTCGTCCGCCGGCATCGAGGCGTCCTGCCCGGGCGTGGTCGCGGCGTCGGAGGCGACGGCGGCCGCGTCGGAGTCGGCCGTCGCGGCGTCTTCGGTCGGCACCGGCCCGCCCTCGCCGCAACCGGCGATCGCGAGCAGACCGATGACCACGATGAGCCAGCGCATGGGGTCCCCTCTCCGTTGAGTGGCGGCGGAGTCTAGTTCAACCGCCTCCAGAAACGGGCGGGCCGCCGATCCTTCGAGGATCGGCGGCCCGTTTGATTCATCCATCCTGGCTTCTGCTCAGCGGACCTTGTCGTGCAGCGGGTTGTTCGCGAGCCGCGCAGAGAGGCGGTCGAGCTCGGCCTTCTGCTCCGGGTGCTCGGCCTTGGCCTTCTCGAACAGCGCCGCGGTGCCGTCGAAGTCGACGACGAGCAGGTTGCGCTCGGCCACGGTGCGCGCCTGGCCGGTGGTGCGCAGGAACGCGGTGAGCAGCCCCTGCGCGGCCACCGCGGCGAGGTCCTTGCGCTCCGGGCGCGCGGCGTAGGCCGGGCGCTGCCAGACCCAGGACGAGGCCAGCTCGCCCAGCGCCTTCGCGCCAGTGCGCCCGAGGGCCTCGTCGCCCTCGGTCTCGGCGAGCAGGCCCGCCAGGGCCTTGGCGGCCTTCAGCGTGCGGCACTCGGCGAGCGCCGCGACGACCGGCAGCTGCATCGGGCCGGGGTGCGTCGCCAACGGCACCAGCACGTCGGCGGCGTCGGGGTGGATCTGGCCGAGCGCGGCCGCCGCGGCGCGGACGGTCTCGGGCTGGCTCTCGGTGCGCAGCGCCTGCAGCACCGCCGGCGCGGCCTGCGCATCGCCCAGCGCGCCCAGGGCCTCGAGCACGCCCACCGCCCACGCCGTGCGCGCGGACGGCAGGAACTCGTCGCTCTTCATTCCGGTGAGCACCTCGCCGACCAGCGGCCAGAAGGCGTCCTTCTTCAGGGCCTTCAGCATCGGCGCCACGGCCGCGATGGGTCCGCGGCGCTTCTGGTCGAGCGTGGGGACGCCCCGCTTGATCACGGAGACCGCGCGGAACGCGTCGGGCTTCTCCCGGGCGGCCTGCGCGACGCGCTGGGTGAGCTCGGCGACGCCGGGCTCGGAGGCGCGCGCGGCGCCGGCCAGGAGGAAGCAGGCCAGGGAAACGACGACTGCCAGGTTGACGCGCTTCATCGGCCACTCTCCCACCAGCGCTCGGTCGCGGGGACCTGCCGGGTCGTGTTGGAGCCACAGTGAATCTCGCCGTCCAGCACGTGGTAGAGGTCCCAGTTCTCCACCCAGTGCGGCGTGATGCCGACCTTGGCGAGCTCCGTCGTCAGCTGCGTCTTGAGGATGTCCACGCCGCCGATGACCGGCCCGTGCGGCTCGGGCGCGCCGTAGTGGGCGTCGCCCAGCGAGATGCCGTTGGCGGTGCCCACCATGTAGGCCACGGCGCTGCCGTTGAGGTTCTGGAACAGGATGGGGAAGTGGAGGATCTCGGCGTCGGTGATGCCGGTCTCCATCTTGAGCTTGGCCACCTGGTCGGCGATGCCCGCCGCCGCGGTGGCGCTGGCGCTCATGACCGCGGTGTCGTTGAGCAGGTCGGTGATGGTGATGTCCGCCGGCGTGTAGCCCCAGTTGTCCGGCCAGTACATGCCCGCGAAGAGGACGGCGCTGCCGTGGCCCGCGGTCTCCTCCGCTTCGAGCATCGTCTTGGCGAGCGTCGGGTCGGCGATGGCGATGGTCCAGCCGCGGCTGTTGTTGGCCTTGAGGAAGGTGACCGTCTCGTCCACGTGGCCCACCAGGAGGAACGAGGTGTCGACGTAGAGCGGGGGCTGGACCTGCTGCGACTCGAACATCGTCGTCACGCTGGAGTCCGGGTGCCAGGTCGGGACGCTGCCGCGGTAGGTGCGGCCCAGCGGGTAGCTGCGGCCGTTCCAGGAGTACGGCGGCACGGTCTCGAGGTTCCCGAAGGAGTCGAGCGTGTCCATGGAGTCGGCGTGGTTGGAGTACTGCATGATGCCGGCGACGTCCTTGCCGCGCAGCTGGGTGAACACCGCCCGGCCTCCGCTGCGCAGGGCGTACTGCCCGTCGCGGCTCTTGTTGGCCGAGCGGACGTTGACGTCGATGACGTGCTGGCCGCCGACGGACGGCATCGACATGTACGCGGTCTCGAAGTAGTCCTGCGTCCACTGGTCGTCGGCGGTGATGTTGAAGAGCGGGTTGGTGATGCCCGAGGCGGTCATCGCGGACTTCAGGTCGGCGATGAAGGGCGGCGAACTGGGATCGTTGATGGGTGTGGCGTACAGGCGCAGCGGCGGGGCGAGGTGGTGGCGGGTGATGATCGGCGCGACCCGCAGGCGGACCTTGTCGTTGGTGGAGGCCATGCCCGTGCCGGTGACGGTGAGAGTCACGTCGCAGTAGCCGTCCCAAACCGTCGAGTTGCGCACGATGTCCTTGGCCTCGATGCCGAACTCGACGCCCGCGCGGATCTGGGTGGCGCTCAGGGTCGAGGTCCCCGGCGTGAACACGGTCCAGGTGCCGGCGCCCTGATCGATGAAGAGGCGGACGTTGGCCGCGTTGGTCACGGCGAGGTTGCCCACCGCGTCGCCGGGCGCGCCCGGCCAGGGCACCGTCTTCAGGCGCGCCAGGTCGAGCAGGTCGTCGGCGCCGTTGATCTTGGTGTCGGCGGCGTCGTTGCAGGCGGCGAGCGTCGTGTCGGTCGTGGAGCTGCTCCACGTGCAGGCCTTCAGGTCATCGTCGATGTTGGCCAGGAAGATCGCGCCGTGCGTCGAGTCCCAGGTGTCCTCGTCGAGGTCCTCGGTGGGATCGGTGAGGTCGACGGTGCCGTTGCGGTTCACGTCGGCGCGCAGGTCCACGATGATCGTGCCAAGGCTGCCCGCGTCGTAGTCGAGCACGATGGAGGCATCGGGGCCGGGCTGCGTCGCGGCATCGAGGCCGGGCAGGGTAGAGGCATCGAAGCCCGGCTGCGCGGAAGCGTCCGGGCCCGGCTGCGTGGAGGCGTCGAGCCCCGGCTGCGTCGAGCCGTCCGGGCCGGGCTGCGTGGAGGCATCGAGCCCCGGCGTGAGCCCGGTGTCGACGCCGACGACGACGGAGGCGTCCGGGTGCTGCACATAGCCCGTGTCCGCCTTGGTCTTCGAGGCATCGAGCCCGGTCTCCGACGCGTCTTCTCCTCCAGGCGCAGCCGAGTCGGGGTTTCCAGCTGCGGGGTCCCCACCGCAGTTGCAGCCCGAGGTGGGGAAGAGGAGCGCGCCCGCGAGCAGGAGCGCTCCGAAGTGCCTCAACATGACTGCCTCCAAGACGACCGGCCGAGCGGAGCGCCAGATGCTAGCGCCGTTCGAATGCCCGGGACGAAAGTTCGGCGTGCCGCATCCCGACACCGCTGTGCCGCGCCCGATTGCCAGACGCCTGGAGTGGCCCCGCGGCTCCACTCGGAAGCGGCCCCGAACCCAGTGGGCCAACCCCTTGTTATTGCTGGTGATTGTTTCGGCCGCTTCGGGCAACCCGTTGATATGTCTCGGTTTTCCAAAACGGGCCCGCATCCTTATATAGGTCGCCACTTCGCGACCGCGGAAGATGCCCGCTAGACTGACGGGCCGATGAGTTTTCGGACCAAGATCTGGGCGGCCATGGCGGTGGCGGGCATCGTGCCGCTGCTGCTGCTGGGCGTGCTCTCCTACTCCACCGGCCGGCGCGAGCTGGGCGAGACGGTGGGACGGCTGCAGGCCCAGAGCGCCCGCGAGGTGGCGCGCCGCTGCGAGCGGCTGGTCAGCGACGCGGTGGCCAACCTCAAGCTCTCGGTGAGCTACCTGCCGTTCGACCAGCTCCCGCGCGAGGAGCTCTCGCAGGTGCTGGCCATCCCCTACCGGCAGCTGCCGTTCGTCAACGCCCTGGCGCTGCTCGACGAGAAGGGCCAGGCGGTGGTGCCGCCGGTCCACGAGGAGAATCCGGGCGCGCACCCCGAGCTGGCCGGCCACGAGTCGGTGGGAGACGCGGAGCTGGCGCTCTTCGCCTCGCACGTGCCGCTGGCCGCCGCGCTCAAGAGCGGCGCCGCGGTCGGGCCGCCCTACCGCTCCCCGGGCCGAGGGCCGCGGGTGGTGGTGGCGGTGCGGGTGCCGTCGTCAGCCGCGCAGATCCTCGCCGCCGAGGTCTCGCTCTCGGAGATGCAGGCCCGCTTCTCGGAGCTGTCCGCCGCCGGAACCACCGCCTTCCTGGTCGATGCCTCCGGCAGCCTGCTCGCGCACGGCGGCGGGGAGCAGGCCGCGCTCTCGGAGACGGAGTCCGCGCTGGTCAAGAGCGGGCTCGCGGCCTCGGCGAGCCAGGTGGAGCTGGTCCGCCGCGACGACGGCGAGTGGCTGGCCGCGTTCGAGCCGGTGCAGCGGCTGGGCTGGGGCATCGTCGTCGCCGAGCGCGGCGCCAGCGCCTTCGCCGCCGCCAACCGCGTGCTCAACCTGACGCTGCTCTGGGGCGCGCTGGCGGTGCTGCTCACGCTGGCACTGGGAACCTTCCTCGCCGCCTCGCTGACCCGGCCGGTCAAGGCGCTCTCGCTGGTGGCGCAGGCGGCGACCGCGGGCACCTACGCGCCGGCCAAGGGCGTCGAGGGCAACGACGAGCTGGGCGCCTTCGCCAAGGCCTTCAACCACATGATCGAGGAGATCCAGCGGCGCGACGTGGAGATCCGCGGCTGGAACGAGGAGCTGCAGCAGCGGGTGGACCAGCGCACCGCCGAGCTGAAGGACGCCCAGGACCAGATCCTGCGGACGCGGCGGCTGGCGGCGCTGGGCTCGCTGGGCGCCGGCGTGGCCCACGAGCTGAACAACCCGCTCACCTCCATCCTCGGGCTGCTCACCCTGCTCAAGCGCGAGCTGCCCCCGGACAGCTCCCAGGCCGAGTCGATCAAGATCGCGCTGGACCAGACCAAGCGCGTCTCGAAGATCGTCAACGACCTGCGGCTGGTGGCCGCCTCCGAGCACGCCCAGGCCGGCAAGGGCAAGCGCTTCCCGCCGGGCAGCGCGGTCTCGGCCGCCCTCGACAGCTGCGCCGACCAGCTGCGCGCCGGCAAGGTGACGCTCGAGAGCGAGCTGGCCAACGGGCTGCCCGACCTGCTGGGCGACCCGCTGCAGATCCAGCAGCTGGTCACCCACCTCGTCCAGAACGCGCTGGGCTCCATGCCCGACGGCGGCGCGCTCAAGGTGGGCCTGCGCGCGGTCGACGGCGAGGCGGTCAAGCTCACCGTCGCCGACACCGGCAAGAACATCCCGCCCGACCAGCTGGAGCGCGTCTTCGACCCGTTCTTCTCGACCCAGGAGAACGCGACCCGCCTGAGCGTGGGACTCTCCGTCTGCCACGCCATCACCGAGGCCCACCACGGCAAGATCGCCGTGGAGAGCCCAACCGGAAAAGGCACCACCTTCACGGTCCTCTTGCCTGCCGCCCCGGCTCAGGCCTCTATTTACTGACTTTTGGTTCGAAAGCAGGAAGCCGGCGCAGCCGCCGGCCACTACGAAGAAGGACGCAGAGGTCCCCGAGGTCCCTTATGACGAAGCGCTTCGACACCATGGCCGGCCTGGCCGAGGAGGCGAGCCTGCTCGCGCCCTCGCTCATCCACGAGATGCGCCAGCCGCTCACCGGCATCCGCGCGGGCCTCGAGTTGGTGGCGCGTCGGTTGGGCCCGCAGGTGACCCGCCTCGACGACTGGGCCCTCATCACCGCCCAGGTGGACCGGATGGAGGAGATCTTCCGCGCCTACCAGGACTTCCTGCACCCCGAGCGCAACCCGCCGCAGGCCTTCCCCATCAAGCCGGTGGTGGAGCGCGCGGTGATGCTGCAGACCTTCCGCATCCGCAAGCTGGGCCCGCGCTTCGCCCTGCACGCCCCCGACGGCCTGCCGCCGGCCTGGGGCACGCCCAACGCGCTGATGCACGCCCTGGCCAACGTCATCGCCAACGCGCTCGACGCGATGGAGGGCAGCACCGGGCGGCTGGCGGTGGGCGCCATCCCCGGGCGCCTGGGCGGCGTGACGGTGCGCGTCGCCGACGAGGGCCCGGGCATCCCCAAGGACATGCGCGACAGGATCTTCGAGCCGCGCTTCACCACCAAGAAGACCGGCAGCGGCCTGGGCCTGGCCATCGCGCGGCGCATGATGGGCGCGTTCGGCGGACGCATCGAGCTGGCCGACGAGAAGGACCCGCAGCGGCTGCCGTGGTCCAAGACCGAGTTCGTCCTCAGCCTGCCGCAGCCGCCGCCCGGCGCGGGGCTGGGGAGGTAGCGAGACCCGATGGCGGCAGGCGGCGACAGGCGGCGGGTGATCCTCGCCGGCGCGGCAGCAGCGGGCCTGGTCCTGGTGGGCCTGGCCACGGTCCTCCTGTGTCCGCGCGGGCCCGCCGGGGCCGCCCAGCCTGCCGCGGCCGACGCCGCGCCCGCCCTGGCCGTCGCCGCGCCGCCCGACGCCGCCACGCCCGCCCCGCCCGCCGAGCGCGAGGCCGTCGTCGCCACCGTGGTCGGCAAGGTCGAGCGCCTGCGCGGCACCGACTGGAACCCGGTGAAGGTGGGCGACACCGTCAAGGCCGAGGACTCGCTGCGCACCGCGCCCTCCGCCCGCGCCGACCTGGAGATCGGCGACGCCTCCCGCCTGACCGTGAGCGAGGACACGCAGGTCAAGGTCGCCGAGCTGACCGCGGCGGTGCACCGCTTCAAGATCAAGCGCGGCCGCGTCGCCGCCGCCTACCAGTCCGACGGGGCGCGGGTGCTGCGCATCGAGGGCGAGGGCGGCGAGGCGGTGGCCGAGGCCCGGGAAGCCAGCTTCAGCGTGCGCGCCACCGACTCCACCTTCGCCGTGGCCACCGAGGTCGGCACCGTGAACCTCAAGGCCGCGGGCGCGGAGGTGGCGGTGGGCGCCGGCCAGCTGTCCGTGGCCGCCGCGGACCACGCGCCCTCGCCTGCCTCGCCCATCCCCGCCGCGGTGCTGCTCAAGGTCGCCGCCGCGGCGACGGTGGCCAAGGCCGACCCCTGCTCGATCGTCGAGGGCGACGCCTCGCCCGGCGCGGACGTCCAGGTCGACGGCGCGCCCGCCGCGGTGGACCCCAGCGGCCACTTCCGCGCCGCGCTGGAGGCCCAGCGGGGCCGCCGCGAGGTGCTGGTGGTCATGCGCGACCTCCTGGGCAACACGCGCGAGGAGAAGATCGCCTGCGCACCGACACGCCGGGGGGACGCCGGGTCCCAGCCCATCGAGAAGATGAAGATCCAATGGGAGTAGGTCTGGCACGTAGCCGCCGCCGCGTTCGAGCGGCCCGTCTCGCGGCGCTCCTCGCGCTGCTCTCCGCCGCCCTGACCGCGAGCGCCACCGCGGCCGGGGCCGCTGCTCCGCGCATGACCGCGACTCCGGCGACGCTCGTCCTGGGCACCGGGGCGACCTGCGAGATCGCCCTGGAGGGCGAGGCCGACCTGCCCGAGCCGCGGCTCTCCGCCAGCGTGGGCACGCTGGAGCCCGCGACCCGGCTGGGGCCGGGCCGCTGGAAGACCCGCTACACCCCGCCCGCCAAGCGCTATCCGCAGGTGGCCATCGTCGCCGCGCTGTTCGGGCGCGGCCGTCAGGCGCACGTCGCCATCCCGCTGTTCGGCCAGGGCGAGGCGGTCATCAAGACCAAGCCCCGGGCGCGCATCGACGCGGTGCGCATCGGCGACCGGACGTTCGGGCCGGCGACCGCCGACGAGAAGGGCGTGGCCTCGGTGCCGGTGATCGTCCCGCCCGGAGTGGAGAAGGCCTTCAACGGCGCCCAGGCCATCGACCTGGGCCTGCCGCAGACCGTGCACTTCCACGTCGCGCTCGAGCGCTCCAGCGCCGACGCCGACCAGGCGGCGACGCTGCAGGGCTTCGTCTGGGCGGTGACGCCGGAGGGCGCCCCGCGCGACGGCGCCCAGGTGGAGCTGACGGCGAGCCGCGGCGAGGCCGTCGCGGGGGCGGCGGCCGGGCCGGGCGTGCTGCCGGTGACCTGGACGCTGCCGCCCGGGCCGCGCGAGACGACGCAGCTGACGGTGCGGCTCAAGGCCGAGCCGGAGCTGGCGCGGGCGATCTCGGTGACGCGGGCCTCGGGCCACGCGACCAAGCTGACGCTGACCTTCGACCGCGAGCGCGTCCTCGCCGGCGAGACCGAGCTGAGGGCGAAGGTGGTGGCGGTGGACGCGCAGGGCAACCCGGCGAGCCCGCGCTTCACGCTCACCGCGAGCCTGGGCACCGCCGAGCCGCCGCGCGAGGTGTCCTCGGGCACGTTCGAGTCGCGCATCGCGGTCCCCGAGGCCTTCGGCGGCAAGACCTCGCTGGAGGTGACCGTGGCCGGAGAGGACGGCCAGGCGCTGGCCTCGGCGGCGGTGCCGCTCCTGCCCGGCGAGGCGCTGCTCTCGCTCGAGCCCAGGGCCGCGCAGGCGGACGCCGACGGCTACAGCAAGGTGGAGATCAAGGTGAAGGCGCAGGACCGCTTCGGCAACGCCGCCGGCGTGCCGCAGGCGCGTGCCCTGCTCGGCGAGGCGAAGCTCGAGCCCGTGGCCGAGGGCGAGTGGACCCTGCGCTACGAGACGCCGCGGCGCACCGAGGCGGCGGACGACACGGTGACGGTCTCGCTGGGCAACCTGGTGGAGAAGGGCACGGTGTCGCTGGTGCCCCGGACGCAGGGCCTCGAGGCCGCGCTCAAGCTGGGCTTCATCGGCAACGGGACGCTGGCGGGCGCGTGGCTGGCGGCCGAGGGCGGCTTCCACTTCACCATCCGCGGCGAGGTCTTCGCGGCGCTGATCGAGGCCAGCTGGGTGCAGTACTCCACGCAGGTGGCGCTGGACGACGGCCTGAAGGTCAACGGCCACCACGACTTCTTCTCGCCGATCGTCTCGGTGGCCTACCGCCGCGCCTTCGGCAAGGGCGGCCGGTGGATCTTCAACCTCGGGGTGGGCGTGGGCTTCTCGCAGGTGTGGTCGACGCTGCAGGCCGGGGACCAGCCGGCGCAGTCGGAGACCGGCAGCGCGTTCTGCTACGAGGGCACGGTGGGCATCGAGCGGGTGCTGTGGCGCGGCGGGGCGTTCCTGGAGCTGCGCTACTTGCGCAACGGGCACCTGGGCACGCCGAGCCTGCGCGGCCAGCTGGGGACGATCCTCATGGACATCGGATACCGCTATGACGCGTTCTGAGCGGATCGCCGCGATCGCCTTCGTCGGCCTCCTCGCCGCGGCCTGCCGCAGCTCGACGCCCCTGCCCGCTCCCACCCTCGCGGCGGTGACCCCCGCCGCCGTCGAGCGAGGCCAGTCCGTCGCGGTGACACTCTCCGGCGATCGCTTCTACGTGCGGCCCGAGGTGGACCTGGAGAACGGCCCGACGCGGCTGCACGCGACCTTCACCGCGGCCCTCGGCAGCACCTCGCTCATAGACGTGAAGTGGATCGACCCGCAGAACCTGACCGCCACCGTCCCCGCGACGCTCGCCGAGGGCACCTACGACCTGACGGTCGAGGGGCCCTACGGCAAGGCCTCGCTGTCCAAGGCCTTCGTCGTCACCCCGCCCAAGCTGCCGGACCTGAAGGCCACCCTCACCGTCCCGGCCGAGGCCGGCGTGAACCAGAAGTTCGCCATCGTCCTCAAGGTCGAGAATCCCGGGACCGCCGCGACGGCGGTCGTCCCCGGCTCTCTCACCGCGACCGGCGCAGGCGCCATCAACCTGCAGCCGCCGACGCACGCGGCGGTCGACCTCGCCGGCGGCGCCTCCACCGAGTTCACCTGGACCGCCACCGGCTCGGCCTTCGGCGCGGTCGAGCTCGAGGTGCCGGTGCTCGGCCAGGGCGGCGCGACGCTGGCCACCGCCAGGGCCTCGATGGCCATCCGCGGGTCGGCGAGCCTGGCGGGCACGGCCAGCGCGGCGCCGGACAAGGTCTCGGTCGGCCAGACCTTCATCGGCGTGCTCGGCGTCTCCAACCCGACCGCTTCGCCCGCGCTCGGAGTCTCGGCCTCGGTGGAGATCCAGCCGGCGGGAGCAGCCACGGTGACCAGCCCCCCGGCCGCGCAGGACATCGCCGCCAAGGGCTCCACCGCGTTCTCCTTCTCGCTCGTCGCCCAGCAGCCCGGCCAGGTCTCGATCATCTTCCGGGCCTCGGGTCACGACGGCTCCCAGAGCCCGGTGTACCTGAACCCGGTGATCGCCACGGTGCTCGTCCAGACGCCGCCAAGGCTCTCCGGCACGGCGACCGTGCTGCCTTCGAGCCCGACCATCGGCCAACCCGTCACGCTGACGCTGACGGTGACCAACTCGGGCGAAGTCGACGCGTCGTCGGTCGCCCCGTCGGCCGTCACCTTCTCGGGAACGGGCACCGTGGCCCCGGACGGCGCTCCGCCCACGCCGCAGGACGTGCCCGCGGGCGAGAGCCGCGACTTCACCTGGACCTTCACCGCCACCGGCGCGGGCTCGCTCTCCTTCCTGGTGGGCGCCAGGGGCTCCGACGCCAACAACCCGCTCTCGGCGGTGGACCTCCCGCCCGTCGCCGCGGGGCCCATCACCATCTCGCCGACCCGGCTGGAGGTCTCGCTCGACGCCTCGCCCTCCGCGCTCAACATCGGCCAGGACCTCGCGGTGCGGCTGACCGTGCGCAACTCGGGCTCGGCCGCCGCCAACGCCGTCGCCCCGTCGCTCTCCCTCGGCGGGACCGGCTCGGCGGCGCTGCAGTCCGGGCCCACGCCCGCGACCGCGGACCTCGCCCCGAGCAATACCCAGGTGTTCGAGTGGACCTGGCGCGCGACGGCGGCCGGGATGGTGAGCTTCGAGGCCAGCGCCGCCGGGCTCGACGCCGTCTCCGGGGCCACGGTCGCCTCCGGCCTGGTGTCCGCCGGCCCCATCGCCGTCGGCAAGCGCGCCCAGCTCTCCGGCGTCCTCGTCGCGCCCAACTTCGTGGCCTCGGGCGCCGCGTTCGACGTGCAGCTCGACCTCACCAACTCGGGCGACACCCCGGCCCGGGGCGTCGCTCCGGGCTCGCTCACCTTCGGCGGGACGGCGTCCGCCACCGTCGCCTCCGGCCCGACGCCGGCGACCGTCGACGTGGCCGCGGGCGGCTCGGCGAACCTGAAGTGGACGATCCAGCCGACCTCCGAGGGCTCGCTGACGCTCTCCGTCGGCGCCCAGGGCATCGACGCGCTCGACCTGAAGCCCGTGACGCTCGACCCGGTCGGCGCCAGCGTCGCGGTGGGAGTGCACGCCTCGCTCAGCGCGGAGCTGATGGCGCCCTCGCTCGTCGGACCGAACTCGGCCTTCACGCTGACCCTGAAGGTGGCCAACACCGGGGCCGCCGACGCCACCGCCGTCACCCCCACCTCGATCACCGTGGCCGGCACCGGCGGCGCGACGGCGACGGCGGGCCCCACCCCGGCCCAGGCGGACATCGCCGCGGGCAAGAGCGCCGACTTCACCTGGACCTTCTCCACCGGCGCCGCCGGCCTGGTCGACCTCGAGGCGGGGGCTTCGGGCACCGAGCAGCCCAGCGGCCAGGCCGTCTCCGCCCCGCCGGCCCACGCCTCCCTCGAGCTCGCCGAGGCGCAGCGCCTGTTGGCCGATCCCTTCGGCGACGGCACCAGCTCCTCGTTCCTCTTCGGCTACCGCGGCGAGGTCTACGTCGGCCCGCGCCAGGACGGCTCGGGCGCGGTGCGCTTCCAGGCCGACGGCAGCGCCCCCGAGAGCGTCACCTTCGCCCTCCAGCGCGACGCCGCCGCGCCCAGCCTCTCCACCAACTCCTCGAGCGCGCCCTACCCCGGCTTCGGCGCCCCGGGCTGCGCGCGCAACACCGGCGCCTGCGGCCCGGACAACGAGAACGGTCGCGCCTTCCTCGCCTCGGTGCCCCTGTTCGGCGACGAGTGGCTCTTCGGCGCCGGCGCCGCCTCCGGCGCCGACCGGTTGCACCACGTCTACCTCTCGAACGACCCCGGGCCGGCGCTGTCCTTCCCCTACGTCGACCTGACGCCGGCGCTGGAGAACCAGACCTTCAGCGTCTCCGCGGTCCACGCCTTCAAGGACCGCCTCTACCTCGGCCTGCCCGACACCAGCGTCGACCGGCCCTATCTCGTCGCGCTGCTCAAGACGCCGGCGGAGCCGGGGCTGGACGCCGTGCTCGACACCGACGTCCTCCACCTCGACGCCGGCGTGCTGCCCGACATCGGCGCCCACTCCGGGAACGCGGCGCCCGTGCAACTGATCGACTCGATGGCCGACTTCAACGACCGCCTGTACCTGTTCAACAACGGCGGCTGCGCGCGGTCGACCACCGCGACGCCACGCCCGGCGGGCGTGGCGGCGAACGACTGGACCGGCTGCACGCCCACCACCTTGGACTGGACGCGCAAGAAATCGCTCTCCACCGCCAAGACCTCGGGGATCGAGCCGGCGGACAAGGCGACCCCGCAGGCGGCGATCTGGCAGGGCCGGCTCTACGCGCTGCGCAACACCACCACCGGGCCGCAGCTGTGGAGCTGCAACCCGAGCCTCAAGGCCGACGGGATGGCCTGCGACCCGAAGAAGGACTGGAGCCAGGCGGCCTCGAACACGACCGGCGACCAGCGCCTGAGCCAGTTCAACAACCCGAAGAACGCCGCGGCGACGCTGCTCGTGGCCACCCCCACCCACCTCTACGTCGGCTTCGACAACGCGGACGGCGTCGCGCTGTTCCGCACCGGCGCCGCAGTGCCCAGGCTCGCCTCCGACTTCGAGGGCGCCGCCGGCTGCGCCGCGCAGAACCACCCCGCCACCTGCCAGCCGTTCGGCGGGCTCGGGCTGGGCGACTCCGGCGCCCGGAAGATCTACGGCGCGGTCTCTCTCTCCTACGGCGGGCGCGGGTACCTGTACGTCCTGGCCGGCGACGGGGCGGGGCCGCTGCGGGTGTTCCGCGTCGACGAGTGAGCGCGACTCGGGTCGCGAGCCCCGAAGGGCCTTTCCAGGCGGCGCACGAGGCCTCAGCCGGCTTCAGCCTCCGGCGGGGCGCGCGGTAGGCTGAGGGCACATCCCGCCCGTCATCTCGGAGCTTCCATGGCCCGCCGGTCCCGTGTCGCCCTCCTCGCTTGCCTGGCGCTCGCCTCGTGCCAGGAGATGAGCGCGGAGGAGCCCGCCGCGTCGCCGGTCGGGTCGCTGCAGCAGCCGGTGGCCGACTCCTCCAGCGAGGACGTGGTCGGCCAGGCCCCGTGGCGCGTGCAGGGTTCGGACACGGTCATCCCTTTCGACGTCTCCATCACCGACGCCGGCCGGGCGGGCACCCTCTTCCACCACCTCCGCCTGGGCCAGGTGACCATC